>CAKUJH010000020.1 GCA_934661375.1 uncultured Victivallales bacterium
AAAAGTCTGCAGCTGGTAAAAACAATAGCTTTCCCATACATTGTTCACGCTCAAAACATAACTGCGTTTTTATGAAAATTTTCGATTTCCGGACTTTTGGCAGTCGCGTCTATATAGATAAAAAATAAAAAAATATTTTTTTTATTTAAAAAGAGGGTTTGCAAAACAGAAAAGATGGATTATATTATGAGTCTTCGCGCGTGTAAAAGCCGGGAGTCGCGTCCCGACTGCATTCCGACATGTGCGTGCTGTGCCTTCCAGAAGAAGGTTATTGTGTGTATTTGTGGAATTAATAAGAAAAGAGGCTCACGATCATGAAAGTCAGGGCGTCAATCAAGCGCAGATGTGAAAACTGCCAGATTATCAAACGCAATGGCACGGTTCGCGTGGTGTGTTCCCGCAACCCCCGCCACAAACAGAAACAAGGCTGAAACGGAGAACAGAAAACATGCCAAGAATCATCGGTGTTGACATTCCGGGGAACAAGCGGATTGAATTCGCTCTCCGGTACATTTACGGAATCGGGCCGAAAGTCGCAGAAGAACTCGTGAAACGCGCGAACATCGCTCCCGGAACCAAAGCTAATCAGATCACGGACGAAAATATTGCGGCGATCACCACCATGCTCCAGAATGAGTTCGTGGTGGAAGGCGATCTCCGCCGTCAGCTGGCGCAGGATATCCGTCGTCTGCAGTCCATCAACTGCTATCGCGGAACCCGCCATCGCAAAGGCCTGCCGTGCCACGGACAGCGCACCCGTACCAATGCCCGTACCAGAAAAGGCAAGAAGATCACGGTCGGTGCGATTCGCGACAAAACGCAGCGTAAGATCGAAAAGAGCGGTGCCTCCGCTCCTGCCGCTGCACCTGCCGCCAAGGGCGGAAAGAAGTGATGCCGCCTGAACGGCATTGCTGAACAATTCAATTTGATTAACCGAAAGGCTTTGAACAAAGATGGCTGACGAAATCAAGAATACTGCGCCTGTGGAAAACGCGCAGCCGGCCGCTCCTGCCGCGGCTGAAACCGCACCTGCTGCTGAAACTGCGGCTGCGGATACGAAACGCAAGAAAGGCGGACGGTATGTTCCGTCCGGAATCGCCTTCGTTCTGGCGACCTTCAACAATACGAAAGTTACCTTCACCGACCTGCACGGCAACGTGCTCTGCTGGTCCACCGGCGGCAAGAACGGCTTCAAAGGCTCCAGAAAGAGCACTGCCTATGCCGCACAGGTTGTGGCTGCCGATGCCGCCAAGAAAGCGGAAGCCCTCGGCATGAAGGAAGTCGAAGTCCGCGTCAACGGACCCGGCGCCGGCCGTGAATCCGCGGTCAGAGGCATTGCCTCCACCGGTATGGAAATCAATGCGATCAAGGATATTACTCCGGTTCCGCATAACGGATGCAGACCCCCGAAACGTCGTCGTGTCTGATTTTTGCCGGACAATATCCGGGACGGAGCTTCGGCTGCCGTCCCGTGTGTTGAATCTCTGAATATTAACCCCGTTACAATCAATTGGAGGATAAATAAAGATGGCTGCCGTATCCGGATTTCCTATGCCTCAGTCCCTCGTGATGGAAGAGCAGACTGCCACAGATACTTATGCCAAGTTCATTGCAGCTCCGTTCCAGAGCGGCTTTGGACACACCATTGGCAACTCTTTGCGCCGTGTCCTGCTTTCCTCGCTGGAAGGCTCGGCTATTTCCGCCGTCAGAATCGAAGGGGTCTCCCATGAGTTCACCTCGCTTCCAAACGTGGTTGAGGATATCACGGAGATCATTCTCAATCTGAAAAAAGTCAAGCTTAATTTGCATACCGATCCGCCCAAAACGCTGGAAATCAAGAAAAACGTCGCCGGACCGGTTACCGCGGGTGATATCATTACCGACGGAACAGTTGAAGTGCTGAATCCCGACCAGGTGATCTGCACGCTCGACAAGGATATTCCTTTCCGTGCGGAAGTCGAAATCTCCAAGGGCCGGGGCTGGTGCCCTGCTGAAAAGAACAAACAGCCGACTCATCCCTATGGGACGATTCTGGTGGACTGCCTTTTCAGCCCGGTCACTCATGTAAGCTATCAGGTTGGGGCCGCCCGTGTCGGTGAAGAAACCGAAATGGATTCTCTCACTCTCGAAATCTACACCGACGGACGCGTTTCTCCGCGCGATGCTCTGGAAAAAGCGGCGAAGATCCTCAAGGATCATCTCCGTCCCTTCCTTGGCAATCAGCTCACTGAAGACGATGCGCTTTCTTCCATCAGCGAAGAAGAACAGAAACTGTTCCGCATCCTCTCGCAGGATGTCGAAGTGCTGGATCTCTCGGTCCGCGCGATGAACTGCCTCAACAATGCGAATATCAAGCTGCTCGGCGAACTCTGTCTCAAGACTGAGTCCCGTATGCTCAAATTCCGCAACTTCGGCAAGAAATCTCTGGATGAAATCAAAGAGAAACTCGCCGACAACAATCTTCAGCTTGGAATGACTTTCAGCGAAGAACTCACCAATGCAATTCAGGCCGAAGCCGACCGCGCGAAGGCCGTCAAGAAAGAGGAAGCGTAATCATGCGTCACCTTAGAAATATTTCCAAACTCGGCCGCAACTGCGGTCACAGAAAGGCTCTGCTGGTCAATCTGGCGTGCAGCCTGATCGAACACGGACAGATCAAAACCACGATCAACCGTGCCAAAGAAACCCGCAAACTGGTCGATGCTCTGATCACCTACGCCAAAAAAGGCGATGATCACAACCGTCGTCTGGCTGCCCAGAAACTGAAAATCAACACCCCGTCCGATAAACTGCAGGGCAAGAAGATCGTTCTGGAAAAACTGTTCGGCGAACTGGCTCAGGCTTATGCCAAACGTCCGGGCGGTTATACCCGTATCGTTCATCTGGGCCATCGCGTCGGCGACGGCGCCAAGTTCTGCATCATTCAGCTGGTCGAAGCCGGCGAAGCCGCTGCGGATGCAACGGTTGAAGCTGAAGCGAAAGCGGAAGATGCCAAGGCTTGATTCAAGCCGCTTCTGATTTTTCAGAAATATGACCGGATAGTTCTTCGGAGCTGTCCGGTTTTTTTATTGAAAAAACGCCGGAGTCTGTGCCGGATTATTTTACAACGCCGGAAATAATGGCTTTTTTTTGAGTATGAAATTTGTAATTGTCCCTTCCTGCTGTATGGTAATGTCCGGGAAATAAACAGGGAGAATTTTTATGAATGATGCGACCCGGCTTCTGGCTGAAAATGAGTTGAAAAAATATGATTTGAACGCGGCTCTTGCCATCGAAACAAAGCTGCCGTCGTTTGAGATCCGCAATGCCGGCGGAAAAGTAATCATCGCCGCACCGGACAGCATAGAACTGCTCTACGGCGTTTATGATTTGGCGGAACGTTTTGGCGGGTACTCGTTTTTTGAACCCGGACGCGACCGTTTTGATGCCGCCCGGAAAGTCCCTGTTCCGGAAGGCATTGCCGTTTCCGCCCGGAAACCGCTGCTGAAACGGCGCGGATTCATTCAGGAATTTCCTTTCAATGCGGAAACGCCGCAGCTGTTCGACTGGATGGCGAAAAACAAGCTCAACTATCTGCTGGTCTGGATGAAATATTATGATGAGCTGTCCGAAGAGAGCAAGGAAGCGGCGCGGATTCGCGGTATTGTCATAGAAAGCGGACATCATAATTTCAATTACTGGATCCCCGGACGGAAATACGGGGGGAGCCATCCGGAATTTTTTGCGGAAATCAATGGAAAGCGCATCCAGTCATCGGACGGTAAAAGCGAACTGCTGCTGAGTGAACAGCTCTGCACGACCAATCCGGAACTGCGGGCGGAAATTGCCGCCAACATGCTGGCTTATTGCGAAAAACATCCGGAAGTCAAAGTGATTTCTCTGGTGCCGAACGACGGCTTCGGCTGGTGCGAATGTCCGGAGTGTTCCCGGTTTTACGACAAGGAACAGAAAGGCGATTTTTACAGTTTGTCGGAACATGTCTACAAGGCGGACCGCATTTATCATGACATGGTTCGGGACATCGGGGCGCGTTTACGGGAAAAACGGCCGGATCTGCAGCTGACATTCTGCGCTTATGTGAATTATTGCGCACCGTCGCCCGGTTTCAGGCTGGAACGCGGCATGGCGGTTCATTTCGCTCCGTACTGGCGGTGCATCAACCACACCATGGATGATCCGGCGTGTCCGGTCAACTCCCGTTATGCGGAAGACATCCGCCGCTGGGAAGCCGCGAAAAACGGCGGCGAAATCAATATTTATGAATATTACATGGGCGTCAATTTCTATTTGTCCCTGCCGATGATTCATTTTCATGAAATGTTCCATGAAATGAACTGGTATGCGGAACATCACGCGGACGGTATTCTGACCCAGTTTCATCTGCCGCACTGGACCGTGTACGGCATGAATTATGTGCTGATGGCACGTGCCGCGCGCGGTGAAAAAGAGCAGGACGCCATTCCCGCACTGTTTGCGGCGCTGTTCGGAAAAGATGCGCCCGAAGCAGGACGTTTTTACCACCGGATCAAAGAGTTGCTGCTGAACATGGGACGCTGCCATATTCCGTATCCGTATTCGCTGTTCCGGCGGACTTGTCTGAAGGATTATCAGGAACTGCACGGCATGGCGCAGCAGCTGGCGGCGAAAGCTCCCGCCGACCGTTTCCGGAGTGAACTGGTTCTGTGGACTGAGTATCTGATCCGGTTCAAGACGCTGTTTGACCAGTATCATGCGGGTCAGCTGACGGAAGCGGATCTGGACGCATTTCTGGACTGGATTCATGCACATCGCGACTCGCGGGTCTTTGTGCAGGAACGTTTCGACATGTATTTCCAGGCATTGCGGGAATGTCTGCGCACCGGCAAACCCTGGATTCATTTCAATCTGGACTGGGAAGACGCTTACATTCTGCGCCAGGAAAAAATGATTTACTGAACTTTCGGGTTCCGGTGTCTTTCGCGGTATTTGCCGGGGGTGCAGCCCAGATGTTTCCGGAAACATTCATGGAAATAAGTGTTTCCGGAAAATCCGCATTCAACGGCGATTCCGGAAACCGGCAAATCGCTGAACAGCAGCAGGTGCATGGCTTGTTCCAGACGGTGTTCCAGCAGCATCTGGTGCGGACTGACCGCGAAAGTCCGGTTCCATTCATAGTAAAAAGACCGGCGGCTGTATCCGTATTGCCGGATCAGCAGATTCAGATTTTTTCCCTGTTTCAGTTCCAGTGCAAGTTCCTGGAGTTTCATGCCGCCTGTGCGTTTTTTCTCCGGTTCCCGCTGCTGTAACGCCGCCGCAAAAGCAATCTGAATAGCCAGAGCATCAATCCGGTCCGCCGCTCCCAGATCCATACGGTGTTCGATCAGTTCCCGAAGACGGGCAAGCCGGTGATGGAATTCCGGTGTCAGTTCCAGCGGCACTCCACGATGATTTTCCAGTGGGGCGAAGACCGGCATCAGACGCTCTGAAACTTCCCGGGAATAGGAGAAGAAAAGTTCATCATGCGGGTACGGTCGGTCCGAATTCAATACTGTGCCGGGAAACAGAATACTGAACTGCGGAATGCCTGCGGTCTCCGGCGGATTGTATTTGTCCGCGTTGAAACTGAAACAGATGAACAGCCGCTGTAATCTGTTCTGCCGGTGCATGGCATAGTGGTTGACCATCAGTCCGACTTCATCCACGGGATACGGAAAAGCAAGCATTCTTTTCAGTCCGCCGATATAATAAATCATGGATTTCATATTTTGCACAGAACCTGAATTGATTTGCACGGGTTGACATTGCGGAAATCTTTTTCCTGTGTATAATATAGCAATGTGCCGCTTCCATTTCAACCCAAAAAAAGGAAACAGAACATGAATATTGTCAATGTTGTCTGGAACACGCAAAAGAAAACCGGAGAAAAAATCCGCAAGCTGAACGGCGGAAATCTGGCGCCGCACATTTCCAATGAAATGGCAGGACAGAATATCCGCAGCTCCTTCAAGGAACTGAACCTGGCGTTTGCACGTCTGCATGACGCTCCGCTGACCAATCCCGGCTGCCGGCTGGTCGACATCAGCCAGATTTTCCCGCTGTTCCATCTGGATGAAAATGATCCGCGCAACTATGATTTCAGCTATACCGATGATTATATCGGAAACTGTGTCGGAGAATGCACCACTCCGATTTTCTACCGTCTGGGCGAATCCATCGACCATTCGATCCGGAAATATAAAATCAACCCGCCCGCCGATGTGCAGAAGTGGATCAATATCTGTTCCAACATCATCCGGCATTACAATGAAGGTCTGTGGAACGGCTATCATTATAACATCGAATGGTGGGAAATCTGGAACGAACCGGAGTGCGGCGGCAATACCCGGATTGATCCCAATGCAAAAAATCTCATGTGGCTGGGAACTCTGGATGAGTACAACGCTTTCTATGTGCAGGCGGCGACGGAATTGAAGAAACGTTTTCCGCATCTCAAGTTCGGCGGTCCGGCGCATTGCTCATTCTGTGAAGGGAGAACAGATGTGTTCATCCGGTACTGCGCGGAACATCATGCCCCGCTGGATTTCTACAGCTATCACTGCTATACGGACGATCCGTACGGCTGGATTCAGCAGACACCCGGCATGGTCCGCAAACTGCTGGATGAGAACGGTTATCCGGATGCGGAAATCCATCTGAATGAATGGCATTATTTCCCCGGCGGGGAATGGCACCGTCTGCGTACTGATCCCGATTTCAAGCAGCACATGTACAATGATGAAATGAAAGGTCTGGACAGTGCGGCGTTCCTCTGCACGACCATGATGCTCTGGCAGGATACCCCGCTCACCTACGGCGGATATTATTACTGCTGTTCCGGCGGCTGGGGCTGCTACAAAAATTCCTCCAACGGACTGACTCCTTCCTGGTATGGTCTGAAAGCGTACGGCGACATTGTGCGCTATCCGGAACGGACAGAAGCCCGCAGCGATACCAAAGACGTTGCTGTGCTGGCAGGCGCAGACGGACAAGGCGCAGGGGAACTGCTGATTTCCGCGTTCCGGACCGGAGAGGTGGATTTCGTCCTGACCGCCGATGTCCCGCTCAAAGCGGAAAACTGCCGCATCCAGCTGCTGGATAATGAACACCGGCTGACAGCTCCGGACAAAATGGCGTTTGACGGAAACACTGTCCGGTTCTCCAGTTTTTCCAATTCCGCCGTGGCATTGGTCCAGATCAGCTGATTTGTCCTTGCATTTCTGCCGGGAACGGGTATATTTCCAACATTCAGGGAAACAGCAACCGGGACCGGCAGATGCGCAAAATCATACATATCGACATGGACGCGTTTTACGCTTCCGTGGAAATGCGGGACAATCCGTCCCTGCGGGGAAAGCCCGTGATCGTGGGCGGTCCGCCGCATTCCCGGAGCGTGGTCTGCACCTGTTCCTACGAGGCGCGGAAATACGGAGTCCATTCCGGCATGAGTACGGACGCCGCATACCGGAAATGTCCCAAGGCGGTTTTCATTTTGCCGCGCATGGATGTTTACAGGGCGGTTTCGCGCGAGATCCGGAAAATTTTTCTGGACTACACCGATCTGGTGGAACCGCTGTCCATCGACGAGGCTTATCTGGATGTAACGGTCAACAAAAGCGGCATACCGTACGCCACGCGGACGGCGCGTGAAATCAAGGCACGTATCCGGCAGACGACCGGGCTGACCGCTTCCGCCGGCGTTTCCTACAATCTTTTTCTGGCAAAAATTGCCTCGGATTACCAGAAACCGGACGGCTTGACTGTCATTACTCCGGAACGTGCTCCGCATATTCTGCGGAATCTGCCGATCGGAAAATTCTACGGAATCGGGAGAGTAACCGAAAAATATCTGCTGGAACACGGCATACGAACCGGAGCACAGCTGCTGCAGATGTCTTTACAGGAATTGACGCAGACTTTCGGCAAAACCGGAGAATACTACTATTATGCTGTCCGCGGGATAGACGACCGGCAGGTGATTCCGGAACGTGAACCGAAATCACTGGGAACGGAATCCACGTTTTCCCGCGATACTTCCGACATGACGGAACTGGTTCCGTTCCTGAAACAGCAGGCGGAAGAAGTCGCCGCTGATCTGACGAAGCATGACTGCATGGGAAAAACCGTAACCCTGAAAGTTAAATTCTTTGATTTCCGGACCATTACCCGCAGCCGTTCATTGTCTTTTTACACCAGAGATGCGGAAGTCATTTTCCGGACAGCCCGCGAACTGCTGGAAAAAACGGAAGCCGAAACCGTGCCGGTGCGTCTGCTCGGCGTAACCGTGTCCAATTTTCCGGAAACGGAAAAAGAGGATGAAGGAAGCGGCGGCATGATTCAGCCGGAGTTTGATTTCGGCGAAGAACTTTAAGGAGAGTTCCGGAAAACAGAAAACGCGGAAAAACGCCGTATTCTGTACGGCAGTTTTCCGCGTTGAAAAAACAGGAATCAGATTTTATTCCCGCGGGAGCAGCACTTCGTAGCCCTGTCCGCGGAGGAATTTTTCCTTTTCCGCTTCCTTCATATCTTCTTCCACCATTTCGGCGGCGAGATGTTCCAGATCGTATTTCGGAGTCCAGCCGAGTTCGTTGCGCGCTTTGGAGGAATCGCCCAGGAGCAGGTCAACTTCGGCAGGCCGGAAATAAACGGGATCAATGGCAATGACTTTGCGTCCGGTCTTGCGGTCGATGCCGACTTCATCCAGTCCTTTGCCCTGCCATTCCAGCGGCATTCCCAGCTGTTCAAAAGTCATTTCGCAGAATTTGCGGATAGTGGTGGTTACGCCGGTTGCCAGCACGAAGTCGCCGGGTTTGTCATGCTGAAGGATGCGCCACATGCCTTCTACGTAATCCTTGGCATGACCCCAGTCGCGTTTGGAGTCGAGGTTGCCCAGGTAGAGACAATCTTCCATGCCCAGTTTGATCCGGACCGCGGCGCGGGTGATTTTGCGGGTCACGAAAGTTTCGCCGCGGCGCGGGCTTTCATGGTTGAACAGAATGCCGTTGCTGGCGAACATGTTGTAGCTTTCGCGGTAGTTCACCGTGATCCAGTAGCCGTAGAGTTTCGCCACGGCATAGGGGGAACGCGGATAGAACGGAGTCGTTTCTTTCTGCGGCGTTTCCTGCACCAGACCGTAGAGTTCGGAAGTGGAAGCCTGGTAGAAACGGGTTTTCTTTTCCAGACCGCACATGCGGATGGATTCCAGCAGACGCAGCACGCCCAGACCGTCGGTATTGGCGGTGTATTCCGGGCAGTCGAACGAAACGCGGACGTGGGACTGCGCGCCCAGGTTGTAGATTTCATCCGGCTGGATCTCATGGATCAGACGGGTCAGATTGAGGGAATCCGTCAGGTCGCCGAAATGCAGGAACATGCGGCAGTCTTTGGAATGGACATCCTGGTAGAGATGGTCGATCCGGCTGGTGTTGTAGGAGGAAGCGCGGCGTTTGATGCCGTGGACTTCATAACCTTTTTCCAGCAGCAGTTCGGTCAAGTAGGAACCGTCCTGACCAGTGATTCCTGTGATAAGAGCTTTTTTCATGTTGTTTCCTTTTGGTTTGTATGTTAAGCCTGTGTGAATTTGCATTTCCGGAAGGGCGAGTAGGAATACACCCGTTCTCCCAGCGAATATTTCAGACCGGCATCACGGGAAATGTATTCCAGCGATTTGCCGACAAAGAAAAACAGGTGGAACCGGGTATATTCAAACGCGTATTCGTAACAGCCGGAACCGTGAATCATGCAGCCGCCCGGTTTCAGCATGGCGGACATGAATTTCAGTTCGTTCACCGGATCCGGCAGATGTTCCAGCAGGTCGTTGGAGAAAATGCCGTCGAACTTCATGTCCCGGAGCTGTTCCGGATCCCGGATCAGATTGTCCCGGTCCGCGGCGGGCGCGTACGGTTCATAATCATAAACCGTGAATCCTTCCTGCCGCAGTTTCTCGCTGGTGGAATTCCACGCACCCGCTCCGTAGTTGAGGTAAATCCCTTCTTTGACGGGGTTCAGGTCCCGGAAGATGTTTTCTTCCAGCGCGGTGCAGTCGCTTTCCGAGTATGTCGTGTAGGACTGCCGGTATTCTTCCGCCAGCTGACCCGGTTTGAGCATCATCATTTTCAGCGGACCGAAGATCACGCCGCATTCCGGACAGACGAACCGTTCCAGCAGTCCGCCGCTGAATTTGCACATGGTCGAAACCGTCTGATAATCCTTCCGGGCGGCAGCGTGTCCGCAAATCGGACAAGCCAGCCGCGTATCCGGCGGAAAGAGCAGCGGTTCCAGCGCGTCCAGCATCTGCCATCGGATCTGTATTTCATTCCGGAACAGGGATTCATACTGCTGATGCAGAGTCTGCCGGAATTGTTCCAGATTCTGCAGCTGCTCCGTGATGCTGTCAAAGAAATGTGTTCTGTTGCCGATGAAAACGAGTTTGTCGGTCATTTCCTTTTGAGCCTCCGCCAAGCGGTCCGCCGTCTTGCGGATGGAACTTTGCATATCGGCGACGCCTTTCTGGTTTTTCAGAATGTCGTCGAAGAAATGAGTCCTGTTGCCGATGAAAACGAGTTTGTCGGTCATTTCCTTTTGCCCTTCCGCCAGGCGTGCCGCCGTCTTGCGGATGGAACTTTGCATATCGGCGACGTCTTTCTGGTTTTTCAGAATGTCGTCGAAGAAATGAGTTCTGTTGCCGATGAAAACGAGTTTGTCGGTCATTTCCTTTTGCCCTTCCGCCAGGCGGTTCACCGTCTTGCAGATGGAGCTTTGCATTTCGGCAGCGTCTTTCAGGTTTTCCAGAATGTCGTCGAAGAAATGGGGCCGGCTGCCGATGGAAGTCAGTTTGTCTTCCAGAAGTTTGAATCCGGATTTGATTTCCGCAATACTTCTGGCGGTTTCATTCTGTTGTGCGGCAAGAGTTTTTCCGGTTTCCGCCAGAGCGTTGTTCAGAGCCGCCGAGTTGGCGGAAACAGTCTGACAGATTTCCTGAATTTGCCGTTGCAGTTCTTTCAGCGACCGGTCATGCTGCCGGGAAACGGAATGGAGATTTTCATATTCCAGACGCATGGTTTTCTGCGCCAGTTCCCAGCGGCGGAAAAATTCCGCCTGAAAAGCCATCTGCTTTCTGCGGCTTTGGACTTTGCCGTGATAACCGGGGGAAATCCGGCGCAGCCAGTTGAAATGGAAAAATTTTTTCAGATTCATCATTTCACCGAAAGTTTGGTATCACAGTAGAGCATGCCGTCGCTTTCCGAGTCGCTGACGCTTTGCAGATGAACCGCCAGGTCATCCCAGACCAGATGCACATGCCCGCTCATCACTCCGACCCCCACTGCCGCGGTCAGAAACAGATCTCCGTTTTTGAGCATAGGCAGATCCAGTTCGTAAACCACGGTGGCGGATTCCCGTTCGAACGGGTTGATTTCCACTTTTTCAATGGCGTTGTTGGTTCCGTAAACCGGGATGTTCTTGACATCGGAAAGCCGGATGCCGATCATCATGCTGGGGTACAGATGTTCCTGCCGGATTTTCTGTGCAACAAAATCCTTGTCCCAGACAGCCTGCACCTCAATGCGGATTTTTGCCGGCGTCCGGAGAATGTTCGGGGGTTCCAGACCGTAAATCTGGATGGACGGAATAAAGCCGCCGCCGACGCCCCATTGCGTTTTCAGAGTATGCAGATCATTCTTTTCGTAGACGAAGCCGTTTTCCAGATTATTGATTTTCTGCGCGGGAGTCCGGGAGGATTCCGCCGGTTTCAGCAGAAATTCGTTCGGGAACAGATAACGCATGTATTCCGTTACGCCTTCCTGCGCCGGACCGTCGAAAAAGACTTCGGAGTCTTTGAGGAAGATCACCCGTTTGCAGCGCTGCTTGACAGTCTCCGTATCGTGCGTAACCAGCAGCAGCGTCATGCCTTTTTCCAGCAGGGCATCCATCCGGGCATAACATTTGCGCTGAAAAGCGGCGTCGCCGACCGCCAGAGCTTCGTCGACGATGAGAATGTCCGGTTCCACCAGAATCTGCACGGCAAAAGCCAGACGCACCATCATGCCGCTGGAATAGGTTTTGACCGGCTGGTCGATGAAGTCGCCGATGTCGGCAAAATCCACAATTTCCTGATATTTCGCAGAGGTTTCGCTTGCGCTCAATCCCAGGATAGCCGCATTCATGTAGACGTTTTCCCGTCCGGTGAATTCAGGATTGAATCCGCTGCCCAGTTCCAGCAGAGCCGCGACTTTGCCGTGAACTTCCACACTGCCGGAAGTCGGACGCAGAATCCCGGTCAGGATTTGAAGCAGGGTGCTTTTTCCCGCGCCGTTCTTGCCGATAATGCCCACACATTCCCCGCGGCGGACATCGAAACTGATGTTCCGGAGAGCCCAGAACTCCCGGTAGAATTTTTTGGTTCCCGCGCACAGAGTCTGAAGCAGCCGGTGAATCGGCTGTTGGTATATTTCAAAACATTTGGATATGTTTTTTACGGAAATGACAATATCATCAGAGGACATCAGCAAACCCCTTCTTCGTTTTGTAGAACCAGACCATTCCGAGGTGAGTTACGACTATGCCCGCCAGCAGCGAGATCCCCAGGAATCCCCAGTCGGGCAGCTGTCCGCGCAGAAGCACATCCCGTCCCTGTTCAATCATGATGGACAGCGGGTTCATGCGGAGCGGCAGCTGGTATTTTTCCGGAACGGCGGAAATGGGATAAAAAATCGGGGTCATGAAAAACAGGATCTGAAGAATGATTCCGATGACATACTGAATATCCCGCAGATACACCCCCAGCGATGCCACAAACAGAGCGATGCCGCAGGAAAAGAACATGAGCGGCAGCAGAACCACCGGCAGCAGAACCGTGGTCCAGGGCAGTGAACCGTTGACCCAGAAGATGCCGATCAGCAGCATGACGAACCAGATCATCCCCACGATGCAGGAGGACAGCACTTGCGCCACCGGCAGAATTTCCAGCGGGAAAATCACTTTCTTCACATAATTCGGACTCTGCACGATGACCGCTGCACTGGCGGACACGCTTTCGCTGAAAATGTTGTAGAATGCCATACCGCAGAACATCACCAGCGCAAAGCCGCCCTGGGTTTCCGCCATGCGTTCCCCCCATCGCAGTTTGAACACCACGCTGAACACAAAGGTGTAAACACACAGCATCATCAGCGGCTGTGCCAAACTCCAGAAGAACCCCAGCATGGAACCCCGGTACCGGGATGCCACATTCCGTTTCACCAGCTGCCACAGCAGTTCACGGTTGTTTTTTATGATTTGAACGCCGAACATCGGGTTCAGCATTATTTTCAGTTTCGACAATATCTGCATTATGCCGGATGATTGCATTTCGTCCCTTCGTCCCTTCTTCCGGAGCTTCCCGGCGGAAGCTTTCTTTTTCCACAAATAATGACTATCCATTTTTTTGTAGATACTAATAGCACAGAAACGGCTAAAAACAAATTGATTTCAGAGAAAAGCCCGGTTTTTGTCCTTTGTCCTGTTCCGGATTCCGGATGTTTTCCGTTTTTTCGGCTTGATTTTTCCGGAAAACAGGGTATAGGTATTACCTCGATGTACAGTTATCGGCAAGAAACATTTCACAGGAGGTTTCCGTCATGAAATTGGATTTTCGGATTGACTGGGGATACCAGTACCTTTATTCCCGCCGTCATTATCATCCCTTTTACCTTTGGGATGGACATCTGGAATGTTCACACGGCGTTATTGAAAAAACATTTCAGCTGGAATATCCGGTAATCTGGTTCGGTCCGGGACATTGCGCGCATGAGACCCCGCTGCCGGCTCCGGAATGGAAAAGTTCCACGCAGCGCGGACTTTCCGGCATCCGGGTCGTGGCGGAAGTTGAACCGGACGCCGTTTTCCGGCTGGTTACACTTTCCGGAACATTTGATTTTACCGCACAGGAAATTCAGGAGGAAGGCCGCATTGAATTCCCGGTCGGACCAAAATATCTGGGCTGCCATGTGATTGTAACCCGTACCGGGTATTTCTGGTTCCTTCAGCCGGCGAGACCCGGACAGACAATTCTCGAAGCCGATGATCTGGCGTCTTCCGTTCCCGTGCATGACTGGGCGCGGATGCGGACCGCCTGGATTGCCCCGCAGTCCGGAATGAAATTTGAAGCGGAGCTGTCCCCGGCTGCCGGCGACAGCGCAGAAACTATCCTGCATATTGTCGGCATGGCTGCGCCGGAATACACTCCCGGAGCGGAAAAACAGGTACACGATGATTTCCCGCTGGAACTTTTCTGTGATGGCAGAAAAGTTGCGGAATGCACCCGGTATTACCGGCATCATGACGTCTATATGCAGATGCTGGAAGACGTCTGGATGCGTTTTCCTGCTGTTGTCGGAAAACATCAGTTTGAACTCCGCAACGGCAACACCCGTTTTTATCTGCTGGTAACGCGGCTGGTGTTTCAGCAGTCGGAACACCATCATCTGGAACTTTCCCTGCCGCCGTGGGCATTGTGCGGTGAAGAACTGATCGGACGCGTTTTTGCAGTCAAAGCGGACCGGACTGCTGTTCGCTGGCGGGGAGGTGAAACCGTGCTGTCCGTCCAGCCCGGCTGGAATGATTTCCGCTTTACCCTTTCCGAGCCGGGCGTTGATGTGCCGGTGTCCACGGATGCCGCGCAGGAAGTCATCCCCGCAGTATATGATCTCAAAAATGAAACGCCCGAAGTCATGGTCGGTTACGACATGACCGTGGTTCCGCATGATGACAGCGGTATCATGGACTGGCTGCTGGATTATACCTGGCGGACACGTCTCGGCAACCTGGTTGTGTTCCGCAATTTCCGCTGTAAATCGCCGGACGTGGAACGCCGCGAGGAAGTTCCCGATGCCCTGCTGACGCGCTGGGGGGAATTCTGCCGGGATCATCATATTTATGTGGAGGCGGCAACCAGTTATGAAAGCGGCGCACTGGTGCAGGCATCCGGCAATATGCTTCACAGTGTCGGCTGGCATGAATGGCCCGGCGCGGTTTACGCATTCGATCCCGGTTTTGAATGGCGGTCCGAAGATATGAAAACCGCTATGGAACATTGTCTGACCCGTCTGAAAATCGGTGTCGATCAGGCACACAAAGTCAGCAGACGGGCGGCATTCGGCGATGCGTCCGGCGGACATCGTTACTGTTATATGGCGGGTGCGGATTTTATCCGGACCGAAACCATGGTTCCGCATACGCAGCATCTCTGTTCGCAGGCGCGTCCCGCCGCGGAAGCTCTTTCCAACGGCGAATGGGGGGTGCATATTGCCATTCAGCACGCATTTCAGCCGTATTTCGAAAATCATCTCGGCGTTTATTTTCTTTCGCTGTTCCAGCCCTGGATGATGGGCGCATCCATGATTTACGAGGAAGACTGTCTTTTCGAACTGTTCAAGGAAGAACGTCAGGCATGGGATGACCTGCTCACCAAGGGAAAACGGGATATGACCCGCGACTTCTACCGTTTCGTCAAGACGCATCCCCGGAAGGGCGCGCCGACCCGGAAGATTGCCTTTGTCGAAGGACGTTATGCCGCGCCGTTCAACGGATTCATCTGCGATACCGACCAGACACCGGATTATGCCGTCTGGGGACTTTTCGGCAAGAATGACCCGCTCTGGGGACATCGCCAGCCGGAAAAATGCCGTCATCTGCTGGACGTGCTGATGCCCGGCGCGAATGTGCAGCCGCTGCGTCAGGACTTCAGCCGCCGCCGGTTCTTCTTCTCCGGAACGCCTTACGGCGATTTCGATGAAGTCCCGACGGAAGCGAAACCGGAATATTTCGACCGTTATTCCCTGCTGCTTCATCTCGGCTGGAACACCATGATTCAGGAGGATTACGACAAGCTTTCCCGTTTCGTGGAACAGGGCGGCGAACTGCTGATCGGTCTGCCGGAGTTCAGCCGTCATGTCCGGCGCGATTTCCTCGCCGATATGCTGGATCTGAATCTCTGGAATGACGGCGATCTGACGGAACTTTGCGGCGTCCGGGTGAAAGGTCCGGGCGCAATTTACCGCGGACAATGGAACTGCGCAAAACGCGAGGCTCTGCAGGGCGGACTTCCCGAACTTTCCGGTATTCCGAATTCCTCTCCGGAAGAAGACGGTCCGTGCCGTCTGGCACAGCTGGAACTTTCCGGTGCAGAACCGTACATCTGGGATGCCGCGACCGGCTCTCCACTGGTGGTGCGTTTCCGCAAAGGCAAAGGAACGGTTTACCTCATTGCCGCTTATGCTTATCCCGGACATGAAGCTCTGCGGGAAGTTGTTGCGGCGCTGCTGGCACATCTGGCTTCCGCGCACCGTCCGCAGAGCCGGGTGGAAGATCCCTCCCGCGAAATTTTCTGGAACGAGTGGGTGGAATCCGATGACGTCCGCCGTCTGATGCTGCTGAATACCGACTGGACTGCTTCCGCCAACCGTAAGATGGTGGTGATAGACAGCGGTTCGGTGCGTTATGAGACCGAAGTTGTCGAACGGGTTCCCATGATTCTGACCCTGCTGCCGGATATGATTCTGGAACCGGATGATCCCGCCGTGCATCTGGAAGTTGTCCGGGAAAACGGCAGATACCGGATTTTCTGCAACGGAACCGGACAGCATGAAATCACCGTGCATCAGCCGGATGGCGTGTCCCGGAAATTGTCTGTGGATCTTACGCAGACCACCCGGACGGAAGTTCAGCTGTAAATCTGATGTTTTTATGGAAAACGCCGGTTTGTGCCGGCGTTTTTTTGTGTGATAAGAAAAAACCGGAAGCCCCCGTGATGGAATGCTTCCGGCAGAAATACGGGAAAACCGTTTTTTATTCGGGCAGTTCGCCGGGTTCGAGACCGAGCGGCAGGGGTTCCGGCCGTTCGCAGGTGGTCTTGAGTTCGACTTTCGCGCCGAGTTTGCTCGACTTGTCAAAGGAGAGCATGATTTCCAACACGTGGTTGGCAAGTTCGCCGTTGACACGGTGTTTGCGGCCGCTGCGCAGTGCATACGCCATGTCGGCGGCACCGATGCTGCGGCTGTTTTCCGTGTAGATATGAGTCAGCGGGACATTCTGCCAGTCGGAATTCGGGGCGCACATGCGGCTGACCCGGACCGGACCGTCGAACGTGTTGGGATCGGGAACCTGCAGAGAGCCTTCCGTTCCGTAGATTTCGATCGGGTTGTGGCCGTGCTTCCAGCAGTCAAAGCTGGCAATGACCGTAATCAGCGCGCCGCACTGGAATTCCACTACGCCGGTCAGATGCGTGGAAACGTTCACGGGATATTTGCCGAACGGAACATATTTGTCCTGATACTGCGGGGCGACTTCCGGACCCATGGTGCGGAAGTCGAAACCTTTGGTGGTAACGGCTGTAACGCTCCTGGCGGGACCGAGCATGTTGACCAGAGCCGTCATGTAGTACGGTCCCAGATCCAGCATCGGACCCGCTCCGTAGTCATAGAAGAACGGAGCGTGCGGCCAGTGTTCCGGACCGCGGCCCATCACAATTGCCGTGCCGGACAGCGGTTTGCCGATCCAGCCGTCGTCAATGAGCTTGCGGGCGGTCTGCTGTCCGCCGCCGAGGAAGGTATCCGGAGCGCAGCCGACGCGCAGTCCTTTTTCCTTCGCCAGCGCCATCACCTTGGCGGCGTCCGCTTCGTCCACGCCGAACGGTTTTTCGGAGTAGGCGTGTTTGCCCGCGTTCAGGGTGTCCATGGCGATTTTGGAGTGAACCTGCGGCGGAGTCAGGTTCAGGACAATTTCAATGTCCTTGTTCGCCAGCAGTTCTTCGTTGGTGACATTGGGAACGCCGTAGAGTTCTTTTTTGGCGGCGGAACGTTCGGGGATGATGTCGGAGCAGGCAATGACTTCCAGAATGTTGAATTTCTGGGCAGCTTTGAAATAAGTATCGCTGATCATGCCGCATCCGATGATGCCGACTTTCGTTGTTTTCATGATAATCAGAAATCCTTTCGATTATTTGCGGCCAAGAGCCAGTTTGTTTTCGGTCATGAACTTGTAGCTCTGCGCAATGGCGGAAGTCATATCCTGTTCGCAGTAGTCCAGTTCGACCACCACCGTTTCGACCGTGTCCGGCGCAGCTTCGATCAGCTGTTTGATCGGCAGGGTGCCGGTTCCGAGCGGAAGCAGGTCAATCTTCATGTCCAGCAGACCGTTGACCATGCCGCTGTTGGCTGCGTTCTGTTTGCAGACGCCGTCTTTCATGTGGAGAAGAATAGTGCGGTCCGCGAATTTCTTGAGCATGGCGACGGGATCTTCGGTTCCCTTGTTGGTGGACCAGAAGCAGTCGATTTCGAATTTCATTTTCGGGCAGAGTTCGGCGAAGATTTCATATTTGAGCTTGCCGTCGATCCGTTCGAATTCCCAGTAATGGTTGTGCTGGAACAGTGTATAGCCGTTCTTTTCCAGAATTTCCTGCATCTGGTTGGTTTTTTCCGCCGTGGCTTTGATAGTGTCCAGATCCTTGAAATCATTCGGACCGTAACCGCAGACAATTTTCTTGAGTCCCAGCATATCGGCAATGTCCATGCATTCGCCGATGTTGGAGCCGACGCACCAGGGAGAGTGCGAAGAATAGATTTTCATGCCGAGGTCTTCGACGATTTTTTTGAGTTCGGAAGGACGGATATTCCAGAATCCGGCGGGTTCCACGCCCATGTAGCCCATGTCGGCAACATCTTTCAGAACCGCGATGAAATCTTTCTGAGCGCGTTCGCGCAGAGAATACAACTGGACGGACAACGGTTTCAACATCATTCTTTTTTCTCCTTTTTTAAGGGTTGTTGGAACGAAATAATTTGACTAAAAATCTTTGTGTGGTATATTCTACATGTGAAAAACAGAAAATCAATTGACTGAAAATATTATTTCTTGACTTTGCTTATAAAAGGAGTGTGAAACGATGAGCAGACATTTGCAGCAGCTGATGAATGTCGGACGTTTTGCCTGTCCGCCTGTCCCGGAAGTTACTCCGTCCTATATCGGAAACAACATGGAATCGGTGGAAATCCTGACCGGCGGCAAGTTGCGGTTCGAACTGGACGGAGAAGAAAAAATCTTTACCCGCGGCACCGTTTTCTGGCACATGTACGGAGAACATACCATTTGCAGAACGTTTTCCGATGATCCGTACCGCTGCATCGTTTTCCATTTCAAAGTGAAGGAGAACAAACGCCCCGGTCCGCGCGTGAGCATCTGGTCCGCTCCCGATGAAGCCGTCGCCTTCGCCGATGAATGCCATAAAGCATTCCATTCCGGCTGTGCCGATCTCGATGCCCTGGCGGATTATGCGTATTCCATGATCCGCTGGAAAGCCCTGACCGCACAGCGGAATCATCCGCCGGATTGTCCGCAGAGTCTGCTCGCCGCCGGCGCATACATCGAACGGAATCTGGAACGGGAAATTTCTCCTGAACAGATTGCGGTTCATGCAGGAATCAGCCGTCCGCATCTGTTTGCTCTGTTCCGCAGATTCTACGGCAAGGCTCCGCTGCATTTCATTCAGGAACGCCGCATTGCCCGCGCCAAAATCATGCTGACCGCCGACAACGGAGCATCCATCAAGGAAATTGCCATGAACTGCGGATTCAGCGAGCTGGAAGTGTTTTACCGTCAATTCAAAAAACAAGTGGGGCTGACACCGGCAGGTTATCGCCGGAAATATTCTGTCCGCCCGCAGGAAACCGGAGGGAACCATGTTTGAAGTAACCCAGATTGCAGTCGGTGGTTTCGACCATAATTTTTCTTATGTGATTCACGATTCTGAAACCGGAGACACCGCTGTTGTCGATCCTTGCGGCGATGTCTCGAAAATCCGTGATGCACTGGAAAAATACCCGGATCGGAAACCGCGTTACATCCTGATTACCCACGGACATACCGATCATACTTCCGGTCTGGCGGAAGTCCGGAAATTTTTCCCGGCACCTACGGTAACCCATCCCGTCTGCCGGATTTTTTCCGATATTCCTTTGACAGACCGGGAGAAACTGCCATTCGGAAAATCGTATATACAGGCATTTTTCACCCCCGGCCATTCCGTCAGCAGTGTCTGTTGGCTGCTGGGCGACAACTCGGCGGTTTTCACGGGCGACACTTTGTTTGTCGGTTGCTGCGGATACTGTCATCCGGAGACCATGTTTCAGACCATGCGTGAGGTTATTTCCCGTCTGCCGGATGAAGCAGTGGTTTATTCCGGACACGATTACGGAGAAGAACCGAACGATACTCTGGGACATCAGAAACAGGTCAACCCGTTTCTTTATCTTACGGACCTGCAGGATTTCAAGGAAGCGGTGAAAGATCTCTGAAAACATAAAAACCGCACCCGCAGAAAAACGGGCGCGGTTTTTGAGAATATTCCTGAAACAGATCAGGGGTCGACAATGGCAAACAGCATGGTGGTTTCCGATGCCAGCTGACCGTCTGCATATACACAGCCGTGTCCTTTGCCGAATTTGGATTTGGTGTCCGGCATGTCGATTTCCAGACGGAGCTGCTGTCCGGGGAAAATAGGACGCAGCAGCTGAGAATCGTCGATGCCCATGAAGTAGGCGATTTTTCCGCGGTTTTCTTCACGGGAAAGCATGTAGATGGCGCCGGTCTGCGCCGCCATTTCCGCCTGCACCGGACCCATCAGCACGGAATAGCCGTCCTGATAATTGCGGAAGAGCGGTTCGCCCTGGGTCAGGTTCTTGACGCCGGTAACATGGCTGCCTTGAATTTTGCAGACATAATCCACCAGCAGGAACGGGTAGCGGTGCGGGATCAGTTCCTTGATGCCGGTTGCGTCCATTTCACAGCAGATGCCTTTGTCGAATTCGCCGAACGGCTGAATCGGAGTGGGATCCGGGGTTTTGGGACGGACCGCCACTACGCCTTGTGCATTGCAGGCTACGCCGGCGCCGTTTTTCACCACTGCGGTGAATTCCGCACTGTCGCTGCCGAACGAGGTGATGTCCAGTTCAAAGATCATGCGGTCGCCGGGGTTGTTCGGACGGCGGAATTTGACTTTGCGGACGGATTTCAGGTAGAAATCACCTTTGAGTTCGGGGTCGAGTTTGGAACGGACCAGGACTTCCGCCAGCTGCGTGATGGCTTCAATTTCCAGCACTCCGGGGAAGATCGGGTGATTCGGGAAATGACCGAGGAAAGTCAGTTCGTTCGAGGTGATGCATTTCTGCCCGATGGCGCGGGTGTCGCTTTCCAGCATGACCTTGTCCAGCAGGACCATGGAGGGGCAGCACGGAATCAGGGTACGCAGCGCGTACGCATCCAAGATTTTGCTCATTTTTTTATCTCCTGTTCTATGGTTGATTAATGATCACTTCAGAGTCCGGCGGGCAGTTCTCCGGTGGCGGCAAGCATCCGCTTGACCGTTTCCACGTTGGAGGGATGTCCCGGACGGATGGCAACGATATGGGCATGAACCCGTTTCCCGGAAAGATACATATCGCCGACCATATCCATCATTTTATGCCGTACCAGTTCATTGGGGAAACGCAGACCGCCGCTGCTGATGATGGCTCCGTTGTGGAGAATGACTGCGTTGTCCAGACTGCCGCCCTTGGCGAGTCCGGCGGCGAACAGCTGCGCCAGATCGCTGTACGAGGCGAAAGTCCGGCACGGGGCAAGTTCGCATTCAAAGGATTCCGGCGTAACATCCAGTGAGAGAAACTGGGTTCCCAACGCGGTATCGCCGAATTCGACGGTACAGGAAATCTTGAAATGGTCGCAGGGCAGGACAACCATTGTCGTCCCTTTGTTTTCGTAGGAAATAATTTTGTCGCAGGACCAGATTTTCGCCGGTTCATCCAGCTGTTTCAAGCCGGCTTCCTGAATCATATTGAAGAATTTTGTCGCGCTGCCGTCGGCAATGGGCGGCTCCGCACTGTCCATTTCCACAAAAACGTTGTCAACCTGCGCCGCATGAAGTGCCGCCATGATATGTTCAACCAGCACCACGTAGGCTTTGGATAGCGAGGCGATGGTGGTGGCGCGGCGGGTGTCGATTACACAGGCTACATGCGCCCGGACCGTCGGTCCGCCCTTCATATCTGTCCGCCGGAAAACGATTCCCGTATTGGCGGGAGCCGGTTTCATGGTCATGTGGACCCGGACGCCGGTATGCAGCGCAATCCCGCTGTAAGAAACTTCTCTGGCGATGGTATTCTGCATTTCCATTCGTTATTTTCCCTTCCGTCTGAAAAAATTTTAAATATTTCCGGTAATTTAACCTCTATTCGGGATGATTACCAGCAAAAGTTGCGCTATATTGACAACATTCAATGAAAATTTTTCAGAAAAGGAGTTTCCAGAGATATGAAAAGGCTTCGCACCGCAGTGGTAACCGGACCGACGGCAACAGGGAAAACCGCATTTGCTGTGCGGCTTGCCGCAGCACTTCAGGGGGAAATCATCAGCGCGGATTCCCGGCAGGTGTATCGCGGACTGGATATCGGCAGCGGAAAAGATCTGTCGGAATACATTCTGGCGGACGGCGAACGCGTTCCGTCTCATCTGCTGGATATTGTCGACCCGCAGTATCCTTACAATCTGGCGGAATTCATGCGGGACTGTCATGCCGCAATGGCGGATATTCATGCCCGCGGACATCTGCCCGTGCTGTGCGGCGGAACTGCTCTTTATATAGACTCCATCCTCCGTTCCTACTGTCTTCAGGGCGGTGCGCCCGATCCGGAAAAACGATCTGAAAAACGCGGTATGTCCACGGAAGAACTGCGCGAAATGCTGTTCCGTCTCGAACCGGAATCAGAAATCCTGCGCCGCGAACCCGATAACCGGACCCGTATCATCCGGCGGATTGAACAGCTGGAAGAACAGCCGGATCATTCCCTGCTTCAGGCGGCAAATCATCCGGTTTCCGATTATGATTTCCTGGTGATCGGAGTTCTGCGTTCCCGTGCGGAACTGCATCAGCGCATTGAACAGCGTCTGGATGAACGTCTGGCGCAGGGTATGCTGGATGAGGCAGTTCGTCTGCATGACCAGGGCGTTTCCTGGGAACGTCTGGAATTTTTCGGTTTGGAATACCGGTATATGGCTCTGCACCTGCAGGGGAAAATGACTTTTCAGGAGATGCGGGATACACTCCTGGTCAAAATCCGGCAGTTCGCCAAACGACAGGATTCCTGGTTCCGCAACATGGAACGCAACGGAATCCGCATTCACTGGTTCCGTCCGGATGAATTTTCCGGAGCTTTGGAGCTGTGCCGGAAATTTCTGAACGGCGACCCCTTGCCGGAGCCGTCGTTCAAATTGAGTGAAACTTTTTACGGACCGCGTCAGCCGTCCGTAAAGAAAAATTAATCCCGCGGTCCGGTCATTTTTTCCGGACGCACAATCTGATCGTATTCTTCTTCGGTCATGTAACCGGCGCGCACACAGGCTTCCTTGAGCGTAAGATTTTCATGGTAAGCCTGTTTTGCAATGGCTGCGGCGTTGTCGTATCCGATTTTCGGACTGAGAGCCGTAACCAGCATGAGCGACTGCGTGACCAGCGTATGAATCCGTTCCCGGTTGGCTCGGATGCCTTTCACTGCGTATTCTCCGAAATTATGGCAGGAATCTGCCAGCAGACGCAATTCCGTCAGCAGATCGAAAATCATGACCGGTTTGAATACGTTCAGTTCAAAATTTCCCTGGCTTGCCGCCATGCCGACGGCGGTATCCAGACCGATCACCTGCACACATACCATGGTCAGGGCTTCGCACTGTGTCGGATTGACTTTGCCCGGCATGATGGAGGAGCCGGGTTCATTTTCCGGCAGCGAGATTTCCCCGATTCCGCAGCGCGGACCGCTTGCCAGCCAGCGGACGTCGTTGGCGGTTTTCATCAGCGCACATGCCAGAGTTCTGAAGGTTCCGGAAAGCGCGGCAATGCCGTCGTGTGCCGCCAGCAGCGAAAATTTATTCGGAGCGGAAACAAACGGGAAGCCGGTGAGTTCCGCAATTTCCGCCGCCGCATCCGCCGCAAAACTTTCCGGCGCGTTCAACCCGGTTCCGACTGCCGTTCCGCCGAGCGGAAGTTCATAAAGTTCCGGCACTGTTTTTTCAATGCGCGCAATGGCAATGTCCAGCTGCGCGGCATATCCGGAAAATTCCTGTCCGAGCGTGAGCGGAACCGCATCCTGCAGATGGGTGCGTCCGATTTTGACAATGTCCTGAAATTCTTCGGATTTCATCCGGAGAATATCACGCAGTGTGCGGACTGCCGGCAGCAGCCGTTTGTATGTTTCAATCACCGCCGCAATGTGCATCGCCGCCGGGAAGGTGTCGTTGGATGACTGCGACATATTCACGTGGTCATTGGGATGAACCGGTTTTTTTGTGCCGCGTCTGCCGCCGAGCATTTCGGATGCGCGGTTGGCTATGACTTCATTGAGGTTCATGTTGGACTGCGTGCCGCTGCCGGTCATCCAGACTTTGAGCGGGAAATTGCCGTCCAGTTTTCCTGCCAGAATTTCATCTGCGGCGGAACAGACCGCGTCCGCCAGTTCCGGGGCGAGACGTCCGCTCTTTTTATTGGCGAGCGCGGATGCCTTTTTGACAATGGCAAGCGCATGAATGACTTCCTCCGGAATGAAATCCAGCCCGATATTGAAAAAGTGAGTGGACCGCTGCGTCTGCGCGCCCCAGTATTTATCAGCGGGAACCTGAATTTCTCCCATGCTGTCCCGTTCGGTGCGGAACTCTGTCAGATTGGATGCCTGGTCATTCATGATTAAAAATAGCCTTTCATTTCTTCTTTTTCTGCCAGTTTTTTCAGGAACTGTTTGATTTTCGGAGTGCTGTTTTTGCCGCAGACCAGCGTAACGTCCGGAGTGTGGATCATTATCAGTTCTTCGGTGTCGATGGCGCAGAGCAGGTGATCCGGATCATTGGAAAAAGCAATGCAGCTGCGGGCGTCCAGCGCTTCAAATCTGCCGATTGCCACATTGTTGGCATCGTCGGCGCGGAAATGATTCCGGAGAGCTGTCCAGTTGCCGATGTCGTCCCAGTCGAATGAGGCTTCCAGCACCACAATGTTTTCCGCTTTTTCCATAATGGCGTAGTCGATGGAAATCTTGCGGCAGGCGGCATATTCCTTTTCCAGCTGGTCTTCGAAAGCGGGAGTTCCCCAGGCTTCGCAGAAATGCGCGGCTGTCTGCGCCAGGTCCGGAGCGTGCCGGCGCATGATGTCCAGAACGGTTCCGACCCGCCAGATGAACATGCCGCTGTTCCATTTGTAATTGCCTTCGGCGAGCATTTCCCCGGCTTTTTCGCGGGACGGTTTTTCCACGAATCGGCGGACCTGGAAAAGGTGTTCGCCCAGTTCCTTGCCGCATTCGATATAACCGTAATCGGAACTGGGGGTAAACGGTTTGATTCCGATGGTGGCGAGAACCGGTTTTTCCGCTGCGGCACGGCAGCAGATTTCCAGGTCTTTCTGCAGTTCCGCAACATTGTGAATGCAGTGATCGGACGGCATCAGAATCATGACGGCGTCTTCCGTTCCTGCTTTTTTGCGGATGATTCCTGCCGCCAGCGCCACGCACGGCGCCGTATCGCGTCCGCAGGGTTCGCCGATGATGTTTTCTTTCGGCAGCTGCGGCAGAAGCTGACGCATTTTCTCCGTATATTTCCGGTTGGTGATGATCAGAATATTTTCAAACGGAACCACCGGAATCAGCCGCAGCACGGTCTGTTCAATCAGAGTTTCCTTGCCGACAATATTGAGCAGCTGTTTCGGGGTGTTTTCCCGGCTGCACGGCCAGAAGCGTTCTCCCTTGCCGCCTGCCATGATCACACAGTAAACATTATTCATTGCTCTCTCCCTTGTATGCGATCAGTTTATTTAATTTCAGTTTTCGGACATGCGCCCGGATCATGTCGTCGTAAGAATGAATCAGCCACAGCCGGCGCGGACATCTTTTGCGGTATTCGTCCAGAGCGTGAAGCATGAATTCCGCCAGCAGGACCGGGTGTGTGAATGCGGAGACGACCAGCGAGCGGAAAAAATAATACAGATTGCGTTTCCGTTTTGCCGGCAGCAGGGTTTCCTTGAAAGGAATCAGCTTGTAGATCCGCATGGCTTTCCGGCGCATGATGCGTGATTTCAGTTCTCCGATGGCAGTCAGAGCCATCTGGGACATCTGATGAAAACTGGCGTCCACTTTCGCCGGATCCAGTGCATTGGTGATCTGGTTTTCATGGATTCGCCAGGTTGCCAGTTTTTCCGGCAGAAAAACCACATTGGAATAACGTGCCGCCCGCATTCCCCAGAGATAATCGGCGGAACGTCCGAACGTGGTGCTGAACAATCCGGTTTTTTCAAACAGTTTCCGGCGGATCAGCAGCTGGGTAATGGAGGTGTAGACCGTTTTTCCGCCGAGATGCAGGTAAAAATCATGCGGAGCATAACGCAGATGGCAGATGTCCTGCGGAAAATCCACATGCCAGTTGTGCGCCACATAACTGGGCGACTCCTCCGAAATCTCATTGCCGTTGGCGTCCACCAGTTTGATGATGGAATCGCACAGATCACATTCCGGATGCGCTTCCAGCGCACGCGTCATTTTTTCCAGACAGTCATTCTCCATTTCGTCGTCGCTGGTCGCGATGTAGACATATTTGCCGCGGGCTTTCCGGACCAGAAAATTCCAGGCTTCGTACAATCCGATCGGGACCTGCGCCACGGAGACGCGCGGGTCTTGCGCCGCCAGTTCCTGAAAAGTTTCCCAGGTGCCGTCCGAGGAAAAACTGTCGGCGATGAGCAGCTCCCAGTCCTGTGTCGTCTGGTTCAGGATCGAATCGATCCGAGGTTTCAGGAAACGGCTGGAATTGCGGGTCGGCAGCAGAATGGATATCAATGGCGGCATGATTCAATACTCCTGCTTGATTTTGAATACAGGCAGTCCGAGCAGACAGAATTTTCTGACTCTGCCGTCCGTGCTCCGTTTCCATTTGCAGAGCGGAAGCACGCCGAGCAGCCGGATTTCGGATTCATTCCAGACCAGCCCCCGGTCCAGGGCGGCTTTCACATACCGCCGGAGCAGGTTTTTACATTTCATGACCGCTTCGCCCATGCCGTTTATCCTTTCAGCCGGAATGCGGCGTCGATGACCGGAACATTGGCGTCCCAGCTCAGATAGCGTTCGAAATACCGCTTCGTGGCGTCGACCGCCTGCCGGTAATGTTCCGGGTTTTCCGTCAGGTCGTTGATTGCCGCGGCAAAGGCTTCCGGTTCATTGGCGAGAATGCAGCCGTTGTCATGCTTGTCGGCAAAACCGTCGATTCCCCAGTCCGTGGTCACGACCGGAACGCCGCGTGCCATGGAATCCAGCGTTTTGATTTTCATGCCGGTTCCGCCTTGCAGCGGACAGATCGACAGCCGGGTTTCCGCGTAAAGTTCATCCAGATCCGGCGCGTAATTGATGCGGCGGATGCCCAGTTTCTCCGCTTTGCGGACATGCTCCGGATGATCCTGATCCAGCACGGTCCACACTTTTCCGCAGACCGCCACCCGGACATTTTTGCGGACATGCGGCATGACGTTGTCAATGAACCAGATGACTCCCCGGACGTTATGCGGATTGGTGAATCCCAGAAACAGGGCGTCAATGTTTTTTTCCTTCCGCGGCAGGGTCCGCCCTTTGAGGGAATGCGGAAAATGACGGAATTTCTGCTGCGGCAGAAGTTTTTCAAAAAAGCATTTTTCGTCGGCGGAAATGCACAGCACTTCATGAAACAGACTCATGAGTTTGATTTCGCGCGGCATGATCCACATCATGGCGTCCAGTCCGGAAAGCAGAAAGCCGTTCATCATGTACGAGGCGTCCTGCGCACTGTAAACCAGCCGGGTGTCCGGATCGAATTTCGTGTACTTGATCAGTTCCGCCATCTGAATGTAATGGACATTGACCGCATCGTAATGGGTGTTGTTCACCAGCTGCTGGAAATATTCCGCGCATTCGGCGTTCACCCAGCCGAAATCAAATTCCATGGAGGGAATCTGCTCTTCGGTCCGTTCGGTGATCCGCCGGATCCAGAGCGGCAGTCCGAACAGCCAGAAACTTTCCTTGTGCAGCTGTTCCTTCACCACGGTTTTCCGCGGCGCGGGCTTATGGCGGTCCGGCGTATACAGATACAGCTTGTCTATCAGCTGATATTTTTTATTCAGTTCATCAAAATTGTCGAAAGTGTTCCAGAGGTCGCCGATGGAAAACATGTCAATGGTGCAGCCCCGGCTTTTCAGCATGGACATCATTTCGAACACATAGCTGTTGCATCCGACGTCATGATTCAGAAAATTGCTGTGATAGACCAGCAGGACCCGTTTGCTCATAAGACTTTCCTTTTGCTCCAGACCGGAATGCCGAACAGTTTCACTTTCATCCCGCCGGTGGTATGGAGGATGCGGATGACCGGAATGCCGAAATATTTGACCGTGGTGCGGCTCATGAGCCAGTCGGTATCAGGGTCCAGTTCCTCCGGCCGGACCGGATAGGAATATTCGTACAGGTTGAATTTCGTGCAGCTGCCGTCCGCCGGTTCCGCGGGCAGTTCCTTCACTGCCGCCTGCATTGCGGGACAGAGTTTCGGCATGACAATTTCCAGCAGTCGGTTCGGAACAATATGTTCACGGAACATTTTTTCTGCGTCCTGCATGGTGAATTCCGGCATCATGGCGGAATAAACCTCAAAAATGGATTTGACGCATTCAACGTTGGAAATGCCCGTGGCGGTTGCCGAATATCCGCCGTGCCGGTACGAGGTGAAACAATGCGGCACAAACACGAAGGGATAACCTACGGTAAGCATACGCAGAATCAGGTTGTAATCCGCCGCACTCCGGTAGGATTTGATATTGAATCCGCCCATGTAAAGGAAGGCATCCCGCCGCGCAAACATGGTCTGGTGACAGAACGGCATACGCATGAGCGCGCTGCCGATGCTGGTGAATACCTTATGCACCGGAAATTCGCGGTCCAGCACGTAAGACGGCGCAAAGGAGAACACCGCACCGGAATTTTCCAGAGCTTCCACGGTCCATTCCACGCCGCGCGGATCATGCCAGAAATCGTCGGAGTTCAGAAATGCCACATAGTCCCCGGTTGCCATGCGCGCGCCTTTGTTCATGGCATCATACAATCCTTTGTCCGGTTCGGATATATATTTGATCCAGCCCTTGGCTGCATATTTCCGCACTACATCCATGGTGCCGTCCGTCGAATTGCCGTCGACCACGATATGCTCAATGTTTTTATAGGTCTGATTATGAACGGATTTCAGACACTGGATGAAACTGTTGATCCGTCCGGCTTTCCGCAGATTGAAAATAATCGTGACTACACTGACTTTGCTTTTCAGTTCCATCCGAATTTCTCCTTATTTTTTTCATAGACCGGCCAACCGAGAAATTCAATCCGGCGGAGCTGTTTGTTGTTGTAATATTTCGTGCAGCCGAGATAAATGAATCCGAACAGATACATTTTTTCGATCCGCTGCCATGGAATGTTGTACCCGAAATATTTTGCCGCAATGTTCCAGAGACGGTTCGGCAGGAAACGCTGAAGCAGATACCGGAAGGAAATCCGCCGGGACTTCGGCAAAGCCCCCCAGCCTTTGACCCGTGCGGTCTGTTCCAGTTTCGCGCGGTCCGGACAGCATTTGCTGTTGATCCATTTGCAGATGTCGTACCGGTTCTTCTCCCATTGCGCATAGCCGTCGCGGATGTATTCGTACGCCGCCCGCTGAATCGCTTTGATGTCCGCCGGACGCGGCAGCGGGGCGGGGGCATCGCGCAGTTCATACAGCAGACCCGTTTTCCCGTTGACGATGTATTCGTTCATGGTCGGGTTGTTGACCGCGATGACGCAGCGTCCGAGCGCCATGGCTTCCAGAAAACTCATGCCGATCCCTTCGAGATGACGCGGTGCGATGTATATGGCGGATTTTTTCAGATCATCCGTCATCTGTTCGCGGGTTTCATACCAGGTGGAAACGGTCATTTTTTTGCCGGGAAACATTTCCTGTTCCGGCTCAATCCGCTTTTCCTTCGGATCATACGCCTTGTGGAAATGAATGGCGTCATAATCAAAATTTTTCAGGAGAGCCGCCACGGTATGCGGGTTGATTTTGGCGATTCTCTGCCAGGAGAATATGGATTTTTCATCGCCGTATTCCAGTTTTTCCGCGGGCTTCGGGAAATACTGAATGTATTTGGAGCAGAAACCCAAGGCAGTCAGTTCGTCATGAACCGTTCTGCTGAAATTGATGATGGTGAATTCAGAATATTCCGCCCACAGCGGGTTCTGGATGGTTACGCCGCCGATGTAATAATCATACATGGGGAAGAACACTCCGCGTCCGAACAGAATATGCTTCCGCATTTCCCGGATGGACGGCATGACCTGGAAAATCACCACGACATCGTAATATTTTCTCCGGATTGCAGCCAGATTTGCGTATGACGCCGGATCCTGCGGATCCATAGTACAGTATTCCACATCAAAATGCTCTTTCAGCATTTCCTGAAGAAATACCGTGGATTTGGTCAGCGAATGAAATCCGTGACCGATATACAGCAGATGCTTCATTTCCCTTCTCCCTGGAAATATTCTATCATATTGATCAAAGTCTGTTTCAGTTCAATTTCCGGCTGCCAGCCGGTTTCGTTCTTCAGCTTCGAATTGTCTCCGCAGATGACCATGTTTTCTGTCGGACGCAGCCGCGCGGGATCGACTTTCAATTCCACCTGAATGGACAGCAGTTCCGCCAGCAGAGCAATAATGTCGCGCAGCCGGACACCTTTGCCGCTGCATACGTTGTAGACTTCTCCGCGGCGTCCCTGTTTCAGCAGCAGGTAATAAGCGCGGACAACGTCGCGGACATCCAGAAAATCGCGGACGACATCCACATTGCCGACCAGCATTTCATGTTTGCCCGGCTGTCCGGCGGCATTCACCAGCTGCTGGACGAAAGACGGTATGACGAAGATGCTTTTCTGCCGCGGACCGATATGGTTGAAGGAACGGGTCATGATGAAGTCGATTCCGAAACCGTCCGCATAAAGTTTACCCAGCATTTCCTGCGCGGCTTTGGCGGCGGCATACGGACTTCCCGGCCGCAATTCAAATTGTTCCGTCAGCGGCATTTCCGATGCGTCGCGGCTGCCGTATTCTTCGGATGAACCGATGGAAAGAATCCGCACCGGAAATTGCAGTTCCCGAACCGCTTCGGCGATATTCATCAGAATGGAGGTGTTGTTGGTGAAACATTCCGGCGGATTTTTCCAGCTGGCGGAAACGGAACTGATGGATGCCAGATGCAGAATGTAATCAGGACGGAATTCCGCCAGAAGTGCTTTGACTGCTTCCGCATCCTTGAGATTCAGCTGACGGTATTTGATCTGCGGAAAAGCGGACGGCATAGCGTCGGCAATATCCACGCCCAATATATCCGCCTCCGGTTCGACCTGCCGCAGATATTCCAGAAAATAACCGGAAACAAAACCGCCTGCGCCGGTTATGAAAAAATTTTTTCCCATTGATTCGCCATCTGTGTTTGTTTTTTTTCTGAAGTTTCAGCAGAAATCGTTCATTACAGAAACTTCATCTTAATATAGCATTGCTATTCGCCAATACAACCGGAATCCACGTCATTTTCCGAAAAAACCTTCCGCGGAGACAGACCGTGCGTAAAACTTTTCAGCCGTCTTTCTGCCGGTGTACCGTGAAGCGCGTGAGCAGCATAGACGGTTCCGCCGAAGCCAGCTTCACCTGCAGTTCCTCATCCATTTTTGCATGTGCGCAGGCGCGGCTTTTGAATTCGTATGCCAGTTCCGGAATCAGCAATGTGGTGGAATCGTTGATCCGGTTGACCGCAACCGCCCGTCCGGTCCAGTCCGGATGACGCGCCAGATATACCAGCGTGAAGTATTCATTGCTCTGCCGTTCCGCTTTTCTCCGGACCGCCGCTTCCTTTTCCGCAGGAATGAACCGTTCTTCCAGTTCTTCCGAAGTCATCAGTTCTTCCCCGGCAAGGTATCTGCGCAGCTGCTGGTGTGCCAGCAGATCGGCATAACGCCGCAGCGGACTGGTAACCCGGACATAGCAGTCAAGTCCCAGCCCTGCATGGGGTTCCGGCGAAGTGGTTACATAGCCGGGGGTGCAGAGTTTGCGCTGCTGATACATGACGCTGAGCGTGTCGCCTTCCAGTTTTTCTTCGCATGGCGACTGTGCCGCGAAGGGAAGGGAAATTTCTTTTTCCACGGCAAAAGAAGCGACCGCCGCTCCTGCCGCCAGCATGGCGTTGGCAACCAGTTCCCGTTCCGGGGTGATGGCTGCCGGTTCAATGACAATATCACCGTCCCGCAGAAATACCTGAACTTCCGGCAGACGGATCAGCAGTGCGCCATGATCCAGACGCCATTGGCGGAAACGTTCCAGCGCATCGCCGATTTCCGCAAGCGGAGATTCCGTCATGCGCGGCGCGGCGCTTTCATACGTGAGACGTTCCACCCGGACTTTGCTCCGGCAGATTTTTTCCAGTTTCGGAACACCTTGTCCGTCAATGCGTATTCCGAAGCTGAGCGCAGGCGATGTTTCCTGCAAGCCCAGACCAAACTGCCGGGTTGCGGATTCCGGCAGCATGGTGATTACCCGGTCGGGCAGATACAGATTTTCTCCCGCCGCCGAGGCAAACAGATCCGCTTCCGAACCGGGAGCAACAACCGCCGCGGGATCCGCTACATGCACCCAGAGCAGACCATCGGCAAAACCGATGGCGTCATCCGGATCACTGCTGCCGGCATTGTCGATCGCAAGAGCGGTCTGCCCCGTGAGGTCAACCCGTTCTTCTTCCGGCAGCGGAGGAAGCGCAAAAGACGGCACTTCCAGATCGACTCCCAGACGCGCCGGAAAGGGATTTTCCGTATCTTGCCATACGCCCAGCCGGACCAGCAGCGCGTGTGCTTTTTCGGGAATCACTTCGATTTCCAGATCTTTCAGAATACGGCAGTTCTGACTGCCGCCGCGGGCAAAAGCCTCAATTTCACACATCGTCTGACGGTCTTCCGGCAGAATGGCTCCATTACGGATGCGGGACAACAGCGCCTGATACTGTTCCCGGACCCGGTTTTTTTCGCGGACAGCCTGCAATGCGGCTTCGATTTCCGCTTTGGGACGGGCTTGGACGCCGTCTTCCGGAGAACCGGTGAAATACATGCCGTCTTTCAGCAGCAGGTAGCCCGCCCACGCCGTCTGCGGAGTGTATGCGGAAAACAGCAGATCGCAGAAATCGGGGAAAGAGAATTTTTCTTCCCCCATCAGTTCCAGCATTTCATTCAGATCCGGCGTGTCGGGCAATGCCGCGGGCAGCTGACTGCATGGACCGGGATGCACAAATTCCACGTCTTTCGGCCGGACCGATTTGCTGCCGCCGCCTTCGATGCGGATCTCGATTTTGTCTTTCCCCGCGTTCTGGACCAGGGCGCATTTCCCGTGATAAGCCAGCAGGGTTCCGGTGTGAAGAATATTCATCAGGGCGTTTTTCCTTTCTGCGGATCGCAGAGTTCACCGACCGGCAGGTTGGCGGGCGGGGTGTCCAGCTGTTTCCGGATTTTTTCAAATGCCGCCAGATACGGCTGCGCATATTCATTGATGAACGAATGCCTGCCGAGATTTTCCAGATCCCGGATCAGGCGTGCCGTCGTGATTTCTTCCGGCGGAATGGCGATCTGAAACAGATGAATCCCCGATGTGCCGGAGGCGGAACATTCCGAAATGATGCCCGTCCGGACCAGATCGAACAACAGGGCGCGGACAGTGCGGATCGGTATTTCCAGACGTGCGGAAAGAGTTTCATCGGAAAGCTGTCCGCTGTGCTGCTTGAATGCTTCCGTCAGCAGTGCGGTGATTTCCATGCAGCAGACATACCGCTGGAGCTGGCTGAGTTCGCCGTCGACCGGCAGCATTTCGTATTCCGACACGTTCTGGATGGCGAACGTGAGCTGCGCGCCGATGAGAATCAGAATCCAGCTCAGATTCAGCCAGATCAGGAACAGCGGCATGGCGGCGAAACTGCCGTAGATGGCATTGAATTTCGCCGTGGTGAACTGCGCGAAAATGTAGAAGGACTGCAATGCCGTGTAGGCAATCGCCGTAATCAGACCGGAAACCGTTGCCGGACGCAGTCTTACTTTGGTGTTCGGAATGGCAATATAAATGAAGGAGAACACCAGCCAGGTGATGCACAGCGGAAGCAGTCCGTGGCTGAACCGGATCACGGCACCGCAGTATTCCCCGAACGGAAGCTGTCCCGCCAGCTGATCCACGTGAGCCGCCGCCACGACCATGCCGCTGCCTGCTGCCAGCAGCAGAATCGGGCAGATCATCAGTATGGCGGTATAGTCGGTGAATTTGCGGATGAAGGAACGTCCCCTCCGGACACCCCAGATATCGTTCATGGCTTTTTCGATGCTGCTCATCAGTTTGACGGCGCTCCAAATCAGCAGCAGAACGCCGATCCCCGCTACCAGTCCGCCTTTGGTGTTCTGGAGCATGGAGTCGGAAAACGAAAGCAGTTTATCGGCAATCGCCGGATAATCCATGGTTGCTTCCCGTATTTTTTCATCCAGTATCTGTGCCAGTCCCAGCCCTTTGGCAATGCCGAACACCAGTGCCAGCACCGGCACAATGGCAAACAGCGTGTAAAAAGTCAGCGAAGACGCCTTGACCGTGCATTGGTTCTGGATGAAACGCCGCGCCGTCAGCACGATTACCCGTGCGCACGTCAGCGGCAGACGAAGATAAAAGGGAAATTCCCTGCTTCGCATCATCCACAGTTTTTCATTGAAAAAATCAGTCAATTTCTTTATCATGATCCTTTTTCCTGTCATAAGATTCCGGTATGCTACTGTACACCTTTTTTTCTGCGATTCAAATGTCAACGGACAGATTTTTTGCGTAAAATGAGCGTCAATGCCGCGGTTGTGCAGTTTTTTTTCGGGCGAAGCCGCACGGCGTCCGGCATATTCCGTTTGATTTTTTCCCCCGCCGGCGTTATAGTACAGGAAGAAGGTGGTGAAATGAAAAGCAGAAAAACAGAACGCGGACAGGCAATCGGAGAACTGGCAGTCGGACTGCTGGGGCTGTGTTTCGTCATGGTCGGTGTTCTGGCAATGGCCATGCTCGGCATGACCGGCATACGCAATGCGGTTGAAGCGCGGACACAGGCGGAAGAGTACAGTATTTCCGGCAATCAGACCGGCAATGTACAGCACATCACCGACTGGACTGATCCCGACGGTCTGCCGTTCACTGCCGATGATACTCCGCGCACTGCGGCATTTCCGAATGCCGTAACCTTTACCGGAGAGCTTGCGGACAACACCGGAAATTTCCGGACGGCATATCTGGCGAAAACGTCCTATGCGGACCATGCTTTTGAATCGAAATATGTGGAATCGAATCTGTTCCTTTCTGCGGCGCGGCTCACCATGTCGGAAAAAATTGTTTCCGATCCGCTGTCGCGCTACCGTCATTTCGATGCCGCCCGGATTCTGCGGGCGTTCGGTATGCCGTATTCCTTCACCATACGCGACCGGATTTGTATGCCGGTCAATGAACCGGATTGAAAAGAGGTTTTCATGAACAGTATTGTTTCTCCCGAATCCAAAATTTTTTCTTCGCTGGCGGAGGCTGTCCGCTGGCGGGAAAAACTCCGTGCCGAAGGCCGCCGTCTGGCGGTAACCAACGGCTGTTTCGATATTCTTCACCGCGGTCATGCCGAATATCTGCTCGCCGCCCGGCGTCTGGGGGATGCTCTGCTGGTGCTGCTCAATTCCGATTCCTCGGTCCGCGCACTCAAAGGTCCGGACCGTCCGGTGAACAATGCGTATGACCGGGCATATCTGCTGGCTTCTCTGGCGTGTGTGGACGGCGTTCTGGTTTTTGACGGTTCGCGCTGCTGTGCCGAACTGGACGCCCTGGCAGCCGATGCGTATGCCAAGGGCGGTGATTACACCCTGGAAACTTTGGATTCCTCGGAACGCGAAGCTCTGCTCAAACATGGAACGGAAGTTCATTTCATTTCTTTTGTTCCCGGACACTCCACTACGCTGGTGCTTCAGAAAGCGGGAAAGATCCGTCCGGCGCGTTGAGGTGTTTCTGATGAGGATATTGCCGCTGCTGTTTCTGCTGAGTCTGCCGCTTGCCGCCGAAGTGGTGATGCCGCCGTTCATAACCTGTACGGAATACGGCAATCCTGTTACCGGCAGACAGTTTGAACTGCGGGTCCTGGGACCTCTCTTCGAATTGTTCGACGACGGCAAAGCGGAGTTGTCCGTTTCGGTGCGTCCGCTGTTCGGGTTCAAGAAATCGGAGCGGGAATCGGGCATGGAAGCAGTCTGGCCGCTTGCCGCCACCCGGAGCAAACCTTCTGGTGATGTATTCTGGGTATTCCCGTATTTCCGTTATACCGGACCCGATCAGCGCGGCAGCGGAAATTTTGTCGCCCCGCTGTGTTACTGGGCGCACCGTGCCGACGGCTCATGGGACTGGCTGGCATTTCCGTTCGCCGGGGATGTCAATGAACTTTTCAGCCTGGGCCATACCCGTTTTCTGCTGTTCCCTCTGCTGCTGGAGACACGGAAAAACGGCATGGACACCCGCAGTGTCCTATGGCCGCTGTTCAGCCGTTCCTCCGGACGGAACGAGGAAAAGCTCCGGCTGCTGCCGTTTTATGCTTCGCGCCGGATTGACGGACTCCGCTGGAATCAGGCATGGCTCTGGCCGCTGCTGACAACCGCGCATTCATTGTCGCCGAATATGCCGGGATATGCGTTCTTTTCTTTTCCGCTGGGCGGATACGAACAGTGGGGAAAATTTTCCGGGCGAAGTGTTTTCTGGCCGTTCTTTACCTGGAAATCTCATGCGGATTCCTCTTTTTCCGTGAATGCTCCCTGGCCGTTTTTCCGGTACGGACGCGGCGTGCATGGGGAATCTGTGCTGTATTTCTGGCCGTTATGGGGACGTTCCGTTTCCGCGGCTGCGCATTTCTCTTTCTGGCTGTGGCCGGTCGGCTGGTATTCGGAAAGCCGGACGTCGCAGACGGTCAGAACCTGGCAGTGTGTTCTTCCTTTATATTGGAGTATGAAAAGCCGCGACAGCAAATCCGGAAAAGACCTCAGCCGCTGGCATCATGTCTGGCCATTGGTTTCCGTGGTGTCGGAAAACGGACGCGAGACTGTCCGGGTGCCGGACCTGATGCCGCTGAAACGCGTGGGCGCGCTGGAACGGAATTATGCGCCGCTCTGGACTCTGTTTCAATTGGACAGCGGGGAAGATGGATACAGTTTTGATTTCCTGTGGGGCATGTTCGGCTGGATGAACAGCAGAGACCGTTCCCGTCTTACTGTCGGGCCGTTTTATACGCGGTATGTGGACCGGGAAAAGGATTTTTCGGAAAGTCAGGTGTTTTTCGGCATGGTCAGAACGCGGACTTCTCCCAAAAAAAATACCTGTACGCTGTTTTATGTCTTTGATTTTTCATTCTGATGTGATATGTTGCTGTCATAAGGAGAAAAAACGGTAATGCGCGGCAAACTGAAAAAACAGATTTATGCTTTCGGCTGGGAAGTGATTCAGTTCATATTGTCGGTCGGCGGCGGAACGCGGATGGTTTTCGAAGCGTTCAGACATCTGCCGTCTCAATGGAAAAACCGCCGGGAAGTGATCCGGCAGATGATGATCTGCGGAGTGAAGAGTTTCGGCGTTACTTCGGTGGTCGCTTTGTTTACCGGCATGATTCTGGCATTGCAGGCGGGGCTGATTCTGAAAAGCTACGGACAGGAGATGCGTGTGGGGTTTCTGGTGGCACAGACGATGTTCCGTGAAATGGGACCGTTCATGACGGCTCTGATTCTGGCGGCGAGTGTCGGTTCCGGCATGGCGGCTCTGCTCGGCACCATGAAAGTTTCACAGGAACTGGCGGCCCTGGAAGTGATGTCGATAGACCCCGTCCGTTTTCTGGTGACGCCGCGGCTGCTGGCGATGATGGTGATGTGTCCGGTGCTGACCTGCTACACGGATCTGATCGGGATTCTGGGCGGCGGCATGGTGGCATATACGCAGCTGGAAGTCGGCTGGACGGTCTATTTCGAAAATGTGCGGTTCATGCTTTATGAAAAGGAACTCTGGGTTGGGATCTGCAAGGCATGGGCGTTTTCCGTGCTGATTGTCGGCATCAGCTGCTGGCTGGGAATGAATGCCAGAGACGGAGCAGTCGGCGTGGGGCTGGCAACCAAACGTTCCGTGGTGATCAATTTTCTTACGATTCTGATTGTCGGATACATGATAACGAGGCTGTTTTACTGATGATGATCGAACTGAAAAATGTCTGTAAGACTCTGGGGCGGCGTCCCGTCCTGCGGGGGGTGAATCTGTCGGTGAACGCGGGGGAGACGATGATGATTGTCGGACCTTCCGGTACCGGCAAATCTGTTACGCTGTCCCATATCATCGGGCTGATGCGTCCGGATTCCGGCACGGTGCTGGTGGACGGAATGAACGTCGGGGAACTTGACCGCCGCGGACTGGAAAAATTCCGGACGCGGATCGGGATGCTGTTTCAGGGCGGTGCGCTTCTGAACTGGCTGAATATTTATGACAATGTTGCGCTGCCGCTCCGGGAACGGACCAGTCTTTCCGAAGAACAGATACGCGAGCGGGTCAATCCCATGCTGGAGCTGCTGGAACTGCGGGGCGCCGCCGCCAAAATGCCTTCGGAGATATCCGGCGGCATGGTCAAACGCGCCGGACTGGCGCGCGCCGTGGTCTGTGAACCGAAAATCATGCTGTATGATGAGCCGACATCCGGTCTGGATCCTGTCATGTCCCGCCGGATTGACTCGCTGATTGATTCCATGAAACACAAATACCGCATGACCTCCGTGGTGGTTACGCACGATCTGGTCAGTGCTCTGAATATCGGCGACCGCATTGCCATGATCGCCGAAGGCCGCATCATTGAATGCGGCACCCCGGAAATGTTTATGAACAGCCCGCATCCGCTGGTCCGCGAATTTATCCGCGCCCAGTTCCATGCCGGCAGAAAGAAGGTTTTCCCATGAATACTGTTTCTCCGCGCCGCAGCATCCTGCGTTCCCCTGAATTCCTGATCGGCTTATTCTGTCTGGGAGCTCTGATTATCCTTTTTTATTTCACCGTGCTGATCCGCGGCAAGGATATTCTGGACACCCGGAAATATTTTTATCTCTCTGCATCTTTTCCGCACGCCAGCACACTGGCGGTCAATGATAAGGTGAAAGTTCTCGGCGTGGATATGGGGACGGTGGAGTCGGTGGAACTCGGAGAAGGAAATTCTTCCATCATTGTGAAAATGAAACTGCGGAAACACATTCCCGTTTACGAGGGATATTCCATCAGCATCCAGAGTTCCTCCGTGTTCGGCGGGGCATATGTCAACATCAATCCCGGACCAGCCGTCGAGGAACTGCGTCTGCCGGACAATTCCATGTTCAAGGGACTGCATCCGATTGACTTGACCCGTGAGGCTTCCGAATTGATTGCCGCGTTCCGCGAGGATGAAAAATATTTCCGCGAATTCATTATTCAGGGCGGCATACTGGACAAAATCAAGGATGCACTTTCCCGCATTGAGGAAAACGCCCGCAATCTGAACGACATCTGCGCGGAAATCAAAGCCGGCAAAGGAACTCTGGGGAAACTTTTCACCGACCCCTCGTTTTACGACAACGCACAGAACGCCTTTCATTCCATGGCTTCTTTTTCCCGGCGGTTTGACGCCATCCTGACAGATGTCGAAAACGGCAAGGGGGCATTCGGCTTCCTGCTGCGGGATGAAAATGCCGCGGAGGATCTCCGCTCGTTCATCGTCAATATGAACAGCCTGGCAAAACGTCTGAATCAGGATCAGAGCACGTTTGTGCGTCTGCTGGCGGACAACGGTGAATTTTTTGAGAATCTCAATTCCGCACTGAAGAATATGGATCGCATCACGTCACTGATGAACAGCGGAAAGGGAACGCTGGGACAACTGCTGCAGAATGATGAGCTGTATGTGGAGATGACCGCGGCGGTTCGGGAATTGCGCACGGCGGTCAACGATTTCCGCGAAATGGCGCCGGTGGCAACCTTCGGGAGTGTTCTGCTGGGCGCATTCTGACCGGAACGGATTATTCCTCTGCCGGATGCAGTTCCGCCGCTTTCCGGAACATGGCAGCCGCCAGCGGGGCGGCGGTTTTGTTGCCCGCTTCTCCGTTGAGAACCAGTACACAGCAGGCAAGCTGGCGTCCCGACGGCATTCCGGCAAAACCGATGAACCAGGTGTTCTTGGTCCGATTGCTGCGAGAACCGACTTCCGCCGTTCCGGTTTTGCCGTAGACTTTCAGTCCTTCGACCTGGGCATTGCGTCCGCCGCCGCCGGGTTCATTGACGGCTTCGAACATGCCTTCCCGGATGATGGAGAGATGAGCCGGCGAGGCGTTCAGTTTGCCTCTGAGTTCCGGGCGCTGAACGGAACGGGTTCGCGTTACCGGATTGTAAATGCTCTGAACCAGCCGCGGTTTCCAGAGCAGTCCGCCGTTGGCGAACGCCGCCGCATAAGAAACTGCCTGAACGGGCGACACCAGAATTTTGCCTTGTCCGATGGAAATCAGAGCCGTGTCATAGACAGTCCAGCGTTTCCAGCGTTTGCGGTCGGGGCGCAGACCCGCGGATTCGGGCAGTCCGATTCCGGTTTTTTCTCCGATCCCGGCGGACTGCAGCAGCGGAGCCAGCCGTTCGACTCCGATTTTCAGCCCGTTTTCGATGAAATAATCATTGCAGGATACTTTGATGGCGCGAACCATGTCCACGGAACCATGTCCGCCGGACCGCCATGCCCAGCAGCGGATTCGGGACGAATCGCTGAACCGGGTTGCTCCGTCGCACTGGATGATCTGATCCGGGGAAACTCCGTTTTCCAGCAGGGCGAGGGCGATCAGCGGTTTGATGACAGAACCGGGCATGTATGCTCCTTGCAGAGCCTTGTTGACGAACGGAGAGCCGTTCTGATTCAGCAGTTCTGTATACCGCCGGCTGGTGATGCGCGGAATGAAATCATTCAGATTGAAGCCCGGCGCGGATGCCAGCGTCAGCAGAGAGCCGTTTTCCACATCCATCATCACAATAGCACCGACTTTGCCTTGCAGCAGTTTTTCCGCCGTGGACTGAAGCCGGGTGTCCAGGGTCAGAACCAGATCTTCCGCCGGTTCCGCCGCCTGCGGTTCTCCCACGGTTTCATGCACAAAACCGCGGTGATTGACGACAACCAGTTTTTTGCCCGGACTGCCGCGCAGCTGCCGGTCATAAAGTTTTTCCAGTCCGGATTTTCCGGCGGCGTCCGGAAGATAGTAAGAGTAATCGCCGAGGTCTTCCGCCGTGCTGAGATCCTGCGGTCCGGTATAGCCCAGCACTCCGGATGCCAGCGAACCGTACGGATACCAGCGGACGGGTCTTGCCGCCAGTTCCAGACCCTGAATCTGCGGCGTCATTTCCGCCAGACGCGCCAGAGACGCCATGTCCAGATCGGTGAACACCGCCATGGGTATCGCCGGATAACGTCTCAACTGATTTTCAATGTTGCGCGGCGTTACTCCACTGGTTTTATGAATGGTGTTTTCCGCCCGTTTCACTTCATCGAGAATGCGGTTGACCGATTCCCGGCGGACGCCGGTCAGGTGCATTTCAGACAGATGGAACAGTGCTTCAAAGGACGGGCGGTTTCCCGCCAGCAGTTTGCCGTCGGCGGAAAAGATGCGTCCGCGCAATGCCGGAATGCGGATGTTGCGGGCATATTGCCGGGTGGACTTTTCATCAAATTCACGTCCGGACAGCACCTGCACTTTCCACAGCCGGATGACGATCAGGGTCAGCAGCATCACTACGATGAATGCCAGGGTCAGAATCCGGTACAGAATCTGATTGTCGCTGTTTTCATTCATAGCATTTTCCTTTTCATTTTGGCGTCGGTGTAGAGCGGCAGAGCCAGTTTCTCATTCAGCATGTCCAGCAGAAAAATCATGACCGGCAGCCAGATGCCGCTGATGACGGCAGTCGGAAACATTCCCGGAAACTGTTCCAGCAGGACGTGCCAGCGGTTCTGGGCAAAAAACAGTACAGAGGGAACCCAGACCAGAAACGGAATCGCCAAACCCGGCAGAAAATTCAGCAGGATGGATTCCGATTCCACTTTGTTCAGCCAGAATGAAGCCATCCAGGCAATGAACGCGAAAATCAGCAGCGACCACGGATGCGATGCGCCTGTCCCGATGAAATCCAGTGTCAGCGCCCCCAGACAGGCGCACAGGATCCCGCGTCCGGTGCCGAACGCCGTGGCGGTATAAAATATGAACAGCGCACAGAACGGGAAAATCAGCCCGAAACTCCGCAGCAGCAGTTCCGCCGTGCAGAAAATTCCGGTCAGCAGGACAATGTAAACATAAGCCGTCATGATTTGTCCTTCACGTAAACCGCGACGAACCGTACTTCGGCAGGGGATTCAAACGGCTGAACCCCTGCTTCCAGATAAAGCAGATTGCCGCGCGGGGAATCTTTCGAAATGCTTCCGCTGCCGGTGATGCTCCCGACCGGCAGTCCCGGCGGACTGTTGCCGGAAAAGGCGTTGGTGTAGACAATCTGTCCGGGAACGGGTGTCGTGTTCAGCGGCAGGAATTTCAAAGTGGAACGCATATCGGCAATGTTGTGTGCGCCTTCCAGAATGCCGGAGGATTTGGTGCCGGGCAGGGACACCGCCATCTTGAAATCCTGGCTCAATACAGTGGAAACGACTGCCGTATGGCGGGTGACGGATTTTACTTTGCCGATCACTGCGACCGCTGGCATGTTGTTTTTGCCCAGCAGAGTGGAACATACAACCGGATTGCCCGGCTCTATGCCGTCGCCGCTGCCTTTGTCTATGGTGAACTGTTCCTGCCAGGTCATCGGATTGCGTGCCAGCACTTCGGCAAACACCGGCCGGAATGCGCCTTTCTGTTTCAGTCCCAGCAGGGAACGCAGTTCCGCATTTTCTTTTTTCAGATCGGAAACCACTGTCCGTTCCGCCGCCAGCATATCATTTTCCAGCCGCAGATTGCGCAGTGCTTTTGCCAGCGTGTGTTTGCTCTGACCCATCAGAGCCTGTGCCGCGACGGTGTCTTCCGCAGCCTGTGCCGCTTTCAGGAACGGATAATAGTAATCGGCGGAAAACCGCAGGGCGGTCCGGCGGACAGTGCAGTAGATTCCAATGGCAAAAATCAGCAGAACCACCAGAATGATTCCCCAGATCAGAAAACGCAGTCCGGAGGATTGCCGTTCTTCCGGTAAAGATGTTTTACGGTTCAAGTTTATCATAATTTATCCGTCTCTTTTGCTGTTCGGTTCAGAAATTCCGCCAGCCGTTTGCAGGACTGTGCTTCCGGGCGGTTCCGGTAAGTCAGCAGCGGAAAAGTCAGATGATACCGCGCTGCCGGAGCAACACATTGCAGTTCCGTATCTTCCAGAAATTTCCGCAGGGCGAGACGCCGTTCCAACGCACGGTAGAAATTCTGTTCCGCCCGGAGCAGTTTTTCACCCGTGTTTTCCGACGGAGCGGCTGCAAATGCGTTCAGCGCACTGCGGATCTCATACAGCGGAATTTCCAGGTCCGGAGAAGCCTTCGGCAGTATGGACGTAACCGCATTTGCCATCTTTGCCGCAGCTTTTCCGGGTTCAGCCAGATTGTCCCGCAGACGAACCAGTTCCGGAATGCCGCCGCGGATGATTTCCTCTTTGCGTTTCCGTTCCTCTTCCGTCTGTTTCGCCACACTTTCAAACTGAATACTCTGCTGATAAAGCGTTTCAATTTTTTCTTCCGAAGCGGGAAGGAAACGCCAGTTCAGCATATTGTCGAGTTCATTGCGGAACCAGACCTCATAAGCATCAGACAATTCTTTGCCGGACAGGTTCGGGCGGAAAAATTTTTTGGCTCGTTTTTCCAGAGCCGGCAGTGCCAGACGCCGGAACATTTCCGGCATATCCGGATTTTCCGGAGATTTTTCCAGTTCATCCAGCATCTGCACCAGCAGTCCCTGTTTGAACAATCCGTTTTTCATGCAGATCATGACCAGCAGTTCGCAGTATTCCTCATAGATCAGCCGGAGTGTGGTGTCCTCCGGTTTCAGCGGAACCGCCAGAATGGATTGCAGAGTCGGATAACGGTCGGCGGACGTCAGCGTGTATGCCGCGGGAAAATATCCGGAGAAGGGCGAACGGTACATCTGCATTTCCTCCCGTGCTTTGCGGGACAATCCGACGATGAACCAGCTGTTCCGGAAATATTTTTCCAGCTCCGGATTTTTTCCGCAGCGTCCGAACAGAATCCAGCCGGTCAGCCGCGGCAGAGCGTCCGGTTCGGCGAGCAGTTCCTGATAGTGATCCGGCAGGGTGATCCGCAGATTGTTCTGTCTGTCCAGCCGGCAGGTGAAGACCGGTTCCTTTTTCCGGTCGGCAAGCCGGACAAATGTTTCCCTCATTTTGCGATCCCGTCCGGCGGGCGCAGCCTGACGGGTCAGACGTTTGATCCGTTCGGCTATTCCGGTCGCCATGCCGCGCGGCGAGGTCGCCGCATCTTCGTACTGCAGCAGGTAGAAACGGTTCGTGCTGTCTTCTCCGGACACGCCGAACGCCGGCGGAAAGACCATTGCCGCCGCAAAAAAGATGAAATATCTGCCAAAAAACTGCCGCATTCATTTGCCCTTTGTTGAATTAGGGTTTAAATTTAGCGTCTAATCGTTATCATTGCAACATCAAATTGAGAAAAAAAAGAAAGAACTGTGCCATGTTCCGGTATGCTCTGAAGCGGATTGCCTATTCTCTGCTGATTATAGCGGGAGTCATGATCCTGACCTTCCTGCTGTTCCGTCTGGCGGCAGGCGATCCCGCAGCCACGGTACTGGGGAAAAATCCGACTCCTTCGGAAATTGAAGACATGCGCGAGGAACTCGGCACGGACAAACCGCTGTTCTTCGGGCGCTGGAAGCAGACGGAGCTTTATTCCTCCGCCGAATTCCGGAATGACCGGACAGTTTTTCCCGGCATCCGCACGGAAGGTCCGGCGGAAACTTCCCCGCAGGCATTGATTCTGCATAAAACGTCGCGGCTGATTTTTGACCGCAATTTCGAACGGCAGCCAGTCGAGCCGGTCCGGATGATTCTGAAATGCTCCGGACCTGTCGAAATCAACGGAACAGAATATATTCCCCGCCGCAATACGGTGGAATGCGTTTTTGCACAGCCGCCGGAACAGCTGGTCATCGCCGGAACAGAGGCGTCAGTCCGGATTTACGGAGCATCGTTCCAGCGTCCGACCAAAGGCTGGCTGGACAGTCAGTTGACCGCGTCGCTGAAGGAAATCGTTTCTCTGAAATCCGGATTTCCGTATGTCAGTTTCTTCAATTTCGGCAAAACCCTTCAGACCCGTGAATCGATTCGCGGCAAATTATGGAAGGGAATGTTTCCTTCGCTGATGCTGATGATTCCGATATTTTTCGGTGAACTGGTGCTGGGAATTCTGCTGTCTATGGCGGCATGTGCCTTCCGCGGAAAATGGCTGGATCAGCTGATTCTCTGTTTTTCCGTGGCGGGGATGAGCATCAGTTATCTGGCTCTGATTATTTTCGGACAATGGTTCCTGGCCTATTATCTGAACTGGTTTCCGGTATGGGGCTGGGGAGACATCCGGTATCTGCTGTTGCCGGTGGCGATCGGGATATTGAGCGGAACCGGCGGCGGAGTCCGTTTTTACCGGACCGTGTTTCTGGATGAAATGAACCGGGAATATTTGCGGACTGCCGCCGCGAAAGGGCTTCCTCCGGTGAAAATCTATTTCAGGCACCTGCTGAAAAATGCGCTGATTCCCGTCATCACCCGTGCTTCAACCGTGCTGCCGTTTCTGTTTACCGGAAGTCTGCTGCTGGAAACTTTTTTCGGCATACCCGGTCTGGGGTATGAAGGTGTAAATGCTTTGAACGATGCGGACTTGCAGATGCTGAAAGCACTGGTGATCCTGAGTGCATTTCTGTTTGTCGGCATCAATCTGCTGACGGATCTGGCGTATGCCTGGGCGGATCCGCGGGTGCGTCCGCAGTGATTTGCACATTGCGGCAGATTTTTTGTTTTCCATGATTGACTTTTTCCGGGTTTGACTTATATTGTCGGCAGAAAAGGGAAATCAACAGCGAGGTTTTTATGGATAAGAAACGGCTTGACGCGTATGCGGATCTTCTGGTGAAAAAAGGATTGAATCTGGACCGCGGACAGGAAGTGCTGATCATCGCCAATCTTGACCAGCCGGAATTTGTCCGGACCGTGACGGAAAAATGTTATGAAGCCGGAGCATCACGCGTGTCGGTGGACTGGCATGACATGCCGGTGGAAAAACTTCATCAGCTGCATCAGAGCGAAGCCATGCTGTCCGAGGTCGAACCCTGGGTGCTTTCCCGCTGGCAGTGGCGTGCGGAAAAACTGCCTGCCATGATCTGGCTGGATTCCGATGATCCCGACGGCATGGACGGCATAGATCAGGCCAAACGCGCCAAAGCGCAGATGGCGCGTTTCCCGGTCATCAAGCCGTATCGCGAGGCTGCGGAGAACAGGCATCAGTGGTGCATCGCCGGCGTGCCCGGAGTGGAATGGGCGCGCAAGGTTTTTCCCGGCATTCCGGATCCCGAAGCGGTGGAAAAACTCTGGGAGGCGATTCTGTCGACTGCCCGTGCCAACGGCGACCCCATTGCCAACTGGGATGAACACAACCGGACCATTCACCGCCGCTGCGAAAAACTCAATGCTTTCCATTTCGTTTCCCTGGAATACAAATCCGCCAACGGCACGGATTTCAAAGTCGGGCTGATTCCGAACGGCGTTTTCGCCGGAGCTGCGGAAACCGATCTTTCCGGCCGCGTCTTCAACCCCAATATCCCGTCCGAGGAAATTTTCACATCGCCCAAACGCGGCGAAGCCGAAGGCGTGCTGGTGTCCACCAAACCGCTTTCCTGGCAAGGTTCCCTGATCGAAAATTTTTCCATCCGGTTCGAACAGGGCAAAGCAGTGGAAGTCAAAGCGGAAAAAGGGCAGGACGCACTGGAAAAAATGATTGCCATGGATGAAGGCGCGGCTTATCTGGGGGAATGCGCCCTGGTGGATTTCGATTCTCCGATCAACAATACCGGAATCCTGTTCTACAATACTTTGTATGATGAAAATGCCTGCTGCCATGTGGCGCTGGGACGCGGTTTCTATGACTGCATTCAGGATTATCCGAAATATACGCAGGACGAAATGAAACGCATGGGGATCAACGACAGTATGATTCATGTGGATTTCATGGTCGGCAGCCGGGATTTGAGCATTACCGGCATAACGCCTTCCGGGGAACGGGTTGAAATTTTCCGCGGCGGCTCCTGGTGTTTTTAAATTCATTGACATATACAACAGCAGAAAAGGTTTGCCATGTCTCCAAAAAATCTGTGCTTTGATTCCGCCGCAGGTTCGCTCCGGGCCGGTTCGATTTCCATGACCCTGAAACCGTTTGCCGACGGGGCTTCGGACTGGCGGCTTGTCCGCCATGACGAGCATGAAACGGTCTGGGATTCATCCCTCGGCCGCTGGACCTTGCAGACTGCATCCTCCGGCAGCGATCTGAAATTGCGTCTCCTCGGTGATTTGAAACAGCTGTGTCCCGGTCTGACTTTCGGTCTGAAAGCCGCAGACCCGGTGGAACTGACTCATGCTCTGGGGCTTGGTCCGCGCATGGGACGGTGCATCCCCGTGGTGTTTCCCTGTCCGGAAGAACGGCAATGGAACAGTTCCATATTGACCATGCTGACCCGGAACAGCGATCATCTCATGATTTCCGTTCCGCTGCGGAATCCCGCCTGGACCGAGTTCCGCGGCATTGCCAAAGGAAACGGATTGAACGATTTCGAACTGAATTTCCGGATTGCGGACGATACTTCCGCTGCGGCGGATTCCGGCTGGATTGAATTCAGTCTGGACGGCGACCCCTTCCGGCGGATGACCGGCTGGGCGGACCGCAATGCCACCGTGGAAAAAGATTTCAGCAAAGGCTGGATCGCCGGCTGGAACTCCTGGGATTATTACCGCTGGACCATTACCGAGGAAGAAGTTCTCCGCAATGCACGTTTCATCGCCGCAGATCCTGTGCTGTCCAAATATGTCAAGCGCATCATTGTCGATGACGGCTGGCAGTACTGCTACGGGGAATGGGATGCTAATCCGCTGTTCCCGCACGGCATGAAATATCTCGCCGATGAGTTGAAGAAACTCGGTTTTGAACCGGGGCTGTGGATTGCTCCGACTATCATCGAGCCGCATTGCCGCATCGCCCAGCTCAATAAGGATTGGCTTGCCATGAGCGAAGGCGGTCAGCCCTGTCTCGGTTATTCCTGCATGGAACGGCACGGCTTCCTGCTGGACCCGACGGTTCCCGAAGTCCGGGAATTTCTCCGGAATTTGTTTGACCGTTATGCCGCGATGGGATACAGCTATTTCAAACTCGATTTCATGGGGTCGACTCTGGAAGCCCGCAAATTTCATGACCCGTCCGTTCCCCGCACGGAGATTCCGCGCATGATTGTTCAGGCGGCGTATGAAGGAGCCAAGGACAGAGCCCAGATTCTCGGCTGCAATTACTTCTATTGCGGCGGCAATGAATTCGTGGATTCCGTGCGGATCGGCGGCGACATTCATGCCCGCTGGGAAAATATCATGGCAAATGCCGTCGCTGTGGAGTCGATGTTCCATACCAACGGCAGATTGTGGATCAATGACCCGGATTTCTCGCTGGCGCGCGGACCTGAAACGTCCTGCGACCCCGATCTGGATCGTTTGCAGTGCATCACAGTGTATATCCGGCCGGAATCGCCGTATCTCGAAGGCATGGATGATTTCAAGCTGGCAACTATGTCTCGGCAGGAGGGCGAAGTTCTGCTGTCGCTGGTGGTGATTTCCGGCGGCATCATCAATTTCTCCGACAATATGCCGCGTCTGAACAAATCCGGACTGGATCTGCTCCGCCGGGCGGTTGCCGCGGAACACGGATCTTCCGGTCTGCCGCTGGACCTCTTTGAGAGTGTTCATGCCGGAACCTGGCTTCAGCGTATGCCGGACGGTTCCAGCCGCGTTCTGCTGATCAACTGGAGTGATGCTCCTGTCCGGAAGGAATTTGATCTGAAGGCGCATGGCATTGCCGCCGGCTCCGGACGCAACTTCTGGAATGACCGCCCGGTGGACGTTCAGAACGGGCGGATTTGCGCGGAACTCCCTGCACACAGCTGTCTGCTGACTGTGCTGGACTGAGGCTTTTCATTGAATCCCGGAGCCGTCCGGGATTTTTTATCCGACCCGTGTTTCAAATGTTTCATGAAAAACCGGTTTTCATGTATTGCTATTTTTTCATATCCGACTATAGTTTATAGAAGAAAGCAGTATAAGTATATTCATCCTAAAAAATTCAGAAGGAGGCACCATGAACTTCGCCTTGAGAAAACATGTCTGTCGGCGCAAATTGTTGTGGTTCACATTGATAGAACTCCTCGTCGTGATAGCGGTCATTGCGATTCTGGCGGGAATGCTCCTGCCGGCTTTGAACAAGGCAAAACAGAAAGCACAGCAGATTTCCTGCAAGAACAGAGTCAAACAGTCTCTGCTGTTTGCCTCCATGTACAGCATGGATCATAACGATTATGTGCTGCCGCTCCGGGTCAAACATGATTCCGGCGCATACATCGTCTGGGCGCAGCTGCTGAACAGTTACCGCAATCTTCCGGTCTGTCATTCCTGGCAGACTCCGGAAGCCCAGTCGGAAAATATGGAATTTTTCTATTGCCCGTCCAATGAACAGGCAAAATATCCTTATCAGAAACAGCATTTCTACACGGGCTATTCCGCCAATTCAAGCATCATGGCCGATCTGCTCATTGCGGACAGCGGCATCCGGACGGGTTCACTCAAAAACATTTCCCGCACGATCATGCTTGCAGACCGTCTGCCTCCGTATTTCAACTTTTCCAACCGGGTGCATGTTGACTTGGTGAATCTGTCCCAGCGCCTGATTTCTTTTGTCCACGGCAACCGCACCAACTGCGGCTGGCTGGACGGTTCGGTCAGCGATCATGGAACGGATTTGTATCATTATGTGGAGTATGATCCGGCGAACAGCAATCGTTTATATAGACAATAAGCAATTGGAGGATAGAAGTATTATGAAGAATAAACTTGGAATTGCCGGAGCCTTGCTGCTGACGGCTGTACTGGGCGCGGCGGAAGTAAAACCCGTTTTCCATGCGCCGTTCGATCTGGACTTCCGGGCGGATGTGCCGTCTGGAAAAGTCGAAGGAAAACATTCCATGCCCATCACCATGGAAACGCTGTCCATGCTGCTGCATCCGGGCGTGAAAGGGAATGCCGCCAAAATCGGCACGCAGGTTACGTCCAGCGGAACGGACGCCTCGCTGATTCAGTATCCGGGATCTGTTCTCAATACGAAACAGGGAACCGTTTCCTTCTGGATGAAACCGGTGGACTGGGATTTCAAGGATACCAAATTTCATGTTTTCTGTGAAGCACGCGGCGACAACAGCTGGCTGGTGCTTTACAAATACAAAGACGCCCATGAACTTTATTTTCTGTTCGGGCGCATGAAATCCGCCGACAGCGGCAACGGATTTGTGATTGCCGAGGCTCCCGCCGTGAAATGGGAACGCGGTTCGTTCCATCATGTAACCGCCACCTGGGATGAACAGAATATCCGGATTTACACGGACGGCATTCTGCAGGCAGCCGTCAAGATTCCCGCGGCGAAACGCCCGGAAAAATTCGACACGTTCTGTGCCGGACCCTATACCCCGAACGCCTGGCCGAATCCGCAGGGCGATACATTGCTGGATGATCTGCGGGTTTATGACCGCGCTCTGACCGGCTCTGAAGTGGAGGAGCTTTATGCTTCCTACAATTTCCGCAAAATCGACAAATCACAGATTCCCGTCAAGTTCAACCGGATCAAAATGAATCCGTCCGCGGACGGCAAAGCCCTGGATCTGTTTTTCAGTCTCACCCGCACCACGCAGAAACGTTCTGGATTTCCCGTGGAAATGGAAGTCATCCTCAATGACAAAACCACGGTTCTGAAAAAGACTTTGCAGGCGGCATCGACAGAATACAACTGGCGTTTTCAGATTGCGGATCTGGCGCAGGGGGATTACAAACTGATTCTGCGTCCGGTGCGAGAAACTCCGCAGGATAAAATAGAAGACGGTTCTTTCCTGTTCCGCATCGGCGATGCCGAACCGGTCGTGGACCATTCTGTTCCGGAACCGTGGACTCCGGTCAAAGCCGTTGTCCGGTCCGGGAATTCCGGGCTGACTTCATGGCTTCAGCGAATCCTGCCGGGCGATGCCGAACCCCGCGGGGCGGAATTGACTTCTCTGCTTCAGAGAGTGGAATTCAGCCGGAGCATTTTTCCGGTGCAGATGTTTTCGGGGAAAGTGCCGCTGCTGCGCGGCGCGATGCGGTTTGAACTGAACGGCAAGGCGTTTGCGCCTGCGGAGAAAACGAAAATCGTGGAACAACAGGATGATTTTGCCGTGGTGGAAACCGCGGGAACGGATTCCGGATTTGAACTCAGTTCCCGCTGCCGTTTTGAATTTGACGGCATGATGTGGTTTGATGTTACGCTGACACCCAAAGGGAAAGATTCCGTGAACAGTGCGAAAATTGTTGTGCCGCTGCGTCCGGAAGTTTCGACACTGTTCAACCGGTTCGCCAAGGATTATTTCCAGTTCCGCGGATTCCGCGCCGGTGAACTCCGGCAAACCGTGAAATCCAATCATTTCGACGAAACCGATCAGCTTCCCGTGATGTGGGTCGGCAATGACGAACGTGGACTTTACTACTTTGCACAGGATCAGGCGGGACGCCGTCTGAAGAACCGCGCGGAAACTCTCCGGCTGGATCCCGGCAAAGACGGTGCGACTCTGACCATCAATCTGGTTGATTATGTCTTCACTCCCGAAAAACCGGTAACCTGGAGCTTCGGTCTGCAAATCACTCCGGTGCGTCCGTTCGTGCGGAACCGGCGTCTGTGGCGTCCGTGGAGCGCGGTGAACCTGTGGTTCCCGTGGGAAAAGATTCACAACGTCCCCGACGCCCGTTTTGCCAAAGACAACTATCCGGCAATGCGCAAGTCGTTCAGTTCGGACGGTTCGATTCCGCTGTTCCATTATTTCGCCGGCTTTTCCGCTTCACCTGAAAATCCGGGCTATCCGCAGCACGCCAATGAATGGAGCATCACACCGCCGCCGGCCGGCACGGAAGTTTCCCCGAACGACCGCGAATGGCGTTACGTGTTCATGTGCGCCGGCTCCCGTTCGTACCGCGATTATTATCTCCGGAGCATGAGCAGGTGTATGCGCGAACTGAAAATGCAGGAACTGTATTTCGACAACTGCTGGAGCTGGTTCTGCGGCAATGAAGCGCACGGCTGCGGCTGGACGGATGAACACGGCAAAAAATACTGCACCGCCAACATCCTCGGCAGCCGCGAACTGGCAAAGAACATTTACCGCGAACACCGCAGACAATATCCTTACGGTCTGATCGTGCGCCATATTTCGCAGATTCCGGAACCGCCGCTGGTTTCGTTCTGCGATGCCCTGGTCGACGGCGAATGCTTCATGCTGGACGTCGGCAGGGATGAAAGCTATTACAATGTGTTCCGTCCTGATTTCTTCCGGGCTTCGTTCCGCGGGGAACAGTTCGGTATGCCTTCGGTGTTCATTCCACAGTTCGAACGGGCATACCAGCTGCATTTCCCTGAAAAACTGAAAGACTCCAAAGCCGGAAAACTTCCCGGACAGGAAAAACACATGCGGCATTTCATCGGCTACATTCTGGCGCATGACACCCATGCCTGGCCGAACTTCGGGGTCAGTGTGTCCAAGTATCTCAAGATCATGGACAATGCGGGGATTACCGACGACTCTGCGTTCTACGGTTACTGGCAGCCGGATTCTCCGGTCAGAACCGCCGGAACGCTGTCTGACCGCATCATGGCTTCCGCTTATGCCGCCGATAACGGCGCATTGGTGATTCTCATGAACGATACCGATCAGCCGGCGGATGTGCTGCTGTCGCTGGATTCGAAAGTATTCGGTAACAGCCCGGCACTGTCGGATGCCGAGTCCGGCAAAACTCTTTCCGGTACAGCCGCTTCCGTTCCCGCCCGTGATTTCAGAATGATCCGCATTATTAAGAAATAACCCAAATCAAGGAGATGATTGTCATGAAAAAATCAATGATCTGCGCCCTGTTCGCTCTTGGAGCCGTCTGCTTCGGAGACACCGTTTTTCAGCTGGATTTTCCTGCAAAGGAATTGAAGGCACAAGGAAAATCCATGCCGCTGGTTGATAAAATCCAGATCGGTCCGGAGAACTTTGTGGATGCCGGCGACGGCAAGTTTGCTTTCCAGCTGAGCGACGCCAATGCCCAGAAAAAAGTATTTCCGAGTTATTTCGCCGGAAACGGTTTTCCCTATGCCGCCGGCAGTGTGGAATTTTCTTTCAAGGTTCTGAAACAGCAGACCGGTTCGCCGGTGCGATTCCTGCATGTTTTCAGTCCGTCCAAAGACCAGCAGGGGCTGCTGATTTTCTATTTCTACCAGAACAGCGAAAAGGCTTTCGTGACCGGAATCCAAGTCGGGAAGGAACAGTATCGGATTGTCATTCCCGCACGTCTGATCAAAGCGGATGCGTTCAACAAAGTCAGGGTGGAATGGAACGCCGGGACTCTGACCGCGTATCTGGACGGGAAAAAATACGGCGACTGCGCCCTGCCTGCCGGTTTTGCCGAATTTGCGGCGAAACCGCGCGGCTGGTCCACTTTCAACGTTCTGCCGGTTTACCCCGCCAACGGCGACAAATGGGAAAACCGCGCCGCGGTGACGGACATCAAAATCGAATCCGCCGCGAAATGACGTGTCTGTGAACTGCAAGACAACATTGCGGACGCTGGCCGCGGATCTGAAAGTATGTCCCGCCACGGTGATGCGCGCGTTGTCGGGACATCCCAGCGTCCGGCCGGAACTGCGGCAGCGGATCATCCGGTTTGCCGCGGAACGGGGATATTCCCTGCCTTCGCATCGGACCGGAAATGTTGCCGTCATCATTGCCGGCATGAATTTCAGAGGCTACCTCGGCGCATTGCTGGGACCGCTTTATGATGAACTGATCGCGCGGGAGCTGAAACCTTATCTGATCCCGCAGTCCGTCGCGCCGCATCTGGCGGACTGCATGTTCGACGGATTGATTTCGACGACCTGGATCCCCGGCCTGGAAAAACAGTATCCCAAGGAACACGCCCTGCCGTTTGTCGCCCTCAATTCAATGGACAACCGTCTGGACAATATTTTCATGGTGTCGTCCGACGAAACGGCAGGAATGAACCTGGGGATTTCCTATCTGTTCAACACGGGGCACCGGCGAATCGCTTTCCTTTTTTCTTCGCCGGCGGAGAATCCCAGCCGGAGGGAACGGATCCAGGCGATCCGCCATAGCTGCATGAGCTACAATCTTCCGTGCGAGGAATTTCTGCTGGTCCGGACACAGGATTTTTCTCTCGGCCGGATCGCGGACCGGATGCTGGAACTTCAAGCGGACGCCCTGTTCATCGTCAGCGAAGGGATTGTCGCCGAAATCTATGCACTGCTGCATCAGCGCGGAATCAGGATCCCGGAAGACCTTTCGATCATGGGACTGGAATGCGACGACAATGCCTTCTGCTGCAATCCGCCGCTGACCGCATTGCGGCAGGACTTCGCAGGACTGGCGCGGGAAAGTGTGATGATGCTGGAAAAACAGATCAAAGGAATTCCGGTGGTGCGCAATGTCCGGCTGCCGTTTCAGTTCACCGAACGTGCCAGCGTCCGGAAAAGAAATGTCTGACGCTGCGGTTGACATGGCGAAAAATTTCCGCTTTTTTTGCATCCGGACAGTGATTTTGCCTGAATGCGTGTTATATTAATTGAAGCCCCATTTTTTTGTATTCAAAGAAAGGTTATCATTATGTCTGAACCATTGAAACTGATCGTCATCGGCTGCGGCAGCCGCGGTACCGGATATTCCAAATTTGTGGAAGAATACCCCGAACGTGCCAAAATTGTTGCAGTTGCCGAGCCCCGTGAGTTTTACCGGAACCGTATTGCCGACAAACACAACATCCCGGAAGAATACCGTTTCCGCACGTGGGAAGATGTTGCCAAACTGCCGAAATTTGCGGATGCGGTCATGATCTGCACGCCCGACGCCCTGCATGAAGCTCCGGCGGTGGCGTTTGCCAAGCTGGGTTACAACATGCTGTTGGAAAAACCGCTGGCTCCCACGGAAGAAGCCTGCCGCAATATTGTCGCCGCCGTGAAAAAAGCCGGCATCATTTTTGCCGTCTGCCACGTGCTGCGTTATACCGAATACACCCGCTGTCTGCTGAATATTCTGGCTTCGGGCAAAATCGGCAGACTGGTTTCGATTCAGCATCTGGAACCGGTCGGCTACTGGCATCAGGCGCATTCCTTTGTGCGTGGCAACTGGCGCAACGAGGAACTGTCCAGCTGTATGCTGCTTCAGAAATGCTGTCATGACCTCGACTGGCTCCGCTATGTGGTCAATGAACATTGCAGCAGAGTGCAGTCTTTCGGCTCGCTGTTCCATTTCAAAAAGGAAAACAAACCTGCCGGCGCAGCGGACCGCTGTACGGAATGTCCGGAGAATATTGAAGCGAACTGCCCGTATTCCGCCCTGAAAATTTATCTGCGCGACCGCCTGGATAAAGGTTCATCCACCTGGCCGGTGGATGTGCTGGACGGCAATCCGACCCGTGAAAATATCATGAAGGCTTTGGAAGAAGGTCCCTACGGCCGCTGTGTTTATGCCTGCGACAACGATGTGGTGGACAATCAGGTGGTGAACCTGCAATTCGACAACGGCGTGTCTGCCTCCATGACCATGACGGCGTTCACGCCGCATTCCGGACGTCTGACCCGTCTGTTCGGAACGCGCGGATACATTGAAACCGACAGCAATGTTTTCAAGGTCTTTGATTTTGAAACCGATCAGTTCACGGAAATCGACAGCCGGAAAGCCAACGACGGCGGAATTCTTTCCGGACACGGCGGCGGAGACGGCGGTCTGATGGAAGCCTTCGTGAGCGCATTGGAGCATAATGATCCGTCCAGAATTCTGTCCGGTCCGGATGTTTCGCTGGAAAGTCATCTGATGGTGTTTGCCGCGGAACGCTCCCGCAAGACCGGCACGGTGCAGGACATCAAGGTCAACTGAATGAGGAACTGCCATGAACGAACTGATTTGGAAAGATAAAAACGCCTGTTATGAGAAATGGCTCCCGCTGGATTTCTTGCCGCCGGAAGCATCCTTCGTGTTTTCGCACAGCAACAACATGGTGCTGCAGAGTCATTCATCCAGTGCCGCTTATACTTCCGGATTTGTCGGTGATTATCCCAGCCAGGATGTGATTGTGGTCGGCGACCAGTTTACGAATGATTATCTGCTGATCGGTGCGGTAACCTGCTTCCGCAGTCTTACTTATTTTACCGCTCACAAGGATGCCCGGCTGACCGGCGTGCTGATGACTCAGCCGGAAATCAAACCCGGCGAAGAACCGGAAAAAGTCATCATGCTGCGCGGTAATGACTGGCGGAAATTACTGAAGGAATATGCGGAAACCGCCGCCCGCGAAATGGGTGCGCCTGCCATTGATGCAAAAAAGAATCTGACCGGTTACTGCACCTGGTACTACTATTATGCCGATGTTACGGAAGCGGACATGCTGGAAAACATTGACGCCATTGCCGCACGGAAAAACGACCGTTATTCCTGCGATGTGATTCAGATTGACGATGGATATCAGCCGTTCCAGGGCGACTGGCTGGAACGTGATGCATCCTGGCCCGTTCCGCTGGAGGACGTTGTACGCCGCATTGAAGACGCCGGCGCGATTCCGGGTATCTGGCTGATGCCGTTCCTGGCTTCCACTGCCAGCCGTGCGTTCCGTGAACACCGCGATCTGTTTGTGAAGAATGAAGCGGGTGAACCGCTGGTCTTTGCCGGATGGTCGCCTGAACCGGACAACCACTGGGCGTGTCTGGATGCCACGCTCCCCGAATGCCGCGAGTATATCGCCGGATTCATGAAAGCTCTCCGCAAACTCGGTTTCCGTTATTTCAAGATGGACGGTCTCGGTTTCGGTCTGCCGCGCGGAGTGTTTTCCGACCCGAAAGCAACTTCGGTCAGCGCGTTCCGGCTGGCGATGAAAACCATCCGGGAAGCAGTGCCGGACGCTATCCTGCTCGGCTGCTGCCCACCCTTCATGCCGTGTTTGGGATATGTGGATATGTGCCGCGTCAGCTGCGACACTTCGCGCTGCTGGTTCGGTTCTCAGCCCGGAGAACAGCCGCCGCAGAATTGCGATGCCCCCGGTGTCGGAATCCGCAATACCCTGCACGGCGTCGAAGCCAACTGGTTTCTCAATGACATCTGGTTCCGCAGTGATCCGGATACGCTTATGGCGCGTTCCGATAATGCCTGGTACACCGAAGGCGAAGCCCGTATTTCGGTCGCCGGCGGCATTCTCACCGGTGTGTCCATCACCAGCGACCACCTCGGCAAAATCACGCCGGAACGTTATGAACTGCTGGCGTGCGCGGCGAAATACCGTTTGCGCGATGCGGTTCCCGCCGATTGGAAAGCCGGCCGCTGGCCGACGGTTTTCACCGGAACGTGCGACGGCAAACCCGCCGCATTGTTCATCAACGATACGGAAGAGGAACTGACGTTCCGTTTTACGGACTGGGGTTTGCCGGAACAGTGCCGTGAGGTTCTGATCGGACGCGGCACCGTGTCCGGTGAATTGAAACTTCCGGCTCATGATGCCGCCTTCGTCATCGTCTGATTCCAGTAAAAAGAAACAGAATCCGCGCCCGGTTTCTCCATCAGGAAGCCGGGCGGTTTTTTTGACGCCGGCGGGATAATCGGAAAATATCTTTCATTGAAAAGTATTTTTACTTGCATTTTTCCGGAAACATGCTATATTATCTTTCACTAAAAGATTATTTCGGTAAAAAACATTAACAGAGAGAGTTAAAAATGATCTCAACGAAAAAGCTGGTGATGGCACTGGCAGGAGGCTTCTGCATTCTGTTCAGCGGCTGCACGACGATCCGTGAACTGCCGCCGGAAGAGACTGTGCAGATCCGGAAAGCGGATCCGGAGTATGAGCTGTGCCGGAATTTGCTGGGCGCATTTCTGAAAAATGACGCCAAAGGCTTCATTGCCCTGCTGCCGGAGAATCTCCGCAAGGATTTCACTCCGGAAAAATTCAAGGCGACCCGCACCTGGATCACCGAATCCATGGGCGAGCCGATCGAGTTCCGTTATGTAACCAGACTGGAACTGGTTACCTTCACTCCGCATATCTGGAAAATCCGTTTCAAACGGACAGACCGGCGGACGGAAAAAGAGTATACCAGTGAACTGCTGTTCCGCATTGTTACTGCGATGCTGGATAACCAGGCAGTGGTTACCGGTTTTCAATTCCTTTAACCAACAACAGGTGAAAATTCAATGATGAAGAGAGTGTTACTGGCGGCGGCTCTGCTGTCGCTGTGTCCCGTTCTGCCCGGTGCGGAACAGGACGGTGTCCAAACGATCCGCCTGCGTCAGGATGACGCCCAGGTGCGGTTCGACAGCAAGGTCTATGAACTGAAACACATTGCGGCGGAAGACATCCTTCCGTTTGTCAATTCCGCAGTTCAGCGTTACAGCCGCAATTCCACGGTGCGCCGGATCACGGCGGGGAAAGACGGCAATGCGATTCTGGTTTCAACGGGACGCGATTTCATGCCGTACGTTGACGCCGTGGTCGCCGCACTGGATCGTCCAGGGAAACTGAAGGACGGTTCGGCAATTTCGGGAACGGGGCTTTCCCGTGTCGCATACGTGCCGAAATTCCGTGCCGCAGCGGATTTTTCCGGGATCATCAATTCCACTCTGGGGTCCAGTTCCGGGTCCGCCTATGTGAATGAGGAAAGCAACACCGTTTTCTGGCGCGACCAGAGCGCGGCGGCAAAACGCACACTGTCCTGGATCAATGTGCTGGACCGTCCGCTGCCGCAGGCAAAAGTCCGCCTTAATTATTATGAACTGCGCGACAGCGACCTCAAAGACTGGGGATTCGATTATCTCGCCTGGAAAAACGGTCCCGGCGTGAACCTGCTGAACGTCGGTTACAACGCGGGGCGGATGGTGTTTGACGAACTGCTGAACAATGTGCCGTACGCCTTCACCACCACCTGGGGCCTGGGCGGATTCTTCACGGCTCCGCAGTTTGACATGAGCTTTATCCGCTGCCTTCAGCAGTCGGGCAATGCGAACGTCGCTTCCAGCGCTTCGCTGGTGATGGTCAGCACGCCGGTCGGCACGGAAGACGAATTCCAGCTGCTTAAACAGATTCAGGAAAGACGTCCGGACATTGCCCCGTTCATTTACCGTATTTCCATGAAGCCGGAATATCAGAACATCGCCAAGAACGTGCTGGGACGCACCTTCCTCGGCAAGAGTTATTATGAAGATGAACTGGGCAACAAATACCCGGACCCACCCGCTATGGAAGCCAAACTGGTCAATCCGTTCATCTGCATCAAAGATGTTCCGGGCGTGCCGGAGTCGGCGGCACGGAAAGCGGCGGCTGAACTGCCGCGCGGCGGAATCCTGTTCGACTATGCTCTGTATTTCAAGAACGTGGTCGAACGAGGAAACACCGGGGCGGAACTGAGCAATTCTTCGCTGGTCACCGGCGCCGCCACCCTGGCATTCGGACAGGAAAAAATTCTGGCAGTTTACGAAAAGGAAAACGATGTGGAACAGACGATCGGTCTGCCGATCCTGTGCCGCATTCCGGTCATCAAATACCTGTTCAGCACGGTAACGTCCATCAAGGAACGCACGTACATCGTGATTTCCGCCGAAGCGGAACTGGTCGACCTCAACAACAACCTGCCGCACGGCAAAGATGACAAGAGCATTTCGACCGGTGTACACCGCCGGATTGAAAATCCTTTCCGCGACACCCCTGAACAATAATCAACCGGAAGATGATCATGAAGAAAAGAACTCATATTGAATCTGTTGCGGCTGTACTGGCGGCTCTGCTGCTGGCAGGCTGCGCATCGAACAGCGATTCGTCTGCTAAACGTCAGCCCCCGCCGCGCCCGGCTGTCCGGGATAATGCCCCGCGGGAAATAACGCTGACTCCTCAGGCGATTCCCGGATCCGCCCGTGTGAACAACCATGCCCCGACCGGCGGATATGCCCCGACCAACGTTCAGGCACAGCTCAAAATCGACGTCCGCGACGGAACGCGTGAAGTCAACGTGATCCGTGACAATGCCGATCCGTTTGTCATCACAAAACCGTATACCCTGAAACATGCCGATCCTTATGCCGTGCGCAGTTATCTGGAAGCGGCAGTGGGCGCGCGCAGCGTCAACACCAGTCCCGCCCAGGTTACGGCAGTCAAATTTGCCGACGGCGCCGGTGTGGTGCTGGTTTCCGCCGAAGAATACCGTTTCCAGGATTCCGCCGATGGACGCGGCATCGACAAAATTGTTGCTTCGCTGGACCGTCCCGGACTGACCTATCTGCCGGAAGCGGATGCGCATATCTATTTCCCCCGGATCAGCCGGGCGTCGAATCTGCGCGACATGCTGCTCAAAGTCGGTTCGTCCGCACTGGATCCGCAATTTGAAGTCGCGCCGGGAACCATTCTGGTGGACGGTGAACTCAACGCGCTGATCGTCAAAGCCCCTGCCTGGAACTGGGCGGAAATGCTTGCCATGCTCCGCCAGTATGACCGGCCGGTTCCCGAAATCAAAGTCTATTACCGCGTGCTTGAAATCTATGCGGAAAACGATGACCGTATCGGCGTGGATTTCCAGAGCTGGAAGAATAACGACGGCATTGATCTGTTTTCTGCGGGAACCAATGTGCGCCGCAACTGGGGAACCTTTTTCGCCAGCGGAGTGCAGGATACAGGCAACAACCGTACCTCCTACTGGAACTTCAATCCCAAATGGAATACCCGCTACCTGGATTTCATGACGTCGATCGGCAAAGCCAAATGCCTTGCCCAGGGATGTCTGGTCGCGCAGAACCGCAAGGAATCGCATATTCAGGTCAACACCGGTTTCTTCTATGACCGGACATATTACACGGGCAGTGCGAAGAGCATTGCCGAAGCCTGCACGGAATTCACGTTTGCCGATCCGAATCCGGATACCACGCCGCGTGAATCCTTTGCCAAAGTCATGCCGCTCGGCACTCTCAAAGATGCATATGCCGAAGCCGGTGTTCTTGCCGCGGCTCTGGTTCCCGCCGGATACACCCGCCGCATGATGGGAACGCAGACAACCACCTTCCTGTATCATGACGCCATTGCCAAAGTCCTGGGCGATTCCGCCACCAGCGCGTTTTCCAAATACCTGGCCGGATATGTCAAGGCGGACGGAACCAGTGTTCCCGC
>CAKUJH010000021.1 GCA_934661375.1 uncultured Victivallales bacterium
TGTGATAAGTCCTCTCGTTTTGTTTTGTTTTCAGGGAAGGTTAATAAAGCAGTTCGGAGAACTTATCACATTTTTTTTGCCAATTCAAGAGCCTCCTCGCTCCGGAACCCTTTGCAATTTTACAGAAAATTCGTTACACAGACTCCTCCTGATGAGTTGCAGAGTTTTCTTTTACCGGACGATTTCATCTTTTTCCAGAACCTGTCCATTGTCATTGTTGTCGATCTTGCGATTTTCCAGGTCCCGGAACAGCTGTTTCAGATCCCGGATTCCTCCCCACATGAACCACACGGTGCTGACAACCGCAATCAATCCGGGGATAATCAGGCTGGTAAGGTAAAAGTACCAGCCCCACCACTCTTTTGGCCAGCGGAAGAAAAGATTGCAGACAAACACCGCGGCGAATGCGATAATCAGTTTATAGACAAAGGAATACAGGAAAACACCCCAGGCAATGATTTTGTCGCCGCGGGTATATTCCGGAGTGATGCTCAGCAGATGAGACGTCAGAGTACGGAGATTCCAGGTCATTCTGACCAGTTGGGAAGATTCGGCATCGGCATACTTTCCGCGGTGCAGCAGCTTGTCCAGATCAAACGGTCTGTAGGTCAGGTAAGAGCCGGCGATGTAAGTAACCAGAGCCAGAATCATGGAGAGAAAGAAGATCTCGTAGGAATTGAGCGGAAATTTATACGGATTTATCTCCCAGTGAATCCAGGGGTCGAATGGAGAACTGACCGCACTCAGAAAAATTCCGAGACTTTTATCCCATCCGTGCTGTTCAAGGAACGGATAAATGGTTTTTGTCCAGCTGCGCTGTCCGATCAGTCCCAGCAGAGAAGTTCCGGAACCGAAAATGATGGAACACCATGCCCCCGTCAGGTTGCCGAACCGGGAATACAGCCCGAAAACCAGAACCGGTCCGGAGCCGGCAATCCAGAACGCGCTCATGATGGTGACAAACATGCTGATGTAATCCATGTTGCGGAAGAAAATCGCCACGATAAAGAACAGCAGGACAACTCCAAGCGTGGTCAGCCGCAGCAGGAGCAGATGCGTTTTGGGATCCAGACGTTTTTTGCAGAAAAAGGTGTAGCAGGGCAGCACCATGTCCTGCACCAGAGCACTGGCAGAATTGAAAATGCGCGAGTCATCCGTGGAAATCAGCAGCATGACCAGCAGCAGACAGAAAATGCCCAGCAGTCCGACAGGAAAAATTTCCCGCAGAACCGAAGGGAGCATCATCTGCTGATAAGTGGTCCGGTATTCCTGGGTCATATGATGCGCTTCCGGAGTATCACCAAGCGAGTTCTGAACGGTCTGCAGATAAACGGTATCCAGATTTTTCTGCTGGGAGAACGGCTGGTCAACTCCGGGCCGGTGAATCTGATCCGGTATGGCATGAATCCGGGTGATGACTTCCTGCTGCCGACCGGGTTCCTTCACCACTTTCCGGATGACTTTGGCGGAAAGTTCGCGGCGGATTTCATTATTGGTGACTTTGAACGGGTTATCGGAATTTCTGGAGGCAAAGCGTTCGCCGTTCATGAATGCAATGGTCATGACCGCCAGAATCAGAACGAACATGGTGCTGATCGCGGTTCGCCATTGTCCGAGCACGCCCGCCATTTTCTGTTCATGCGGAGAACGTCCGGCGTTGGAAGTGTCATTGCCGAACCACGCCGCCCGGTTGAGTATGCTGGAAGTAATGGTAACGACCAGAGCAAAGAGATTGAAATCGCGGAGCTGGGAAATATCGTACGGGTCCAGAAAACTCTGTTCCGGAACGCGGTCGCCGAGTACGGTGACAATATCAATATTCCATGAAAATTTCAGCAGAATGAAGCCGATGACAATCACGAAAATCGGGAAACTGAGGATGCCCTGAATGGAATCGGTAATCAGCAGCGAAATGCGTCCGGACGGCCAGATCAGAACAGTTGCAAGTGTAAGGCAGAGAGCCACAATGATGACATAACAGGGCATTCCGATGCCGCAAATCATGACTTCATGAGGCAGTTTCAGGTAATAAATGAAAAAATTGGCGGCGATAGCAGGGCTGATGGCGTTGGTGATCATTTCCGCAGATGTGGCAATAAAAGCGGTAACCAGACGAAACAGCTTGCTTCCGTAACGCAGTTCGAGAAACTGTCCGCGCGACAGACAGCGGGTTTCCCGCCAGCGGTAGGTGCAGTAGCCGGTGAGAGCGATCACCATGCTGATCGGCATGAGGATGTTCTGCCAGAAACCTACGGCATACCCGGTCTGATAACCGGATTCGGTTCCGGCAACCAGAGAAATGACAGACAATCCCGCCATCAGATCACCAACCGCCATAGCGTATCTTCCGGCGACACGTCCTGCCGCCATGTAATCGGTAACGCTTCGCGCATAACGGCGGGAATAAATGGCAATGCCTACAATGAAAATCAACGGCACAATGACAATCAGCCAGTCGATCCAGCTCATTTGTACTCCTTGAAATCTGTATGGTTGAAATGAAAACCTGACTGCGAGGGCAAGCCGTTGCAGTCAGGACGGGTTGATTTACTTTCCGAACTCATCCGGATGAATCCGGAATGCCGGGTTCTGCTGTTTGACCATAGCCGCTACCCGAACGACTTCAAAAGCCTCTTCCGGCAGAATAGGATAGGGTTTTCCTTCCCGGATGCTCAGATAAAGCAGCTGGTAGATCACGTTCACATTGAATCCGTTTGCCGGTTCCGTCATGATGGTTTTCCGAATCCATTCCGGCTCAATGCTGCCTCCGAAATTTCCGTTCATGGGCGGCGTTTCCGCATGGGCGGGGGTGGTCGGAATTTTCATCCGGGGATTCAGATATTTAAGTTTGATGTCCTGTTCATCTTCGCTGACCAGAGAGCCGCGGGTTCCGTAGACGGCATAAACCGGCGACGGCAGTGCAACTCCGCCGGAGATTTCGATATCGACGATACGGTTGTTTTCGCCCTGAAGAATGATCTTGAGATGATCTTCGGCATCGCCGAGGGCGGCAATTCTGCGAAGCTGACTCCATACCGATTTCAGCGGTGATTCGAGAAAACGAAGTCCCTGGTCCAGCAGATGCGGTCCCCAGTTGTTGAGCTGACCGCCGCCGCAATCCAGCAGCGTCTGCCAGTCATCGCGGAATTCGAAGCAGTGACGGCAGAGTTTCAGTTCGTATATTTCGCCGAGGATGCCGCTGTGCATGATTTCCAGTACATGATTGAAGCAGGCTTCGAAACGGCGGTTGTGCCGGAAAAAGAGTTTGCCCGGATATTTTTTCACGGCGTCTTCCAGTTTTTTCACTCCTTCAACCGTGAGTGCAATGGGCTTTTCCAGAAAAACCATTTTTCCGGCAGCGAGAGCCCGGAGTGCGTAGTCCACATGCTGAGGAGACCGGACCGCGACCGCGATTAATTCAATGCGCGGATCGGCAAGAAATGCCGCGCCGTCCTGCCAGACGTCGGCATCGGGATAACGTTCCTTGAAAAGTTTCAGCCGGTCGGCTTCGATATCGCAGCCGGCGACGATTTGGAATTTATCGGGAAATTGCCCGAGTTCCTGGCAATGCATACCCCAGCCGGCGCGGCCGAGTCCCCAGATTCCGACCTGGATCGGTTTTACAGTGTTTCCTTTCATTTCATGATTCCTTTTTCAGTTGTATTCTGTCAGCAGAAAATTTGTTTGAGAGCATCGAGACTGATTTTCAGATCCGTGAGAGGCTCGCGCAGATGGGTGTCATGTTCAATGAACACCCAGCGGTCGTAGCCGAGTTTTTTCAACATCCGTGCGGCTTCGAGCCAGGGAACCTGGCAGTTGCCTGCGCCCAGTTCACAGAAGCGCAGACGCTCCGGCCATTGATCCAGACCGATTGCAGCATCTTTGATGAACACGTCCTTGAAGTGAACGGCGGCAATGCGGCCGATATATTTTTCAATCGTTCCGATGATGTCGCCGCCGGCACCGTGCAGATGACCGATGTCCAGAAGCAGCCAGGCGCCGGGAACTTCAGCCATGAACCGGTCGAGTTCCTCCTGATCCTGAATGCGCAGTCCCAGATGATTGTGCAGAGCGGCTTTCACTCCGGCACGTCCGGCAGCCTGCACAAAACGGTTGGCGCGGCGGATGAAAACATCCATATCCACTTTGGTTCGCAGGTCTTCCCCCGGGGTGAGCCAGACATATTCCTTGCCCAGTGCGGCGGTGAATGCGTTTGACTGCTCAATGCCTGCACTGCTGAGGCAGGTCGCAAAATCCATGCCGAGCCGTTTGTAAAGAGCGGCACGGTACAGGGCATCGGCGGCATCGCCGCATTCGAGTCTTTCCGTTCCGTTGAACCCGATGCTTTTGAGTTCTTCCAGACGCATCTGGATGTCATAGCATCCGCCGTCCCATACATTCAATCCGTAATCGGCAACTCCGAATTTCATCCTGTTTCATCCTTTCTGTCAAAATCAGCGGTATGCTTCGCAAACAGCCTGCAGCAGAACACCTTCCGCTGTGCAGAACCACGGGTTGTTGCCCAGTTCGAATATTTCAAAGGTTTCGGCAAAATACCCGGTATCCTCCGACATCTGCTGAACAGTAAGCTGTGCTTTTTCAATTTGACCGAGACGCCGCAGGGTAATGGCTTTCCATCCGGCGTACCAGGTGCAGATGGATTTGCCGACAGGATACATGTTTCCGGCAGTGCTTTCCGTGGCGCAGAAATCATTGAGACACCGCAGCTGCTTCGGGTCGTCGACGGGCAGATTGGCAAAGGGGAAAGTGCCGCTGAGCAGACCGATGCTCTTTTCTTCGCAGCCGGGATACGGCAGATAAGCGCGATCATCCTGCGGCAGGGATTCTGTCAGTTTTCCGGCGAGGAAACTCCATTTTTTCTGCAATTCCGGATCGGCATCCAGCAGCCGGGCGGCTTCGGCGGCGATCCGGAAGGTGGCAATGACGCCGCAGCTGGTCATGAACGCGTTTTCACGGGCTGCGCCCAGCCGTTCCAGGTCGGTACATTTCCCGACGACATAGCGTCCGCTTTCTTTGTCTTCAACCGAGAATATGCGGTAGAATTCAGCACAGCCGCGAATCAGCGGATAAGCTGTTTCCCGGAGAAAGTCCAGATCCTGACCGTTCAGCGCACAGTTCCACGCGCCGACCGTGATGGTTGCCATGTGGAAAATGTGATCCGCCCAGAAGCCGTTGGCTGCACATTCAATTCCTGATTTCTCTATGGTCTGCCAGTGACAGCGTGCCGCCCCGCAGTCTTTATTGAAATAGGAAAAGGCACGGTATTTGTACTTATCAAGCTGGGAAAAACGATAGCGGGGGACACGGCGCGCCAGTTCCAGATGTCCGGCGGCAAGCAGTCCTTCCATGGCGAAAAACTCATCGAAGGCGAAATAGCGTCCTTCCCAGTGATCCGCAAAAATTCCAACGGGAATGGACCACTTGGTGGTGGAAATCCGCAGATGATACTCCGCGACTCTGGCGGCTTGCAGAACCCGTTCCGGCAGTTTGTCCGCCGGCAGCGTGGATTCCTGCCAGAACGCTGCCCAGGCAGCGCGGTTCGAGTTTTCCACTTCTTCAAAGGAATGGGTACGGGCGTAAAACTCCGCCTCTTCATCGAATGCCAGATAAAACACCGCCGAGGTTTTCGCGGCGGAAAGAGTGATGCCTTCTGGTCCTTGAACGGCGGCAACTTCCGGATCCGGAGAGAAGAACGCAATGGAGCCGCGTATGCCTTCCCAGGTCATGACTTCGTAACCCAGTTTGGTGTCCGATACAGGCTGTACCCGCGTCAGCTTCGGTCCGAAGGAATACCGCATACGCAGCGGCTGCCGACCGTTCGTCTCCTTGCGGATGATGACCAGATTGTGCTGAAGATGACAGCTGACATACGAACGGACCACAGTTCCATCGGTGTAACGGCATTCCGTTTCCGTGGCACTGCCGCCGATGTCCAGGGTCTGACTCCATTCCGCTGCCTCGACAGATTGGTCAAATAACTGTTCAAAGAATCCGAACGGGACCAGTCCCCAGCCGTTTTCGGCGGAATCATAACGGTACCCGGCACGCCAGATGCCGCTGGAAATGTGATCTTCGCAATACTTTTTCGGGGTCGTTCCTCCCTGATAGTCGACCAGCATGGACAGTTCGCCGTTGCCGAGCGCCGGCGGACAATATCTTCCGGGACGGGACAAATTTTTGCTGTGACAGGTGATTTTCATAAAAAGCCTTTCTTTATGTTTTCTGATTCCGGCAGCACTCGTCCTGACCGTTTCAGCATTGAAGCAGTCTGGAGTGCCGGCGGAAAAATTCTCTTATTCTGTGATCAGTTCAAAATACGGAGTGGGTCCCTGCGGCAGTTTTGCCGTATCAATTTCAAATTCGAGGGTGTCTGCATTTCGGGAAAATGTCAGCGGACTCCGGCGAATCCCGTTGATACTCAACGGATAAAGCCGGACGGATGCCGAACGGGGAATGGACAGCCGGCAGCGGATGATTCCGGTTTCCAGACGAACGGGCAGTGAACCGGCGTCCAGCAGTTTTGAACCGTCGGCGGACAACCGCAGTCCAGTGCTGGCAGACATTGTATTGAAGATGAACAGCATCCGGGAGCATTCCCGCAGCGGCTTGCCGTCCAGCGAAGTCAGCGCGACCGTTCCGGGGGCAGTGTTCCGGCAGACGGTCAGCACGTTGAGCTTCTGTTCGGAGTCGTCTGCCGGCCGGGCGATGCCTTCGGTCCGCGAAGTGATGACGCTTAAACTTTTTTTCTGTCCGTTGAGCGTGATTTCGCCCGTGTCGCTCTGGTAAATCATTCCGGCGGGATTTGTCGGATTCTCATCGGACAGGATGCCGCTGTTTTTCAGCTTTGTCAGTTCTTTGCAGATCAGACTGATGCTGCGGTCGGAATCCACAGCTGCTGACCAGTCGAAACTTTGTATGGCTGTGCCTTCGGCTGCGGGGATGACCAGATCGGCTTTCACGGACGGAAAAGCCGGTTCCGGAACGGCAGCCGCAAGACCGCAGACCAATGCCAGCAGAGACTGCTGCATGTTGACGCAGCGCTGTCCGCCGGTGAGATCTTTCTCCGGTTTGAGCAGCAGATCCACCCGGTGCCGGGATTGGGAAACGTCGCCGCGTCCGAAGAGCAGCATGGACAGGATCTCATTGGCGCGCATGGTCGGCAGCGAGACGATGGAAAAACAATCCGGTGCGCCCTGGAAATTTTTTCTGACCTGATCGGCATGGGCGGTAAGCCCTGTGAATCCCTGAAGAGCGGAATAGGCGGGGAACAGCAGACCGGCTTCGTAAACATACGGATTCCAGTAACAGTGATTGTATTCGCCGACGAACAGGGGGCGTCCGGCAATCCGGGTGGTTGCCAGTGAACGCCAGTAACCCGCCAGCGTTTCGATGGAACTGTTCTGCGCAACTTTGCTGCCCGGCCGCATCCAGCGGGTCGGATGATGAAAATAGGTGTTCATGGCGGAGATTTCCACAGTCTTTTCCCGCAGCCGCGTGAAATTCATGGACGGCCGGAAATTGAAATTGGTCACCGGTGTCCGGCAGCCCGTGGAACGGACCGTTTTTTCAAAATGCCGGAAGGTTTTCTCGCCGCATTTCATGGTGTATTCCTCCCAGTCGGAAGCTGCGGCGCCCCGCGGCGGATTGCCGACGCCCAGACCGTGGCTGAAATCTCTGATTTCACGTCCCCAGACGCCGGAAAGAGCTTCGGACGTATGGTATTTTTCTTTCAGAAAACGTTTGAACCCGTTGAGAATGTAGGTCTTCCCTTTTGCGGAGATCCGGTTGGCGATGAATACTTCGTTCAGGCAGATTTCCTGTTCGTTATAGAATTCGAAGGCAAGAAATACGGGGTCGTCTTTCCATGCCAGTCCCGTATAGGGATTGACATGGTTCAGCAGATTCCGCACGGTTTTGTCCCATTGTGCGAGAGCTTCCGGTTCTCCGTAGAAAGTGCGGCATTTGAAGTCGGTGCGCTGTCCCATGCCCTGTTTCCAGAGCGGAAACCCGAACTGGTAGCTGACCAGCGTTCCGTAGATATGAATATCACGCCGGCGCAGTGCATGAATCCAGTAATCCGCCATATCCAGCATTTCCGGATTGGGCATCTGGGGCTCCGCTGTGCCGTGGAACGGCTGCGAATCCAGCCAGCAGTTGGTACGGATATAATCATATCCCTGAACCCGGAACTGCTCGGCGTAATCTTCCAGTTCCTTTTTCCATTGTTCTGCGGGAAGTTTGCGCAGCTTCTGAAGATCCGGACCGCAGTTCGCGCCCAGCAGACGCACCGGTTTTTCCGGCCGGTTTTCGAAAAACGCCCCGCCTTTTCCGTCCGGGAGCAGCCGTCCGCATTCATCGACCGGATAGCGGGGTCTGATGCCGGAAAAATCCAGCGCGGACCCCGGAACAATCACCGGACTCGGAAAATCCGCGACTTTCCAGCGGGGCTCCGTAAAGGTTTTATCGGCAGCGGCGGCTGTCAGAATGACGCTGAACGCCAGAAGAAATGATTTCTGTATGATACTCATGTCAGTAGTGCTTTCATTGAAGACTCAGTAGGCAAACCAGGCGAGCCCGAAGCGGTTGTGAACCCATTTGGTGTAACAGCGCCGGTCAATTTCTCTGGCGGTCATTCCCTCGGAATGACCGTCGGGAAATGTGATGTTGCAGACATTTCCATGCCGGGTGACCCAGGCGGAATCGCTGCGTGCCGGGGCTGCCTCTATCTGATAGTTCTGGTTTGCGCTGAACCCGGATTGAAGCCGTAAACTGTCTCCGTACAGAATGGTGTCTGTCAGCTGCGGCTTCGGGTAATAAGTATGGATGTCTTTTTTCAGGCTGGAGAGTTTCTGATGTGCCCAGATGTTGTCATCTCCGGACAGTCTGCGGTTCATTCCGTAGACTTGCGCGGTGCTTGAACCGCCGGGAATGGCGGCAGCGGATGGACAGGAAAACACTTTGAACGGTCCGGTTCCGGCACCTTTGAGATTATTGAGTTCGCTGTTGGTCATTTTTGTGCCGGAATAATTGGCAGCCAGCAGTTTTGCCCAGCTGCGATAGTAATCATAAGTGTACCCGTAAGTGTTTTTTTTGCTGTATGCAGGTGCGGGCAGGAAATCATTGTAGTCCAGTGTGTATTGTGCCGTATATTGACCGGACTGTTTGAGATTTCCGAGACAGGAAATGGCTTTTGCCTTTTCCCGTGCCGAGTTCAATGCCGGCAGCAGCATTCCCGCCAGAATTGCGATGATCGCAATAACGACGAGGAGTTCTATAAGAGTAAACGGATCCATCGTTTGTCTGGATTGGAGACGGAAAGAATGCTTTTTATTCATACTTTTTCCTTTTGTTGTCGGTTTATCTTTCATGCCTGAGAATCAGCGGAGCAGCACACAGTGTTTTCTTTTTACCTCCATCGGTTGTTCCTTTGTTTTTTGTCCATCGGCGGCAGCCGGAAAACTGCCGGACATTGACTTGATGCTTATATTATATCCGGAAAGCCGTTTTTTGCAATAGCCTGATTCCGGCAAAAGATATGGAAATCCGACAATTTATCTATGTAAACTTCAAAAATGCCGTTTTTTTTATCGGAATGAAGACATATCCGGTTTGCAAAAATGCGTTTCCGGCAATACATTGGTTTCCAAAAACAAAGGAATCCGGAACATGCTTAAAGAGTATCAGTATTCCGTCTGGAAATCGGGGCTGAAAAACGGCTGGCCGATTGCTCCGTTTTGTGTGGAAAATGTGGTTGTGGAAGGGGTGCGGCATTTCGAAGAATCATACGCGGCTTATCTGATTTGCACACTGATTCATTCCGGACGTGTGGTCTACCGGATCGAAGGACAGAAATATGAACTGACCGGCGGCTGCATTCTGCTGATTCCGCCGAATATGCGGTATTCTTTTTCCAGTGCCGCCGGATATCGGAAACAGGTACTGGAAATACAGGGGACGTGTCTGGTGTCCATCCTTTCCGCGCTGGGTTTGAGCCGTCCGCAGCTGCTTCAATCGGAAAAATTCTCTATGCTTTCAGAAACCATTGACCGGATTGAGGAGTATCTGCTGAAGAAGGACCCGAATTCGATTCCGGAGCTTACCGGCAGAACGTATGCTTTGCTGCACAGTCTGTCGCAATTGGTTTCGGTTCATCGAAAACCGGAAGATCATCTGCTGAGTCAGGCATTGAGTCTGCTGGAAAACTGTACGGATAATTTCATGTCCATTCCGGAAATAGCCCGGTCTCTTTCCCTGAATGAACGTGCGTTGCAGCGCATGATCTGCAAATCGCAGGGCGTTTCTCCGAAACAGCTTCGGAATCATTTCCGTCTGGAGAATGCCAGGCATCTGCTTCAGTATACAGAATTGTCCATCAAGGAAATTGCTTTTTTTCTGGGATACTGCAATCCGAATTATTTCAGTTCGGAATTCCGGCGGCTGGCGGGAGTGTCTCCCAGAGATTTCCGCCGGAATCTGGCGGGAGAGACGGCAAACAGTTCGGGTGAAAAACAGATCGTCTGCGCAGAAAATCCATAACTTTTTCTTTTCGCACGGAACACGCCTGAATGTGCTGTTTCCTGTTGAAAGACATCCGGGGAATTGCATAGATTATTTGTCTTAAATCCATATGTATTGCGAATGAGTCGTCATTGCAAAAGAAATCAGGTTCTGCTATATTTGGCATTCGGCAAGAAAAAGAACCACCCAGCCGAAAGGAGCAATGAATGTCATTCACCGCAATACATGTAAGCCTTGACGGAAACGACGGGAATCCCGGTACCGAAGCTGAACCGCTGGCTTCGATTCAGACCGCTTACAACCGGTTGTCTGTACTGGAAAACAGCCACCGTTCCGGGAACATCTATATCCATGGCGGTGTGTATGTTCTGCGGAAACCTTTGCATTTTACCCGGAATATCCGGGTAACTTTACAGCCGTTCGGGGATGAAACGGTGATTTTACAGGGCGGCGTTCCGCTTTCCGGCTGGGGGACTGCGGAACTGAATGGTCATCCGGTTCTGCGTATGGAGCTGTCTTCTCTGCCGGCGGATTTCAATCAGGTTTATGTCAACGGACGGTTATGCCGCGCTGCCTCGCTGCCGAAACAGGGCGGATTCAAAGTTGCGAATCACAATACCCGGCTTTTCCCGCGGCGGAACAGCAGAGAGGGAATCTGTTTCCGGACTGCTTCGGACTGCTTCAATCCGGACTGGCATGATCCGCAGAACATCAGAATTCTGATGACGCATTACTGGGTGGATGAGCATCTGAAATTTGCATCTTACGATGCGGAAAAACGGGAAATCACGGTTCAGACTCCGTTCTGTATGCTGCCAGATGCGGACAAGACGGAATTCCGTTTCACGAATGTCCGCGAGGCTCTGACCGAACCCGGGGAATACTATTTTGACCGTCAGGAATCCACCCTGTACTATTATCCTCATCCGGGTGAAACGGCAGCGAATACCGAGCTGGTCATACCGGAAGCCGGTGTATTGGTTTATGCCGGCGGACAGCAGAGCGGTCTGACTCTGAAAAACCTGCAGTTCCGTTATGCCGGCGGCTGGGATCCGGTACTGAAAATGAATTTTGATCTGCGCGATCCGGAACTTCCGGCAATCCGCAATACCGTTGACAACTGTGGTCCGGCTTGGCAGATGAAATCCGGCAGATTCCGGCAGGGAGTACAGGCCGCGATGCAGCTGCCCGGAGTGCTGATGTTTGACGGCGTCAGCCGCTGCACAGTGCGGGAATGCCGGATTTCGCATGTCGGATGGTATGGAATCTGCGTGGCATCCGGGTGTCATGATCTGACTTTTGAGCAGAACGAAATTACTGGAACAGGGGGCGGAGGAATCCGGATATCCGGCATTCATCATGCCGATCTGGTGAAAACCGGCGATTTTTCCCGGCTGACGCGCCGGCTGGTGATTCGCGGCAACGAGATCCATCACTGCGGAGTAATTTATCCTTCGGCGCCGGGAGTTTTCGCGGCACACGCCAGAGAAATGCTGATCGAACATAATCATCTGCATCATCTGAATTATTCCGGGATTTCCTGCGGCTGGACCTGGGGATTCTGTGAGACGGTGAGCTGTGAAAACAGAATCAGCTGGAACCTGATTCATGATCTTGGCGGCGGTGAACTTTCGGACATGGGGGCGGTTTACCTGCTGGGAATCCAGCCGGGAACAAAAGTCGATCACAATGTCATCTGCCGGGTCCGGGATCGGAATTACGGCGGTTGGGGAATTTATCTGGATGAAGGTTCGTCGCATATCGTGATCGAGAAAAATCTGGTTTATGACTGTTCCAGCGAACCGTTTCATCTGCATTTCGGTCGTGAAAATCTGCTGCGGGACAATATTTTTGCATTCGGCGGCAAAAGCTGTCTCTATAACGAACGGAGGAGCAACCGGCTGTATTCGTGTCCCGGTCAAAATTTTTCATGCAGCCTGAATTGTCTGAACAATGTGTTCATCAGTGACGGCAAGCCGTTTTATTCCGGCGGCAAACCGGGCGTATTCGGGCGTGAACACGTTCTGACGGACTGCAACTGGTTCTATGATTTGCGGTCGGAGGAAGGATGTTTCTGTTCCCTGTCGAATGGACTTCGGCGGCTGGAACGGACACAATGGCAGGCACTGGGACACGACCGGAATTCGCGCTGCGGAAATCCAGGATTTGCGGATCTCGCCGGACGTGATTTCCGGCTTGCTCCGGGTTCAGCCCTGAAGAAAAAGCAATGGAAGATGTGGAATTTTCAACTCGCTGGGGTGAAACATGAATCACACTGACCCGCAGCTGCGCAACCAGAAGATTTACCGGGACTTTGCTACCTGTGAAGCGGCATGTTTTGCGGTTTGCGGAGAATCATTGCTGATCCTGATTGCTATTCACTTCGGTTTCGGCGATGCTTTCAGCACCATGATTGGTTCGTTCCTTTATCTGAGCTATCTGGTTCTGCCGGCAGGGTATTACTTTGCGGCAAAGATGGGCGTGGCGAAAAGCATTGCTTTTCAAACCATGATTTCGGTACTGGGCGTGCTGTTCATGATCCTTGCAGTGCTGATTTTCGGCATATCCCGTGACTGGGCGGGATGCCTGCTGACTTTCGGAACGGTGCTGTTCTTTTTCACGAAATCCTCGGCATCCGCAATGGTGTTTCCGCTGCAGGCCAACATCAGCAACAACCAGAACCGTCCGCACATGCTGGGAGAGATCGCGGCGTGGTCCCATGCCGCCGCTCTGCTGACAACTCTCGCGGGATCGTTGATTCTGCATCTGTTCAAAAACGAGTGGACGTATCCCGGTCTGCTGATTGGCGGAGGGGTGCTGGGGGTTCTCGGTGCTCTGCGCATCCGGACCATGAAGGAACCGGAAATCCTGCGGCAGATTGCCGGACGCCCGATTCTTCCGCAGATACTGTTAAGCTGGCGCGATCCGGGAATCCGGAAACAGCTGATTCTGGGCGTATGCCTGAATTTGTCACTCATCATGCTGATTCCGGTGGAAATGCTGGCGGTCAAACGGGGGGGACATTTCAGCGATTCTCATGTTACGGCTCTTTGGGCGGTGAAGGTGGTCGCTTCGATTGCGGGGGCATCGCTGTGGAGTTTTCTGACGCGGCGTTTCGGTTCAGGAAAAGTCATCTCTGGATCGGCTCTGCTGATTCCTCTGCTGTGTCTGTATTGGCTGACTGTCCCTGTGCCGCTGCTGTCCCGGACTGTTTTTCTGCCTTTCCTGATTTCCGGACTGATGGTGGTTTTTTACAGCAATTCGCTGATGGATGTTTTTATGCAGACTGTTTTGCCGCGCAAACAGCAGGGCGGTTCTTTGCTGGTTCTGGTGGTTACGGGCGGAATTGCAGGAGTAGCGGGTATTGGGCTGAATGCATTCATTTTTTCGGTGCTGGAATATTTCCGTGACCAGGGAACAGGAGACATGTTTTCCTACCGTCTGTATTTCCTGACAGCTCTGCTGTTTTTTCTGCCTGTGGTGTTTCTGATAAAGAAATTCCTGCCTGAATCTGTGAAAATTTCAAGAAAACTCAAATAAGGAAGGGAGTGTACCCGCATGTATAAACAGAGTATTCCATGGATCGAAAACAATAATGAGAACGAGATTCCGCCGTATCAGCTGCCGGATCCGCTGCTTTGCGGTGACGGTTCAAGAATCGTTTCCGCAGAAGACTGGAAGACCCGCCGTCGTCCGGAACTGCTGACCCTTTTCCGGGACATCATGTACGGCAATCCGCCGCCGATGCCGGATAAAATACAGGTAACTCTGCTTACCGAAAAGAAAGATGCCAGGAATGGAACGGCGGTTCGCCGGGAGTTCATGCTGGACTTCCGGATGGATGATGGACGCCGTCATTCGGTGATAGTTCTGTTGTATATTCCATCGCAGGTTCAAGGGAAAGTCCCCGTATGTGTCAATCTTACTTTCGGCGGAAATCAAACACTTACGGATGAACCGGATGTCATCATGACTGGGCTTCAGGGGAAACGTGATTCCCGTTTTCTGGCACCGCACCGCAACTCGCGGTGTTGTCCGATAGACCTGATCCTGCAGCACGGGTATGCCTTGGCGATCGCTTCTTATCATGACTTTTTCCCGGATTTCGCCGACAGCTGGGGGGCAAGCATCTATGAATTGTTTCGGAATCCGGAGGAACTTGCGCCGGGAAGCCGACCGAAAGATGCTTCTGCGATTGCTGCATGGGCATGGGGGTATTCCCGCGTTCTGGACGGAGTGCTGTCATTCCCGGAAATAGATGAGAAAAAGGCTTTTTGTATCGGACACTCCCGCCTGGGAAAATCCGCGCTGTGGGCAGGTGCTCAGGATGAACGGTTCGGGATGGTTTGCGTCAATAATTCCGGCTGTGGCGGAGCAGCATTGAGCCGTCGGCTTTTCGGAGAGACGATTTACTCCATGTACTGGTATTTCAATATCGGCGAGTGGTGGTTTACTGAAAAAATGAAAGAATACGCTGTACATGTGGAAAATTTGCCGTTTGATCAGCACGAACTGCTGGCACTGGCAGCACCCCGGACAGTAGTTGTTCACAGTGCATCAGAGGATCTGTGGGCGGATCCCAAGGGGGAATACCTTGCCGCTTATCATGCGGGTCCGGTGTACCGTCTGTTTGGGAAAACCGGTCTGAATTCGGAAAATCCGCCTCCGCCGGATCAGGCAGTCGGCACTGACATTCGCTATTTTATGCGGACCGGCGGGCATGATCTGTTGCTGGCGGATTGGCAACATTATCTGTCGGCTGCCGACTGTGTGTTCGATTCCGAACCCTGATTGCTGTGATTGAATTAAAGCAGGCCCAGGTATTTCCCGCGCATCATCTGCGCGGCACCGGCAGCCGCAGCTTCCGGCGGGGCTTTGGAGATCTCCAGACGCAAATGACGGACCACTCCCGGAAAACAATTCAGCTTCAGAATATTACGGATCGAGTCCGTCAGCAGGTCGCCCATCGCAGTTAGACTGCCGCTCAGAACGATCAATGACGGATTCAGCAAGGTAACCGCCACGGACAGCGCTTTGCCGATTTTTTCACAGACATCAACCGCGATAATGCGTGCCGCCTTATCTGTCCGGGCGTACTGTGCAAAGCGTTCCAATGTGAAGTTCTGCATCTGCAAGGCTGTTTCCACGCCGTTGTTCAGCGCTTCCTGAACCCGGCGGATGATTTCCGTTTCTCCGGCAACCGCTTCCAGACACCCCCGGTTGCCGCAGCGGCAGAGCGGTCCGTTCGGGTCAATTACAATATGACCGATTTCCATTGCCTGATTGGAGTCTCCGGTGAAGCATTCGCCGTTTTTGATGAATCCGCCGCCGATGCCGCTGCCGAGCGCCAGATGGAACAGGCTCTGATCCGAAGGGAAATGTCGAATCTGACACTCCATGAATGTCTTGACCATGCATTCCGGCCAGACCCCGGAGACCACGCCGAATTCGCGGGTCAGCCATTCGCCGGTCGCTGCCTCCACCCAGCCGGGGACGTTGACCGCGCGGATGGAAAATCCGCGTGGAATATCCACCAGTCCGGGATCGGCAAAACCGATGCCGCCAAGTTTTTCCCACCACGGACCGGCAAGCTGTTTCAGACGGCAGAGAGTCTCGCGGATTTCCTGCCGGCAGCCCGCCAGCGTTTTCCGGTCGCCTGCCTGAGTTTCTGTCTGAAAAAGAATTTTCCCGGTCATGTCGGTGAAAACCGCAAGGGTTCGGCTTTCCTGAAAGTCAATGCCGGCAAAACAACGGCAGCCGGGCGTGAAAGAGAGAGCCGGCGCTTTTCGTCCGGTTTTCTTTCCGGTGCGCTCCGGTTCGCAGAGCAGCCCCTGTTTTTTCAGCTGGTCTATGGCATACAGCACGGTAGCTGCCCGGCAGCCGGTAATCCTGACGATTTCCGGGCGGGTCACTGAACCGTTCATGAAAATTCGTCTCAGAATGGTTTTGCCGATTTCCTGATCTTTTGTCATGATGAAACAAGGTTTAATCTCTATTTTGTGATTCATTTTCGTATTATAATATAAATCTTTTTTGGTGAAAAACAATCATTTTAATGAAAAAATGTTTGATTTTTCTGGAAAAACAACTTATGTTTAAACCAGATGAAAACCAAAAACCTGAATCTGGAAGGAGATGTTCTTATGAGCGAAAAGAAATCCGGTGGAGATTTTCGTTATGCAGTCGGAGAAAGCAAAGTGCCGTGGCATGCGGTCGGAGAGTATTTCAACGGCGGCGACGCCCTGGAAATGATCAAATTTCTGCTGCCGGATTCCGGATCGGCGGAATATGCCGCTCTTCTGGAAAAAGTCGGTGCGGATCTGAATGCGCTTGCCGCTCACAGCGGACGCGCCACCAAACTGACGCTGGGCAAAAAAGTTGCAGAAGTTGAAGCCGCCGCATGTGAAATGTTCGGCAGCAAATACGCCTGTTTCACTGCCAACTGGACCGGCGGTATGGAAATCGCTTATAAGCTGGCGGGTCTTCAGCCGGGCGATGAAGTCATCATGCCGGCTGTAACCTTCATTGCCACGATGGCGTATCCGCTGTCCATCGGCGCGAAGATCGTGTTTGCCGACGTTGAGCCTGAAACCATCAATCTCGACCCGGCGGATGTCGCCCGCAAAATCACTCCGAAAACCAAAATGATTGTTCCGGTCCACCTCGGCGGTTTCCCCGTGGATATGGACCCGATCATGGAATTGGCGAAGCAGCACGGTCTGTTTGTCATGGAAGACGCGGCGCACGGTATGGGCGGCGGCTACAAAGGACGCAAACTCGGTGCGATCGGACACTTCGGCGGATTCTCGCTGCACGAAGTGAAGAACATCAATTCGCTGGGCGAAGGCGGCATTCTGCTGTGCCAGGATGACCTTGCCGGGAAACAGCTGCCGGGCGCGCGTTTCCTGGGACTGGATTTCACCCGTAAGATCAAAGACTGGCTGTACGACATTTCTCCGCTGACCGACCGGTTCGGCAATGTGCATGTTGCCGGGAACAGTTCCGCAACGGAAATCCAGGCTCTGGGCTGTCTGCTCCAGATGAAACGTCTGGACGGTATCATTGCCCAGCGCCGCGAAGCCGCGGAATATATGAATCAGGTGCTGTCGGAAGAACCGGGCATTCTGGTGGAAAAAGCGGATACGGCAGAAACTTACGGTACGCATCACCTGTATCTGCTGCGTATCGATCCCGAAAAAGTCGGCGGCGATATTCAGCAGCTTTCGGCAAAACTGGCAGCCAAAGGTCTGACCAATATCACGCATTTCGGTCCGATGTACCGTTTCAATATCATGAAACAGCTCGGTTATGATGAAAATGCCATTGCGGCGACCTGTCCGGTTACGGAACGCATGTTCTACAAGTGCTACACGCATCTGCCGCTGTACCCGCTGACCCGTGAACAGCTGGAGTATCAGGCAAAGGCGGTTGTGGAAGCGGTCCGGGAGATGAAACAGGGCAAATAACAGTCGGGAAAACGGCTTGCCGGTTCGATTATCAGCTTTTTTTTGAAAAAAAACTGCTTTTTTATCGCAACCGGCTTGCTATTTTCATTTTTGATGTTACATTGAATGCCATTGTTTTTTGAATTAAAACTCATTTATTCAAGAAAGATTTGTATCTATGGGAAACCTGAGAAAAAAACGTCGTACCAAGATCGCGCAGCATAAACGCAAAAAAATGCGTAAGGCCATGCGCCACAAGACCAAGTAAGGTCGTTCTTTCGTACGAAAGAGTCAGAGTTCCCGCTTCCCTTTTTCTTTTACAGGAAAATGCGGAAGGGGGAATATCTTTATTTTAAACCGTTACCGGAAACAGAGTCTCATGTCGGACAGTTCAAACACGGAAAAACTCCGGATGCTCCGGAAAGCTGATCTTTTTCCGGATTCTGTGCACTGTCTGGGACTGGCTGCACCTTCCGGTCCGGTATCTGCTGCTGCATACCGGAATGCGGTTGCCTTCCTGCGTCAGCTTGGACTTTCCGTAATCTGTGGCGAATCTGTGCTGAAAGGGGATGAACTGTCTTTTCTTTCCGCTCCTGCGGTTGACCGTGCCGCTGATCTGAATGCCCTGATTCATAATTCCGCCGTGGACGGGATATACTGTCTGCGCGGCGGATACGGTTCTGTTCATCTTCCGGAATTCATCGACTGGAACACCTTGAAGAAACGGCGTCTGCCCGTGATCGGATACAGCGATATTACTGCCCTGCACATGGTTATGACTGCACGGAATGCCGGAATCCCTGTTTCTGCCGCTATGGCGCTGACTTTGGAGAAAGAATCCGCCGGAGTCTCTTTCCGGCGGAATTTCCGGCGGGCACTGCAATTGGCTTTTTATCCGGGGCAGGGAGATTTCCGGCGTATTGCCCGGCTGACGCCGTATCAGGGAACCGGGATTCCGGAATCTCCGCTGATCTGCGGCAATCTGACAGTAGCCGCTTCGCTCTGCGGAACCGGCTGCCTGCCGTCTTTTTCCGGACGTCTGATTCTGCTGGAGGACATCGGCGAGCCGGTGCGCAAGCTGGATCGGGCGCTGATGCAGCTGAAATTGAGCGGCGTATTCAGAGATTGCGCCGGAGTGATTCTGGGAAATTTCAAACAGTGCGGCAGTGCCGCGGAACGGGACATCCTGTTCCGGCGTTTTGCGGCAGAGCTGACCATGCCGGTGTTCGGCGGACTGCATTATGGACATTGCAGCCGGTCTCTGTCATTTGTCTGCGGCGAACAGGCGCTGGTTCGGGACGGCGGTCTGTTTCTGCGCGATCCGTTCAGCGGAAAAAGATCTTGAAGGGTTTCTCCCGCAGAATGGAACAGAGAAAATCGGTGAAGGGCTGTCCGGTTTTCTGAAGCATATCCTTGGCGGTTTCCGGTTCGAACGAGAGCCAGCGTACGGAAAAATCTGAAAAACCGCGCAGGGTCAACAGCAGCGGATAGTTTTCCGCCCCATGATTCCGGAGTTCTGCACAGGCGGCGTCGAGCTGTTCGGCGACAGGCAGCAGAACGGGAGTCAGGGAAAATTCTGTGAGCGGCGGAGTCAGCCGGCAGTTTTCAAAGAGTTTCGGCAAATTGATTTCCGCCCGGATGGACGGGAAAATGGAATCGGAACGGCGTACATGCCAGGTTTTTTCGCGGGCTGCCGCGTGGGAAGCCGGACTGCCGGCACTCTGAACCTGCGGAGTCGGCAGACGGTGCGACAGCGCCGCTTCTTCGCGGAAATGCCGTGCCAGTTCCAGTACCAGCCGCGGGGAACATTGCGCTGCGCCGATGGTCTGCATGACCTGCCGGATGCGGACTGACAGGTCTCCTGCGGCGGAGCCGGTGAGCTGAAGTTTTTCCATCAGATACTGTTCCACTTGTCCGGGCTTGATTTTTCCGAAATCCCCGGAGGAAGCAGTGTTGTCTTTGAAATGCAGCGCCACGGCGGAGTATCCGGTGTCTTCCAGAATCCGGGCAACGCAGTCGTCAATGTCTCCGGCGTGAATGACGTAATTCATGCTGCCGGATTCCGCCGACCGGCAGCGGAGGGCATATTCCACCGCCAGGACAATTTCTCCGGCGATCCAGATGTCCGCACAGCCGGAATCCGAAAATCCTTTTTCCAGACGCACCCGCAGACCGTCCGGATCGAATGCCGCCGATGTGCCGTCCGGATATAATATGCTGACTGTTCCGGTTTCAAGTTCTATCATTGTCTGTACCGCTTTCCTTTGACAGGGCAGTATTATACCATAAAAAGGAATAAATTGCAAAAAGATTTTGAAAAAAGAGCAAAACAAATGTAAATTACCGGACAAAAGAGGATGGACTCCGGGGATTCTGCCGGGTGAAAATGCACCTGGACAGACAAGCCGGATACAAATGAAAGGTTTTTTGCATGTTTGCCAAGAGGATCATACCCTGTCTGGATGTTACCGGCGGACGCGTGGTGAAAGGGGTCAATTTTGTAAACCTGGTGGATGCCGGGGATCCCGTGGAAGCTGCGCAGGAATATAACCGGCAGGGCGCGGATGAACTGGTTTTTCTGGATATCACAGCAACCAGCGACGGCCGTGAAACCATGTATGACATGGTGCGCCGGACCGCATCGCAGGTTTTCATCCCGCTGACGGTCGGAGGCGGTCTCCGGACAGTAACGGATATCCGGCACATGCTGGAATCCGGAGCGGACAAGGTTTCTCTGAATTCCGCCGCAGTCAAGGAGCCCGAACTGATCCGGGCGGGTGCGGAGCGTTTCGGTTCCCAGTGCATTGTGCTGGCGATTGACGCGCGTGCTGTTCCCGGACAGCCCGGCAAGTGGGAAGTCTATACGCATGGCGGCCGCCGCGGCACCGGCATGGATGTGCTGGAATGGGCAAAACGCGGAGTTGCACTGGGGGCAGGGGAAATCCTGCTGACCAGCATGGATGCGGACGGTACGAAAAACGGTTACGACTGTGCGCTGACCCGGACGGTTTCCGAAGCCGTGAATGTGCCGGTGATTGCTTCGGGCGGGGCGGGCAGACTGGAACATCTGGAACAGGTCTTCCGGGAAGGGAAAGCGGATGCCGTGCTTGCCGCAAGTATTTTCCATTTCGGAACTTATACCATTCCGCAGACCAAGGCGTACCTGAAAGAACACGGGATTCCGGTCCGTCCCTGACCGTTTTTCCGGACAGCTGCTCCGGTGTCTGTCCGGCAGGTGCGGGCTGTCCTGCCGCTTTTCCATTTAAAAATCCGCTTCTCTGATTGCATTTTGTTCATTTTGATGGTATTGTACTTAATGACTGATAAGGATCGATCTATCATAGGAGAATATCAGATGAGCGAAAACAAATCACAACTCGCGGAACAGAGCCTGGCATATCACAGCCAGCCTGTTCCCGGAAAACTGCATGTTGTTCCTTCCAAACCCTGTAAAACGCAGCACGATCTGGCTCTGGCATACACTCCCGGCGTTGCTGTTCCCTGTCTGGAAATCAAGGAAGACAAGGCAAATGTCTGGAAATATACCAACCGTTCCAATACGGTGGCAGTGGTCAGCGACGGCACGGCGGTGCTGGGACTCGGCAATATCGGTCCTGAAGCCGGTATGCCGGTTATGGAAGGCAAGTCCGTGCTGTTCAAGACGTTCGCCGATATTGACGCCATTCCTTTGTGCCTTTCACATGTCCATGGCGCCGACGGCAAGACGGATGCCGACAAACTGATCGAAGCGGTTCGCACACTTGAACCTTCTTTCGGAGGCATCAATCTGGAAGACATCGGTGCGCCGGCCTGTTTCAAAGTGGAAAAGACCCTCAAACAGCAGATGGGCATTCCGGTGTTTCATGACGATCAGCACGGAACTGCGATTATTTCTCTCGCCGGCATTCTCAATGCTCTGAAAGTGGTCGGCAAGAAAATCGAAGACTGCCGTTTTGTCATGAACGGTGCGGGCGCGGCGGGTATTGCCTGCGCAGAATATTATATTTCCGCCGGAGCCAGACGTGAAAACTTCCTGCTCTGCGACTCCAAGGGCGTCATTCACAGCGGCCGCACGGATCTGAATCCGGAAAAACAGCGTTTTGCCCGTGAAACTCCCTGCCGTACTCTGGCGGACGCCATCAAAGGCGCCGATGTGTTCATGGGTGTTTCCGTGGCGAAAGCCCTTACACCGGAAATGGTTGCGTCGATGGCTCCGGGCGCGGTGGTGTTTGCCATGGCGAATCCGGTTCCGGAAATCATGCCGGATCTGGCTCTTGCCGCAGGTGCGGCGGTGGTCGGCACCGGACGTTCCGACTTCCCGAATCAGGTGAACAATGTTCTGGGATTCCCCGGTATTTTCCGCGGAGCTCTGGATACCCGTGCCACGGATATCAACGAAGCGATGAAACTTGCCGCCTCCCATGCTCTGGCGGAAATTGTCTGTGAAAAAATGCCGGAATCCATCCGCAGAATTCTGACGGATGCATATCCCGCGGATGCCGCAGCCGGCATGTTTGACGGTGAAATTCCGCTGAAGAAAACGCTGGTGATTCCGAAACCGTTTGATCCGCGCGTGGTGCCCCGTGTGGCGCGTTATGTCGCGAAGGCCGCCATGGACAGCGGAGTCGCTCAGAGCAGAATTGATGACTTGGATGCATACGAGGCGGAAGTTGCCGCCAGAATCGGAAAGGCCTGGTAAGCTGAAATGGATGTGATTCGTTCAATCAGGGAAATGCAGAAATGGTCCATGAACCGGAAGTGTCAGGGAAAAAAAGTCGCCATCGTGCCGACCATGGGTTTTCTGCATGAAGGGCATCTTTCTCTTATCGACACCGCCCGCAAAAACGGTGCCGATGTGGTGGTTGTAACCATTTTTGTCAACCCCATTCAGTTTGCTCCCAATGAGGATTTTGACAGCTATCCGCGTGATTTCGAGCATGATAAAGCTCTGCTGGAAGGAAAAAATGTGGATGCGGTTTTTGCTCCGACGGTGGCGGAAATGTATCCCGCGCCGATCACCTGCTATGTTTCGGAGCGCAAACTTTCCAAGGGACTCTGCGCCAAAACCCGTCCGACGCACTTCGACGGCGTTACCACTGTCGTAACCAAACTGTTCAATGCGGTTCTGCCGGATATCGCGGTCTTCGGACAGAAGGACGCCCAGCAGGCAAGAGTGCTTCGCCGCATGGTCCGGGATCTCAACTTCCCGATCGACCTGATTATTTCGCCGCTGATCCGCGAAGCGGACGGTCTGGCGAAAAGCTCCCGCAACAAATATCTGAGTCCGGAAGAACATCAGAACGCGCTGGTTCTGTCCCGTTCTCTGCGGGAAGCCCGCGCTGAACTGGAGAAAGGCGAACGGGATCTGACCGGAGTCACCAGAAGAATTGCGGATAAAATCACTGCGGCTGGCGGCCGGGTGGACTATGTCGAAGCGGTGGATGCTGATGAGCTGGAACCGGTTGCGGTTCGCGGCGACCGTCCGGTCATGATTGCGCTGGCGGCTTATTTCGGTTCCACGCGGCTGATTGATAATCTGCTGGTCTGAAGGAGCGGTTCTGTATGGAACATGCAAAGATTCTGTTGATCGGGGCTGGCGGTCTGGGGGTGTTTTTCGCTTCCAGACTGGCGTTTGCCGGTGCTGAAACTGCGGTTGTCGCCCGGCATGATTTCGCGGCGGCGTCTGCCGGCGGTTATGAAGTCAATGACCGGGGAACAGTCAGCCGTTATGTGCCGGATTATGTGATCCGGAGTGCGGCGGAATGTCCGTTTGTCCCTGATTATGTGCTGATTACGGCAAAAGTTCTGCCCGGTGCAGAGCCTTCGGTGCTGACTGCGGGAATGCCGTGTTCCCGAAACACGGTCATTGTGCTGATTCAGAACGGAATCGGCATAGAGAACGCAGCGGCGGAAGTGTTCCCCGACAATGAACTGTTGAGCGCAGTTGCTTATCTTTGTGCGTCCCGTCCGGAATCGGGAAAAGTAATCAATACCGGTCCCGGCCGTCTGGAAATGGGCAGTTTCCCCACGGGGAAACCCTCTGTCCGTGCGGAACGGCTGGCGGAACTTTTTGAAAAAGGCGGTGCGCCGTGCCGTCTGCTGGAAAATGTGCAGACCGCCCGCTGGCGTAAACTGCTGTGGAATGCGCCGTTCAATCCCGTATCTGTTCTGGCAGGCGGAGCGGATACCGGCAGGATCTGCAATGATCCGGAGCTGACGGGATTGTGTCTGGAGCTGATGTACGAAGTGATTGCCGCCGCCGAGTGTGCGGGAATCCGGATGGAATGTTCCGAAGCGCAGGCCATGATGGACTACACCCGGACGCTGAAACCGTACAACAGCAGTATGCTTCAGGATTATCTGGCGGGGCGTCCGCTGGAAGTGGAGGCGATTCTCGGCAATGCTTTGCGGGTTGCACAGCAGGGCGGAGTTTCCGTTCCCCGGCTGGAAGCCTGTTATGCTCTGCTGAAATCAGTTGACGCGATTCACCGCCGCTGACTGTATTGTATCAATGAATTATGGAAAGCTGAAAAAATGGGTCGTTTGAAAATACAGCGGACTCCGACGATTCGCCGGATGCCTACATATCTGCATAAACTCTGCCGTATGCGTCAGGAAGGCAAGACTTATGTTTCCTGCACGGAACTGGCGGAATACATGAACATTGAGCTGATAGTGGCACGCAAGGACATTGCCATGACCGGGCTGGCAGGACACCGCCGCTACGGATACCGGATTGATGAACTGATCGAAGCCATCCGGGAATATGTCGGCTGGGACAAAGGCATGTCGGCTGTGCTGGTCGGCGCCGGCGCTCTGGGATCTGCTCTGCTGGGTTATCAGGATTTTGCCACGTACGGATTGTCCATTGATTTTGTCTTTGACAGCAGTCCGGCAAAAATCGGAACGCTGATCCATGAACATGAAGTTTTCGATATCGCGGAAATCCACTGCCGGCTTCAGGACGCCAAACCCAAGATCGGAATCATCTGCGTCGGGAATACGTCCGCACAGCTGGTGGCGGATACTTTGATTGCGGAGGGTATCCGCTACATATGGAATTTTGCCAACGTCTGCCTGACTGTCCCGGAGGGGGTCATTGTCCAGCGGGAAGTGATTGCCGGCGGTCTGGCGGTTCTGGCTGCCAAAATCAAAAACACCGAAGCCGGTGAATCGGCTGCCGAAGACTGATTTGCTTTCATTTGTCTTTTTGACCATCCGCAGGGATTTTTTGTTTTTAATGGGTTGATGATAAAAAAATATTAATTATTTATCTGGTTTCACCTTGAAAATTTTTCGTTGAAGTGTATATTGGGTTCTTGATGATAAAAAAATATCAATAAAATCACGAAAAAAAACAGAAAAGACCGGAACAATACTATTTTTCCGATGTCTTGACAACTGAAGATTTGAAAAAGACCCTCCCTTCTCCGGGAAAATAACCCCGGACCGCATTCGGCTCTCTCTCTCGGCCGGATGCGGCTTTTTTTTACCCGGAAAAAGGGAAATTTTCAATCGGATTCCAGAACGGCTGTGGCGGCGGCATAAAGCCGTTCATGGGTGATGGTGAGATGTATGCGGGAAACTTTCAGCCCCGCGGCAGTGCGTTCCGCCTGTCCGGACAATACCGCGCGGGGACGTCCCGACTCCTGGCGCAGAATTTCTATGTCGGTGAATGAACACTGCGCCCCCAGTCCGCAGCCGAGAGCTTTGGCGATCGCTTCCTTGGCAGCCCAGCGTCCCGCATAATAGGTGATGTGTCCGCCGCTTTCCTGCTGTTCCCGCGGCGTCAGCAGACGATCCAGAAAATGCTGTCCATGTTTTTCCACCGCCTGCTGGATTCGTGCGGTTTCCGTAATATCCATTCCGATTCCTGCAATCATCCGTAGGTCCTTTCCAATATTCCGTGATCCAGAAAACTGTATGAACTGGTCCGGGAGACGATCAGATGGTCAAGCAGACGGATGTCCAGGGTGCGGAGCGCATCCTGAACCTGCCGGGTGAACTGCCGGTCGGCTCTGGATGGCTCGGTAACTCCGCTGGGATGATTGTGAATGATGATCACACCCGATGCGCTGCAATTGAGTGCGGCAGCCGCCACGTTCCGGGGGTAGACAACTGCCGCATCCACTGTGCCGCGGGCAATGATTTCCGTGCTGATGACATGATTCTTGACGTCCAGACAGACCAGCATCATGACTTCCTCTGCATATCCCGCCAGCTTCATCCGGGCGTAATCCTTCAGTTCGGCGGAAGAGCTGAGAACCTCGGTTCCCTGAACCTTTGATTCAAGATACCGGGAACACAGATCGCGGAGCAGCCGGATCAGCAGGGCGGATTTTTCCCCGATGCCGTCCACCTGACAAAGTTTTTCCATGTCCGCGTCCAGAACACCGGCAAGATCCTTGAACTGCCGGATCAGTTCGCGTGCTATCGGTTTTACGTCCCGTCGCTGAACTGCGTATGTCAGCAGCAGTTCCAGCATATCGTAATCGGGAAAATGTCCGTCCGCCTGCAGATAGCGGTTCCGGAGCCGTTCCCGATGTCCGTCGTTCAATGGTTTCATTCCGTTTTGCGATCCTTCCATGATAGGAGGGAATAATAGCACTGTTCCATTCAATTGTCAATCCTGCGAACAGATTTTCTTCACAAAACCGGAAAAATCACCGTCCGCAGCGTTCTTTTCGGTTTTTTTTCACCGGACGGCTTGACTTTTCGGCCCGGACAGATCATATTGCCCGGTAAACACCGTTTCAGAAAAGGAGTCAGAAATGGAAGAAAAAACCGTTAAATTCACTTATCACCCCAGCATGGTCTGCAGTGACGCCATGATTATCGAAATCGAAGGAAACCGGCTCAAATCACTGGAAGTCATCGGCGGCTGTCCCGGTAATCTGAAAGGCATTTCCAGACTGGTCGTCGGCATGGATATTGATGAAATCATCGAACGGCTGGAAGGCATTACCTGCGGCAGAAAACCGACATCCTGCCCGGATCAGCTGGCACAGGCATTGAAACAGTTCAAGGCGGAACAGCAGAAAGCCTGACCTGTCTGTCTGAAAATAAAAAATCTCCGGGATGGAATTTCTGAAATCCGTCCGGAGATTTTTTCGTAAATGCACTGCGTTTTATTCACTGCGGGAATCCGCTTCCTCATGGTCATCGGATTCAACCGGATGCACTACCACGACGCATTCCCCTTTCCAAGCCCGTTCTTTGGCTTTGGCGGACAGTTCGCCCAGCGTTCCGCGCAGAACTTCTTCATGAATTTTAGTGGCTTCCCGGATCACTGCACAGGGAACATCCGCCCCCAGCTGTGCGCAGAGTTCGTCCAGCAGTTTGACTACCCGGTACGGCGATTCGAAGATGACCACGGTTTTGTTCTCGGTCTTCATTTCGGCAATCCGGGAACTGCGGCGTCCGCTTTTGACGGGGAGAAATCCGTAGAAAGCAAAACGATCCGATGGCAGTCCGGATGCGGCAATGGAGAAGGTCAGCGCAGAAACTCCCGGAATGATCCGCGGTTCGATACCTGCCTTGACTGCTTCCCGAACCAGCAGAAAACCCGGATCCGCCACGCAGGGGGTTCCGGCATCCGTCACCAGTCCGACTTTGGCTCCGGCAAGCACCCGGTTCAGAACATCGCCGGTTTTGCCGTGTTCATTGAACGCATGGTAGGACGCCAGCCGCGCTTCAATTCCGAAATGCTGAAAAAGAATGCGGGTATGCCGGGTGTCTTCCGCAAAAACAATGTCGCATTGTTTCAGCGTTTCAACAGCCCGGAAGGTCATATCGTCCAGATTTCCGATGGAGGTTGAAATCAGATATAACTCCCCGGATACAGGAGAAATCGTGTTTTCCGAGCTCAATTGTGTTTTTCCCAGTAGATGGATTTTTCTTTTTCCAGCAGAAGCCCGACCTGGTCGAGGTCAATGGGAGTATATCCCTTTTCCTCCAGAAGGGCGCAGAAAATGAGCCAGTCCTGATGGTTCCATTCCCCACAATGCGACTCGACAAAATCTTTCGAAAGTGTCGTTTTTGCCAGCCTTGCCAGATTCACCTCAGTATTCGATCTCATTTTTTCTCCACCTCAATTGTTGGTTGCACACCTTACGCAATTCGACGTTCTGTATAATATACAGTCAGAACGGGAACTTGTCAAACGGAAAACGCAATTTGTTTAAATAAATATTTAAAAAATCAAACAATTGAGTGTGTGACGTTTTCCATGGCGCCACGGATATCGGGTGCATTCTGCAGAGCGGCGTCCAGATCGCCGGCGTCGCAGCGGTCCATGAACCGGGGGTTCAGCGGCAGCTGTGCCAGCAGCGGAACTCCGTAAGCCTGAGCCAGCTGCGCACCGCCGCCTTTGGAGAACAGCTGGTGCGTATGTCCGCAGTCCGGACAGGTGAAGCCCGCCATGTTTTCCACAATGCCTGCAACGCCGAGGTTCAGTTTCCTGCAGAAATCAAGACATTTGCGGCAGTCCGCCATGGACATTTCCTGCGGAGTGGTAACCACAATTGCCGAGCGGTCGCCGGTTACCATCTGCGCGGCGGACAGCACTTCATCGCCGCATCCGGGCGGGAAGTCAAGAATCAGATAGTCCAGATCACCCCAGCTTACATCTTCAAAAAGCTGTTTGAGGACTCCGATTTTTGCCGGACCGCGCCAAATGACTGCCTGGTCCGGATCGTCCAGAACCAGCCCGATGGAAACCAGTTTCACCCCGTTGACGTTCATCGGGAGCAGCCCGGTGTCGTCCGCCTCCATACGCAGATGCTGAACACCGAACAGAGTCGGCTGGGAAGGTCCGTGAAAGTCCAGGTCCAGCAGTCCGACTTTTTTGCCGGCCTTTGCCAGCAGAAACGCCAGAGTCGCCGCAACGGAACTTTTTCCGACTCCTCCTTTGCCGGAAAGGATCATAATTTTATGTTTGATTTTTTCCAGGACCTCATTCAGTTTTTTATCGTTGTTTTCGCAGGAGCCTTTTTCTCCGCAGGAGGAGCAATTTCCGCCGCAAGCCATTTTTATAATCCTTTCATATAATTTATGACAATCTTGATTTAAAGTCTTCGTAGGAGAATTTGCGCAATACCCGGAATGAGCCGTCCGCCGAGTCAAATAGTGCTATTGACGGCAGCCGCAGTCCGTTGAAGGTATTGGTCTTGACCATCGAATAGTGCGCCATGTCCAGAAACACCAGTTTGTCGCCGGGCTTGAGCTGTTCGGCAAAAGAGTAGTCGCCGATCACATCTCCCGCCAGACAGGAATGTCCCGCCAGACGGTAGGTGAACGCCTTTTCGCCGGGCTGTCCTGCTCCGATGATGTTCGGGCGGTACGGCATTTCCAGCACATCCGGCATGTGGGCTTCCGCCGAAGTGTCCAGAATGGCAATATCCGTTTCGTTGTGGACGATGTCCAGTATACTGGCGACCAGGAAACCGGTATTGAGCGCGACCGCTTCGCCGGGCTCCAGAAACAGTTCCGGGGTTTTCCAGCGTTCGCGGAATCCGTTCAGAAGACTGCACAGCAGATCAACATCGTAATCCGGACGGGTGATATGATGTCCGCCGCCGAAATTAATCCATTGCATCTGCGGAATCAGGAAAGCGAATTTTTCTTCGAAGGCGCGTAAAGTCCGTTCGAAGGCGTCGGAATTCTGTTCGCAGAGATTGTGGACATGAAGTCCGGTGATGCCGGTGAGATCCTGTCCGGCGAAATCCGCCGCCCGGATTCCCAGCCGGGATTTCGGGGCGCAGGGATCGTAAATTTCAACCGTTCCCTCCGAGTGTTCCGGATTGCAGCGGACTCCGAAGCGGACATTTTCCGCGGCGGCAGTCAGCGGGCGGAAACGCTGCCATTGAGAAAACGAATTGAAGATGATGTGGTTGCACCAGCCCAGCAGTTCCCGGAGGTCCTGTTCGGAATATGCGGCGGCGAAAGCGGTAACTTCCTTGCCGAATTCCTCGCGGCCGAGCCGGGCTTCATCCGGCGAACTGGCGCAGGTTCCGTCCAGCACTTCCGCCAGCAGCGGATAAACCGCATACATGGAAAATGCTTTCTGCGCCAGCAGGATCTTGACGCCGGTCCGTTTCCGCACGGAGTCAAGCACTGCCAGATTTCTGCGCAAAAGCGCCTTGTCCACGACGAAACAAGGCGTTTCGATCTGATTCAGCGGCAGTCCGGTCATTTAAACTCTTCCACCCAGGGCAGTCCGTACTGGTTGAGTTTTTCCATGAACGGAGCGGGGTCGAACTGTTCCATGTTGTATACGCCGGCGCCCTTCCATACGCCGGTGGCGATCAGCATGGCGCCGATCATGGCAGGAACGCCGGTGGTGTAGGAGACCGCCTGCGACTGCACTTCCTTGTAGCAAGCCTGATGGTCGCAGATATTGTAAATGTAATACTGGCGGTCCCTGCCGTCCTTTTTGCCTTTCATGAGACATCCGATGCAGGTTTTGCCGACTGTGGTCGGGCCCAGGGTGGCGGGATCCGGCAGCAGCGATTTGAGGAATTGCAGCGGAATGATTTCGTGTCCCTGATACATTACGGGGTCGATGCGGGTCATGCCGACATTTTCCAGAACTTCCAGATGTTTCAGGTAGTTGTCGGAGAAAGTCATCCAGAACCGTGCTTCCCTGAGTCCTTTCTTTTTCAGGAAAGGAGCGAGGGATTCAAGCTCTTCATGCCAGAGCAGATACATTTTCCGGGGTCCGATCCCGGCGGGGAAGTCATAGACCCGGCTGAATTCCATCGGTTTGGTTTCGATGAATTTGCCGTCTTTGTAATACTTGCCGTTCGCGCTGACTTCGCGGATGTTGATTTCGGGGTTGAAGTTGGTGGCGAAGGGGTGTCCGTTGTCGGCGGCGTTGGCGTCGATGATGTCCAGCGTGTCGATGGTGTCGAAATAATTCTGTTTGACCGCCCAGGCGCAGAAGACGTTGGTTACGCCGGGGTCGAAACCGCAGCCGAGCAGGGCGGTGATGCCTTTTTCCTTGAAGCGGTCCTGATACGCCCACTGCCAGGAGTATTCGAAGTGCGCCTTGTCCGGCGGCTCATAGTTGGCGGCGTCGATGTAATGAACACCGGTTTCCAGACAGGCGTCCATGATATGGAGATCCTGATAAGGAAGCGCGAGGTTCAGGACGACATCGGGCTGGAAATCGCGGATGAGCGCGACCAGCTGCGGGACATTGTCCGCGTCGACCTGTTCCGTGCGGATGGGACGTTTCAGCTGTGCGGCGATGGCGTCGCATTTGGATTTGGTGCGGCTGGCGAGACAGATGTCGGTGAAAACTTCTGACGCCTGAGCGCATTTATGGACCGCGACGCCGCTGACGCCGCCCGCTCCGATGATAAGAACTCTTGCCATATATTCAGCTCCTCTCTGATAAGGGATTATTCACGTTCGAAGTAAGTGTAACCGCGCAGACCGTCTTCATAGGCGCGCATGATGGTGCGCCGTTCGGCAGGGGAAATCCGTTTTTCCTCGATGGCGCGTTCGGCGGCGGCACGCAGGTTTTCCAACAGTTCCTTGGGGGAGTATTCCACATAGGAAAGCACATCCGCCACGGTGTCGCCTTCGATTTCGTTGACAATTTCAAAATGACCGTCTTCCCGGTTGATATTGATATTGACCACATTGGTGTCGCCGAGCAGGTTGTGCAGATCGCCGAGGGTTTCCTGATATGCGCCCACGAGAAACGCGCCCAGATAGTATTCATCGGTGTCTCCGATGGCATGGAGCGGCAGAGTCCGCCGTTCGTCATGCAGATCGACGAAACGGTCGATTTTGCCGTCGCAGTCGCAGGTGATGTCGGAAATGATGGCGGTGCGGCAGGGCCGTTCGTTCAGGCGGTGAATCGGCATGATGGGGAACACCTGATCAATCGCCCAGGAGTCCGGCAGTGACTGGAACACGCTGAAATTGGCGTAGTAAATATCCGCCAGGGAAGCGTCCAGTCCCTCAAATTCATCAGGGATGTATTTGAGTTTGCGGGCTTCTTTGTTGACCGCCGCCATGATGGTCCAGAAAGCGCTTTCGGCAGCGGCGCGTTCCCGCAGGGAGATACGGCCGTTTTTGAACAGAATGCGGATTTCGTCGCGGTAGTAAATGGCGTCATGGAAACTTTCCTGCAGGTTGCGCGGAGTGATGTTTCCCACGATTGCCACAAGATCCTTGGTCATTTCGCTGGCGTTTTCCGGGAGCTTGTGCAGTTTTTCCGTCGGCTCGAAGCTGGCAACATCCAGAATGTCGAACAGCAGCACGGAATAATACGCCACGGTGGCGCGTCCGGATTCCGTAATGATGTTCGGGTGCGGTATCTTTTTGGAAGTCAGAGTTTCGCCGACGGTTTCGATCACGTCCACGCAGTATTCATCCAGAGTGTAGTTGCGGCTCATGGAATAGTTGGTGTGGGAACCGTCATAGTCGACAGCCAGTCCGCCGCCGAGATCGAGGTACCCCATCGGCGCACCTTCTTCGACCAGACCGCAGTAAACCCGGCTGGCTTCCAGCACGCCCGCCCGGATGTCCCGGATGTTGGGAATCTGGGAACCGATATGGTAATGCAGCAGACGCAGACAGTCCAGCATGTCCGCTTCCTTGAGCTGATCGACGACATGCATGAGTTCCGCGGTATTCAGTCCGAAGACACTGCGGTCGCCGCCGGATTCGGTCCACTGTCCGCCGGCGCGGGTGGACAGCTTCATGCGGATGCCGATCATCGGCTTGATATTGAGTTTTTTGCTTCGTTCGATGATGCTCGGCACTTCGCCCGGCATTTCCACAACCAGCACACATTTGATGCCCAGTTTGGTGGCGTAGAGGCCGAGGTCGACAAATTCTTCATCCTTGTACCCGTTGCAGATCAGGCACGCTTCGCGGTCGGTCATGGTGCCGATGGCGGCAATCAGCTCGGCTTTGCTGCCCGCCTCAAAACCGTGGTGAAACTCTCTGCCGAAACAGGCGATTTCTTCCACAACCTGCTGCTGCTGATTGACTTTGATCGGGTAAACCCCGCGGTATTGTCCCTGATATCCGGTCTGCTTGATCGCTTTGGCAAACGAAGAATGCAGACGCCGGATCTGGGTATCCAGAATATTGCGCAGACGCAGGAGAACCGGCATGTCCATGCCGCGTTCCTTGATGCCGCGCACGATTTCCATCAGGCTGACCGCCGGTCCGTCTTTTCCGAAAGCCGTAACGACCAGATCTCCCTGTTCATTTACATCGAAATACCCGGCGCCCCAGTCACGGATCCCGTAGAGGTCCGCTGAGTCGCGTGGTGTCCAGCGCTCAAATGCTTCTTTGTGAACATTCATTTTTTCAACAATTCCTCCCGGTTTATCCGGTCTGTTCCAGGTTTTGGAAATCCCGCAGAATTCCCATGGGTTAAAAGCCAGTCCGGTAATATAGTTTTGAATATGGAAAATGCAATTTCCGCAGATGAAAAAATGGCGGATTCCCGGAAAAAAATTGTGTTTTTCTTCCGGACAATCCGCCAGAATGTGTGTGTCGGGAATTCCGCTCAATACTGCAGAACCGCAAAGCCGTCTTTATGACCCGGCCAGGATGTCTCCACTTTCCGCGGTTCCGGCAGGTTGGCTTTCAGATGCGGCAGCTCCTTGATTTTGGAAACCAGCACCAGCGTTTTGTTTTCCTGTTTCACTTTCTGATACAGCGCTTTCAGTTCATCCATATTCTGAATGAACTGATCCTGTGCTTCCGGATAAGAAAGTCCATAGGCGATTTCATTGCGTCCGGCAAACAGTTTTACTTTGCTGCTCCTGAACGACCAGCAGACATCCTGGAACGGGCGCGGGGAGGTGACAATGACCAGATTTTCCTTCGGCAGCCGCTTCGCCGCTTCTTCCAGAAAACAGATCGGAGCTTTCTTTTCCCGGATGATTGATGGGAAAATACAGTTTGTCCCGATCAGGACCGGCAGCATACTGACCAGGAACAGGAACAGTTTGGTGTAACTGGTTTTGGCGCCCCATGCCAGATAGAGAACCAGCATACACATGAGAGCCACCACCGCCAGAAGCAGCAGCTGCCGCCAGTCCTCCGCAAGAAACAGCGGCTGCGGGAATCCGGTCAGCGCATTGACGGTCATGACCACGGCCGTACCCGGAAATCCGATCGCCAGGACCAGCAGTGTCAGATGAAACGCGCGTTCCCGTTTTTCTTCCACGAAGAATTTTTCCAATGCCGCGGCGAACAGGATGGAGGCCGGCGCAAAACACGGCAGGATATAGGTTGCCAGTTTTCCGCTGGAACAGGAGAAAAACAGAAACGGCAGTACCACAGCACAGCAGCAGAATTTCAGCAGGGAAGAATTTTTCACCTGCCGGTACAGCGTTCTGCAGATATTCGGAACCATCAGCACCCACGGCGCAATGCCGCCGATGAAAACCGGAAAGAAATAAAAGAAATGGTTGGAGTGCTGCGCTTTTTCCTGTCCGAAGAAACGGTTGATGTGTTCCACGAAAAAGAAATAATGCCAGAAATCCGGTTCCTGCTGGTGGATGGCGATGCCCCATGGCAGAACGGTCAGCACTGCGCCCAGCAGCGGCAGCCACGGCGTCGTGAACAGCAGTTTCCATTTCCGCTCCCACAGCAGGTACGGCACAATGGTTACCACCGGAACCGCAAATGCGATGAACCCTTTGGTCAGGAATGCCAGACCGCAGAAAATTCCGCACAGGAACAGCAGTCCGCACCGGCGCGGCACAGATACCTGATTCTGTACGGCAAAGAAATATGCCGCCATTGCCGCCGTGACGAAAAAGGTCAGGAACATATCTGTAATTGCCACGGTTCCAAGAACATAAACAAACGGAAGTGTGGCGAAGATTCCCGTGCCGAGCAGTGCGGTCCGCCGTTCATAATAATGAGACATCAGCAGGAACACGATCCAGGCGGTTCCGAGCATGGCAAGCATACAGGGCAGCCGCAGAGCGAAACGGTTCATTCCGAACAGCTTGAAAGATGCGGCGAAACACCAGTAGCTCAACGGGGTCTTTTCAAAATAACGCACGCCGTTCAGCCGCGGCGAAATGTAATTGCCGGTTTCAATCATTTCGCGCGGAACTTCCGCATAACGGGATTCATCCGGATTCAGCATCGGGCGTCCGCCGATCGGCAGAATGTAAACCGTCAGCGTTATGACCGCAAGGATGACATACCAATACCACTTCTTCATTTTTGCAGTACCTTTCGTACAGGGTTAAAAACAGCAGGGAAATCAGCAGACCGGCTGACTGCTTTTCAAGGCAACCCAGCCTTCGCGTCCGGGAATTTCTCCCTTGATGATTTCGTATTTCGGCAGAGTTTCGATGTGTTCCGGCAGCAGATCGCCGGGAGCGTGGAAAGTAATTCCGCGTGCTTCCGCCATTTCCAGAAACCGTTCAAACATCGGAGCGCAGATGCCGCCTTCCGCTTCCGCATGAATGGTCAGCATGTTGTATCCGTTTTCGTTTGCGGATGCCAGCAGCCGTTCATTGTAATTTTCGTTGGTCACACCGTTTTTGCCGAGCATTTCATCGTAAGTGGGCATGTTCAACGGCATTTGCGGCGTTTTCAGCGTTTTGCCGCCGACGACCGGAAGGAAAATGCCGGAGCCGCGACAGTCGCTGTTGTACCGGAACGGAAATTTTTCCTTGACCGCCAGGGCGGCGGGTTCGCACCGCCAGCCGGGAACTGCCGAACAGGTCGGGGCTTTGCCGGTTGCCCGTTCGAGTTCCTCAAACGCCATGCGCAGATGTTTTTCGATCTGCTCATTGCCCATCCGGTCGATGTGCGCCTGCCACGCATGGTGATCCCAGGCGTGAACCCCGATTTCATGTCCGGCGTCGGAACATGCCTTGATGACCGGTCCCAGATGTCTGGCAATCCGGGGTCCGGGCCACATGGTTCCCATCAGGAGAATGTCCAGCCCGTACAGGCTTGCCGCTTTGGTGCGGAGCATCTTCCACAGGAAAGCCGGTTTCAGCAGCCGCCAGAGATGACGTCCCATGTTGTCCGGTCCGGCGGAAAAGAAGAATGCCGCCCGGATTCCGTGTTTGTCCAGAATCCGGCACAGGGCGGGGACGCCGTCGCGGGTTCCGCGGTAGGTGTCCACATCGACTCGGAGTGCGATCTTCATTTTTTGCAGAACTCACCGGATTCGACCGCCTGACGCAGGAAGAAGTCCAGCGTCATGGCAACGGAATCTTCCAGTTTCACAACCGGTTTCCAGCCGACGTAACGTGCGGCGTTGCGGATGCTCGGTTTGCGGTGCTGGACGTCCTGATATCCTTTGCCGTAGAACGAACCGCTTTCCACCAGTTTATATCCGGCGAAGGGCGGGAATTTCTTGCGCAGCGGATGTTTGTCAAACTGTTTGACCAACATTTCCGCCAGTTCCTTGATGCTGGCTTCGTTGGCGGGACAGCCGATGTTGATGATTTTGCCGTCGCATTTGCCTTCTTTGTTTTCAATGATGCGGAACAGGCATTCGATACCGTCGGTAACGTGCGTGAAGCAGCGTTTCTGTTCGCCGCCGTCGATCAGCTGAATCGGGGTTCCCTGCACCAGATTCAGAATCAGCTGGGTGATGGCGCGGGAACTGCCGATACGGGCGGAGGAAAGACTGTCGAGCTTCGGTCCCATCCAGTTGAACGGACGGAACAGCGTGAAGCGGAGCTGTCCTTTGGCGCCGTATGCCCAGATCACACGGTCGAGCATCTGCTTGGAACAGGAATAAATCCAGCGCTGCATCCGGATCGGACCGGTGATCAGCGGAGAGTTGTCTTCATCGAAACTTTCATCCGTGCACATGCCGTACACTTCGGAAGTGGACGGGAAGATGATGCGTTTGTGATACTTCACGCAGTAACGGACGATCCGGAGGTTTTCCTCGAAGTCCAGTTCGAACACGCGGAGCGGATTGCGGGTGTATTCGATCGGCGTGGCAATTGCCACCAGCGGCAGAACCACATCGCATTTGCGGACATGGTATTCGATCCATTCGCGGTTGATGGTAATATCACCTTCAAAGAAATGGAAATCCGGATGTTTCAGCAGATCGGAAATGTAATTGCTCCGCAGGTCCATGCCGTAGATTTCGTAATTGCCGTCCGCGAGCAGACGTTCACTGATGGCACTGCCGATGAAGCCGTTGACGCCGAGGATCAGCACGCTGGTTTTGCGGCGCACCGAAGGACGGTTGCTGGATGCGAAAGTCATTTTTTCCACCATTTTCGCATCCAGAGCCAGCTGTTCGCCGGAGCAGTAGAGACCGCCTTCCGCCTGGGCGAAGTCCACTTTCAACGCGCCTTTGCCGCAGGCAATGGTCAGCGGCGCGGTGGCAAGAATGGTCCCCGGCGCGGCTTTCCCGGCTGCCTTGACTTCGGAAACCTGCCAGAAAATATATTTCTTTTCGCCGAGGAATGCGAATGAGCCCGGATACGGACGGGTTACAGCGCGCACCAGATTACGGATTTCTGCCGCACTTTTCGTAAAATCAATCACGCCGTCCGCGGGTTTGCGTCCGCCGTAATACGTGGCTTTTTCATCATCCTGACGGATCCCTTTGAGCGTGCCTTTTTTCAATTTCGGCAGAGCTTTTTTGAGCAGGACCGCCGCGGCTTTCGCTGCCTTTTCATGCACATCCAGTGCAGTGTCGGCGGCGGCGACGGCAAATTTTTCCTGCGCCAGAATATCTCCGGCATCCGGTTTTTCGGTCATGTAATGCAGCGTGACACCGGTCTCTTTTTCGCCGTTGAGAACCGCCCAGTTGATCGGGCAGCGTCCGCGGTATTTCGGCAGCAGGGAGCCGTGCAGATTGATTGCGCCCTTTTTCGGAATGGCGAGCAGTTCCCTGCCGAGCATATTGCGGTAGTAGAACGAGAAGATGAAATCCGGTTTCATCGCGCGGATCCGTTCGATCCACAGCGGGTGGTTCGGATCTTCCGGCGCGTACAGAGGAATGCCTCTTTCCGAAGCCAGTTCGGCCACAGAACGGAACCAGATATTTTCATCGGGGTTGTCCGTATGGGTGAAAACACACTGAATTTCGATCCCGTTGTCCAGCAATGCCTGAATCCCTTCACAGCCGATGTTGTGATAAGCAAATACAACAGCTTTCATTTTTTACTCCTCCGTGTTTCAGTAATATTTTTTGAATGCAGATCAATTTTCTTTCTTTTCGCCTTCGATGACTTTTTCAATGTAGAACTGCGGACGTCCGCGGGCGTTCAGATGAATTTTGCCGATATATTCTCCGAGCAGTCCCATTCCGGCAAACTGCGCTCCGATGAACACAAACAGAATCGCGAACATGGTGAATACGCCGTACTGTCCCCAGCTGGCGTCGTTGATGCGGGTCATTACAAAAATGTAAATGCCGAACAGGATGCCCAGCAGGGAAATCAGGAAGCCGAGGAACGTCAGCATCCGCAGCGGGAAAGTGGATGTTCCGGTCAGCAGATCGTATTGGAGCGCAATCAGTTTGAGCATGGAATATTTCGATTCCCCGGCGGCGCGTTCCGCGTGTTTGACCATTACTTCCGTGGATTTCCGGGCGAAGGACATCGCCAGCATCGGAATGAATTTGCCCTGTTCATGGCAATCCAGAATGGCGTTCACCACTGAGCGGTTGTAGCCGCGGAGCATACAGCCGTAGTCCGTCATAGTTTTGCCGCGCGTCAGACGCCGCACCATCAGGTTGACGGTTTTGCTGGCGAGCTTGCGGAAAAGAGTGTCCTGACGGTTTTCCCGGATGGAGCCGACCACATCATAACCTTCTTCCAGTTTCTCGACCAGTTTGTGAATTTCTTCCGGCGGATTCTGCAGATCAGCGTCCATCGTGATCATGTATTTCCCGCGTGCTTTGGACAACCCGGCAGTGACTGCGGCGTGCTGTCCGAAATTGGTGGAAAGGATGACTCCGATGATTTTGCCCGGATATTTCCGCGCAGCTTCTTCGATGAGTTCGGCGGAGCGGTCTTTGCTGCCGTCATCGACCAGAAGGATTTCATAGGATTGAGGCAGTTTGTCGCAGGCCGCAATACAGCGTTCGACCAGTTCCGGCAGATTCAGTTCCTCGTTGTAAACGGGGATGACGACGGAAACCGCAGGTTTGTTTTCTTCCATGTTCCGGCTGACTTTCTGTTTTAGTTGATCGTATTTTAGTTTACAGCATAATATACGTGCCTTGCAGAGAAAATCAAAGCGCAACCGGCAAAAAGCCCGTTTTTTATGGCAGAAAAAATGGCGTAACTCCTTGAATTTTCACCTGCGGACGCCAAGATTATTTCTTGTTCATGTTGCCGTTTCTGCACAAAAAAACAGCGGTACGGAAAATCCGGACCGCTGCAGCCGTTTCATTCTTTATTTTCGGGTTTGCTGCATCAGAAGCTGATGGATTCGGATTTGTTTGTTTCCCCGGCGGAACGGGTTTGCACCGGATACAGAGCCGTAATCAGCCTTGCCTTGCGGTCCTTCTCGCAGTAGCCGCGGACTTTGGTTCCGGCGGGAACATAGAAAGCGTCGCCGGCGTTCAGGGTGGTCGGCGGCTCATTGTCGATTTCCAGCACAAGTTCTCCGGAAATGACATATCCGGTGAAATCACTTTCAAAGACTTCGAATGCCGGCAGTTCTTTTCCCGGAAAATAGTTTTCATCCATCAGCTCGATCCTGATGTCTTCCTGATGCGGCAGCAGCAGCGTGTATTCGCGGTCGGAGTCCGCAGCGGTCTGCATTCCGGATTTTCGGAAAATATACTGATTCGCCTGACTGCCCTGGTCGTTGAAGAAGTCATAGAAATTGGAATCCAGCGCCGTCAGTATTTTCCGGAGCATGGCAAGCGTGGGGGAGACGGCATCTTTTTCAATGGCGGAGAGATAGCTCACGGAAACATCGGCTGTGCGGGACAGCTGCCGCAGTGAAATATTGCTTCTCTGCCGAAGATTCCGGATCCGTGCGCCTACGCATATATCATTTTGCTTGGTCATAGTCTTCCTTTGTTCTGTTTGTTATATAATATAGAACACTATCGACAGAAAAGCAAGTATTTTTTTTGTTTTTTCATTTTTGCCTATTGACAAACGAACAGAAATATATTATAATATATGATAACGAACACGTGTTCACTAAAAAGGGAGACTGTTATGCCTATCTATGAAAATCGCCGCAATGCTGAAAATCTGGTCCGGATTGCTCCGGAAGCATTGTCTCAGGTCAGACACGGTTTTGATGCCGGGCTGGATGCCCTTGCCGAGGCCGTCAGAACAAAGAACGCCTGCTGTCTGCTTCTGGACGGCTGGTACGGTATCGACTGGAAAACCATCGTACCTGCTCTGCAGAGCCGGCTGAACAATGCGAAGGCGCTGTCCTGCGCCTCCATTTATTATGACGCTGCAAAACTTGCGGAGCTGAAAACGGAATGGATCACGGAAGATCCCTGTTTCGGCAAAGTCAACAATGTCGGCACTCTGGATGACTTCATTGATTCCGCCCGGCTCAAAGCATTCGAAGCAAGCTGTCCGGATGAATTCTGCATAGTGTACGGTCCGGGCGCGCTGAAATGTTTCCCGGACTGCAAAGACTCCGTGCGCTGTTATTTTGATATGACAGCCGATCCGATGCTCTGGCAGATGTGGAACGGCGAACTGATTCCATTCGGCTCCACGGAACCCCGCAAGGATTACGGCTGGAAAGAGTATTACTATAATGATTTTTACGTGCTGCAGCGTCATAAAGCCGCCGAACTCGGCAAATGCGATTTCTACTGTGAGGCGGTCGAGACCAAAGAACTGACTCTCATGCCGGAAAAAGTGTTTGAAGAAATTCTTGCGGTTCTGGCACGGCAGCCGATGAAACAGATCCGTACCTACTCGCCCGGTCCCTGGGGCGCATACCGCTACCGTCAGCTCTGGGATATCCCCGGTCTGGAAAACAATGCGTGGAACCGTCTGGCGGGCGCCGACCTCAGTCTGCTGATCGAACTGGAGAACGGAGTCAAGATCAATATTCCGAGCGTGGATCTGCTGATCGACAATGCGGCAGTCTTTGTCGGGGAATTTCCTGCCCGCGAGTATCCGGGACTGATCCCGGTGGAAATCTGGCTGGATGACGGTTATTTCCCGGACAAACAGCCTGCCGAACGCACCAGTATGCCGATTCACAATCACCCCGGCACGGAATATGTGAAACGGCATTTCAATGAACCGCTCGGACGCTACGAAACCTATTATATTGTGGAAGCCTATCCCGGCGCCAACACCTGGATGGGATTCAACAACGACGCCTGCACGGAGGAATGGGACACCCAGTGCCGCAAATCATGGAAAGAACAGAAAGCCATCCCGGACTGGAAAGAATACATTGCCAACTGGCAGACCAATGTCGGCGACCTGTTCCTGATCCCCGAAGGCACGACCCACGGACACGGCGGCTATCAGATGGTTCTGGAAATGGACACCTGCGGCAATGCCGCCGGCGGCGAATATTCCTTCTTCGGATACGATTTCATGCGTCCGACCTGGGACGACCGGAAAAAGACCATGACCGGCAAGCCCATGAAAATGCATCTGGAACGTTATTTTGAAATCGACAAAGGTTTCCGCGCCGACTGGGTGCAGAAGAATCTCCGGGCGCGGCCGGTGGTGATTGAATGGAATCAGGAGTATTCCCGTGACCGCTATACCACGCTGCCGCAGATGCCGTTTGAGATTGAACGGACGCACTTCACCAAACGCGCCGACGGCACAACGGAAGGCAAATACCTGCAGGCAGCCACGCTGACCGTCGGAACTTCGGTGGTGATCCGGTCGAAGGCGCATCCGGAACGCTGCTGCCGGATCGAGCGTCTGCAGTGCGCCCTGATTCCCGCGGGTTTCGGTGATTATGAGATCATCAACGAGGATGAAGGAGCTTCCACGGTCGTCATGTGGCGATTAAAACAGGGATGACCGGTTTGGACAGTTCCGGGAACCGGTGAATCCCGGAGCTGTCCGGTCCGTATAAAGAGAGGCAAGCCCGGAAAACATAACCGTATAGGATAAGGAGGAGCAAAAATGAAGGACAGTCCGCATTGTTTTGTTCGGTGCTTTAAGCACAAGTCGTTGAATTTCACATTGATAGAACTCCTTGTGGTGATAGCCATCATCGCCATTCTGGCGGGAATGCTGCTGCCCGCGCTGAACTCCGCCCGCAACCGCGCCAGAATCATCAGCTGTGTGAACCGTTTGAACAATCTGGGAAAGATGTTCGAATTTTACGGAGGCGATTACAATGATTATTTCCCGCAGTCCGGAAGCGAGGAAGAATGGATGACCAACAAAAGCCGGCTGAATACGGTTTATACTCCGGATATTGCACCATACGCGCCGATCGCTTCATATATTGCCGGGTCAACTTTTCGTGGACCAAACACGCCGGATGCGGTCAAGGCGTATGACCTGAAGCTGATGAAAATCACTTTCTGCGACAATGATCCCTCGTATGACGGACTGAACGGCGGTGAAGTTGTCAAACAAAACGCTTTTGCCACCAGCTATATGCTGACACGGGCGTCACAAGTCAGTGCTACCCCCAATCAGCCAAGGAAAAACAAGGTGCGTCAGCCAAGCGGAGCCATGTTGATGAATGAACGCTACAATAAACTGAAGCAGACTCCGGTTCACGGACGGAATTATCTGAGGCCTGTGATGAACACTCTGTTTGTCGACGGTCATGTCCAGACGGTCCGGATGGAGAACGACCGTGCACATCAAAAAGGTCGTTATGGGCTTTATTCGCCGTTCACAAATTCAGACTGCTCACCGAATTACCAGCGGATCAGCTGGGGATTGGAGTGACGGCTCATGAAGAACAGCAGAATATTCCTGTCCGCATTTGCAGCCTGCCTGACCGGTTGTGCTCTGGCGGGAGTGGACAGCGTCAACAGCTTTTTCCAAGTCTCCCGGCATTCTGTACCGGCCGGAGGCGAAGTGGAAGTCAGGATCGTGCTTCGCGATGATGAAAACAAACCGGTTACGGCGGCAAAAGTGGAAGTGAAAACTTCTTCTGCGGCAGTTCAGGTCGTATCGGCCGGAATACCGGACGCCAAAGGCGTCTGTGTTGCAAAATTGAAGTGCGGCAGTGCCGCCGACGTCGACATTGCAGTTGTCGCCGACGGGGCGGAGGTTCTGGAAAACCTGCTTCCGAATCCCAGTTTTGAATTGGGGTCGGGCAGGATTCCCGGCTATGTTTCGACTTATGCGCATTCGTATGACAACTCTGCGTTTCTGTGGGCGGAAACGGGCTTCCGCAGCGCCCGTTCCCTGGAGAGTTATGCGTTCAATCCGCTGAAAAGCACTTATTGGAGTTTTGTCGCAATTCGCGGCGGAAATCTGCTGCATGACCGCCGGTATGACATCAGCATTTATGCGAAGTACGACCACATTGCAGGAGAATACGGCGTGACGATGCAGACGCATCAGACGGATGCGGCGGATAACGCAATTCGCGGTTCAAACCGTTATCACGGACGCCGTACCGGCAGTTCCGGCTGGGTCCGGCTTTCTGTGGAGTCTCCGGTCAAAATCATGGAAAAAGCGCATGCCCTTCACGCAGCCGGAGTGATTCTGGCTGCCGCGGGCCATGTTCAGTTCGACGCCGCCAGAATTCGGGTCATTCCCACTGTCCGCTGGGGACAGCCGGAAGCCTCCGTCAAGGTGGACCGCCCGGATCGCTGCCGCATGTTTGACATCAGTTTTGCTTCGGCACTCAAGCTGACAGCAGATGAATATGACCGCTTATTGGCGGATATGCAGAAAGCATTGCCGGATTCTGCGGCACTGAAGCCGTTTATTGAAAGTCAGACGCTGTATCATCAGTGGCTCGGCAGCGGAAAACTTGCTCCGGCAGAGGCGTTCGCCAAACGTCTGGAAATCCTGAAACGGATTGAGGAATTGAAGGAAGTCCGGAAAAATGCGGCGGATCAGGAATTGGAAAACTTGCTTTGAGAAGAAGGAACAGCATAATGTGGAAAAAAACAATCACCGCTCTCTGTCTCGGTACGGCTCTGCTGATGCAGGCAGCCGCTCCGGTTTACGGACCGATGATCCGGGCTGCCAGAGCTGTACGGATTCCGGACGGGACTGTCTCGGTTGACGGTCGGCTGCAGGAACCGGTTTGGCGTCAGACCGAATGGCAGGGAGACTGGCATTTGCCGGGAACGGATAAGGTTTCGCCGTATCCCGCAGCGGTTGCGTTCGCTTATGATGCGGACAACCTGTACGTCGGCGTGCGGATTGCCGTTAAAGTTCAGTCCCGGCAGGAACGTCTGCCGAAAGACCATGCGAAAGTATGGGGGATGGAAAGTGTCGAGCTGTTCCTCGCGAACCCGGAAAACCTGAATGCTTTCCGGCAGTTCGTCGTCAACGCAGCCGGCAATCTGTGGGACGGACAGGACGGCGACGGTTTCATCAATTTCAATTTTTCCGCCGCTGCGCAGATCCGTGAAGACGGCTGGACTGCGGAATTCGCTGTTCCGTGGAAAACTTTGGCGGTCAATCCGGCAGAGACGAAACTGCTCCGAGTCAATCTCGCTCATACGGTGTGGCTTAACCGTCAAACCAACGAATCCCGCAGCGGCGGCTGCTGGTCCCTCCATAAAAAGGGATACCGGGAACCGCAGAGTTTCGGTTTCGTTCTTCTGGCGCAGCCGCACGAGATTTTTGCCAAAATGCTGAAGCAGGAACTGAAACGTGCCGCGGATTTTGCAGGAGACGCCCAGGTGAAAACAGCTTCGGACGCGGCGGGGAATGCCGATCCTGAGCAATTCATCGATGCGCTGAACCGTCTTGCCGGTTTACGTTCGGCAGTCCGTCAGGCGGAAAGCCGCAAAGCCTCCGGAACTCTGGCGGGAAACAGCCGGAAAGCACTGTTGTTCTTCCCCTGGGATGAGATGTCCGAACTGGAGAAAAACACCGCGGAACAGCGCATCCTGCTGGTGAAGCTGCTGAAGGAGAAATTATCCGGCGGATTGAATTTCCGCATGGCGGTCAATGAATTTGCCCATGAAGGTTTTCTGCTTGCCGGGGCGAAGGCGCTGGCCCGTGTGAGTTTTCAGCCGGAGAACTTGCGGGCGGAAACCGGTGCGGAAATTCCCGCATCCCGGATCACAGTGCAGCAGATCCGTTTTCTGGAACCGGCAAAGGAATTGTGGCCTGCGCAGTACAACAGCTGGAGCAAACGTCCGCTGCCGGAACTGGTCGAAGATTACGACACTCCGTTTGCCATTGGCAAATTTGAATTACAGCAATTCCGGCTGCTGATCGATTCTGCGGATGCAGAGCCGGGAAAATATTCCGGAAATCTGAAAATTGCGGCGGACGGCCAGGAGTTCCGGATTCCGGTCTTTTGTGAAATTCTGCCGGTCGTTTTGCCGGACAGCCGGAAGAATCCGTTCAATGCCTATATTTTTTCCCAGATCCCGTATGGCGGGAAAAGCGGACGGGCATGGGCAAAACTTTTCCGCGAACATTATGTCAACTGGGTTTCACTGGAAACACCGCGGGTCAGCCTCAACGGCGTCCGGCTGATTCCGCCGGGTCATGTCAAAAATTCGCAGAAATACCTTGACAGCATCGTGAACTCCGGTATTGATTTTTCCCGCGGAAAGCTGACCGTTGACGGAGAATTCGGAGAACTCGCCGACCGCCTGAAAATTTTTGCGGAATTCGGACTCAAACCTGTGATGTCCACCCGGACCGATGATCTCTATCCGGAAACCTTCCCGGCGGTCATTGATTTTTTCAAAAGCTGCGGAATCCGTGAGGACGGCTACATTTACAAGACCGGCGACGAAGACACCAGCCTCTGGCAGATGCCGCTGGCGAAACGGATCCATGAGGTCGCCCCGTCTGTTCCGCTGTATATCATCACATCCGGCAGCGAATACTGGGATATGAAACCCCTGATGAGCCAGTACCGTATGGTCGGCTTTACCCGTGCAGGGCTGAGCGCACCGGAATTTGAACCGGATCTGCGTCTCATGCAGAAAAAAGGCGTTGAACTGTTCCGTTATACCAACCGCACCAGCTGGGCGGAGCGGGACTGCCGTCTTGCCGGACGCGACGATCTGTGGAACGTGATGATCCAGGACAAAGTCGATGGTTATCAGGTGTGGACCGCCGGCGTTACCGGGGCGTATCACCGGTTCCGGATCGGTTACGGCGGCAGTTCGGAAAAAGCGGTTCATGATTTCCCGCCGGAACGGCAGAGCACCTGCCAGCTGCTGTATATCCGGAAAAACGGCGATTTCTACAAACCGGTCAGCTGCATCCGCCTTGAAGATATGCGTGACGGCATTACCGATTACTTTTATTACCGGCTGGCGGAAGAAGCGCTTGCCGCCCGGCGTGATGCGGCAGCTGCGCTCAAGCTGGTGGAAATAACCGCCATGCCGCGCAAGACTCCGGCGCAGTTCAAGGCAATCCGGGAAAAACTGATTCGGCTGATACTTGGAAAATAAATTCAAATAACGGAAGCATGAAACTGTTCAGAAAGGAAAGCAAAAATGAAGTACAGTTCGCATTGTTTTGTTCGGTGCTTTAAGCACAAGTCGTTGAATTTCACATTGATAGAACTCCTTGTGGTGATAGCGGTCATCGCGATTCTGGCGGGAATGCTGCTGCCCGCGCTGAACTCCGCCCGCAACCGCGCCAGAACCATCAGCTGCATATCTCAGCTGAAACAGCTCGGCGTCAGCTGGACCGCCTATTCGCTTGAAAACAAAGATCATCTGCTGCCCGGCATAAAGGATAAATATTCCGTTTATCTGGCGAAACAGGATGTTCTGCGGCTGGGTTACAAGGAAGTTCCGAAGCGGGACCAGTTCAACGAACAGAACACCATCTACTATTCCAAAATGATGCTTTGTCCCGGAACTTCACGTCATCAGGCGGTCAATGTCGATGACTTTTACTTTTTCTCGGATTACGCATACAACGGTTTCTTTTCCGCCAATGCCTCCTGGCCGGCATATGGAATCGGTTCTGCCGTGGTCAAACTGACAAGCATCAAGCGGAACAATTCCAAGACCATGGTTTTCTGGGACGCCTGGAGCTACCGGCAGAAGAACAATAATTTCCTGAAGCTGAGCGATGCTTATTCCGCGGACGGTACGCAGGACGGCGGCGTGTATTCGGCGCATAAACCCGGCTCCAACCAGCTGTTTACGGACGGACATGTGGAACAGAACAATTTCTATTGGACAGTTCACAATTCGTGGGGTTACAGCTATAATCTGTGGGATTCGGCGGAAGTCTTCCAGACCCGCCGTCCGTGAGAGGTGCAGACATGAAGTATCAATGGATATTGGGTGTGCTTCTGGGGATGGGAGCCTGGATTTGCCCGGCGGAAAATACATCGGCTGACAAAACCGGGCATGTGGATTACTGGCAGCCGCCGGCGAAGAAGATCATCGGCTGCGGCTGGGAACAGGCAATGAGTGTTGCCAAACTCAAGGAAATACTCCCTGAACTGGAGAAAAATTCGCCTTACAGCGGAATTTCCCTGCGGATACAGGGACAGCATGAGGACGGCTACACATTCAGCACACATTTCGCTTTTTCCCCGGAACCGTCCGAAGGACACGGCACGGAGATTGTCCGCTGGAAATATGAATGGTTCAAGAAGGACATCGCGGCTCTGCGTTCGATGAAGTTCACCCGGTTCAAGGATAATTTCATCTGGACCAATTCCCGTGACGGCAAAGTGGACTGGTTCAATGATCAGAACTGGTCGGATGTCTGCAATAACTTTGCGGTCCTGGCGAAAATCGCCAAAGAAACCAAACTCAAAGGGCTGATTTTCGATGCCGAATGGTACCGGAACAGCAACCCGGTTTTCAGCCGGATCGCACCGGGGAAGAGTTACGGGGAAATGGCAGCCAAAGCCCGGCAGCGCGGACAGGAATGGGGCAGGGCGATTTTCGGAGAGTATCCGGACATCACTTTGTTCTGTCTGTTTATGTTCTCCTGGAAGGAAAATCTGCGCGGTGCGCCGGAATGCTGCGATCTGACCGTTCCGTTTTTCAACGGCGTTTACGATGTGCTGCCGCCGACGGCAACCCTGATTGAAGGACATGAATATCACGGTTATGCCAGCGGCACCGGCGACCATTATGCCGGACTGCGCTGTGATATGGCACAGGTTCTGCCCATGATGGTGGATAAATCAAACATCGAAAAATTTCGCCGTCAGACCCGGCTGGCATGTGCGCTGTATCTGGACCCGTATGTTTTCCCCGGCAAACCGGACACTTTCCGACGGCGGATCGGTCCGGAAATCCGGAAATCCAACGCTCTCACTGTGCTGCGGCGCAATCTGTTTCATGCGCTGAACACCACGGACGAATATGTCTGGATCTGGAGCGAGGGCGCGCGCTGGCATTATTCCAAACCGGGACATCCCGGCGCGAAGAAAGTCTGGCAGCAGGAGGCTCCCGGCATCCGCGACTGCTTTGAATCGGTACAGGAGCCGCTGACTTACGCCCGCCGGCTGGTGGCGGAAAAGAGCGCCCGGCTGCGCTCGGAAAATCCTGATTTCTCCGGAGATTTCGTCAAGCCGAACCGCCCGCGCGGTTATGATTTCTGGCTGTCGGACGCCAAGGACAAAGGAACTTGTGTGAAGGTGCCGGGCGGCGGGATCGGCGGAGGAAACGCGGTTTCGATTGCCGGTTGCAGTTCCACATTGACTTTCACGCAGGAACATGCAGTCGCGCCGGATCAGATGTACTACATCCGGGTGAAAGCCCGTTTTGACAAAGTGGTTTCCGGGCAGTATGCCGTGATGGTGCAGTTCTGTGACAGCAATAAGCGTTTCTGCTGGTATCGGGAAAGTTTGAGCTGCCGATTCGGCGAACCGGACGCAGACGGCTGGCGCACCGCTGAACTGACAGTGCTGGTCCCGCAGGAAATGAACAGGATGTTCGTGCGTCTTTACGGAGCCTGGATGCAGCCGGAAGACAAACTGACGATCGGTTTGTTTGAAGTGTACCGTCTGAAAGAAAACTTTCTGGCGGCGAACGCACAGTAAGAGATTTTCAAATGAGAGTGAAGAAAGTATCATGAGTTCTTTGCGAAAACGATTCGGAATGGATATCCGGAAAAGTCTGATGGACGAGTGCGATCTCGGAATCATCAACGGACATATCACACTCAACGGAGCATATCACGACGCCGCCGCGGTTCGGGGATTGTTCGCCCCGCCGCTTTTCAGCGATACTTTCCGGCTGGACATCCGGTTCAACGGACGCCGTCTGCCGGCGCAGAAATGTTACTGGCAGCCGACGGAAGTGGAACGCAGCGGAAATTTCGATTCGTTCCGGTATTCCAGCACGCTCGCCCTGATTGCCGGTCAGCGCGGTGCTCTCCTGGAATTCCGGATCCGGAATACTGCCGCCGAACGCCGGGAACTTTCCGTTCAGTATGAAGTTTTCGGCGGCAATGCCCGGCAGAATCACTGGGAGTTCGGGCGTCCGACGGGCGCAAAGTGGCTTCCGGTCCACTGGGATCAGGAACGGATTGTCATCGACCATGAAACGGATCGTATAGCGGTGCGTTCTTCACTGATGCTGCACCCCGCCGCTCCCGGAATTTTCAATGCGGAGGTGCATTCGCTGGCTCCCGGAGAAGAGCTGATTTTCCATACCGCCATTGCCCTGGATGAACGGGATCGCGCCAACCGGCTCACGGATTCTGCTCTGGATGATCCGTACCGGACTCTGGCGGCGTCACGCAAAGACTGGGCGGACCGGGTACGACATCTGGAACAGTGTCTGCCGGAATTCTCCACAGACTGCGCGCCGCTTCAGCGTCTTTACGACCGTTCGGTGCTGCATCTGCTGCTCAATGAATGGAATGTGCCGGAATGGAAACTGCATCCCTACTATGCCACCGGCGGCATCAACGGCGGATGCTGCTGCAATTATCTCTGGAACTACGGCGAACCGTATCGTCTGTGGAGTCTGTTGAATCCGGAGTCCGCACGGGAGAACATCAAGGTTTTCCTCGGTTTGGATCTGACGAAATGTTTCGCCTTTTTCCCGGACGACGGTTCGGCGTTCGGACCGTATTACCCGATCAATCAGGAAAAAATTCTGCTGCTGACTCATGCATATGTTCTGCAGACCGGCGACCGCGGTTTTCTGCATGAAAAATTTCAGGGACGCCGCATCATTGACCACATGATCGAACAGGCTCTGATGCATGACGATCTTTCCCAGCCGGCAGTGCTGGTGAATTACGGCGACGGCAATCATCACCTGGAACTGCGCGGCAAACTCCGTTACGACGGCACGGTGCCGGATCTGAATTTGCGCCGCTGTGTGAATTATCATCTGGCGGATCAGCTCTGCCGTCTTGCCGGCGTTCAGCCGCCCTGCAGTTTCATTGCCCGCGCCGAAGCGTTGAAAAAACGGATTGAGCAGGAACTGTTTGATGATTCGGCGCAATGGTTCCGCGCTCTGGATATGGAAGGGAAACCGTATCTTCGTTACACCATTCAGATGTTCAAGGCGCTGGGATGGAATGACTGGGCTCTTACCGAACGCACGAAGAAGGCGTTGTATTCCCAACTGAATGAACAGAAGTTCCTCGGCAGATTCGGAATGCATTCGCTGTCCATCGACGACCCTGCCTATGATCCGGCGGATATTGACAACGGCGGCCCCGGCGCCTGCATCTCGTTCACTCCCGCCGTGGTTGACCGGCTTTTCCGGGATGGACAGAAAGAGCTGGCATGGAACATTTTCCGGCGTCTTTTCTGGCTGGCGGACGCCTTGCCTTACTGGGGAGACAGTCATACCGCCGACCGCATGGAATACCGCCGGGATACTCCGCTGCAGAATGATATACAGGGTTCCGCTTTGGCGCAGACGGTTATTTTTTCCCTGTTCGGCATTGAAACCGGTGAAGATTTTTCGATATCCGTTTCGCCGTATCTGCCGCCGGAAGTGCCGGAACTTCATCTGAAGAACCTGCGTCTTGCCGGCAAAACGCTTTCGGCGGATGTTTCCCGGACGGGATTCCGGGTGAACTGTGACGGATTTCAGGCGCAGGAAGTTCTTGGAAAAACCATAATAATTCATTGAGGATGTACAGATACTATGAAACGTTCGGAAATCAACCATTATATAGAAGAAGCCATGGAATTCTGGGATGGACTGGGATTCAAACTGCCGCCTTATGCCCGTTTTTCCGTGGCGGACTGGCAGGAGCACGCCGCGGGATGTCAGGAAATTTTTGATTTGCAGCTGGGCTGGGATGCAACCAGTTTCGGCAATGCGGATTTTCTGCAGTCCGGACTGCTGCTCTACACTTTGCGCAACGGCAAGGCAGGTTCTCCGGAATACCCGAAACCTTATGCCGAAAAAATTATGATGGTCCGGGAAAATCAGGTAACACCGCGTCATTTTCACTGGTACAAATGCGAGGACATCATCAACCGCGGCGGCGGAAATCTGGTCATCGAACTTTTCCGCGCCGATCCGGCGGCGAACCGGATTTGCGGCGGACGCTTTACTATCAGTGTCAACGGAATACGCCGCGAACTCGATTCCGGAGACAAACTGATTCTTTCCCCCGGTGAAAGCTGTACCATGGAACATATTCATTGTCATAAATTTTATGGAGAACCCGGTTCCGGTTCCAGCATGATCGGCGAGGTTTCCATGGTGAACGACGATCATTCCGACAACTGTTTTGTGGACGGCGCACTCCGTTTCATTCCGGTTGAGGAGGACGAACCGGTGCGTTATCCGCTGGCATGTGAATACGAACGGCTGATTTCTGTGAAAAAATAATTCCCGCTTTCTTGAAAATTCTGCGGCGCGGTGGTACTTTTACACAGAAATATACAGAAACTTCAAGGACATGGATTCTATGGACAAAAAAGATGTTTACAATGTAACGGATCTTGCCGTTCCATTTGATGTGGAATGCGATATGAGCAGCCGGATGATCCCGATGCGCGACGGAGTCCGGCTTCATGCCGTGATTTATTTCCCGCTGAAACGTCCGGAACGCACAGGCATTGTGCTGATCCGTACCCCGTACTGCCGGACCACCTGGTTTCAGCTGCCCGTTGCGGAGGCATTGCAGCATCAGCAGATTGTCATGATCCAATCCTGCCGCGGAACGGCATGGAGTGAAGGCGAATGGGATCCCGCCGATACCGAACTCGAATTCCGGGACGCGGAAGACACGTTCGCTTACCTGGAAAAACAGGATTTCTACAATGGACGCTGCGCCATGACCGGCGGCAGTTATCCCGGCTGGGTTCAATGGGCTGCCGCCCGTTCCGGATATGAAGGACTGGTCGCGCTGACTCCCAATGTGGCTCCGCTGACCGGCTGTGTCGGAGCCGCGGTACGGGGCGGCGGAGTGCAGCTGAGCTTCGCGGTCAACTGGATGCTTTCCATGTATCACCGCCGCAGATACGGGTATGCCGGAGTGCCGGACTACAATGCCATGAAAACAGTCTGGCATACGCCGGTCATTGACTGCGACCATGCCGCCGCATATCCGGATGTTCCCGCGTTCCGTCATTTTCTGCGCTGCGCGGATGCTCCACATCATCAACTGACTGCGCATCAGACACATTTTTCCCGGATGAAAGTCCCCGCTCTGATTTCCGGCGGCTGGTTTGACGGATTCCTGCCGGACACCATCGAAAGTTTCCTGCGGATGCAGAACCAGGCAGCCACGGAAAAAGCACGGAAATTCACCCGGCTGGTCATTGGACCGTGGGGACACGGCGGACTGCTGAATCCGGAACTGTTCGGCGTCCGCAATGATCGTTCCCAGGTGATCCGCTGGGAGGTCCGGTTCATGTACGGTCTGCTGCGTCATCCGGATCGCGACCCTCTGCCGGGGAAAAATGCCGTGCATTATTTCATGATCGGGGAAAACCGCTGGCGCGACAGTGAATGCTGGCCGCCCGCCGGAACTCAGGAACAGCGCTGGTATCTGCACTCCGGCGGCAATGCCAATACCGCTTTCGGAGACGGCTCGATTACAGAGTCTGCGCCGGGAGTGGAAACTCCGGACTGTTTTGTCAGTGATCCGGCACATCCGGTGCTGTCGAACCGCGGCGCACATGATTCACTGGGCTGTTACGACCGTCGCGAAGAGGAAACACGATCCGATGTACTGGTATATACGATGCCGGTCCGGAAAAAAACGCTGGCTGTAACCGGTCCGGTGCGCCTGCGTTTTCACGCGGCAGTGTCTGCACCCGATACGGATTTTGTGGTTCATCTGCTGGATGTAACGCCGGACGGCAGAGCGTTGTGGCTGACCCGCGGTGTTCTGCGCGCCCGCTACCGGAACGGAACCGAAAAACCGGAACTGCTGGTTCCGAACAGAATCACGGAATTTGAAGTGGTGCTGAATGATATTGCCGCGGCGTTTCTGCCGGGACATGCTTTGCGGATTGAGTTATGCGGGCAGGATTTCCCCACGTGTGGACGCAATCCCAACACCGGTAATGAATATACCACGGATCCGGAACTGCGCTGTGCCGCGGTTACGGTATATCATGATGCGGAACATCCCGCGGAACTGCTGCTGCCGGTTCTTCCCTGAAGGACAGTCATCTGCGGTTCCGCCGCCGGTCGGACAAGCTGATTTTCCGCACTGTGCCTTCCTGCCGGATATACAGTTCCGGAGCGACGGTCCAATGACTTCCAGTCGGGAGCAGCGGACGGTTGACCACAAAATATTCCATGATCTGGAAGATTTCCGACATCTCATAGTAGATGTGGTCGCAGGGATACTTGATGTCCGTCAGAAAATCTTCCGGGCGGTCGTGGGATAGTATGCTGACGTCCACCGGAACCCGCAGCCCCTGTTTTTTCAGCACTTCGATTGTGCCGTCCTGCAAAGTGTGTCCGGTACAGAAAACGGCTGTCGGGATGGTTTCGCGGTTCCGCAGAAAATCATACAGCTGATCCTGCCAGGCCGGGGCGGGTGCATTGATTCCGAATATGTCCACGCGGGAGTCCGGACAGGAATGCCGGAATTCAATTTCAAAACTTTTCTGCCGTGCCGCCAGAGCGGGCGCATTCTGCACGGTAACAATCAGAATGTCCCGGTGTCCCATGTCCATGAGATAATGTGCGGCAAGTTCGCCGCCGACATGGTTGTCCGTTTCGATGGAAATATTGGTGGCGCGGGTGCCGTCGGAAAGAACGTTGATGGAGTAAAGATCCGGATTGACATCCAGAGCTTTCTGCATAATCCGCGGGTCGTACAGGGATCCGAACACCACGGTGTCGGCGCGTCTTGCCAGTTCCATGAAATGCGCCGGATCTTTTTCAATGTCCGCCTGTATCAGATGCATCTGCCGGATGCGGAGACAGTTTTCCAGATGCCGGACAAGGTTGGACTGAAAAACGTTTTCGCCGCGGGAGCCGACCAGAATGGTGTTCTGCATATTGAGATTCTGCCGGCTGAAACCGTTGCTGTTGAGGAAGCGGACGACGCGCTGCCGGGTTTCCTGTTTGACCGCGGGGTCATTCCGCAGACAGCGCACGATGGTTGACCGGCTCAACCCTAATTGCCGTGCGGCTTCTTCCTGCGTGATTTTTTTCATTTCCGTTTCCTTGCAGCTGATTTTATCTGTTGTTTTCAAATTATAATGAGAAACTGTTTTTTCAAGTTTTTTTCTTTTGATTTCCGCATTTTCCGCCGCAAATATTTCATGAAGTTGAAAAGCGGCGGAATGATGCTATAGTAATGCGCAGAATTACAGATAATGGAAAACTGAAACTATGTTTGCTCTGAAATCAGAATATCAGCCGGCAGGCGATCAGCCCGAAGCGATTGCGGAACTGGTCCGGGGCCTTAAGGAAGGGAAAAAATATCAGACCTTGCTGGGCGTCACAGGATCAGGCAAGACGTTTACTCTCGCAAATGTACTGGCGCAGGTGAACCGTCCCGCTCTGATGCTGTCCCACAACAAGACTCTGGCGGCACAGCTTTACAGTGAACTGAAATCTTTCCTGCCGGACAACGCCGTGGAATATTTCATCAGTTACTATGACTATTATCTGCCGGAATCTTATATTCCTCAGACCGATACCTATATTGCCAAAGATGCCAGCATCAATGAGAATATCGAACGTATGCGTCTTTCCGCAACGGCATCCCTGCTGGAACGTCGCGATGTGCTGGCGGTTGCCAGTGTGTCGTGCATATACGGTTTGACTGCGCGCGAAGACTATGAATGCATGTGCATTCCGCTGTCCATCGGACAGGAGATCGGGCGCAATGAACTGCTGAAACGTCTGGTGGAAGTGCAGTTTGACCGCAATGATCTGGCGCCGGAACGCGGACAGTTCCGGGTTCGCGGCGATAATGTGGATATTTTTCTGCCGCAGAAAGAGGAACTGCTGCGGGTGGAATTCTGGGGAGATTCGGTGGAATCGCTGACCCGCTGTGATCCGGTATCGGGCAGGGTGCGTTCCCGTCCGGATTCGGTGATGATTTTCCCTCCGCGTCATTTTGTGCTGCCGCAGGAACGGATCAATGCGGCGACGGAGAACATTCTCAAGGAAATGAAAGAGCGGGTTGCCTGGTTTGAATCGCAGGGCAAACTGGTCGAGGCGCAGCGTCTGTATCAGCGGGTCAATTACGATGTGGAAATGATGCGCGAAATCGGCTATTGTTCCGGCATTGAGAATTATTCGCGGCATCTGGGCGGACGCGCTCCGGGTTCGCGGCCGTTCTGTCTGCTGGACTTTTTCCCGAAGGATTACATCACGATCATAGATGAATCCCATGCGACGATTCCGCAGATCATGGCGATGTACAAAGCGGACCGGAGCCGGAAGCAGACTCTGGTCGATCACGGATTCCGGCTGCCTTCCGCGCTGGACAACCGGCCGTTGAAATTTGAGGAATTCACTTCGCTGCTGGGCGATGTGATTTTTGTTTCCGCCACGCCGGCGCAGTATGAACTGGAACTGTGCGGCGGTTCAGTGGTGGAGCAGGTAGTGCGTCCGACCGGACTGCTGGATCCGCCGGTGGAAGTGCGCAAGCTGGAAGGTCAGGTGGATGATGTGATGGAGGAAATCCGGCGCTGCACCGAAAGCGGCGGACGCTCCATGGTTGCCACATTGACCAAGAAAAGTGCGGAACGTCTGGCGGATTATCTGAGTGAACTCGGACTGAAAGTAAAGTACCTGCATTCGGAAATCGACGTGATCGAACGGGTGCGTCTGCTTTCCGAACTCCGACGCGGCGATTTCGACTGCATTGTCGGAATCAATCTGCTGCGCGAGGGTATCGACCTGCCGGAACTGAAGCTGGTGGCGATTCTGGATGCGGACAAGGAAGGTTTTCTGCGGTCGGCGCGTTCGCTGGTGCAGGTCGCCGGACGCGCCGCGCGAAATTCTGAGGGGCGCGTGATTCTGTATGCCGATCAGATCACCGACAGTATGAAAGCCCTGATAGACACCACCAATGCCCGGCGCGCCAAACAGCAGGCTTACAATGAAGAACATCATATCGTCCCGAAAACCATCATCAAATCACAGCGGGAAACCATTACGGATGTTCTCGGTCTGTCGCCGTCCTCTGCGGAAAACCGCACCACTTACAGTATGGATGAACTGCACGAAACCGCAGCTCTGATCCGGGAGGACCGCGCCGCGTTCAAGTCTGCCAGACAGGGACGCAAAGGCAAACTGCTCCGCATGGAGCAGCCGGACTGGGAAGGACTGGACATGAACGAACTGATGACTGCACTGGAAAAAGAGATGCTTGCGGCGGCGGAAAATCTGGAATTTGAACGGGCTGCGCAGCTGCGGGACCGGATCCGCGAGATTGAAAACTCCGGCTCACCGGACCATGCCGCAAAAATGCCGCCGGCTCCGACAAAACGCGCGTCCGGCGGACGTAAGAAATCATCCCGGTAAAACTGTGTTCAGTCCTTTTTGGAACGGTACCATTCGGGAGTGATTCCCAGTTTGTCTATTTTATAATGTATAATGCGTTCGGAGAGCCCCAGCTGCCGGGCGGCGGCTGCAACGTTTCCCGCGTTGGCTTTCAATGCCTCCACGATCAGTTCCCGTTCGAACGAGTTGACCAGGGTCTTGAAATTCGCTTTGGCATCGGGATGAATCACTGCCGTGCCGGACGCCTCGCCGGTCTGAAGCGAGGGCGGCAGATCATAGCCGTGAATCACGGTGTCCGAGGCGGTCAGGACAGCCCGTTCGATACAGTTTTCCAGTTCGCGTACGTTGCCGGGCCAATGGTAGGACATCAGCATGTTGATGGCGGGGGTGGAAATCCGCGAGATGTTCTTGCCGTGCATACGGTTGTATTTGCCGAGGAAATGATCGGCAAGCAGAATGATGTCGCTGGCGCGTTTGTGCAGACAGGGGAGCTGAATGGGAAAAACATTGAGCCGGTAATACAAGTCTTCGCGGAATTGTCCTTCCGCCATGAGTTTTTCCAGATCGCGGCTGGTGGCGGCGAGAAGCCGGACATCCAGTTTGATTTCCTCGTTGCTGCCGACGCGGGTAATGGTGCGTTCCTGCAGGAAACGCAGGAGTTTGACCTGAACATTGACGCTGAGATCGCCGATTTCGTCAAGGAAAAGCGTTCCGCCGTTGGCTGCTTCCGCACGGCCGATGCGCCGGGCAACGGCACCGGTGAAGGCGCCTTTTTCATAGCCGAACAGTTCGCTTTCGATCAGGTTGTCGGGCAGGGCGGCGCAGTTGACTGCGACAAACGGTTTGGTATTGCGGTTGCTGGACATATAAATGGCGCGGGCGATCAGTTCTTTGCCTGTGCCGGACGCTCCGCGGATGAGAACCGTGGCATTGCTGCCAGCCACCTGCGAAATCATTTTATAGACGGCGCGCATGGCGTTGCAGTTGCCGATGATGTTGGAAGGACGCGGAGTGGTGCCGAGTTCTTCACGCAGCCGCATGTTTTCTTCCAGCAGTTTGCGGCGTTCCTCATGCTGTTCCAGACAGGACGCCACGGCTTCGGCGATGATGTTGGCGACGGTTTCGAGCAGCCGGAGATCCTGATCAAGATTGCCCCGGACTTCGGTTTCGCGGTCGATGCTCAAGGTGCCGATGACATTTTCCATGTGAATAATCGGGACACAGAGAAAAGCGATATGTCCTTTTTTGGGACGCGCCTGCGTGCGGCCGAGAAATTCCGGTTCTTTGGAGATGTCCGGAATCAGAGCGGGTTTTCCGGTCTGGGCAACCTTGCCGGTAATTCCTTCCCCGATCATGTATTTGCCGCGGTTGATTTCGTCGCCGGTCAGCCCGTTGGAGGCTTCGATGAACAGAGTGTCGCCGTGCCGCATGGTGATGGTTCCGCGCAGCAATCCCATTTCCTTGTGCAGAATATTCAGTACGTTGCGGAGCAGTTCCGACACGTTGTGTTCGTGAACGATGGTATAGCTGATCTGATTCAGCACGGCGATTTCAATCTGGTTGCGATCAGGCATAAGACCGTTTTCTCTCCTTGATGTTCCAGTTTTTTCTCTTGTCAGGCAATATAGTATGAAAAATCTCTTTTTCAAGTAACAAAAATGTAGGTTGTGGGAAAAAGACTTACATTTTTGTATGGTTGAAAGAGCTGAAATCTGTCGTTGAACCGTGCATTCAAGTTCAAAAACGGAATAAAATAAAGTTGGCACGGAAAATGCTGTATACAAACCGTTGAGAAAAAACAAACCATCCAGTATAAGGAGTCGAAATATGAACTGTGACAGAAAAGGTGCCATCCGGGCGGTGCTGGCCCGGGAAGAACTGGGAGAAAAGGAACTTGCTCCCTTCACCACGGAACACTATGGAGAAGATGTTTTTCATTTCTCCCGTATGAAAGAATGTCTCCCGAAACCCATTTACCAGAAACTCATGGATACCGTGAGCGAAGGCAAGCCGCTGGATCAGTCCATCGCTGATGCCGTTGCCCATGCCATGAAAGAATGGGCTCTGGAAAAAGGCGCAACTCACTTCACCCACTGGTTCCAGCCGATGACCGGAACCACGGCGGAAAAGCATGACTCTTTCCTTGAACCGGTCGGCAACGGTCAGGCGATCATGTCGTTCTCCGGCAAAAACCTGATTGTCAGCGAACCGGATGCTTCGAGCTTCCCCTCCGGCGGTATCCGCTCCACTTTTGAGGCCCGCGGTTACACCGCATGGGATCCGACCAGCCCCGCGTTCATCAAACGCGGCCGCAACGGTGCAACCCTCTGCATTCCGACAGCGTTCTGTGCGTATGCCGGTGAAGCTCTGGATAAAAAGACTCCGCTGCTGCGTTCCATGCAGGCGCTCAACCTGTCGGTCAAGCGTCTGATGAAATGCTTCGGCTACGATGGTTCCAAAAATGCCAAAGTCGCGCTCGGTCCGGAACAGGAATACTTCCTGATTGACGAACACTTCTATTATGCGCGTCCCGACCTGGTTCAGACCGGCCGTACACTGTTCGGTGCGCCGCCGCCGAAACATCAGCAGCTGGAAGA
>CAKUJH010000022.1 GCA_934661375.1 uncultured Victivallales bacterium
TTTTTGCCACCTGAAGCTAAAGCTTTTTCGTTTACTTACCGGCATAGCCGGTAGTTTTTTTGTCCTAAAGGGGATAAAAACCGACGCCGTCCGCAACAGACGGCATCCATGACCAATCCACAATAACCGATCAGCCCGTCAGATTCCTGGCAGGCTTTTTTTGTGTAACCCTGTCATGCCGATTTTGACAATTGGTTTACGCACCGGCAACACAATTTGTGCAAACCTTTTCTCCCCCTCTGCGCAAACCATTTCCCACTATATACTTGACAAAAACGGCGGCTTGCAGTATATTAGAGCGGGAACGGAATCTGAGAAGGAGGAGAAGCCATGATGAAGAAAACCGAATATCTGATTTTCATTCTGATCTCGCTTGCCCTGCTGGAGTTCGGGCTGCTCCACGCATGGGGATGGTACTGGTCTGGATTCCAATGGTCGCCGCTGGGATATGAGACCTGCGGACTGGAGTTTCTTGCATTTCCCTTAATTGTCTGGCCCGATTTCATTTTGGCGGAACTGATCCGGCTGGGGCTGTTGCTCCGCTGGAAATTTCCGGCATACGTCTGGTGGGGACCGCCCTTCCTGTGCGGGATCGCCGCAACTGCCATTTGCAAATGTTTGAGCATGGGAATATATTGCATACTTGTGATGGTTGCGGTTCCCGTCATTGATTTTTGGGCATTCCGCAAGGCAGCCCGAAGGGTAAAAACATCAAAATGAAGGAGGAAATCGACAGAAATGTTCTCATTCCGGCAATTCTGCTGATTCTGCCGGTCATGTCGGTGCTGATTTTTGATCCGGCGGCATGGCTGAGCAAAACAAACCTGATTTCAGATATCCTCGGCACGGTTTTCTTCATTGACATTCCCGTCGGGATGTGCCTGTGGCACTGGTTCAAGCCGGAACATTTCAAGGGAAAACGATCTCTGCTCATATTCGGAGGACTGACGTTTTTCAGCTGGGGCGCGGTTGCGGCGGGGATGTGGCTCTCCTGTAAAACAGGACACATGCCGGAGAATGGATTCAGCATTTTCTGCGCCTGCGCCTTGGGCTGGGCGTACATTTGGGTGTTCATGGTTCCCATCGGGATCGTTTACGTGTTTTTCCGCGCCGTTTTGAAACTCGTCCAATATTTCCGGAGGAATGACCATGCTGAATAAATTCTTTGCGCCCTATGCGGAATATGCGCTCCGGACAAAACTTTCCGAAGCGGAACTGCGTACCTCCTTGCAGCGGGAATGCGGACGCTCTTCTGTCAACTGGAAAAGAGGTTTTTCCGCGGCATGGGCGAAACGGGACGGGATTCCGTTTTTACTGCGGAAAAACGGGACGGAGATCGTGCTTGCTCCAAGCTGCCCCGGACGCAATTCCGCACGCGGGGAACTGCATCTGACCCTGGAACAGGACCGGCATTCCGCGGATACGGCTTTGCATATTGTCATCTGTCCGCGGGATTTCCGCCCTTTCTGTGTGCTGTGGCTCGGATTTCTATCGGTCTGGGTCATCGTTGTTCTCTGCTGCCGGAAATGGATGATGCTGATTCCGGTACCCGTCATGCTCGGCGGATTTTTACTGCCCCTGCATCTTTGCCGCTCCCTGGGAAAGCAGGAAATCCCGCGGATCCGCCACTCGTTTGAAGCGTTGATCCGGAAACTGGAAAAAGAGGGAAAAACATAATATGCCGCATGGCTGAAATGAGACAGAATCCGTTTCAGCCATTTTCAATGCCGACAGGCCGGCGCAGTTGCAAGTTTTACGGATTTCCTTGTTGATATTTTGGAAAACAGCAGTATATTACAGGCGCAATTTCATCTGTTGATGAATTGTGCGAAAGGAGCGAAAAAAACTTGACAGACAGGAAATAATCTCCCATCGGCGAGAGAAATAAGTCATGGGAGTAGAAATAGCGCAAAAAACGCGAAAAAAGACAATAGAAGTGCAAGCTCTTCTTAAAAAAGGCAGTGATCCTTGAAATTTTATGATAGAGAGCAAATCAAGCGGCATCTGCAAAAGATCTGAAACATCGGATTTTATCAGAACGTTTCAGAATGACAGCCGCCAAAGCGGTAAGGGAAAGAGTCAGATGAGCGATGGACATTTGATTTCTGATGGAACGATAATTGAAATGAGAAGTCTGCTCAGCCTCGCGATCCCCCATGCGTGAAAAATACCGTTCGACTTCAGTTCTTTGCTTGAAAGCGTGTTTATATGCATAGCTTTCGCGAGGGACCTGAGAACGGGCGTCATTGGTGACATCGATATACAGTGTCTCGTATTTTTGGAAAAATGAGCTCGATTTGTAAATGCTCTCATAATCATAAAATAATGAAAGTTGCATTGAAATTTTATCCTTCCGCTTTTTGTATGTTATTTGTTTTTAGTCGGATAAATGACAGACAATCAGCGGAGGATTTTGATCGCAGAAAATCAGTAAAAAATGCTGATTTTTGAATATAAATTGGAGGTTTTACAGAAACCATAAACCTAAAAAAACAAGGGAGAAAACAATGTATCCGGTGATTTTTACATCGTTTTTCGCATTCACCGCACTGGTGGCGGTCGGAACTTGGCTGATGGTCCGGAAAAAAGAACGCAATTCCGCTGACGGTTATTTTCTGGCGGGACGTTCCCTCACTTTTCCGTTCATAGCCGGTTCACTGCTGCTGACCAACCTGTCCACCGAACAGATGGTCGGGCTGAACGGTTCGGCTTTTGCGGAAGGTTTTTCCGTGATGGCGTGGGAAATTCTGGCGGTCGTGGCGCTGATTGCCATGGCGTGGTTCTTTCTGCCGCGTTTTCTGCGTGCGGGCGTAACCACCGTGCCGGAATTCCTGACATTGCGTTTCAGCCGCAGCACCGGCGCTTTGACCAACATTGTTTTCCTGCTGGCGTACACATTCGGTCTGCTTCCCATCATACTCTACACCGGGGCGACCGGTCTGAACGGCATTTTCGACATGAAGGAGCTGACCGGCATACCCAATGAAACTGTTCTGCTCTGGGGAATGGTCTGGTTTGTCGGACTCGCCGGCGCGGTTTATGCGCTGTTCGGCGGACTGCGTTCCGTGGCGGTGTCCGACACGCTCAACGGAATCGGGCTGCTCATCGGGGGATTCATGATAGTGTACTTTGCGCTGGACAAGATTTCCGGCGGAACCGGAGTTCTGGCAGGATACCGGATTCTGCATGATGCATTGCCGGAAAAATTCAATTCCATCGGTCCGGCATCCGGCAGCGTGCCGTTTTCCACGCTGTTCACCGGAGTGCTGATCATCAATCTGTTCTACTGGTGCACCAACCAGCAGATCATTCAGCGTACCTTCGGCGCGAGTTCTTTGGCGGAAGGGCAGAAAGGAGTCCTGCTGACCGGATTTCTGAAACTGTTCGGACCGCTCTATCTGGTCCTGCCCGGCGTGGCGGCGTTTTATCTGTTCAGCAAATCCGGAATCAAACCGGATCATGCGTACGGGACACTGGTACATGCCGTGCTGCCCGCGCCGCTGACCGGATTCTTTGCGGCGGTCATGGTCGGCGCGATTCTGAGTTCCTTCAATTCTGCGCTGAACTCCGCATGTACACTGTTCAGTCTGGGAATCTACAAGGAATTCATACGGAAGGACGCCACGGATCTGCAAGTGGTGCAGTCCGGAAAAATCTTCGGCTGGATCGTCGCTCTTGCTTCCATGTGCGTTGCCCCGCTGCTGGCTGGCACAACCAGTATTTTCACGTATCTGCAATACATGAATTCCGTTTATTTCATTCCGATCTTCGCCGTGGTGCTGGTCGGGATGCTGACCCGGCGGGTGCCGCCGTTTGCCGCCAACATTGCTCTGATCGGCGGCTGTGCGGTCATGGGACTGGGACTGGCTTTCCGCATTCCCGTGCATCAATACCACTACGCCGCGCTGGTCTTTGTCCTGCTGGCGGGCTTCATGCTGTTGACGGGACTGGTGAAACCGCTCCCTGCGCCGCGTCTCATTCCTGATGCCAAAGCCATTGACATGACTCCGTGGCGTCCGGCATACTGGATCGGCGGCGCATTGCTGGTCGTGGTCATCGCCATCTATGCTTCGATGGCGAAATTCTGAAGCCGGCTCAGCCGAAGTCGCCGCCGAGCATTCCGAAATAGCGGACACCCGGTTTCGGGCCGGGTCGTCCGTAATCCATGCAGATCAGAGTCGTTCCGCATTCCAGCCCGCGGTACAATGCCATGTCCACCATGCGGGTGCGGGCTTCCGGAATAATCAGCAGGGTTTTCTGTGCGGGGACGCCCGCCTGTGCGACTGCGGCAAACAGATCAAACGCATCTTCCTCGGTGTCTGCGGTTAAGGCGGATGCCTGACGGGAAACCGGTCCCTGCCGTCCGATGACAAATCCGTTCATGGAACCGTCCGGACGGTTGAGCCGGAAACTGATCTGCGGGGACTGGTGATAGAAATACCGCAGGATACTGCCGCGTTCCACACCGAACGACTTTGCATCCAGGGCGATTGCTTCCTCCAGATCTTTCTCCTGCAAAGGAATCACGGATTCCGGAACCGGCGCGCGGTAAAGCGGGGAAAAATATTTGTGCATGATGGCGTAAGTTGAAAATCCCAGCTTGGAATAAACCCGGCTGCCGGCACAGGTGGCATAAAGCCGCAGAGTTTTCCAGTCTCTGAGATAATCCATGAGAGTCCGGAGCATCTGCGTGGCAATACCGTGTCCGCGGAACTCCTCCATCACCACGACCATGTTGATGAACGCGATTTCATGGTCGCCGTAAAGTTTGGCTGCCGCAGAACCGATCACGTCTGAACCGTGCATGGCATAGAAACAGACCGCATCCGGACGGTTCACCATCTCGGCGCAGTCACTGTAAGTCTGATTCCAGCCGACGGACCCGGCAAGACGAAGCAAATTGTCCGCTTCCACAGCCTGTTTGATCTGCATCCCGGATATCATGATGCTCTGCCCTCCTTGAATTTTCCGTTTTGAATGAAACAGCGGGTCTGTTCCGCGGCTTCTGCGGAAAACAGAATCCCCGTATGAGTGCCTTTGAGTACAATATGCGCCCATTCATGGGTCAGGTGAGTGTACGGACGCCGCACTTCCCAGTCGCAGGACGCCGCAATGACGCCGATCTCGCAGCTGTGCGGCGGTTCAGGAAATGTGTTGGCAAAGGAATCCGGGGCGGAAGACAGATTGTGTATTGTTGCCACTATATGCCGTGCGCCCGGCACGATTTTCACCGCCAGAGCCGCCATGTCCGAACCTTTGTTCGGCGGAGCAATCATCACCACTCTGCCGATCTGTTTCCGCCGTTCCGGACTGATGTCATTCACTGCGGCACGGAACAGCAGACCGCCCATGCTGTGGGTAACAAAATGAATTTTCGCGGCGGTGTTGAATCTTTCCGCATTGAGGAACGCGGCAAGTCCCTCCCCCAGCGGCGGAAGTTCCTGCGTGACTGTCGGATAATCATATGCGGCAGTGCGGAACCCGCATTTCCGGAGATGTCGGGCCAGCGGAGCCATGATATACGCTCCGGTAAACAGTCCGTGCAGCAGCACCACGGTTTCCCCGTTGCCGTTTTCCGGATTCATAAACCGGTCTTTCCCTTTGAAGAAGATGCCCATGTTCTCTCCTCGTTTTCCACAATATATATCCGGGTCGGCAGATTTGCAATTTGAAGTTTTGAATTTATGTGATATATTGATGAAAGAATTGAAGTGAAATCTTTTTATGGAGAAAATAAGGCATGAGCAATCAGGGCGAAAAACTGACTTACAAAACGGCTGGCGTAGACATTGATCTTGCCACCAACCTTCTGAAAAGCGTGAAACCGAAACTGGCTCAGGCCAGACGTCCGGAAATGCTGGCTCCCATCGGCGGATTCGGCGGTCTGTTCCAGATCGACCTGACCAAATACAAAAACCCGGTCATGGTCGCCAGCATCGACGGCGTCGGAACCAAACTCATGGTCGCCGCCATGATGCAGCAGTATGAATCCGTGGGTCATGACATTGTCAATCACTGTGTCAACGACATCGGCGTACAGGGTGCGGAACCCGTTTATTTCCTGGATTACATCGGCATCGGAAAACTCCGCAGCCCCCTGTATGAACAGGTCCTCTCCGGCATTGCTGACGCCTGCCGCGAAGTGAACTGCGCTCTCCTCGGCGGCGAAACCGCTGAAATGCCCGGCATGTACGGCAACGATTTCGACCTGGTCGGCGTCATCACCGGCATGGTCGACAAAGACAAAATCATCACCGGCGAGAAGATCCGTCCCGGACACGTTGCCATCGGTCTGCGTTCCAACGGCTTGCACACCAACGGTTTCAGCCTTGCACGCCGCATTCTGTTCGACGGCGGACGCTATGATGTGAACTCCCGTCCAGCCGAACTGAACGGCGATTCCGTGGGCGAAGCTCTCCTCAAACCCCATACCTGCTACTGGAAGGCAATCAAAGGCATGATGGATGCCGGCGCGTCTCTGGACGGCGTGGCGCACATCACCGGCGGCGGTCTGTTTGACAACGTGCCGCGCATTCTGCCGAAAGATGTCAACGCTGTGTTCAGCAAATCCGCAATCAAAAATCCGCCGCCGATCTTTGACCTGATGGTGAAAGCCGCGGATCTGGAAGACGCCGAAGCCTACCGCGTTTTCAACATGGGCGTCGGCATGGTCTTCTTTGTCCCCGCCGCAGAGGAAGCGGAAACTCTCCGCATCTGCCGCGAAGCCGGTTTCGAAGCATTTACCTGCGGGAAAGTCGTTCCCGGTGAGGGAAAATCCTGCGTGGAAGCATAAATCGTCAAAGGGGTGCCGTCCCCGGAAAAAGAGGTGATGAAATGAAAGCATTCATGAGTCTCGCCGCCGCGGCTGCCATGACCGTGTTCATGGTCGGATGCTGCTGCAAATCCGAATGTCCGAAGAAAAAAGCCGAGCCTTGCGCTCCCAAAGCCCAGTGTGTCTGCGTCTGCGGTCAGGATGCCGTCTGCAAAAAAGGACAGCCCTGCCCCAAAGCCGAATGCAAATACAAACAGGTCTGCGACAAGCCGGCTCAGGAAAAATGCAAAAAGGCATGTCCTGAAAAAGCTCAGAAAAACTGCAAAAAAGCCTGCCCCAAAGCGGCAAAATAAGTTTTCCTGAAAAAACGGACGGAAACACCCGCAGGCTGCGGCCTTCACGGGTGTTTTTCTTTTTCATTCCGGTAGCGGATAATTCTCGCATAAGCCGCGGAAATTACAGCGGAGACAGTTTTCCGGATATTCCGTCCGCTCGAAATGTTCCAGGGTTACACCGCCCGGCAAACGAAGCAGACGGTGCATGGCATCCGCACTTTCACCCACAAAATCACTGCTGACGGGAACCGGAATGATGCAATGCCGGATCAGTCCTTCTTCCGTGCAGGAAATCTTCTTGATCCGAACGGAAAAACCGGGGTATTTTTCTGCGCACCAGGCGGCAAAAACCCGTTCCGTCAAACCATATTCCTCTTCATCCATCCGCAGATCCGTTCCGCCGGATGACGCGGAAAGAAAATGAAAAGTCCAGGCATGAACTCCGTGGTGCTGCACCGCATACAGCCAGGGACGCAAAGAAATATTCACCCCGTGCATACGGAAACTGCGGTGTTCCGGCGGCAGACGCCAGCAGAGTGAATCGACGGAAGCCAGTTCATCCGGCAGTTCAGAATCCTCCCACAGACGGAAAAACATGGCGAAACGCTCTCTTGCCGCATTCATCAGCGCGGCAGATGAAACAAATTCGCCGGTCTGATAATGCAGTTCCGCAAAAGACGTAAGTTTCGGATCTTCCAGATACGCTTCATGTTCCAGTTCATCTGCCGCCCGCAGCAGACGCGATGAAACTTCTATCTGCAGTTCTTCTGTCAATGCTTCGGCTCGTGCCATCGGCGGAACTGCGGCTATCGCCTGCAAGGCACGGGCTGTAGATTCTTCCAGCACCTCTCCCAGCCAGCTGTCCAGTGTGGAAAGATACTTCAGCAGGTATGCGTGCAGAGCGGCGTCCCCCGACAGGACATCCCAGCCGCCCTGTGCCAGATAATGCCGGAAAAACCACGCTCTCCGGCATTTGCGGAACAGAAAATGTTTTGCCGGCGACCAGCTGAACTCCTCCGCGGAAACCGGCTGATCCGGCCGGGCGGCATCCAGAACCCAGCGGCGGAAATCCGGCATATCAGAAATCCGCCGACAGGAAATACAGCATTCCGCGCTTCGGAGCAAAGGTTCCGCGGAACGGCTTGCCGTCCAGCGACACATTCACCGGAATGGAACTCCGGGACATCAGAACGGACGCCATCTGCCGGATAAAATTGAACTGCTCCTGGTAACGGATCACCATATAGGGTTTCCCGTTCAGTTCCGCTTCTTTGGCTGCCAGTGCGGCAGCATCGCGGAAATAGCCGAGCTGATCGACCAGCTTCAGCTTCAACGCCTGTTCCCCGTCGAAAACCCTGCCGTTGCCGATCACAGAATTGCGGATTTCCGCTTCCGGAATGTTTCGGGAACGCGACACAATTCCCACAAAAACATTGTACGTATTGTTCACCAGTTCCTGCACCACCCGGACTTCTTCCGGAGTGCGCGGACGCGCTCCGTTGAGCATGTCTTTCATTTTGCCGGAAGTATAGACTTCCGCCTGAAGACCGATTTTATCGAACAGCCCGCGGTAATTGTATGTCGAGAGAATAACGCCGATGCTTCCGGTCATAGTCAGGCGGTTGGCTACGATGGGTTTACACGCTGCGGCAACATAATAACCGCCGCTGGCTGCCATGCTGTTCATCATGGCAACGGCAGGTTTCTTCGTTTTCTGACGGAACAGCCGGATTTCTTCGTAAATCTCATCCGCCGCCACAACTTCACCGCCGGGCGTATTCAAGTTGACAATCAGGGCTGCAACCTCCGGATCAGCGGCTGCCCGCCGGATTCGCGCACAAATTGCCCCGGACTCCGCCTCCTCGCTGAAACTGCCGGAGCGCGACACAATCACGCCGTTGACGTCCACAACGGCAATTTTCACTGCGGAAACCTCTTTCGAACCGCAGACATATTCCTCCTTGAATGATTTCGGGTCGTCCGGCAATGCGGTATCTTCTTCATATTCGGTGAAGAGAACGACAAGACCGACCACGCCCGCCACGATCACTGCCGCCAGCAGCAGAACAGCCAGCGTGAACCCGAAAAAACATCCGAAACATCCCCGCCCGGAACGGGCAGGTGTACTGTTGACATTTTCAGCCATGAAAAATAAACTCCATTTTGATTATATGCATTGTATCATTTGAGGTTCGGGAACTGTGCTTCGGAAATTCCGTGCCTGTTCCGCATCATACTCCGCCGCCGACGGAGTGAGACAGCTTGCAGTGGCGGCGCAGAGCCCCAGCTGAAACGCTTCCAGCGGCACCGTCCCCTTCATGATTTCAGAACAGGTTACGGCAGAACAGGTGTCCCCCGCTCCGATCGGATTGAGCGCGCGCGGGATCGACGGCACCGCCAGTTTCCAGATTTTTTCTCCGTCGAAAAACCAGGCGGATTCCGGTCCGTCCGTTACCGCTGCCAGTTTCAGACCGTAGGTTTCGCGGCAAAAGCGGAACGCCTCAGCCAGTTCTGTCTGTCCGGTCAGCTTGAGGATTTCCATCTTGTTGACTTTCAGCATGGATACGCCTTGTTTCAATGAATCCTCCACATTCATGAAGGAATCCAGCAGAATGAATTTTTGCAGCTGCGCGGCATGACCAATCAGACCGGCATAAAAATCCGGCTGAACACCCGGCGGGTACGTCCCGCACACCGCCAGAGCATCCGCCAGCTCCAGCGACTGAACCGCGGTACGGTACAGTTCTCCGGAGGTTTCAAAGGAAATCGGTTCACTCGGTTCGATCAGCTCGGTAACACTGTGAGGATTTTCACTGATGACGGTGGAACAGGTCCGCGTTACTGCCGGAGAAAACAGTGTCGTATGGCTGATCCCTTCCCGGTCAAGCACTTCCGTCAGCATTTTCCCGGTATCGCCGCCGGCGAATTGCAGCAGACGGGTCCGCGCCGCGCCCCATTGCCGGGCGGCACGGCAGAAGTTGATGCCTTTCCCGGAAGCGGTCTGTTCCAAAGCGTATGCACGATTGACTTCTCCCGGTATCATGGAACGGAAATGCAGGGTTTTCTGCCAGGACGGATTCAATCCGCAGACCAGTATTGTTTTCATCATGATTCCTCCTCGTTTGCAGGACAAGATAACATCAGAAACAGATTTTGTCAAGTGTTTCCGGTGCAGAATGTCTGTAACGTATCATTTTTTCCGTTTGGCGGCAAGACAGGCTTCGTAATCCGCAATCAAGGTATCGGACATTTTTTTCCACGGGAATTTGTCCCGGACCAGACTGCGGCCGTATTCTCCCAGTCCGCGCCGTTCGTCCGGATGTTCCAGAATCCGGATCAATGCCTGTGCCGCAGCTTCGTGATTTCCCGGCGGAACCAGAAAACCGCTTTTGCCGTCCAGCACCACTTCCGGTGTTCCGTCCAGCGGATACGCCACCACCGGCTTCGCCTCCGCCAGAGCCTGCACCGCCACGCGCGGCAGCCCTTCCTTCAATGAAAAATGCGCCACAACATCCGTCAGGGCAATGTATTCGGCAATCCGGTCAGGTGAAACCAGTCCGGCAAAAATCACCCGGTCGCGGATGCCCAGTTCCTCCGTCATTTTTTCGTAAGCCGCCCGGCTGGGTCCATCCCCCATAATCAGGAAACGCACATCCGGACACGCCCGCGCCACCTGCGCCGCCACGGGAAAGAAATCTTCATATCCTTTGCGCGGGAACAGACGCGCCACCGCGCCGACCACCCGGCAGTTTTTTTCCGGTATGCCGAGTTCCGAACGCAAAGCTGCATCGGGCTGTGCATCCAGAAAACGTTCCAATTCCATGCCGCTGTAAACTACTTTGAACTGTTCCGGACGCCCGATTTTCGCGGCAAGACACTGATCAATCATCGCCTGTGCCACGGAATAAATCCGGTCACAGCGGTTCGCCGCAAAACGTTCCGCACGAATATACAGCTGATTCTTCAGAAAACTGTCATACGGTCCGAATGCCAGACCGTGTATCGTATGCACCACCAGCGGAACTCCAGCCATGCGCCCCGCAATCCGCCCGACAATCCCCGCTTTCGAGGAATGCGTGTGAATCACGTCAAAACGTTCCTTCTTCAGAAAATCCGCCAGCCAATAAATCGCACGAAGATCGGTCCACGGCGAAATTTCCCGTACAAACAGCGGAGACTCCATCACCGCAAAGCCCGGATTCTTCATCCGCTGAAGCAGACTGCCTTCCCTGCCCTCGGACGGCCCGGACAGCAGCAGACACTCATGCCCCGCCTCCACCAGTCCCCGCGCAGACAGAAAGGTGTTTTCCTGTGCGCCGCCGACAATCATCCGTGTGATAAAATGACAAACCTTCATGTTTTCCTTCCCTTCAGCTTCCACCGGACCGTCTGCATTTCACGGCAGCGCGGCAGTTCCATGACCCGTTCGCAGCCGTTTGTTCTGATCCGCACTGTCATCCCCCCGGACTCCTGCGGAATCATCCGGATATATACTCTAAAAGCATTTTGTGAAATGTCAAAAGAAAATTCATCTTTTTCCACAATAGTTTCCGTTTTTCGGCGTCCGGATTCCCATTTTCCGCCGTTCCGGGGCAGAAATTCAATCCGGGATCCCTGCCGCAATGCCAGTGAACGCGCTTCCCGCGCGGTTCTGTTCCGGGCGGATACCGGCGGCGTCAGATAATTTTCCACCGGCAGAAAAGAAAAAACATATTGCGCTCCGCCGGAATATTTTTTCTCTGCCCCGCTGCACAGCAGCACATTCAGTGCGGGATGTCCCCGGCGTTTCAGATAATCCGTCAGAGCGGATGCCGTCCGGAAATCCGCAGGGTTGACTATCATGGCAAAATTCTGCTCCGGAATGCTCAACGCCAATGCGGGAACCGTCTGGCGTCCGCCATACACTGCCACTGCTTCGGGTTCCGCTGTACCGAACACTCCGGAACACCAGAAAAATCCCAGTCCCAGCAGACAGACCAGACCGGCAAGACCGAGTCTGCGGCCGGAAAAATACAGGAACACCCATAACGCCGGCAATCCGAGAAAAACGGTCCACAGCGGCGGCGACGGCACCATGCCGTTTTCCAGCCCCGCAAAAAAATGACAGACCGGATCAATCACGGACAGCGGCACCGAAAGGCAATATCCCGCCAGATTCCCCAGCGGCGGATACAGCAGACAGGGCAGAGCGGTCAGCGTAAACAGTACAAACACCAAGTATGCCGCCGGAATCACAAACAGATTCGCCGGCAAGGCAAACGGTACGCTGATTCCCTGATAAAACACGGTCAGGATAAAGGCACACAGCCAGGCGGTCAGACAGCCTGCCAGAACAGAGCCGGTCCTGATCCATAGATTTGTCCGCATCTGTTCCAGACGGCTCTGTCGTTTATGGGGTGTCCACCGGCGTTTTTCAAAAGCCAATTGCAGCCATTCCGCCGTTTTCGGAGCCGATACAATCAGGAAAAACACGCACAGAAATGAATACTGAAATCCCATATCCAGAATCTGGTACGGATTCCAGAGCAACAGCAGGGAACACGCCAGGAAAACCGAATTCAGTCCCCCGCCCCGCAGCAGAAACGCCCGCGGAATACACCAGCAGGACAACATCAGCAGAGCACGCAGTGCCGGAGTCTGCATTCCCGTCGCATACACATAAACCAGCGTAATCAAAGGCATCAGCACCATCCGCAGACGGAACGGAACCCACATCAGAAGCAGACAGACAGCCCCGGCAAACATGCCGACATGCAGCCCGCTCACGGTCAGAATATGGATCGTTCCGCTCCGGATGAACGCATCCCGCCCTGACGGCTCAATTCCCTGCCAGCAGCCGAACAGTAAAGCCGCCGTCAGCGAACGGTTCCCCGGAGTCATGTTTTTTGTCAGAGAGGAAAGCAGCCGGTCTCTTCCCTTCAGAAGAACTCTGTACAAGGAAGCGGACGGCGGCAAAGATATCAGATTTTCCGCTCGGAGCAGGAAACGGATTCCGCGCCGCTCCAGGTATGCACCGTAATCAAAACCGCCCGGCAGCAGCGGCGGGTCCGGACGCTGCAGCACGCCGTGAACCCGGAAGCGGTCGCCATAAAAAAAACCGGAATGATCCTCCGGAAAAACGGCAATCACAGCGGAATTCATTTTCTGCCATTGATCATGCGGACTGAAACGGAGGGCTGTTACCCGGCAATGTACCCGGCGGGGACGCGGCAAGTCAACGTCATTTCCGCAAAGTGACGGATCGTCAATTTGAATTTCCGCCTCAACAGAAGCCGTCATCCGGGAATACATGGCTTCCCGGAGCAAATCGTTTTCTCGGATTTGCTGATGGCACAGCAGAGAACACATCCCGGCAAACGCCGGCAGTGCCAATTGAAAAAAAACCTGTTTCGCTCCCAGCAGAAACCATCCGGCTGAAATCATCAGAAGGGACGGCACTGTCGACAGCAGCAGCGGTTCTGACGGAAACAGGAGTACCGGCAGAATTGCAGAAAGGACAGCCGCCAGCACTGGCAGACAAGGCAGAGCCAGCAGCTTTTTTCTGACGGATAAACGCATGGTTCTGACGGAAAAATCTTTCGTCCCGGATGCGTTTTCCACCTTGAAACTCCTTGTTTTCAGCCTCCGTCAAATATCCGTCATCATTCCGTCAGGATGTCTTTATAAGAACAGCCGGGCGGAATCATCGGAAGCACATGCTCTTCATAACCGGTATGACAATCCAGAAGGAAAGGACCGTCTGTTTCCAGCATTTCGCGGATGGCGTCTTCCACTTCTGCACTCGTCCGCACGGTTCGGCCAGGGACGCCGTAGCCGTTGGCAATCATGACAAAATCCGGATAATAGGATTTGCCGTCCAGACGGCTCTTCAATACGGTGTTGCAGTGATTGCTGCCGTAGAAGCGGTCTTCCCATTGAGCAACCATGCCCAGATACTGATTGTTGAGCAGAATCATTTTGACGGGAATATCTTCCGCGACCAGCGTTCCAAGTTCCTGAATATTCATCTGGAATGAACCGTCTCCGTCAATATTGACGACCAGTTTGTCGGGACAGGCGATTTTTGCACCCATTGCGGCAGGCAGACCGAATCCCATGGAACCGAGACCGCCGGACGTCAGGAACTGACGGGGATATTTATATTTGTAGAATTGTGCCGCCCACATCTGATGCTGTCCGACGCCGGGAACAATGACGGCTTCCCCTTTCGTCATTTTATAAAGAGTTTCCAGCACATACTGCGGCTTCGGCGGCATATCCGGCTGTGACGGAGTATATTTGAATGGATGCTCCTGCTTCCATTGAGCAATCTGACGGAACCATTCGTCATAATCTTTGCGCACCGGATTCCGGTTCAATTCGTGCAGAACGTCTTTGATATCCGCCACGATGCCCAGATCCGCACGTTTGTTCTTGTTGATTTCCGAAAAATCAATATCCACATGCACGATGTACGCATCCTGCGCAAACGTTTTGACCGGTCCAGTTACCCGGTCGTCGAACCGCGCACCGAAAGCCAGCAGGAGATCGCATTCATTTACCGCATAATTGGCGCAGTACGTTCCGTGCATACCGGGCCAGCGCAGGGAAAGCGGGTCTTCCGCAGGAAATGCCCCCAATCCCATCAGAGTCGTAGCCACCGGGATGTTCCAGGAATGGGCAAACTGCCGCAATTCTTCGGATGCGCCCGATGCAATAATGCCGCCGCCGGCATAAATGCAGGGAGCCTTGCTGCGGGAAATCGCCTTGCGGATCGCTTCAATATCGGAAGCCATGACCGCAGGGTGTTCCTCATTCGGGACATGCACCTGTTCCCATTCCGGATAAACCGGAACAAATTTCGCCTGCTGGATGTTTTTGGGAATATCCACCAGTACCGGCCCCGGACGCCCGGACGAAGCCAGCTTGAACGCTTCAAACATAATGGAAGGAATGTCTTCCGGTTTCAGCACCAGGAAACTGTGTTTCACCAGCGGACGCGTTACCCCGATGATGTCCGTTTCCTGAAATGCGTTTTTGCCGATGAACGATGCACCCACTTGTCCGGTGATGAACACCACCGGAATGGAATCCATATAGGCGTCCGCGATTCCGGTAATCAGATTGGTCGCGCCGGGACCGCTGGTCGCCATACAGCAGCCGGTCTTGCCGGAAATCCGGGCATAACCATCCGCCGCAAACGCCCCGCCCTGTTCATGACGCGGCAGAACCACGCGGAGTTTGGAATTTTTCAGTGCCTGATGCAGTTCAATGGATTGTCCGCCCGGATACGCGAAAATCACTTCCACGCCGATTTTTTCCAGACAGCGGATCACCACTTCAGCCCCTTTCACGGGCGTTCCATTTGTTGCAGGAATCGTACTCATTTTGAAAACCTGATTATTTCTGAATGAAAGTTAATACTTGAAAAAAAGGAAAACAGTTTCAGCCCGGCTTGCGGAGCGGTTCAGTCCAGTAGTTCCGGAACTGCCGCATTCAACGCCGCCGGGCATAGTACAGTCACTCGTCGTTTTTCCATCATCTCGAAGATGCTCATAATTCCCGCCTGTAATTTTATTCCTTATAATATACAGCCAATCCGGAAAAAAATCAAGCCGCCGGAACAACGTTTTCTCCGACGGGTCTGTAAAACAGGAAAATTCCCGGTTTTGCGATTTGAATTTTCCCGATTAAGTGTTCTATTATCCGGCGTTTCAATATAAAGTTCAGCGGCAGGAGGTGTGTCATGGAAAAAATAATATCCGGAGTCTTGATCAAGGTGAAGAATCTTTCCCTCTGCAAAGCCTTCTACCGTGATGTTCTGGAACTGGGGGAACCGGTGCTGAACAGCAGTTTTCTGGCGGAATTCCGGATCAGCGACAGCTTTTCCCTGTTTCTGGAACGGGATGAATGGGCGGAAATACCGTCTGTTTCCGGTCGGGTCTCATGGTTCTGTCCCGGCAATGCGGACCGGATCCGGAAGAATCTGGCGGCTTACGGTTATCCTGCGCCTGCTCCGGTCTGTTCAGAAAAAGCCGGCATTCAGTTCTGCCGTTTCTCCGATCCCGAAGGAAATGAAATTCTGGTCGCCGATTCCTGACCGGACGGTACTGCCAAAAATCCGCAGTTGGCAAAAACAATAGCTTTCCCATACATTGTTCACGCTCAAAACATAACTGCGTTTTTATGAAATTTCTCGATTTTCGGACTTTTGGCAGTGCCGTCTGACCGCTGCGGCGACAGAAAAAAAGCAACTTTTTTCTTAATATTTCTTGATATAATGACGGGAACAGAGTACATTATCACATGGTTTTGTCTGCTTCAACAATCTATCAGGGAAAGGCTGGTTTTATGTTTTTTCGCTTCTGCGTTCTTTTCGCCTTCGCATTCCTGCCCGGATTGTATCTTTCCGCTGCCGGAATAGCGGATTTCATTCCCCGTCAATCCCAGCAGGTCATCCAGATTAATATGACGGAGATTCTCGGCAAAGGCAATGTTGCCAATCTGACACTTTCCGAGACATTCCGTCATATCGGTTTTCAGACGGAAATGCTTAACCGTCCGGATATCAGGAAGTTATTTGAATACATCTGGGTGGTTACTCCGGATTTGACGAAAAAAGACACGTTCATTTTCGTCAGAACAGGAATGACGGAACCGGCTTTTACCGCGGCTTTTTCCCGTCTGGCGGGAGGGCGTCATGTTTCCGTCAACGGTTCGGAACGTTCACTGAAACTGACAGTACCTTCCAGAGTGCCGGGAATGCCGGACACCACCCGGACAGTCGTTTACAGATTCCTGTCTGCGGATACCGCGGTTTTTGCGGTGGATTCTCTGGCGTCCTACTGGAAACTGCCGCGCGGCATTCCAGCCGGTGAACTTCAGGAAAAACTGATTCCCGACGCCTGGATTTCCGGTTTTACAGCTGCTGACAAACGGTTTCAGCAGAAATATCCGGTAATTCCGCCGTTCCGCCGGGCGGTCTATTCCGTACGGGGATCGTCCCGCGATCTGAGTTTGAACTGCCGTCTGGCGGCTGTCGATGCGCAGAGCGCCGAACAGCTGTGCGGCGTTTTTCAGCAATACGTACTGCTGGGCGGAGTCCTGCTGAACAAAGCGGAACCGGAACTGGTTCAGGACTGGATCAGTGCATTCAGGATCAGCCGGAACGGATCGGCGGTTTCCGTAACCGCTGTTTTTCCGGAATCCTTCCTGTACCGTCTGAGCGAGGTGTCCGGGAATCTGCTGCTGAACAGCGGAAAACAATGAGAACAGAAAGAGGTAATATTTCATGGCATATCAGGTAACAGCCAGAAAATGGCGTCCGCAGCGTTTTTCCGACATGGTCGGGCAGGAACATATAGCCCGGACTTTGCGCAATGCGATTGTAACGGGACGGATCGCCCATGCATATCTGTTTGTCGGACCGCGCGGTATCGGCAAAACCACTTCGGCGCGTATTTTCGCCAAAGCTCTCAACTGTGAACACCCGGTGGACGGGGAGCCCTGCTGCGAATGCGCCTCCTGCAAAGCAATTGCCGATGAATCCAGTGTAGACGTGATTGAAATCGACGCCGCGACTCATACGCAAGTGGAAAAAGCGCGCGACATCTGCGAAGATGTTCTCCACCTGCCGATCGCCTCCAAATATAAAATCTATATTATCGACGAAGTCCACATGCTGTCCAAAAGCGCGTGGAATGCGCTGCTCAAAACCATTGAAGAGCCGCCCGCTCATGCCAAGTTCATTTTCGCCACCACGGAAGTCAACAAAGTGCTGCCCACGGTCATTTCCCGCTGTCAGCGGTTTGACCTCTGCCGGATTCCTTCCGAACTGATTGCCCAGCGGCTGGCTTACATCGCTTCGGAGGAAAAAATCAATATTTCCCGTTCAGCTCTGGATGTGATTGCCCGTGCGGCGGACGGCGGAATGCGGGATGCGCAGTCTCTGCTGGATCAGCTGGTTTCATTTCTCGGCAACACCTCCGGCGACGAAACCATATCCGAAGCGCAGGCTCTTTCGCTGTTCGGGCTGACGGCTCCCGGCGAAATGGAAGAACTGCTCAAAGCCATACTTTCCAACGACCGGACTTCGGCGATTCTTTCCATTCATCAGTTTGCAGGGCAGGGAAAGAATCTGGAAACATTGTTTGAGGAAATCCTGACCTGGCTGCGCGGCATTCTGCTGTGTCTGGTGCTGCCGGAACCCCAGAATGTGCTGGATGAAAATCTGGAGAAAATCAACAGTTACCGGAAACTGGCGGCTCTCACCAATCCGGGCACTCTGCAGATTCTGATGGAACAGCTTGCCGCCTCCTCTTACCTGCTCCGGGAAGCCATCAATAAACAGGTGTTCATGGAAACAATTCTGCTGAAAGCCATGCGCGCCGCCCATGCTGTCCGGGTGGAAGATCTGCTGATCCGGCTGAACCAGATCCGGAAAAACGGAGAACTGGCAGGCATTGAAAAAGTTCCGACCCTGGCGCAAATTCCAGTGGCTCCGGTGTATGTCCCGGTGTCTCCTGTTCAGCAGAATACTGTCCAGTCCGTACCGGCAGCAGCGGAACCCATGCAGAAAAAACCGGAAACACCTTGCGCTGCACCCGTGACAGAACAATCCGTCAAACCGGCATCAACCGCACCGTCTCCGGCTTCTGAAAAAATTCCGGAACCTGCTGCACAGGAAAAAGTTACCCCAGAAAAAGAGCCTGTGACGGAACAGTCCGTCAATATGTCCGAAACAGCAGAACCGCCGGTTATGCCGGAAACACATGAACCTGCCGCTGTATCTGCGCCATCAGTGCCGGCACAAACCGCACCGGCAGAAATGACGGAATCATCCGTCAATGCGCCGTCAAATGCAGAACCTACTATTGCTGAAGAAATTGCAGAAGAAGCAGAAGAAGACGAACAGGAAGCCGTTCAGGAGGATATGGAGTTATCTGCGCAAGCTGAAAATCATGGGCATGGCAGTTCCATGTCTTTGAAAGAACGTTTTTCTCCGGAACTGCTGTGGACAAAACTGACGGAAGCCATTCAATACCGGCAGCCGAGTCTCGCCGGCATGATGCAGGACGGAATGCCGGACCGGATTGAAAATTCTCTGCTGCATGTGCTGTTTGACGAAAAAGACGGCAGCATGGTCTGTGCGGCATTGAATGAAGCCAAGCCGCTGCTTCAGCAGGAACTGAAGGAACTGACGGGTGATAAATATGCCGATCTGACTCTCCGGCTGAAAAAAGGTCTGCACTCGGAAGAAACGCCGAAACGGAAACTGGAAGAACTGAAACGGGATGTGGCAGACAACCCGCTGGTAAAAGAAACATCCGATCTGTTTGCCGGAGTGATTGTGGATGTATTTGAATGAAGGATGAATCATGAATCTGAAAAAAACTCTGATATACGGGCTGACGGCGGCAGCGATGCTGTTTGCCGCAGGATGTGCAAGTGATCCCTGGGCGGATGTGCCGGAATTTGAAGTTGTTACGCTGGAACCGTCGGCTGACGGTGATTTTCTGGAAGATGGTCATTTTCTGATGTGGTGGAATTTTCTGGGACCGATTCCGCAGGGAAAAGAGCCGTCCCTGCACAAAGAATATATTCCGGACGAAAAAATTCTGTGCGGAAACCGGAATGCGCCGCGCGGCGCAAGATGGTATCGGACACTGTCGCGGAATGAAGGAGCGGAAGCGGTTCCGGGGCAGGTGGATTTTTCCAGATACTTCAAGCTGAACCCCGATGCCGCTGTTCCCAGTGTTTTTTATGCCTGTATTTCCCTGAAAAGCGACCGGGAACGCAAAGGACTGGTGCTGAATGCCGGCAGCTGCGGAAAATTGAAAGTCTGGATCAACGGGACTGCGGTATATTCCTATGAAAAAGGAGCCAGACCGTTGAAACCGGATACGGACAAAGTGGAAGGAATCATACTCCGGAAGGGTTTCAACCGGATTACAGTGAAATATATGGACAATGGCGGAGATTACCGGAATCAGCGGAAATTCTGTCTGCGGTTCACCGATGCCGCGGGCAAACCGACCCGGATCCGCTGAATCTTCTGAAGATCGGATGAAAATGAACAACGAGAACAAGATAAAGATCGTATTTTTAGGGGCGGGGGCATTTGCTCCGCCGGTGCTGGATGCCTTGCTCCGGGATCCGGACATTGAAGTGCTTTCCGTAGTAACGCAGCCGGACAAACCGGCGGGCAGGAAAGGCGTTCTGACCCCGTCGCCGCTGGGAAAATGGTGCGAAACGGCGGGAGTTCCGTTTGAACGGGTTCCGTCGGTGAATGCGCCGGACTGGCTGGACAAATGCCGGGCATTGGCGCCGGATCTGGCTGTGGTGGTTTCCTTTGGGCAGCTGCTGAAAACGGAACTGCTGGAACTGCCGCCGCTGGGATGTCTGAACGTTCATGCTTCGCTGCTGCCGAAATACCGCGGAGCATCCCCGATCGTTTCCTCCATTCTGAACGGAGAAACGGTTACAGGCGTATCCTTCATGCGCATGGAAAAGGGGCTGGACACCGGTCCGGTCTATCAGCAGCTGGAACTTGCGATAGATGAAGGAATTACGGCACCCGAACTGGAAAACCGGCTGGCTTGTCTTGCCGGACAGCACATCGGAAACTGCATCCGGGCTCTGGCGTCGGGAACACTGCAAGCCAGAGAACAGGATCATGCGACGGCAACCTTGTCGCGCAAAATCCGCAAGTCTCACGCCTCCATCGACTGGCAGGAGGACGCCGCGGCATTGTCGCGCAAAATCCGGGCGTTTTATCCGTGGCCGTCTGCGATCTTTACATTCCCGCGGGGGGAACGGACCGTCATGGTCAAGATTTCCGCCGGCCGTGCCGAACCGTACAGCGGCAAAGCCCGGCCCGGAGAAATCATCTCAATCACACAGCAGGGGATCCTTGCGGCGTGCGGCAGTAATGCCCTGCTGCTGGAAAGAGTGATCCCGGAAGGAAAAAAGGAAATGAAAGCCGCAGATTTTGCCAATGGTTTCCGGCTGGAACCCGGCGCTGTCTTCTTCAATGGACCGGGCATTTCCGCAACATAAGGTGCAACAGCAAGATGCTTAAAAAAGACAAAAAACAAATCATCATCAACTGCGAGGAACTGGAAACCCGTTTCGCGCTGCTCAAGAATTCACGTCTGGAAGAATACGAGATTGAACGGCCTTCCGATGACATTCTGCCGGGGTCGATTTATCTGGGGAAAGTGGTCCGGCTGGAACCGTCGCTGGAAGCGGCGTTTGTGGACATCGGAGCGGAAAAGAATGCGTTTCTGCACTACCGCGACATGATGCCCGTAACCCATGACATTGTTGAAAACATCAAGAAAATCAACGAAGGCGGGGATTCCGCCGCGCCTACGGGCAAAAAGAAACGTTTTCTGAGCGGTTTTTCGGAAAAAATACGTAATTTTCTCGGCGGCGACCGTTCCCGGCGTCTGCGCGATCTGGAAACCGCCATTCACAAAGGCAACATCACCGTGAAAGACATCCCGCGCATGTTTCCTGCGGGCTCCGAACTGCTGGTGCAGGTTACGAAAGGACCAATCGGCACCAAAGGGGCGCGGGTAACCACCAATCTGACAATTCCCGGCCGTTATCTGGTGCTGCTGCCGTATGCCGACCACATCGGGCTGTCCTCCAAAATCGATGAGAAAAAAGAACGTGACCGTCTGCGTAAAATCCTTCAGGAGCTGGATGTTCCGGAAGGTATGGGGCTGATCTGCCGTACCGTCGGCGAAGGCCGCAAAGCGTTGTTCTTCAAACGGGATCTGGACATGCTGCTGTCGCTCTGGCACAAAGTGGAAACGGCGATTCAGACCCCTCACGCCCCGATGATTGTCTACAAGGAACCCACGCTGCTGGAACGGACTGTGCGCGACTTTCTGACCGATGAAATTGATGAAATTGTCATCGACCGCCGGGAAGACTGCGAGTTTCTGAAAGAAGCGTTTCATCAGTTTGTCGGTTCGGATTTTGACACGAAAGTGGTGTTCTACAACAAAGCGGAACCGATTTTCAGCCATTACAAAGTGCATGAACAGGCGGCAAACATTTTCCAGCGGGTGGTTCAGCTGCCCAGTGGCGGCTATATCTGCATAGACGAGACAGAAGCCCTGGTGGCGATCGACATCAACTCCGGGAAAGCGCGGAACGCCAAGGATCAGGCGGACACCATACTGCAGACCAATATGGAAGCCGCCGAAGAAATCGCCCGGCAGATGCGTCTGCGCAATATCGGCGGACAGATTGTGATTGACTTCATCGACATGCGCAGTGCCAAAGACCGCGAAACCATCAACCGCGCCATGAAGGGATTTGTTGCCGATGACCGGGCAAAAACCCGGATTCTGCCGCTCAGCAAATTCGGGCTGATGGAAATGACCCGGCAGCGCGAACATGAAAGCCTGCAGGATGTGGTGTATGATCCGTGTCCGTACTGCAACGGAACCGGAAGGGTCAAATCAGCGTTGAGCATGAGCGTGGAAATCCAGCGGCGGCTGAAAGAAGTGCTGAAACGCCGCAATTCCCGCAGAAAAATGGCAATCCGGGTCATCATGAACCCGGCAATTCTGGCGCGTCTGAAAAATGAAGACGCCGAACTGCTCCGCAATCTGGAAGAGGAATACGGAAAAGATTTGTCATTCCGCGCCGACCCGACGATTCACATTGAAGATTTCAAGCTGATAGACCCCGAATCCGGACGGGAATACTGAGGAACAGACGCCATGACCGAACAGGAATTTTATGAATCCGCAGATTTTTCACTGGAAATCACGGGCAGCAGCCAGGAAATCCGGATTCAGCCGTATATTGATGCTGTAGCGGATCGGGAGCGCACCCTGATTGCCTCGTTCCAGGTGGATTCGTTTGAAATGATTGAGTCCGCCCGGATTCCGCTGTCCGAAGGCATGAATCATGTTCCGTTTCAGCAGCCGGTGCGGATTGTAAAGCCATCGCTCTGGCATCCGGCGGGACTGGGAATGCCATCCACCTACCGTTTTTCCGTGGTGTTTCATAAAGGCGGCGCACCGTATTACATGATTGAAAAAAATGTCGGCATCCGTTTCGTGGATCTGAACAAAGATCAGAACATCTTCAGAATCAACGGATTGGAAACGGAATTATGTCGTTTTGAGCCGGATTTCACCATTCCGGAAACGGAATTTGCCGCATCCTTGCCGGGAAACGGACTGGCGGTTCTGCCGGATAATGATCCGGAACTGGACGACAAACTGGACCGCTGCGGCAGAGTCGGTCTGATGGCTGCCGTGAAACTGACCGGAGCAGGGGAGCCGGAACGTTTTCTGGCGCATCCGAGCGTCTGTTTCTTCACTGCCGGTCATGACAGTGCGGGCGAGCGCAACTATCTGGAACGGAACGGTCTGGAACTGCCGCTGGTGTTCCCGGAAGAGCTGGAACTGCTGCTGAAGTAAAAATCAAAGAATGAAAGGATATTCCATGTCGAAAGAATCGAAACACGGCAGACCGCTGGATCAGAAAGCAAAGCTGACCTCCTACTGGCGGCTGCTTGCATATGTAAAGCCTTATAAATGGCGGCTGGTCGTGGGTATTGCTGCGGGAATCATCGCTTCCGGCTCCATGTTCGGCGGACTGATGATGCTGCCGCAGCTGGTCAAAGGAGTGGATATCTCTTCGCCGGAAACGGCTGCCGAAAGCCGCGCGGCGGCGGCGCGGATTGTGAAAACCCTGGAACAGGCAAAGGATGAATCTGCCGCGGAAAAGGAAAAAGCCGTGGAACACCTGCTCACCAAACCGGAAGAAAAGGGTTCTCTGCGCGAGAGCATCGGCAAGACCGAAGCCAGACTGCAGCGTTTTCTGCCGGCGTCATGGAACACTCATGTAAAATACGCTGACGGACATGTCATTCTGGTTCTGTTCGGCAAGACCGTGCTTGACCTGCCGTCCGAAAATCAGGCAGGCAAGATGACCTGGCAGTTCTTTTCAATTTTCGCCCTCGGCTTTGTGCTGCTGTGGGCAATCCGCAATCTGTTCATCTTCATCAACCATTATTATATGCGCTGGGTCGGCACAAAAGTAGTAACCGACCTGCGCCAGGAAGCCTTCCGGAAACTGATGAGTCAGTCCATGCGTTTCTTCGGGAAAATGGACATCGGACAGATGATTTCCCGGACGACCAACGACACCACGGCGATGGAAGCCGCAGTAGCCAACTCCATTGCCGATGCCACCCGCTGTCCGCTGGAAGTGCTGGCATGTATTCTTGCCATTGTGCTGGCAAGTCTCAAATACAACAACTGGCTGCTGCCGCTGATTCTGTTTGTCGGACTGCCTTTCTGCGTGCTTCCGGTGGCGATCATCAGCCGTAAAATCCGGAAAATATACCGGAAATCTTTCCAGCAGATCGCAGTGGTGGTACAGCGGATGCATGAAGTGCTGTCCGGCATCATCGTGGTCAAGGCGTATCACACGGAAGACCGCGAAACCGCGCGTTTTTCCGCAATCAACAACCGGTATTTCATGATCGTGGTCAAAGCGCTGCGCAACCAGCTGTTCATGGCGCCCCTGATGGAAACCGTGGCAGTAACCTCGACTCTGGTTTTTCTGGTATTCAGTTACAGTCAGGGAGTTACGCTTACGGAACTGGTGCAGCTGCTGGCTCCCTGCTTCCTGGCATATACTCCGATCAAAGCCCTGTCGAAAGTGTTCAGCAACATTCAGCGGAGCATGGCGGCAGCCGACCGTTATTTCCAGCTGCTGGACATTGACACCAGTCTGAAAGAAAAACCGGACGCCGTAGCCCTGACGCAGTTCAACGACAAAATCCAGTTCGAAAAAGTAACCTTCGCGTACGATCAGCGCAAAATTCTGGACGGCATAGACCTGACCATTCCCAAAGGCCATGTGGTTGCAGTCGTCGGCGCCACAGGTTCGGGAAAAACCACCATCGCCAACCTGATTGCCCGTTTCTATGACGTGGATGACGGCAGGGTGCTGATTGACGGTCATGACGTGCGGGATGTCCGCATTGATTCCCTGCGCGACCAGATCGGCATTGTGTCGCAGGAAGCCATTCTGTTCAACGACACCATTGCCAACAATATCGCCTACGGGGTTCCGAATGCTTCACGGGAACAGATCATTGAAGCCGCCAAACAGGCAAACGCTCATACCTTCATCACGGACGGACGGCACCCGAACGGCTATGAAACGGTTGTCGGGGAAAAAGGTTTCCTGCTCAGCGGCGGCGAAAAACAGCGTGTCTCCATCGCCCGCGCCATTCTCCGCAACCCGCCAATCCTGATTCTGGACGAAGCCACCAGCGCACTGGATACCGTTACGGAACGGCTGGTTCAGGACGCTTTGACCAAGGTCATGGCAAACCGTACGGTTTTCGCCATTGCACACCGTCTCAGCACCATCAAAAATGCCAACCGGATCATTGTTCTGGACAACGGACACATCATCGAATCCGGAACGCATGACGAACTGCTGGCACTGGGCGGGAAATACAAAAAACTGTATGACACCCAGTTCAGCCGCGGCGGAGAATAAAGATTTTTCAACCTGAATTTTTTCCGGAAGGCTAACCAGGACTCCCGTTTACAGCGGGAGTTTTTTTATGAGGAGAATCAGAAAGATACGGCAGCCGGAATAAGGTGTCAGAAAGTCAGTTTTTCGGCGGCTTCGGGGAAATCGCCTTCTTCCACCATGGTCATTTCGGGAAAATGACGTTTCATGGCAGCGGCAAACAAACCTTGTCCGCACTTGCCCAGAGAACGTTTTTTACCGGGCGTGAACAGTTCCACTCCATGCAGACCGCAGCTCGGCGAACGCGCCTTGAAAATGAACGCCGCTATATCCGCGCGTTCCAGCAGATTCACTTCCGTACGGATCCAGTCGTTCAGTTCCTCGGTTTTGTCCTCGCCGGTGGCTGTTACGACCACCCGTGTACCGCGTGCGGAGCTTTCCAGGTGCATCGGAGGACGCGGAATGCCCAGCCCGCAGTTGAATTCGGGGCAGACGGGAATGAACTGCACTTTGTCTTTAAGCAGCTCATAAATCACGGGACACGGCTTCGCGCAGCCGTCATACCGGCACTTGACGCCCAGCAGACATGCGCTGATGCCGATCTTGATTTTTTTGTCCAGCATAGCCGTGTCCCTTGATTTTCAGGTTCAGTCGATCCTCTTGCGCAGTTCGGTCCGGCGGATTTTGCCGCTGGACGTCTTCGGCATAGCTTCGACGAATTCAATTTTACGCGGGTATTTATACGGCGCTGTGTTGTGCTTGACGTAGTTCTGGATTTCCTTCTTGAGTTCATCCGAACCCGTGGTTCCCTTGGTCAGCACGATGAACGCCTTGACCACCTGTCCGCGGATGGGATCGGGGACGCCGACCACAGCGCATTCCAGCACATAGGGGAGTTCCATCAGCACACTTTCGACCTCGAACGGCCCGATGCGATATCCGGAGGATTTAATCAGGTCGTCGCTGCGGCCGACGTAGAAGAAATAACCGTCTTCATCGCGCCATGCAGTGTCGCCGGTGTAGTACAGACCGTTGCGCCAGCTTTCCGCCGTTTTTTCGGGATCGCGGAAATAATCCAAAAACAGACCGCAGACCTCGTTCTTTTCCGCACGGATGGCGATTTCGCCGACTTCCCCGGATTCCACCGGTTTGCCGTCATGCGTAACCAGCTCGATCTTATACAGCGGAGAAGGTTTGCCCATCGAACCCAGTTTCGGGGTCATGCCGACCAGATTGCCCACGGAGAGCGTGGTTTCCGTCTGTCCGAAACCTTCCATGATTTTCAGCCCGGTTGCCCGCTGGAAGATGTTGAACACTTCCGGATTGAGCGCTTCGCCCGCAGTCGTGGCATACTTGATCGAGCTGAGGTCATATTTGGTGAGATCCTCGCGGATGAAGAACCGGTACATCGTCGGCGGCGCACAGAAAGTCGTGATGTTGTACTGCTTGAACAGACCGAGAATATCTGCGGCGTCAAAGCGGTCGAAGTCATACACGAAAACTGCGCTCTCGCAGAGCCATTGTCCGTAGAGTTTACCCCAGGCGGCTTTGCCCCAGCCGGTATCGGAAATCGTGAAATGCAGACCATCCGGCTGGACATTGTGCCACCAGCGCGCCGTGATGATGTGTCCGAGCGAATAGGTGTGCGAATGTTCAACCATTTTGGGATAGCCGGACGTGCCGGAGCTGAAATACATCAGGGCGGGATCATGCGCATTCAATCCTTCCACGCGGGGGAAGCTGTCGCTGTAACGTTCCACTTCGGCGTTGAAATCATGTTCGCATTCGCGCGCTTTGCCGACCGCAATCCGGAATTTGACGCCGGGGGAAGTTTTGAGGGCTTCGTCAACCAGTTCCGGCAGACCGTCATCCGATGAATAGATAACTCCGGAAATCTGTCCCTGCTGGAAACGGTATTCGAAATCCTTGACCTGCAGCTGGTTGGAGGCAGGAACCGCCACGGCTCCGATTTTATGCAAAGCATTGATAATGAACCAGAACTGATAATGACGCTTCAGCACCAGCATGATGCGGTCGCCTTTTTTCACGCCCAGCGAAACCAGATAATTCGCCGTTTTGGAAGACCAGCGGGAAATATCGCGGAACGTGAAACGCCGTTCGTTGTGATGCTTGTCCAGCCACAGCATGGCGAGCTTGTCGGGATATTTTTCGCCCAGAACATCCACCACGTCATAAGCGAAATTGTAGTTTTCCGGATAATGGAAACAGACCGATTCCAGATGACCTTCCGGCGTCAGTTTTTCCGACATGAACTGCTGATAGATCAGCTGACGCTGCGGAGCAGGCGTCTCTTCAACTTCATGCGGTTCAACAGAAAGCGGTTCATCGTCTTCGCCGCGGATGACCACCGCCAGAAATTCGCAAGGTTCGTCCCCGATGGCGATCATGCCGTGCGGATGGGACGAATCATACATAATGCTGTCTCCCGGATTCATGATTTCCGTTTTGTCGTCGAAACGGACTTTGAGACGCCCCTTCAGGATATAATCGAATTCCTGTCCGGAGTGAGTGGACAGGTGGATCGGGGCGTTTTCATCCTGCGGAGGAGCTTTGACCACAAAGGGTTCGGCATGACGGTTCTTGAGCAGAGCAGAGCGGTGAAGATATTCAAAACCGGCACGGCGGCGGATCGGCATACCGCAGTTGCTGCGGGTCAGCGTATAGAAGGAAAGTTTCGGAGATTCACCGGTTACCAGCTGGCTGATGTCTACTCCGAGTCTTTCGGCACAGCGGTAAATAAAAGTAAAGGAACTGTCCACTGTGCCTGCTTCATGAGCAAGATATTCTTCCTCGCTGGTATTTGTCACCTTGGCCATTTCGGAAACGGGAACTTCGAGAATCGTCCGGAGTTCACGCAAGCGTTTCCCCATTTGCATGAGTTGATTTTCCATACTGAATCCTTTATCTTTTCCAGTTTGAGCAGGTAATATACACCGTTTTCTTCAAAAAATAAAATGAGACGGCTGAAAAATCCGGATTTTTCCCGTATTTACGCAGATTTTTCCTTGCCGCCGGCAATGACGGTCATCACAGACGCCATCACCAGAATGATTCCGATCAGCAGCGGCCACGTGAATTTTTCCCCGAATACAAACAGTCCGATGCAGACCGCCGTTACCGGTTCCAGCGCGCCGAGAATCGCCGTTTTGGTGGCTCCGATATAACGGATTGCAATCGCCATCAGCAGGAACGAAAGCAGCGAGGGGAAGAACGCCAGTCCCAGCGCATTGCCCAGGGCGGTGAAACTCGGCAGCATCTGGAGATTCCGTCCGAATCCCAGAAACACCAGAAAATACAGACAGCCGATCACCATGGCATAAAAAGTCAGAGTCTCCGGCTGCATTTCCTTCAGACGCGAAACCTTCACTTCCACAATATAAACGGCATACGTCAGCGAAGAAATCAGCACATACACCACGCCGGCGACATTGATTTTCGCGCCTTCCCCCGGACGGCACAGCACCGCCACACCGATCAGAGCCAGCAGCACCCCGGCAATGGTCCGGCCCGTCAGTTTCTCCTTGAAGCCGATCACCATGATCGCCGCCACCATAATCGGGTACACAAACATGATCGCCGCACCGATTCCGGAATCCATGATCTGGAAACTCAGGTACCAGGTGTTGCAGGACGCCGCCAGCAGCAGACCGCCCGCCAGCACATGAAAGAACTGATGTTTCGGCAGCCGAAACGAATCTTTCCGGATCAGCATGATTCCCCCCAGCAGAATGGAGGCAAACAGAAAACGGTAGAACAGCACAGATCCCGGCAGCAGACCGTCCCGGTATAAATGCAGACCGAACAACGGGTTCATCCCGTACGTGATTGCCGCAATGATTCCAAGCAGATACCCTTTGACTGTTCCGTTCATACTTCCTCGTCTTCCGGGTTCATGACCCGGTTCAATATTTTACTGTAATCTATGAATGAATCGGCGGAAAGACGCACCTTGTCCATCCCCGTCTGTTTCACTGCGCGGATCTCCGCTTCCCGCAGAGGTCTGACGATCCGGTCCGCATAAACCTGCCCTTCCGGAGTCAGCCGCAGATATTTTTCCTTCTGATTCCCCCCCGCCTGTTCCAGTGTGAGATATCCTTGCCGTTGCAACCGCTTCACGGTATTGTGAATGGTCTGTTTGGGCAGCATGTAGCTGTTGCATATATCCGTCTGGGTACAGTCCGGGGTTTCGAACAGCGAATAGAAAATCAGCATTTCGTGATAGTTGACTTTCTGGCTGGCGCACCATTTCCGATATGCGGAACGGAAACAGATCACCGCGCAGTTCAACGTAAAAATAACTCCGGATAAATCACTCTGGACAGACATCATGCAACCTTATTTAGTATTATTTGGGACTATAATATACTCTGCTGTTCTTTTTTTTCAACCGGAATTCTCTTCTTTTCTCCGGAAAAGCGGTTCTGCACCGGAAATTTGCTTTCCCGCAGGAAAAATTCGGTTATTTTTTCATAAAAAACAGATTTACCCCCCTTGTATTTTTATTGTTTTGGTATATAGTTAAGAGAACCAAAACAGTAAAAACAGGATATTTCCGCATGAAAAGAGAAAATATGAAAGGGGCAGGCGAACCGGTCCGGCGTTATCTGATGTCGCTGGTAAGTCAGGGCGGCAAAACGCCCGTGAAGATTCCCGCGGAACGGGAACTGGCGGAAATGCTGGGGCTGAGCCGCGGAACCGTGCGCCGCGCAATTGCCTATTTCGAGGAATCCCATTTTCTTATGCGGCTGCCCGGACGCAAAGGCGCATTTACGGATCCGCGTTCCTCACGCATGGTTATGGCATCCATCGGCATCGTGACGGATGCCAACTGGTTCGATCATTGCAGACTCACCATCCTGAAAGGTTTTTCCGATGCGCTGACAGAATTGAAAATCAATCATTCCTGCTGTTTTGAGTTTCGCCGCAGTATGGACAGCGAGACGTTTGCGGAATCTCTGCGTTACAGCGGACACGCTCTGCTGCTGGACATGCAGTCGGAAGATGCCCAATTTCAGGTGAAAGAACTTGGGTCCGATAAAATTCCTGTAATCAGTTACAATGCCGTCCGTCTGTTTGATCATGAATACGCGGGAAAAACCATTGCGGAGTTCTTTATCCGGCAGAAGTGCCGCAAAGTGATTTTCTGGTGCGTTGATGATCTGAAACGCCAATCATTTCTCCGGCATCTGACAGAAAACGGGGCGGAATGCATCGCCAGCAATGAACTGCTGAACGATCCGCTGTCAAAAATCGGAAAATCCAGACTGAAGTCCGCGGACGGCATCTTCATCAGCGGGAATATTCATAACGGCATTTATGCGGCACTGGATTATCTGGCAAGCAATAAGTCGCGCATTCCAATTCTGCTGCGCCCGCTGGAGGAAGAGGAACAGATCAAAAGGGAGTATCCGATGCTGGATATTCATTGTCTGAGCAATGCGGCGGAAAGCCGCGCACAATACCAGGCGGCATGGAATCTGGGATGTCAGGCAGCAGATATATTGTCGAACAGACCGGTTCGGGAAATCCCGAAGCTCCGCCATTATGAGATAAATGTTTGCGAACATGAAACATAAAAACCAGGAGGATGCTCTAAACAGGAAATCAGAGAACGTTTCATATTGTCAATAATGTCAAAGTCAGAAAGGAGAAACAAGCCATGAACTTCCAGAAGTCATTACCGTCTATTTCATATTTGAAGCGTAATCCGCTGCGGTTTACTCTTATCGAACTTCTCATTGTTATTGCGATCATCGCCATTCTGGCGGGAATGCTGCTGCCGGCATTGAATTCGGCAAGGGAAACCGCCCGCGGCATTGCCTGCCGGAATAATCTCAGCAATATCGGGAAAGCCGTCCTGTTCTATACCAGCGACAATCAGGAGTATCTGCCCAGTCAAACCCCTGATGCACCGTATAAATATGAAACCGTCTGGAAAGTTCAGCGGGACAACTATCCGAATGCCGGTCCGCTGGAACAGTATCTGCAATGCAAAAAGAATGAACCCGACATCGGCAGATGCTATCCGAACATCAAGTCGCGTCTGGCGTGTCCTTCCGCAAATTGCAACGGGACCAATTACTGGTATACGTACGGAGCCAATTACCATGTTTTTCAACCAATTGCCGGAGACGGTGCGGCATACCCGAACCGGAAGCTCACCCAGGTTCCCAAGCCGACGCGCACCATGGAGGCTATTGATACAAATGAAATCAACAGCAACGGCATTGTGGCTTCATGGAGCAATCAGCGGGTGGAACTGCGGCATAAAAAATCTGCGAACATGTCGTTCCTTGACGGGCATGTTTCCGGGATGCAGTACCAGACATTCAAGGCACTGAAGTATTACAGCTATTTCTGGTTCCCGCAGCCGCCGAATCTCGTGAATGATGAAAATCTTTATTGAAACCTTAACCCCATAAGGAAAACGTCTATGAAAGTGCAAACTCTCCTTACCGCAGTCTGTCTGTTTTCCGGCGCATTGCTGAACGCAGACTCTCTCTTCTATGAACACGGCAAACCGGACCGCAAGGTTGAACTGGGCAAAAAAGCCGAACTCAATCTTACCGCCGCCAATACCGTGGTCGTAACCGCTCCGGATGCTTCTGACACTGTGCAGTTCGCTGCGGAAGAACTCAGTAAATATCTGGGACAGACTCTCGGAGGCAGTATTCCCGTGGTTCATCAGCCGAATCCGGATAAAATCTCCCTGATTGTCGGGCTGAACCAGTGGTCGGACCAGGCAGGAATCGACCGGAAAACCCTGATCCGCGACGCCTTCATCATCCGGACGCGGGGCAGCCAGGTCTTCATTGCCGGAATCGACGATCCGAAAGCCGAACCGGAAAAAATGCTGAAAATCCGGGGCATCAGCGCCCGCGACCTGTTCAAGGAACGCGCCACTCTGTTCGCCGTGTACGATTTTCTGGAACGTTTCGCCGGTACGCGTTTCTATCATGCCGGCGAACTGTTCACCATCATTCAGCCGGAAAAAGCCATCGCCCTGCCGGCCATAGACATTTATGACCGCCCGGATTACATGGCACGTTTTTACAGCTATGACTCCGGAGTGCTGGAAGATGATGATCTTTCGCAGAAATGCTGGTCGCCGACGGTTCATCATTCACCGAGCAAAATGCTGGATTATTTCCGTAACCGGGAACAGACGCGCAACATTCCGAACTGCCACGGACTCAGCTATCTGCGTTACATCGAGCGTTTCAGCAAAACGCATCCGGAGTATTTTGCCCTGCACAGCAGCGGCAAACGTTATTTCGACCGTTCCATGCCGCATACCGGACAGCTCTGCTACACCAGCGGCATCATGGAGGAAATCTACAAGGATGCCGAAGCGATTCTGAGCGGCGACCGTGAAAAACTGAAAGCGCGTGATCCGCATTTCATCAACCAATGGGGAAATTTCAGCATTCCGCCCAATGCCCAGATGTTCGGCATGGTTTTCAATTTCATGCCCCAGGATTCCTACTATCCCTGCCGCTGCAAAAACTGCGAACCGTACATGAAAACGCCGCAGAGCATCAGCAATTTCATGTGGGGGAAAATTGTGGAAATCGCCAACCGTCTGAAAAAGAACGGCGTCAAAGGCTACGTTTCCGCCATGGCATATCCGCCCTGCCACATTCCGCCGGAAAATCTTGAGTTCCCGGACAATCTGGTGGTGATGGTGGCGCAGAACGGTCCGTGGGATCCGCCGGCAGTTCAGGCGGAAAACCATAAAATAATCCGCGAATGGAATAAGCGGTCCAAGGTCTGCAAAGTATGGATGTGGAATTACATCTGCAAAGTGGAATGCCGCCGTCTGGTCATGCCCGGAATTCCCCCGACAACCCCGCGCGCTGTCGGCAAATACTACGCCAGTCTTGCCGGAGACATCAACGGAGCGTTCCTCGAAAGCGGATCGACCGGATTGCAGGAACATTTCATGCAGCTGTTCCTCGACCGCTACATTCACGGCAAAATCTGCTGGAACAATTCACTGGATACGGAAAGCATTCTGAAGGAACATTATCAGCTCTGTTACGGAAAAGCCGCTCCGGAAATGCAGAAAATCTTTGAACGCATGGAAGATCTCTGGCTGCATAAAATCGGCGGCAACACCATTATGAACAATCTCGGTCCGATGAATATCCCGCCGTCCGATTACGAACTCTGGCACGATATTTACAGCGGAAAATGTCTGAAGGAAATGCGCGCCTGGTATGACTCCGCCGAACGTAAAGCCGGCGGTGATAAAAAAGCGCTCGAACGTATCCGCTACATCCGCAAAGTGCTGTTCAATCCCATCGAGCAGCAGCGCGAAAACTATATGCGGATCACGGAATCCATCAGCGGTTTCAAGGTGGCATTCGGTCCGGGGACTCCCGCGGAACTCTGGCTCCAGCCGCTGAAAAACACGGACCAGTCGTTCCCTGCGACCAAAGTGAAAGCGGAAGACCTCGGTTCACAGCTGAAAATCACTTTCTTCTGCGATGAACCGGAAATGGATAAAGTTTCTGCCGCGAAACGGCAGTTTGACGAGAGCGGAATCTGGCAGGACAACAGCGTGGAAATTTTCCTCAATCCGTCCGCAGACAATAAGAATTATTATCACTGGATCATCAATTCCGCCGGCAGCTGGTTCGACGCCAAAGCGGTCAAGAACGGCGCAAAACAGCAGATAGATGCCCAATGGAACAGCAATGCCGAAGTGAAAGTCGGCAGGAATGCCAAAGGCTGGACCGCAGAACTGATCCTTGACAAAAGCATTGCCAAGGACTGGAATCCCGACGGATTCAAGGCGAACTTCACCCGCAGCCGCATTCTGGCAGGAAAACAGCAGCTCTTCACCTGGAGTCCGTTCCTGGTGAGTGGATTCCACGAACTCGAAAAATTCGGAAGTCTGGTTCCGCCGGAAAAAATCCCGGTCAATCAGATCAATATGAAAGAACTGTTCGCCAGTGTCAAATACAACAACAGAAACAAAGCCGGTTCTCTGGATGCCAGCACCTTTGTTTTCAGCGGCAAATCACTGAAAATCACCGCTTCGGACAAATCGGAAATTCCGGCGGGCAAGTACCGCGGGTATTCGCTGGGCATCCGGCTGGACAACATCAGACCGAATACGAAATACCGGCTGACTTACTACATCAAAGTCAAGGACATGACCGCGCTGCAGCGGTCCGGCGGCGCCGGTGTGCAGATCTGGAACACCAACCGGAATTTCTGGTTCCCGCAGCCGCGTCTCACCGGCACGACTCCGTGGATCAAACAGAGTTTCGTTTTCACTTCCGTTCCGGAAAGCAATCCGAAAAGCTCTTACCTGCACTGCCATATCATGAACGCTTACGGCGAAGTCTGGTTTGACGGCGTCACCCTGGAGGAAATCAAGTAAAATTCCGGTTTTCAGAAAACTGCGGATCCGCATCCGGCGGCTGAACGGTTTGCGGATTCCGCAGTTTTTACTGCATTTTTCATGCAGAATGAACTTGAAAAAAACAGCCATCCGCATTATATTATTTCCGCAACCTCACTAACAGAAGGAATTCCACAATATGTTCGACCTTGGACTTGGCAGTTCGGTATCCTCCGTCACCCCGCTGGTGATGCCGAACGACATTGAAGCTATGGAAAATTCAAAAATTTCCACCTTCGAACTGACGCCCGGCAATTTCGCCACCGATTACGACGGTTCGCTTCGGGAAGCCTTTCAGCGAATGCTCCGCCGTACCGGAAAAAAAGCGGCGTCTTACCATATTCCGTTCAGCAGACGGGACGATTTTTCGGATCCGGAGGAAGAATTCCGCAAAGCCGCCGTTTCCCGTTTCCGCGCTCTGCTGCATGAGGCGTTCCGGTTCGACTGCAGAATCATTGTCCTGCACCCCAGTACGGAACTGGATGCCGCCGCCGACCGCACAGTCCGGTTCGCACAGCTGCGCAAAAGCATGGAAGCCGTTGAAGATCAGCTGAATGAATACGGCATGACCCTCGCACTCGAACTCCTGCCGCGTCATTGTCTGGGCAATACCCTGAGCGACATCGAAAAGATTCTGGACGGTTTTTCCGACACCTTCGGCTGCTGCATGGATGTGAATCACCTGATGGGACGATATGCGCAGATTCCGGATATGGTCCGCAAGCTGGGCAAGCGTCTGATCACGCTGCATCTGTCTGATTATGACGGCATTGACGAACGGCACTGGGTTCCGGCGCCGGGTGCGGGCGTCATCGACTGGAAAGCCTTCCTTGCCGCGCTCCGCGACATTGATTACCGCGGACCTTTCAACTTCGAAGTGAAATGTGATCTGGACAAATCCCCGGCGGAACGCGTCCGGAGCATTGAAGAGTCTTACGACTGGCTCCGTTCTCTCTGATCCCGCAAAATATTTTTCAGCTCCGTGCCGGCTTCATGCTGTCACGGAGTTTTTTTGCATGGTTTACAGGAATACAGAAATTTTCTGTTCGTGATTCTGTGAGGAAATAACAGGAAAGAAAAGATGGTGCCGACGATAGGATTTGAACCTACACCTCCGTGAAGAGACTGCGACCTGAACGCAGCGCGTCTGCCGTTCCGCCACGTCGGCATCTTTTGATGATGTGGTAAATATACGCCGGTTTTGTGAAAATTCAAGCCGGTTTTCAAAAAAAATCTATATTTTTTGCCTCTTCCCGGCAGATTTCTTCCATAATTCCAGCGCAAACAGAATCCACAGCCAATATCCCGTGTCTCGGCGGTTCCCGAAATGCTCTTCCAGCAGAGAACGGACATATTCCGTCCGGAAGCCCCATTCACGGTGCAGTTTCTCCGGATTCAGCAGCGTCTCCGCTTCCGTCCGCAACGCGCCGCGGAACCAGTCCCCGACCGGCGAGGAGAATCCCTGCTTGGGACGCTCCCACAGTTCACGCGGCACATAGCGTTCCAACACCTTCTTCAACACCAGTTTGCCGCCGAGTCTGCGGTCATATTTGTAATGGAACGGCAGGGCGTTGGCAAATTCCACGATCCGGTGATCCAGCAGCGGCGGCCGCACTTCCAGCGAATGCGCCATGCTCGCACGGTCCACTTTGCAGCAGATGTCGTCCGGCAGATACTCCGCCATGTCCAGAAACGCCGCCAGATAACGCGACGGGACCTGTTTTTCCAGACGTTTCACGACCTTGCGCAATTCAAAATCCGCCGAATGAAAAGGCCGCCCCGTCAGACGTTCGAAATTCAGCCAGCTGAATACGCCGGACACCACCCCGTACGCGTCGTCCATGCGGTCGTATGCCACGGCTTTCCCGCATTTCCCCGGATAACTCCACCCGAACAGTCCGTGCAGCAGACCGCCCCCCAGACGCCGCAGCGGACGCGGCACCCATTCGTCGATCCGCGCCACCTTCCACAGGGCAGGCAGATTGTTGTAACCGAAGAACAGCTCGTCGCCGCCGTCGCCGGAAAGCGCGGCCACTACCTGTTTCCGCGCCACGCCGGAAAGCAGATACGTCGGCAGGGCGGAGTCGTCGCCGTACGGTTCGTCGTACAGCTCCGGCAGTTTCGGCAGGATCTCGAACAGCTCTTTCCGGGTCATGATTTCGCAGGTGTGCTCCGTGCCGAGATATTCCGCAACTTTCTGCGCATAAGGGCTTTCGTCCTCCCGCGCCGATTCAAAGCCGATCGTGAAGGTCTTGAGTTTGCGGCAGCCGAGCTGACGCCGGGCTATGGCGCAGATCAAAGTCGAGTCGATGCCGCCGGAAAGGAATGCTCCCAGCGGCACATCCGACATCAGTTCCTCCCGGACTGCCTCGTTCAGCAGTTGGTCCAGTTCATCCGCGGCGTCCTCCAGCGTGCCGGAAAATTTGGTTTCGGGAACCTCGATCCGCCAGTAGGTTTCCGTGCGGCATTGTCCGTTTTCGAAAACCGCATATTCGCCCGGCGCAACTTTGCGCACTTCACGGTAAATGCTCAGCGGCGACGGCACATAACGCAGGTAAAGATACTGATCCAGCGCCAGCGGGTCGGGCGTGCCGCGGAATCCCGGACACGCCGCCACCGCTTTGAGTTCCGAGGCGAAAATCAGTTCCCCGTCCCAAACCTGATAATACAGCGGTTTGATGCCCAGACGGTCGCGCAGCAGCAGCAGTCGCGGCGTTTCGCCCCGGCGGTCCCAGACCGCGGCGGCGTACATGCCGCGCAGACGCCCGAAAAACTTTTCCCCTTCGAACCGGAATCCCCAGAGCAGAACTTCCGAATCGGACTCCGATCGAAACTGCGCGCCTTGTTTTTCGAGTCCGGCGCGCAGTTCGCGGTAATTGTAGATCTCGCCGTTGACCGCGACGGCAACGCGCCGGTCGGGCGTGACGAACGGCTGCCGTCCTGCCTCGGAAAGGTCGAGAATGCTCAAACGGCGATGTCCCATCCAGAGTTTGCATCCGGTCTCATAATCCGAGAACCAGCCTTCCTGATCCGGTCCGCGGTGCCGGAGTGTTTCCAGCGCAGCCCGCATCGCCGTTTCATCGGGAACCGTTCTCCCCGCAAAACCGAAAATCCCGCACATAATCCGTCACCCTCCCCTTAAAACAATTGATCCCGCAGAAGCGCACGCCATCCGGTTCCAAGCTGAAAATAATTCCGTATGAGAGAGGGCGTCAGTGCCAGAAAACGGAACGGACGGCAGAAAGAACGAAGCCGTAGCCTGTCTTGAAAATATTGGATATTGACATTTAAGCATTGTACATTGCGTTCCGGCGCAGCGAGACCGCCATGTTCTGCACAGACCTTAAGAGCATTCAGGAGGAAACTGGTTGCACTTATATCATCATGAGTTTTAAACACTTCTCTTAACCTGGACAGGATTTTTGTTTTGCTGCTGTTCTTCAACGGAGTAGACGCATTGTTTTCATGAACACGGTAAAGAGTCAGCGTTTTATTGACATAGCGCATCGTTTCGAACAATGCCGCAGTCTGTTCCAGCCAGACATCATGAAATTTCATGTTTTCCGGCATCAACAGAAAAAACGGAACGAATGCGCGTGTCATAGCCATCGCATGACCCGGTATAATCATTCTTTGTGCCAACATATATGGGAAAGCGTTTTTATGATTTATCGCATCCATGACCGGTTCAGCGGCTTTCAGATCTGCCGGAATCGTCTTTCCCAACGGGGTTAAGGTGGCGGAAACCATTTCACTGCTGCAGGCGACCACCTGGCAATCCGGATGAGTTTCCAGCTCCTCTGTAAGGACTTCCACTTTTTCCGGAAGCCAGACATCGTCCTGGTCGCAAAGGAAAACCAGATCCCCGGAAGCAGCCTGTACAGCATTGCGGAAATTAGCCTCTATCCCTTTCCTTTGCAAATTTCTGATATACCGCAAGGTGCCATTCCAGTTTGCAGCCTCTTGCCGCACCGCCTGTTCTGTCTTGCTGTCCTCGGAATCATCACTGACTATGATTTCATCCACGGCACGGGTCTGATGAAATAGGCTGCGCAATTGTTCGGCAATGAATTTTTCTCCGTGATACGCAGCTATTGCTACCGAAATCGTTTTTATGCGTTTCATGATGCCCCCGTTCAGTAACACCTGTTCCAGGAAATACCGAAATACCTATATAGCAGATACAGCCTGAACAGCAGCAAATGACTGATTATATAACGAAAACAACGCATTGGCAATGATCTGTGTTTTATGTTTCTGTGCGGATGCACAAAGCAAGAGTAAAAGTCTTTTGACCAGAAGAAAACCGGAGTCAGCTCATTTTTCCAAAGCGCATACATAACACTCATTTGATCACGATAAGAATAACGAGAATATAAATCCCACCAGCTCTGAGAAAAAGCCTTTATCGCCGGATCATTGTGTTTGCGCAACATACAGCAGCAAACAAATAAACCGCGGTTTTCCGGCAACCCAGATTTCAGCAGAAAGCAGGTCTGCCGGAAAATCGTATTGGGGTTGTCTATCAGCCGCCGGGTTAAGCAGCGCGCCTCCTGATAAACACAGTTCCTGTCGGAATGCGGAACCATTGCGAGTAAGACTTTTTCAGCAATCAGTTGATCCGCCCGTTTCATGACGGCATCCGTCAGCTCCAAATTGGCATCCACCCACAAACTATATTCATAATCAGGAAGAACCAGGTGCGGATTCAGCTTCGGAAAGCGGGTTAAGCGCGTTCCTTTATCGGAATCAAATGGAATCCTGCGTATTTGCCATACTCCGACCGAAGGACCGGGAATGTCATTGCTGAAACAGATATAATCGTAATCCGGTCGAACAGAAACAGGTTGTTTCAAATCATCATATCCGGCTGTCAACGATGTGTATACGACTTTACTGTGCATCATTTTTCCTCTTTCGAAATGTATTGACAGCTTCTGACGAAGCACCACGGGAAAGCCAAAAAACGACCAGAATGTGAGAATTTTGCCCTTTTCCTTAATTTCCGCTTTGCGACCAACAGTGAACGAGATAATTGATGCTCCCCAAAGTATTTTTCCTCAGAATTAACTGCTTTCCAACCAGTTCGCATAAAATGAACTCCGCATTCCTCGAGATGTTTTCTAAAAAAAACGTCATCCCCATAAAAACCGGAATACGCCTCATCATATCCATGCAAAGAAAAGAAAACACTTTTTTTCATGCAAAAAATATTGGGAATTACATAAACCGGGTTCTGCCATTCCAGCAGATAGAATGCGTTATCCTCAAAGACGGTCTCCATGCAGTTGCGGAGCGTTTCTTCCGGTATAAAATGGTCTATATCGCAAAACAGCAGTTTTCCTGCCGAAGCATAGCACGCCCCCAGATTTCTGGCTCCACCGCCATTCCATGGAATATCTTTTTTTATCCTCAAAAGAGATATATTTAAATTCAATTCCGGCAATGGCAATGGATATGGAGAACCATCATCAATTATGATGATTTCCAAATTTTCCAGAATATCAGAAGAAAAAACTTCATACTTTTGCAATTGTTCAATAAAACCGTAAAACTCATTGTGTTGATAATAAACGTTATATATCAACGCCATACGGCTTTTACTGCCCTTTTTCAACCCTTGACTGCACGGAAGTTTATTGAAATCAAGCATTCCATCCGCTATATCTCGTCCATCAAAAAAACGCAGCAGTTTTCTGCCTGCGCGTTCACATCGTCCGGCGAACTGATGCGGCAGCTTATTAATCAAATTTTTGATTATTGCTTTTATCATGAAAACCAAAACCTTAAATGCTGTCATTGGCATTTTTGGGAAACGCCAGCAAAGTCAGCTCAATAGATTCCACTTTTGGTGAAAGACTCTGAATTTGATATTCATAATCCAGATTCAGCGATTTCAAATAGTCATAAACCCCAAGCAATTCTTCCTGATTATGGTAAATCCCCAAACTCAATACCGGCAAATCCCGTTTGAGAATTTTTTCTGCACCCCGGATCAGATCCAGACACATGCCCTCTACATCCGCCTTGATTAAGCCGATTTTATTTTGCTGAGAAAAAAACAAATGGTCAATAGAGTCTATTTTTATGACCGCCGATTCCCCGACAGATCGACCGCTGTCCGCAGAAGTTAAATCAAATCCCATTCCTCCCGCGTCTTTTACCAGCAATTCACTTTGCTGCAGCCCCAATCCCATTGCAGATAATTCATACTTGTCTTCTGGTATCGCATTTTTTTGGAAGTGCTCAAGACAGTTCCTGCGGTTCAATGCAGAAGGTTCAAAGGAATACACTTTTCCCGGCTCATAATATTTCAGAAACACCAGGGCAGAATCACCGAATCCAGCACCCGCATCAATAAAAGTTTTGCCTTTGATATAATCTTTGATTTCCGAAGGCGCAAAACGCAAGCCATGGTGATAGTAAAATGCTTCTGGAACCCACATGACTCTTCCATTCACCCGGAAATGCAATTTTTTGGAATTTGCAATAGTTTCTCTTTGAATTACAGAAAATTCTTTCAGTTCTTCCGGACTCATCAGACGCGCATAATTAAACAGCAGTGATCCCGGCGGATAAGGCAACTCGGCAAAGATCCGAATCCGGTGGACATATTCCTGCAGCAAAGATATTGTTTCCGGTGGAAAATCCGTATATGTTTCGGCAATTTTTTCATCGGTTACGTCTGCAAAATTTTCAGCCGGGAACATCGGGCTCCGCGGCGGAAGAATGTGCCACGGGTTCAATAAAATACAACCCGTGATCTTGATTTTTTCGGCAATACACGATGGGAGAACAGCATCCAGAATGGAGTAAACAATATCAATGATTCGCTGTTTGTTCATCAGGATTATCCTTTATCATTATGCTCCGTAAAATTCGCGGTACCAGTCGACGAAATTCTTCACGCCGAGTTCCAAGGGAGTCGACGGCAGAAAATCATAATCACGTTTCAATTTCGAAGTATCCGACCAGGTGCGGTACATGTCGCCGGGCTGTAACGGCAATAACTCCAATTGCGCCGTTTTCCGCGTTGCCTTCTCCACCGCATGGACAAAATCCCGCAATCCCACCGGATGCCCGTTGCCGATATTGTAAACCCGGAACGGAATTTCATCCGCACGGCACAGCGGTTTCAGGAGGACCCGCACCACTCCTTCCACAATGTCGTCAATGTAGGTGAAGTCCCGCTGCATGTCGCCGTGATTGTACAGCTGGATCGGCGTGCCGTTCAGAACCGCACGGGTGAACTTGAACAACGCCATGTCCGGACGTCCCCACGGACCGTACACCGTGAAAAACCGCAGACCCGTCGACGGGATTCCGAACAGGGACGCATAAGACCCGGTCATCAGCTCGCTGCTCTTTTTCGTTGCGGCGTAAAGACTTACCGGATTCGCCATAGGATCGTCCTCGCGGAACGGAATGTTCGGGGAACTGCCGTAGACACTCGAACTCGAAGCAAATACAAAATGTTCCACGGGATTGTCCCGGCAGCCTTCCAGCACGTTGAAGAAACCGTCGATATTGCTCTGGATGTAGACCGCGGGGTTTTCCACGCTGTACCGCACGCCCGCCTGTGCCGCCAGATGGCATACGGCATCGAAATGTTCTTTGTGGAACAGCTTGACCATGGCGGCGGCGTCTTCCAGATTCAGCTGACAGAAGCGTCCGCCGAGCGGCGACTCCAGCATTCTGCCATAGGCGATGGACTCCGCTTCGAAGCCGCATTCCTTCAGCCGCGCCAGTTTCAGATTGACGTCATAATAATTGTTCAGGTTGTCAATGCCGAGGACATCGAAGCCCATGGCGGTCAGCCGGCGGTAAAGATGAAAGCCGATGAATCCGGCGGAACCTGTTACCAGTATTTTCTTCATGATCTCCGTTCCGACAGCTGTTCGAACAGCTGTCTGAATTGCGATTTGACCCTGCCGATGGAATGATGGGTGCGTACATATTCAAACGCCTGCGAGCCAAGCCGTTCTGCCAATTCCGGATCGGCTGCGGTGCGGAGCAGCAGAGCCGCCGCGGCGGCAGTGTCGCCGACCGGGAAAAGCAATCCCGTCTTTTCCGGAAAAATCACTTCATTGGTGCCGTCCACATCGCTGGCGACCACGGGCAGACCGGCAGCCATGGCTTCGAGCAGAACATTGTCGAGCGGCGCCCAGTGGGCGGTATGCAGCATGAGATCCGCCGCCTGATAAACGATTTCCACATCCTTGCGGAAGGGCAGGAAGCGCACCTGATTTTCAATGCCGAGCTCCGCGGTCTGTTTCAGCAGCTCCGCTTTGAGCGGACCGTCCCCGATCAGGAGGAAGAACAGATCCGGATTCTGTTTCAGGGCGATGGCGGCGGCGGCAAGGAAATCCCGCTGCGTTTTCTGCGGAGAAAAACGCCCCACATTGATCACCAGAAATCTGCCGTCGGGAATGCCGAGAAGCTGCCGCGCACGCTGTCTGTTCTCCGGATGATGAAAACGTTCCGTCTCGACGAAATTGCGCACGACGACCAGCTTTTCCGGCGGGACGCCGCGGTCAAGCAGCTGTTTTTCAATTGCGGCGGAAACCGCCAATGCTTTGGTATTCAAGGATGTGCAGATGCGGTCGATCCACGGATGACTGCACCATCCTCTGACATTTCCGACTCTGGACATGTTGATGCGTTCGACACAGGGAATCTTCATCAGTTTCGCGATGCCGGCGATGAAGCGGGAGGCGTGGAGATAAATCAGATCCGGCTGAATGCGGCGGATTTCCCGGATGACCGCCCACACGGTCCACGGTCTGCGCAAGGAAAATTCCATAAGACGGCAGGGGATGCCGCGCTGTTCCAGAGCCGCCCGGAGCGGACCGTCCTGAAAAAGCAGCACGGAGAAGGAAATATCGCCGTCCGCCGCAAAAGCGTCCATCAATTTCAGCAGGAAGACCTGGCTTCCGCCAAGTTCTCCGTAAGTAACAGGGACCAGAATTTTCATGAACGCAGCAGCTCCTTAAAATCAATTCAACCGGATTCAATATAGACGCAACTTCTTCAAATGCAAATCGCAAAGGGCGAAATTACACAAAAAACCTCCAGCCGGCGGAACAGGACCGGCGGGAGGCAGGGTAAAACATCTGACCGAAACGGCTTATTTGCCGAATTCGTCCGGATGAATTTTATATGCAGGATTCTGCTTTTTGACCATTTCGGTCACGCGGACCACATTGAATGCTTCCTCCGGTTTGATCGGATAGGGTTTGCCTTCGCGGATGGTCTGGTAGAGCAGATGATACAGATCCAGAATGGTCAATCCGTTGGACGGCTCGGTCATGATGGTTTTGCGGATCCATTTCTGCTGGATCTGCCCGCCGAACCCGCCGCCGATCGGGGGAGTTCCCGGATTGGCGGGATTGTCGGGCCATTTCATCTTGGGATCCAGATATTTGAGCTTGATGTCCTGTTCATCTTCGCTGATCAGCGAACCGCGGGTGCCGTAGACCGCGTAAACCGGGGAGGGCAGAGCCACGCCGCCGGAAATTTCAATATCGACGATGCGCCCGTTCTTGCCTTTGAGGATGATTTTCAGATGATCTTCGGCGTCGCCGCGGGCGGCGATGGTTTTGAGGTCGCTCCAGACGGAATCCAGCGGGGATTCCAGGAACTGCAAGCCCTGGTCGATCAGGTGGGGTCCCCAGTTGTTGAGCTGACCGCCGCCGCAGTCGACGAGAGTCTGCCAGTCATCGCGGAACTGATAGCTGTGGCGGCAGAGTTTGAGTTCGTACACTTCGCCGAGAATGCCGCTGTGCATGATGTCCAGCACGTGATTGAAGCAGGCTTCCAGCCGGCGGTTGTGACGGAAGAACAGTTTGCCGGGATATTTTTTGACTGCCTGTTCGAGTTTTTCGGCACCGGCAACGGACAGGGCAATCGGTTTTTCCAGAAAAACCATTTTTCCGGCTTCGAGAGCGCGGATGGCGTAATCCACATGCTGCGGAGAACGAACCGCCACGGAAACCAGCTCGATATTCTTGTCCGCCAGGAATTTATTTCCGTCGAGATACGTTTCCGCCTGCGGATATTTTTCTTTGAAAAGTTTCAGACGGTCTTCTTCCAGATCGCAGCCGGCGACAATGGTGAATTCATCGGGGAACTGCCCGATTTCATAGCAGTGCATCCCCCAGCCGGCACGGCCGAGACCCCAGATACCGACTTTGATCGGATTTTTTTCAGCAGTCATTTTTCAGTCTCCTATATTAGGTTTGCGGATTCAGCAGAAAATTTTCTTGAGAGCGTCGACGCTGACTTTGAGGTCGGTCAGCGGTTCGCGCAGATGAGTGTCATGTTCGACCAGAACCCATTTGTCATAACCGCGTTTTTTGAGGAGTTTTGCGGCTTCTTCCCAGGGTTCATTGCAGTTGCCCGCGCCCAGTTCGCAGAAACGCAGACGCTCGGTCCAGTGTTCCAGATCCAGTTTTTCGTCCTTGATGAACACGTCCTTGAAATGGACTGCGGCGATCCGGTCGAAATACCGGTCAATGGTGCCGAGAACATCGCCGCCCGCGCCGAACAGATGTCCGATGTCCAGCAGCAGACTTGCTTCGGGAACTTCTTCCATGAAACGGTCCAGTTCATCCTGATTCTGGATGCGCTGTCCGAGATGGTTGTGCAGAGCCGCTTTCAATCCGAAATTGGCGGCGACCTTGACAAAGCGTTTACTGCGGCGGATGTAGGTATCCATATCAACCGTGCGGCCGCTGTCGCCGGGGGTGAGCCAGACATATTCCTTGCCGAGAGCCGCGGTGAAATTGGTGGACTGCTCCACGCCGCCGCTGCATCTGCAAGTGGCGAAATCCATGCCGAGCCGGCGGTAAAGAGCCGCGCGGTAAACGGCGTCGGCGGCATCATTGCATTCCAGCCGTTCCGTTCCATCAAAGCCGATGGATTTCAATTCTTCCAACCGCAGCTGAATATCATAGCAGCCGCCCTCCCACACATTCATTCCGTAATCCGCAACGCCGAATTTCATGAAAAACTCCTTGGTTAAGGGTTGACAAATTGATATTTTGATTCATATTATATCATGAAAAACAAATAATAGAATGGATAAAAACGACATAAAAATGGACATTTTGATTTTTTGAGATGAAGTATTACGAATCACTGGTGTTCAATACCTACGGAGATTATCCGGAATCGCGGGGAATCTCCAAGGACGGCGTATTTCACGGCTATTACGGGATTCAGTACAACCATTCGGGACCGCTGCTGTATTCCCGGAATCATGAACCGGAAATCACCGTGGAGGGCTCTTATGCGTTTTTCACGTATCCGGGACCGAATTTCCGTTACGGGGCATTGCCCGGCACGCACCGGCATCATTGCTTCATCTGTTTCAGCGGAACACTGATCCGGCGTTTTCTGGCAGGGGGACTGCTGGATCTGAAACGGCGTTCGCCGCTGATTCAGGTGGTGTATTCGGAGCGGTTCTATTCCGTATTCCGCAAACTGCTGGATCTGCTTCAGCAGCCGGGCGGCTCTCTGCGTCCGCGGGCGGGCTGGATGCTGGAGGATCTGCTGCTTCAATTGCAGGAACAGCCCGGCGCGCGGCTGAAAGTCAACGCCTTCTGCGAACGGGAACTGCATCTGCTGCGGGAGAAAATAGCCGAACAGCCGCTGCTGGACTGGCATTTTGAAAATGAGGCGCGGCGTCTGTCGGTATCGTATTCCCATTTCCGGCGGATGTTCCGGGAAGTGGCGGGCTGTGCGCCGAACCAGTTCCTGATTGAAGCGCGGCTGAGTTACGCGGAACGGATGCTGGAAAACGGAGTGCTGTCCATTGCGGAAGTCGCACACCGCTGCGGTTTTCCGGATGAGTTTTATTTTTCCCGTCTTTTCCGGAAGCACCGTCTGATTTCGCCCTCGGATTTCCGGGGTTCCTTCCGGTGAAAATCACTGACAGCCGAACAGACGCCGGAACTCCACGGGGGAATGTCCGCAGTGCTTGCGGAAGATCCGGGAAAAGTGATAGGCGTCGCGGAATCCGCATTCCTGAGCGATTTCCGAAACCCGTGCATGGGACGCCATCAGCAGTTTTTCCGCATGACGCAGCCGGCATTCCAGCAGGAAAGCCCCCGGCGGCCATGCCGTCGCCTGTTTGAAAATCCGCCGGAAATGCACGTAGGAAAGCTCCATACGCCGGGCTTCCTGCCGGAAATCCCATTCCCGCAGCGGATCCATGGCAATCCGGTCCCGCAGCGAAAGCAGCGCGGTAACGTAATGGCTGTACAGCTTGTCCGGAGCCGCCGGCTGTTCCTGCAATTGAAGCAGCAGATCTTCCAGCTGCAGAACCGCCCGCGCATGTTGGTACGGACCGGGAACTTTCAGCAGCTGATGAATGCCGCACATGGACCGGAAAAACTGTTCCGGATTGCGCAGCCAGCGGAAAAGCTGCACCGGACGGAAGGTCAGCAGACCGCTTTCGCGATAACGTTCGGCGCGCGGTCCGCAGAAACACAGATGCGCCTGTCCGCGGGTTGTTCCCGGCGGTGAACCGTAATGAAACGGCACGCCGGGATATGTGATGAAAACGCATGGACCTTCGGCGTATTCCACGGGGTTGTCCCCGGTCGAAGCATACATGGGACCTTTATGCAGATACTGCACGCCGTAGTATCCCTCGAACAGGCGTCCCTGCGCGGAATTGGAGGCCTTCTCCGTATAGCCCCAGTTGACAAAACTCAGGTCGTCGTAATAGTTCATGATCCGATCCGTCCGGAGAAGAGCCTCTCTGCTGTTCAAAGATACGTTGCGGCGGCGGCAGCCAGCGGACTGCGTTCACTCTTTTTCAGGGTGATATGGCCGTGCATCGGAACTTTTTTCAGACGTTCCGCCATATAGGTCAGCCCGTTGCTGGAAGCGTCCAGATACGGATTGTCGATCTGATCCGGGTCGCCGGTGAACACCATCTTGGTATCTTCGCCCGCGCGGCTGACAATGGTCTTGACCTCGTGCGGCGTCAGATTCTGCGCTTCGTCGATGATGACGAACTGACGCGGAATGCTGCGTCCGCGGATATAGGTCAGCGCTTCCAGTTCGAGCTTGCCGGTATTGCGCAGTTCCTGGATTTTCCGGCGGACCAGACTGTCGTTGTTCGGTTTGCCGGTATGGAGCAGGTATTCCAGATTGTCGAAAATCGGCTGCATCCAGACACTGAGTTTTTCATCCTTGTCGCCGGGCAGATAACCGATGTCGTTACCCATCGGGATAATGGGACGCGACACCAGAATGCGTTCATAAGTTTCCTGCCGGGCGACCTGTTCCAGAGCGGCGGCAAGCGCCAGCAGGGTCTTTCCGGAACCTGCCTGCCCGACCAGCGACACAACCTGAACGGCGGGATCCATCAGCAGAAGCAGAGCCATGCGCTGTTCCTTGCTGCGCGGCTTGATGTTCCAGACTTTGTCATCGGGCAGCTGCGGAGCCTGAATTATTTTTCCGTTGCGGAACAGTCCGAACCCGCTTTTGTTCGTACCTTCCGCTTTCAGCAGAACGAACTGGTTGGGATAAAGTTCCACGCCTTCCGGAACCGGCATTTCGCGTTCCATGAAGAATTTGTCCAGATCCGGAACCACGAGTTCCGTGCTGCCGGTGTAAAGCGAACTGTAACTGACTTTCTGGCTTTCAAAATCATCGACCTTGATGCCGAGGGCGTCCGCGCGCAGACGAAGATTCAGATCCTTGGAAACCAGCGTGACTTCATCGGTCTCCTTCTCTTTCCAGGCAGTGAGCATGGCGGCGACCCGGATGATGCGGTTGTCGGGAATGTTCATATCCATGCTGGGCGGCATCATGTCATATTCTTCCCCGGTCAGCACCTGAACAATGCCGCCGGGAGTGCCGCCGACGCCGTTGTTCAGCTGGACTCCTTCGGTAAGATGCCCCAGTTTGCGCAGACTGTCCAGCTTGCGGACCACCTGCCGGGAATTGCGTCCGAGTTCATCCTGATTCTTCTTGAATTTATCGAGTTCTTCGATGACGGTCATCGGAATGACCACCCGGTTGTCGCCGAAGGATTCCAGTGCGAGAGCGCTGTGGAGCAGAACGTTGGTGTCCAGAACAAATGTTTTAGCCATGCCGTACTTCCTTTCAAGTCCCGGTTTGTTTTGGGACCTGGTTTACTTATGACAGATTTTCCGGGGAATGCAAGTTTAAAATTTAAATTATTCGGCAAAAATTCTGTTTTTTGGGCAAAAAAGCGCCGGAATCCACCCGTAACAGGCAAATTCCGGCGGAGAAATGGATGCGCAAATTATTCAACTGCGATCCGATGCACCTTCGCACGTTCGGATTTCGGCAGAGTCAAAGTCAGTACTCCATCCTGGGTTTTGGCGGAGATGTTTTCCACATCCACCGCATCGGACAGCTGGAAAGCACGTTTGTAAAGAAGCGGTGCGCCGCCATGGGTCAGGGTGCTTTTCGCTTCTACGGACAGCACCTGATTCTTGACTTCCACGGATACGGACTTCGAATTGGCGCCGGGCACCTCCAGGATCAGGATTGCGTCTTTTTCCTCGTCGATAATATCAGCGGCGGGGATCACTTCCAGATAATGCACATCTTTTTTCACCATGTCTTTTTCTTTATTCATGATCGTTTCTCCTTTTTTACACGTTTTCAGTCAACTTTGATGGTTCTGGATGTTTTGGCGTTTTCGGTTTCCCGCGGAATGGTCAGGGTCAATACGCCATCCTGATATTTGGCTTTGGTTTCCGAGCCTTTTACTGTAACGGGCAGACGCACGCTTTCCTGATACGATTCCATGGAACGTTCGCGGCAAATGTAGTGTCTGCCGTTTTCGGATTCCTCGTTCTGTGCAGAATGCTGTGCTTTGACCGTCAGGAAATCGCCGATGACTTCCACTTCAAAATCTTTCGGCGTACAGCCGGGGAACGGCAGTTTCACGCTTACATCTTTATCATGAACTTCGATCTGCAGTCCGGTCTGATTTCGTTCCGACAGCCAGGCGGAATTCCATTCCGGGTAATGCCCGAAGAACGATTTCATCAGATCATTGAAGGAAACGGGCATTCCTGCGGCAGCCGAGTTTGCATTGTGTTTTGCCAGCATGTTCATAACAGCACCTCCATCGGGTTATTTGTTTTGGTTTCACAACCGGTTTTCAATTACACTTGCAGTAAAGCATATGCCGTGCCAACTTTTTCATGACGGTCAGATGTCCGTATATTTTACCCAAAAGAGACAAAAAGTCTCACTTTTTAACTGTGCCATAATGTCCCAAATCCAGATGTGTCATCCGGTACAAAATGCCCGTTTCCGGGATATTTTCCCATCCGGACAGCAAAAACACGAAGAAATCGGAACAAATTCCGCGCCCGGCAGTTGTAAATAACACGCTTTGTGCTAAAGTAAAGGAAAATAATCATAAAACAGAATTTGGAGATCATTATGCAGCTGGTGTCGGAAGAGATCAATGAGTGTTTGACGCATTCCTCCGGAATCCGGAAGATGTTCGAAGCGGGCATGGAAATGAAACAGAAATACGGGGCGGAAAATGTGTTTGATTACAGTCTGGGCAACCCCGATCTGCCGCCGCCGGCAAAAGTGGAGGAATCGCTGGAAAAAATCGCGAAGGAATCCCGGAAACCGTTTTCCCTGGGATACATGTCCAACGCCGGATTCCCCTTCGTGCGCGAACGTCTGGCGGAAGTCCTTTCCGGAGAACAGGGCGTTGCACTGAAAGGCGAACACCTGGTGCTGACCTGCGGCGCAGCCGGCGGAATCAATGTCTTTTTCCGGACCGTGCTGACCCGCGGCGAAGAAGTCATTACGCCCTGTCCCTATTTTGTGGAATACGGTTTCTACGTCGGCAATTCCGGCGGCAAACTGATTCCCGTGCCGTCCGTGGATTTTACCTTTGAGCCGGATGTGGACAAAATCGCCGCGGCAATCAATGAAAAGACCCGCGCCATCATTCTGAACTCTCCGCACAACCCGACCGGACAGATCTACACTGCGGCGCATTATGAGGCTCTGGCGGCGGCGGTCAATGCGGCGGAGGATAAATACGGCAAACCGATTTATATTGTCGCCGACGAACCGTACCGTTTCCTGAATTTCGACAACGTGGAAATTCCGAGTGTGTTCCGTCATTTCCGGCACAGCGTGGTGATCGGTTCGTTCTCCAAGAGCCTGTCGCTGGCGGGGGAACGTATCGGCTACGTGGCGGTGCGCCCGGATATGCCGGGAGCCGGCGAACTGGTCAACGGTCTGATTTTCTGCAACCGCATTCTGGGATTCGTCAATGCACCGGTCATTGCGCAGAAAATTCTGATGGACTGCGCCGCGGAGCAGGTGGACCTGAACGTGTACCGCCGCCGCCGCGACCTGCTGGCACAGGCGTTGACAGATGCCGGGATCCGTTTCACCATGCCGCGCGGAGCATTCTATTTCTTCCCGCAGTCGCCTATCCCGGACGAGAAAATCTTTGTGCGGGCGCTGATCGACGAACATGTGCTGGCGGTTTCCGGCGCATCCTTCGGCACGCCCGGCTATGTGCGCATGGCATTCTGCAGTGTCAGCGAAGAAATGATCCGCAAGAGCGCCCCCGCCATGAAACGCGCCGCAGATGCGGTCCGCGCCAGAGCCTGAACCGGTTCCGGAGCTTCGGCATGAAAAGTCTGCGGGCCTTTGAAATCGTTGAATTTGTGGAGGAACGGAAGTTCTGTTCCATTGCGGAACTGATCGACCGTTTCGGGGTGTCCCCCGCCACCATTCACCGGGATATTGCGGCGCTGACCGCCGCCGGGTCCATCCGGAAAGTTCACGGCGGCGTCGCTTCCCTGAGTTCCGTCCGCACTGTGGTCCAGAATCCGGATTCCATGCCGTCGCATTACCGGGACCGCATGAAGCTGGACATGCCGGCAAAGGAAGTGATTGCAGAAAAAGCTCTGGCGGAAATCCGGGACGGAGACACCATTTTTCTGGATTCATCCACCACGGTTTACTTTCTGGCAAAACGTCTTCAGCAGGCATCCTTTGCCAACCTGACCATCGTCACCAATTCGGTTCTGATTATTCAGGAATTCCCCAATTTTCCCGCCAACTACTTTCTGGTTGCCATGGGCGGCAATTACGATGTCCAGCTCAACGCGTTTCTGGGACAGTCCACCCTGCGGGAAACGGCATTTCTGAAGCTGGACAAATCATTCATTTCCGGAATCGGGCTGACCCGGAACGGGGTGTTTTCGCGTCATGAAAACCACACCTTCCTGCTGCACCGCATTCTGGAACAGTCCGACCGCAATTACCTGCTGATGGGCAGTTCCAAATTCGGCAGAGCGGGATTGTTTTCCATCGCGCCGCTGTCCAGTTTCAGCAAAATCATTTCCGACCGGGAACTGCCGGCTTATGCCGGACATTCCAAAAAACACGCCGCCGATTTGCAAATTCCGGAATCCGGTGTATAGTGCAGAAAAACAGATTCGTTCGTTAACGGAGAATACATAATGTTTGAAAAAAAGATTCAGATCCAGAACAAGGCGGGAATCCATTGCCGTCCGTCCAGTCTGATTATGGGCGAGGTGGAAAAATTTCCGGGACATGAATTCAAACTCGAATCCGAACGCGGGACTTCATCCCTGACCAGCATTCTCGATCTGCTGGCACTGGGTCTGCAATGCGGCGATGTCGCCGTGCTGACGGTTTCCGGCCCGCAGGAACAGGAAGCAGGCAGCAAAGTCGCCGGACTTCTGGAATTCGAATACGATTTCCATTGAGCCGGGTGATTCATGAATATCGTTATCGCGGGGGCTGGCGAACTGGGATTGATGCTCGCCGAAAAACTGACGGAAAACGGACATGACGTTGTCCTGATCGATTCATCTGTCGATACGCTGGAACACATCAACGACTCCCTGGACGTCAAACTGCTGGAAGGCAGCTGCGCCGACCGCCACATCCTGGAACGCGCCAATATCCGGAATGCGGATGTGCTGCTGGCGGTCAGCGGCGACGAGGCTTCCAATATTCTGGCATGTCAGCTGGCGGCGCGTCTCGGCACCAGAAAAACGATCTGCCGCATGAACGGCAGCTCCTTTTTTGCCGAACAGGAACAGCTGACTCCCGAATCGTTCGGGATCTGGAAGCATATCTCCCCGCCCGATGAATGCGTCCGCAAAATCATGGCGGTGCTGGAAGACAAATATCTGCTGGAGGAGATCCGCTTTTCGCATCCGGACGCCGTCATGCGCGTTTTTGAAATCACTCCGTCATCCCTGATTTCCGGAACCCGGATCAAAGACATCCCCATGGACTCCGCCCTGCTGGCATCCATCCGGTTTGCCGCCATCGCGCGGGGAAAACAGTTTGTCATTCCGCACGGCGACACCCTGTTCGTGCCGGGCGACCGGGTCTATATCGCGGGCACCTCGGAGCACGTCCGCGATTTCATCCGCTGGGTATCAGATGATCAGGCAGCTCCGCAGGCGTCGCGCATCATCATTGCCGGAGCAACCGTTACCGGAACCATGCTGGCGCAGTCGCTCGCCCGGAAAGGATATGACATCCGGGTCATTGAGCGCAGCCGTCACGCCGGGGAAAAACTTTCCGACGTCCTCCCCGCCAATGTGCTGGTCATCAATGGAGACCCGACCGATGAGGATGTGCAGCGCGAAGCGGGTGTCGCCCAGTGCGGCGCGTTTATCGGTGCAACTCCGGACGATGAAAACAACATTCTCAGCTGCATCATTGCCAAACAGCAGGGCGCGGGAAAAACCATTTCTCTCACCGCAAAACCGGAATACATCCGCATTGTACCGGTCATGGATATGATCGACTGCGGAATCAGCTCCACTCTCGTGGCGGTCAACTCCATCCTGCGGATGCTGGAAACCGGAACCATGCGCGTCGATGCGTACATGCAGATGTATCATGCCCAGCTGACAGAGTTCCGGGTGTCCGGCTCCTCCCCGCTGTGCGGCCGCGCTCTGGCGTCATGCAAACTGCCCGCATCCACTTTGTTTGCCCTGCTGTTCCGCGGCGGGGAAGTGAGTGCGCCGTCCGGCGGAACGGTTCTGCAGCCCGGCGACGTGGTGGTGGCGATTGTCACGCCGGAAATGGAAAAAGAACTGGCTCCGCTGTTCCCCGTCAGGTGATCCTCCATGAATTTCCGTATCATTTTCAACCTGATTTCCTACTTGATCGCCTTGGAAGGTCTGTCCATCGCTCTTTCCGCCGGCGTCGCTGCCCTGATGCACGACCCGGTGCGGGATGTCCTGAGCCTGCTGGGGTGCGGAATATTCACCGCCCTGGCAGGCGGAGCCGGAATCCTGCTGACCCGGAAAAAGGAAAATATCAAACCCGGTCTGCGGGAAGGTTTCGCGGTTGTCGCTCTGGGCTGGCTGCTGATTTCCCTGTTCGGCGCTCTGCCCTTCATGGCGGTTACGGGAATGCACTGGTACGACGCCGTCTTCGAAACGGTTTCCGGATTCAGCACCACCGGCGCATCGGTGATAGGCAAAGACCTGACGCTGATGAACGGGAAAACTCTGCCGGACGGAATTGAAAGCCTCTCCTGCGGCATCCTGTTCTGGCGCTGCCTGACTCATTGGATCGGCGGAATGGGCATCGTGGTGTTTTCACTGGCGATCCTGCCAGTTCTGGGAATCGGCGGACAGGCGTTGTACAATGCGGAAGTTCCCGGCGTCAAAACGCGCGACGACCATTTCACGCCGCGGATTGCCAGCACCGCCAAAATCCTGTGGCTGGTCTATCTGGGATTGACCCTGCTGGAAACGCTGCTGCTCTTTTTCGGCGGAATGCCGCTGTTTGATGCTATATGCCATTCGTTCAGCACCATCTCCACCGGCGGTTTTTCGAACAAGAATGACAGCATTGCCTTTTACCAGAGTTCCTATATACAGCTGGTCTTCATTGTCTTCATGTTTCTGGGCGGATGCAATTTCATTCTGCATTTCCGCGCCTTGACCGGACTGCCGCTGAAAGATTATCTGAACGAGGAATTCCGGACATACGCGCTGATCCTGCTGGGCGCAGCACTGGCGGCGGGAACCTGCCTGTTCTTTTCGGACCTCAGGGACCCCATCAGCGGCGACGTTTATTTTCATGCCCCGCTGACCTCTTTCCGGGCGGCATTGTTTCAGGTCGTCTCCATGTCGACGACTACGGGATTCATCACTGCGGATTTCGCTGTATGGCCGGCTTTGGCATGTGTCGTCATCCTGGGGTTGATGTGCATGGGCGGATGCGGAGGTTCGACCTCCGGAGGAATCAAATGTGTCCGCATCATCCTGCTCTGGAAATTTTCCGTGGCGGAATTGAGACGGAGTATTTTTCCCCGGGTGCTGAACAACATCCGCTTGAACGGAGAACGGGTGATGCCGGGCGTGATCAACCGCGTGCTGGGGTTTTTCCTGATTTACATGTTTACGGTTTTTCTTTTCATGCTCCTGCTGACCTGCTGCTGCCGGATGGATATGCTGACCGCATTGACGGCGTCGATTTCCTGTCTGTCGAATTGCGGACCGGCCTTCGGCGCGCTGGCGCCGGATTGTACATTCGCCTGGCTGAACATGCCGGCAAAACTTCTTCTGGCATTGGAAATGCTGACCGGACGACTGGAATTGTATACTGTTCTGATCTTTTTCCTGCCGTCTTTCTGGAAAAAATGAAAATATTTCAGAAAACGGACTTGTATTTTTTGAAAACAGGAATATATTTATTCACATTGAAAAGTTAAACGGGGTATTAGCTCAGTTGGCTAGAGCACCACACTGGCAGTGTGGGGGTCAGGAGTTCAAGTCTCCTATACTCCACCATCGCATTTCCGGCAACTCAAACGAGTTGCCTTTTTTATTGCCATTCAGCCCCAAAATCGACCTCAAATCGCCCCATTGCCGTGCGGTTTGAGAGACCGCAAAAACGCGGATTCTTCTAAAATCGGGAAATCCTCTAAGATTTTCAGGTTTAGAGGGGGACTTGACCCCCTCCGATTTTGAGCTCAACTTCCAACGAGAGTTTGCAAAAACCGATACTACCCGTTTTTCAATATCTGCGAAACGGCGACCTTCGGAGGAGAATGCAAGAATCCCGCCGTTTTGACGAGGTGGGGCGATGCAGAGAGGATTGACGACTTCTTCTAGTAACTCTTCTTGCCGGCAGTCATCTGCTAGCGCGCCTTCTTCAGAGCCGCGACGATGGTGGCTCCATGATGATGGCGAGCCCGTGCCGGGGAAGTTATATTAATTCTTGTCGTTCCTATTGACACACCCAGATGGGACGATTTGACACACCTCTTGCGTCATGATCCACATCCCGCTTTCTCATTTGAATGGGAAAACAATGTTGGCACGGATTATGCTTACTGGTTCTTCGGTGGAGGGAATGATCCCTCTGTTGGATAACCAAACATCAGGAGGTGTGAGATGACGAAGACATAAAGCATGAAAAACATAAACAAGAAGTCGATAAATCAAAAAAACAAAGGAATAAATTATGAGGTATATATGAGTTCAAATACAGATTATGCTTTTTGTGAATCCCAATATATTGATGCTGAAGACGCCAAGAATGTTCACATTTTTGAAGGACACTACAACCGCGTTGAGAACACGTTTAGTCGCTCCGACAATTTTAGTTGTTGTGGAAATTGCATACCTGTCTCGGGTGTTAAATATGGCGATGTTGCGGCTGAGCGTTCTACGGAAGAAACACGCAAAAAAGCGCGTGAGATTGCTAAGAATTACGAAGACCGCGGAACTACCGTATGCGGACGATGTGTTGCGAGGTTGTACAGCGACGAAATTTGACAACGGATGTATGCGATGCAATATGTGAACGACTTGTTTGATATCGCATCTTACTAGGCTGAGTCCTATTACGCCTGCCATGCAATTTGCGTGGCAGGCGTAATTTTCATAAAAAAAGTTTGCGCTGTTCTTCCCAGCTGTCGGGGATGCCGCGGCGGAGTTTATCCAACGTCAAACTGACCGGCTGGCGGTTCTCCCAGATCATCTTCACGATGTCCGGCGCGAGGTTCGCCAGCTGGAGTGTTCGGGCCGCGAAGGAACGGTCCATCTTGTACTCTTTAGCGATTTCCCGCATGGTCGTCGCCTTGCCGGAAATGAGTTTCGCCATGCCCTGATGCGCCTGTATCAGTGCGGCGTGGATGGGGAGACGCGGCGTGTCTCCCGTGTCAGAGGAATGCATACTCACCCGTCCGGCATACCGATGCAGTTTGCACGGCACGGTCAGGACGCACTCCACGCCGGAATTCTCCGTGGAGATGCTGAAGTCCAGCCCCGCCTCTTTCAGCAGTTCGACGATGCCTTTGGCGTGGAACATGATCCGCACCTCATTTTCGAATACCAGCACCCGCCGGATCAGAGAATGGATGATGTTGTATTTCTCCACGGGAAACATCGCGCTCCATATGGTCGAGAGACCGTCCAGCGCCTCTCCTGCCTGTTTGGTGTCGAGGATATCCCGCAGTTCCCCCTTGCAGATGTTCGCCAGCATGGTCGGAGTCTTCAGCAGGACGGCGATCCGGTCCTGCAGCAATTTTTCCAGCGCTTCCGCCGGGACGCGGTGCAGCGGACATTGCCGGTGCGCCCGCTTTTCGTCCACATGACAGACATAATACTCATACCGCCGCCCGTTGGGCTTGGTCGCCGTGGCGATGAACATCGGTGCGTTGCAGTGGCCGCAGTAGATGATCCCGGCAAAGGGTTTCAGCGTTTGGCCGGACTGTTTGTGCCCGTCTTTGCCTGCTCGGAAGGAGGTCTGCACCTTCTCCCAGAGGTCGGGCGGGATGATGCCCTCCTGCTCGCCCTTGTAAACCTCGCCGCGATACCGCAGTTTGCCGATGTAGATCGGGTTCTGGAGGATCTTGCGGATGACCTCGCAGCTCAGCGGAGTGCCGCCGTGCCGGATGCCTTTCTTCGACACCCGCTCCCGCCCCTTGATGCCCTTCGTTTCCAGCAGCCGCTGCACCTCCTTCGGTGAACCGGTGCGCAGATATTCGTCGTAGATCAGACGGACGATTTTCGACTCGTCGGGATCGACGACCATTTTCATGTTTTCCGAGTCGCCGCGATAGCCGAGCGGAAGGAGTCCGCCGACATATTTCCCCCTCTTTTTCGAGGCGGAAAGTTTGTCTCGGATTCGCTCGGCGATGACGGTCCGTTCGTATTCCGCGAAGGTCATGAGAATGTTGAGCATCATCCGACCCGCCGAACTGCTGGTGTTGATGTCCTGCGTCACGGAAACGAAGGACACGTCGTATTTTTCGAATTCCTTCTGGATCTCGGCAAAATCACAGATCGAACGGGAAAGACGGTCAATCTTGTACACGACCACGATATCGATCAGTCCGGCCCGGATATCCGTCATCATCCGCTGGAGTGCCGGACGGTTGGTATTGCCGCCGGAAAAACCGTCGTCGTCGTAAGATTCCGGCAGACACACCCAGCCGTTTGCCTTCTGGCTGGCAATGAAGTTTTTCGCCGCATCGCGCTGGGCGTCCAGCGAATTGTAATCCTGTTCCAGCCCCTCTTCATGGCTCTTACGCGTATAGATCGCGCATCGTTTGGGTTCGATTTGCATTTGTGTCATCCCTTCTTGATCCCGAAGAACTCGTTGCCGTTCCAGTTCGTGCCGGTGATGGCTCTTGCCACGCTGGAGAGTGAGCGGTAGAGTTTGCCGTTGTATTCATATCTCTCGCCCCGCACCACGACTTCATATTCCCGGTCGTGCCAGTTGCGAACGATTTTCGTTCCGTCGCGGAGAACTCCGGCAGTCTTCCGATCCGGAACGGTGTCGGCGGTAAGCTCAGCCTTCAATGCTGCCTCCATGCCGCCGTAGACGATCTCTTGGACCCGGTATGCAAGCCGCCTCCGCAGGAATTCCCGGCTGGAGTTGGGCGGTTCCGTGCCATACAAATCGCGCCGTTTTCCCTGAAGCTGCGGACGGCTCATTCCCGCCAGTTCCAGGAGTTTCCGCCGAACCGATACATCTTTTTCGACCACTGTTTCCATAATGCTCCTGTTATGTAAAATTCAAGGGACTGAACCCTGTTATGGTAAAAGAAAGCAGGTGTAAATTGTAAAAAAAGATGGCTGAACCTAAAAAAGTGTGCTACTGTGAATAAGGCG
>CAKUJH010000023.1 GCA_934661375.1 uncultured Victivallales bacterium
CCTTAGAGGGGCCCTGCCGGTAATATGCCCTTATAGGGCTGGTGCAAACCACCGGCTCAGCCGGTGGTCCTGATTTTCTTTGTTCTGTATTATTTTTTCTCCGTCAACCGCTCAATGCGTCTTTCCAGAGACGGATGCGTGGAAAGAACATCTGTCCATGCCGGCGGCGCGGAAATCATCATTGCGGCGGCTGGATCATCTGCTGCAACCGTTTCTCCCGCATGAGAGTCATCCATCAGGCTGCGGAGTGCTCCTGCCATGGAATCTGCACCGACGAGCGAAGCAGCTGTCGCATCCGCTTCGAATTCCCGGTGCCGCGAAAACCACAGCAGGATCAGATCGCCCAATAGGAACAGGACGTTCACGATGACGAAATGAACCAGCCAGGAGAGAAAGCGTGATTTCTTGGAAAGTTCCTCATACCAGTCCATCTGCTCCAGTGCGAAATCAATCACGATTACGGCGATGTTGATCAAGCTCTGCAGCAGAGTCATGGTCAGCATGTCGCCGTTGGCAATATGGGCGGTTTCGTGAGCCGCAACCCCGGCAATACTGTTTCTGTCCATCTGCTTGAGCAAGCCGGAACTGAAAGCGATCATGGAATCGCTTCTGGATGCGCCGGTGGCGAAGGCGTTCATTTCCGCGCTTTCATAAATTCCGACTTCAGGCACAGCGGGAAGATTGGCGCGGTTTGCCAGCGTCTGGACCAGCTCCAGCAGATATTTTTCCTGATCATCCTTCGCGTCTTCCTCTGTGATGATCCGGATTTTATATTGCCATTTCAGTAGAGGTTTAGAAAAGAACAGCATTCCGAAGGGAATCGCACCCCCGATCAGCAGTAACAGAAGCGCTGTTCCGAGTCCGGCATCCGGTTCGAACATCCGAACAATCAGCATCAGAACAACCATGATTCCGGCATTGGCAGCCATGAATATTCCCATGGACTTGCCAAATCCTCCGCCTGAACGGATTTGAGCGGAGGAACGGATCCTGCCGAAAATGCTGGATGCATTTTCTTCCTTCTGCTGCATTTTTCCGCAATAGCGGCATTTCCGCGCTTCGTCCTGAATTTCCTTGCCGCAAAACATACACGGTTTCATTGAGCGTTACTCCTTGGTACGAGTCAGCCACCCGCCCTTGCTCAGACTATAATGCTCATCAACATAATCCAGTAAATCCGATGCAGTCATTCCGTCTATTTTTTTTACAACTGCGTCCGGAATATTTCGTGGAGCGTATATGTTGAAGAACTGTACTATTTTAGCAAATTTCATCAGGAGTGCTTCTTCATCCTTGCTCAAATCACCATATTGCGCTTTTTTACCTAATTCTTCCCCACCAATATCATCTTTGAGATATTCGACAATCACTTCTCCTGATTCCGTGAATGCTTGGTTGGAGGAACAATCCAACGTGGGTTCTCCAAATAGTAACCCCATGATAATAAAAAGAGCCCAAATACCAACTAAAATACCTGCTGCTTTGAGTGCAATTGATTTCCATTTTTTCTTTTGGTAATCAATTCTATTTTCAGTTAAATATTTGATTTGTGATCTGCATTCTACAAAATACCAAGCAGCCAAAGGAAGCAGGTATAAACCAGCGACACTCTCATCTAGAAAAAACATAGCGACAATATAAATAACAGAAAGTGTAATCAACCATATTCTAGATCGTTTTTCTCGTTGTTCTTGTCCTAACATTTTCCAATTGCTTTTGATTACATACGCACCAAAGATTGGAGTGAAAAGTAATGACCAGTTTGCTGCTGCTTTTGGGTTATACAACTCAGGCTTTTCCATAGTTTGCTCTGTTTCAAGGAAACTATTGAATTTTTCTCCGCAATACTCACATACAGTTGCGTTTGCAGGAATTTCCTCTGCGCATCCCGGACACTTCTTTTTGTCTTCTGACATGTCTGTTCTCCTTGTTGATAGGTTTGTATTTTTGCGTCAAGAACGAAATGTTCTTGTTATCGCCCACAGGAACAGAGAATGCCGAAGATGTTGCATGTTTCGCCACATTGAGCATAAAAAAAGGCACCCTCTGCTGTATTCACCTCAGAGGCACGCCAATGCCCATCAAACCATACAAACAGAGAGCGCCCGTATCAGGGCGCAAACTCAAGCTGCAGGTTTGATTCACGGAATTTTGGCGTTTCCTGAGGTGAAGTCTGCTTAAAAGTTTACGTTATTTTATTTTCGATTGCTGTTCATTCCTCCATTGTTCTTTGCAAAATCTTCAATAATATATCAGATGTCTGCAATTCTGTCAAATTCTTTTTTGATTATATCGTCTTTTTTTTTCTGCACAGGAATCCGGCTATTCGGATTTTTCGTTCAGACGATCCAAGTCCTTCTGAACGTAATCCACCACTTTTTCAAATTTTCCGACATTGCTCTGATCCACGTCCATCAGCGTTTTATGCGCTTCCAGAACAGTGGTCGCATGGGTGATCCTGTCCACCGGCTGCGGCGCTTCCGCCGCCGGAGCGCTGACGTCCACCGTGCCTTCCGTGAACTGGAACAGACGTTTGAGTCCCAGTCCGTAGAGCAGGTTCCGGTTGAGGTCATTGGCATTGTAAATGGAGATCACCGCGCCGATTTTTTTTGCCCGGAGCGCCATCATGGCAAGCACTCCCATAAAAGTGCTGTCCATGCCCTGACACTCCGCCAGGTCAATGTCAACTTTCTTGAAATCAGCCGTGTCCAGCTGTTTCGACAACGTCCGGAGAGGCGCGACGCATTCAAATGTGGCACGTCCGCTGACTTTTACAGCATAAAACTCTCCGCTGCCGGAAATAATTACTTCTCCATTGGTCATCTCTCCATCCTCCGTTATCGTGTTGACATTTTCAGGCCGTCAGAACCGCTTTGATCCGGCGGACGCCGCGGCTGGAACTTTCTTCCTTGAGAATCTTGAAGTGTCCCAGGTCGCCGGTATTGGCGGCGTGAGGTCCTCCGCAGATTTCCTTGCTGAATTTGCCCATGGTGTAGACCCGGACCACTTCGCCGTATTTATTGCCGAACAGCCCGATGGCGCCCTGTGCGCGGGCGTCTTCCACTGACATTTCCTCGCACTGCACCGGGGTTTTCGATTCAATCGCTTCGTTGACCAGCCGTTCCACTTCCGCCAGCTGTTCCGGGGTCATTTTGTCCGGATGCGAGAAGTCGAAACGCAGACGTTCGCCGTTGATGTTGGAACCTTTCTGTTCCACGTGGTCGCCCAGCACTTTGCGGAGTGCGGCATGGAGCAGATGCGTTGCCGTATGCAGCTTGGCGGACGCTTCGGAGTGATCCGCCAGTCCGCCTTTGAACTTCTGTTCCGCGCCTTTGCGGGAAAGTTCCTGATGTTTGGCATACGCTTCCTCATAACCTTTTTCATCGACGGTGAAGCCTTTTTCCTTCGCCATTTCCACGGTCAGTTCATACGGGAAGCCGTAGGTTTCATACAGGTAGAAGGCGTTTTTGCCGCTGATGACTTTGTTCTGAACGAAAGCCGGAACCCGGTCAATGAGTTTGTCGAATTCCTTCAGCCCGCGTTCCAGAGTTTCCGCGAACTGATGTTCTTCGCGGTCGAATTCTTCGATGATCTGTTTGGAATTGGCTTCGAGTTCCGGATAGAATTCCTTGTATTCATCAATGACCACCTGCGCGATTTTCGAGGTGAAGGGCGTCGGCATGTTGATTTTGCGTCCTTCGCGGATGGCGCGGCGGATCAGACGGCGCAGAATGTACGCCTGGTCGGTTTTGCCCGGTGTGATGCCGTCTGCCATGATGAACGTGGAGGCTCGGATGTGTTCCACTACAATGCGTTCAGATTTGGTGCGTTTGGATGCGTCGGGTTCGTAAGGAACACCGCGGAGTTCATCCAGCTTGGCAAACAGCGGAGCGAACAGTTCCGTCTGATAGCAGCTGGGCTTGCCCTGAAGAATGGCAGTAACGCGTTCCACGCCCATGCCGGTGTCCACGTTTTTCTGTTTCAGCGGTTCAAATTTGCCGTCGGCAGTTTTGTTGTACTGCATGAACACGTCGTTCCAGATTTCCACCCAGAGTTTGTTTTTCGGATCAAACACTTCCGGCGCGGGCAGTTCGCCGGTCCAGTAGAACATTTCCGTATCCGGACCGCAGGGACCGGTCTGTCCGGCGGGACCCCACCAGTTGTCTTCCCTGGGCAGACGCGCGATGCGTTTTTCGCTGATGCCGAGCGAACGCCATTTGTTGTAGGCTTCCTCGTCGAACGGCGCATTTTCGTCGCCGGCGAATACGGTTACCGCCAGACGGTCCACCGGAATGTTGAGGTTGTCTTTGCCGGTGAGGAATTCAAAACTGAATTCGATGGCTTCATTCTTGAAATAATCGCCGAGCGACCAGTTGCCGAGCATTTCGAAGAAAGTCAGATGCACGGGATCGCCGACTTCATCAATGTCGCCGGTGCGGATGCATTTCTGCACGTCGGTCAGGCGGGTTCCTTCGGGATGTTTGCCGCCGAGCAGATAGGGAACCAGCGGATGCATTCCGGCGGTCGTGAACAGCACGGTCGGGTCGTTATCGGGAATCAGAGATGCGCTCTTGATGACCGCATGACCTTTGGAACGGAAAAAGTCGATATATTTTTTTCGGAGTTCTCTGGCTAACATTTCCATATAACCTTTCTGAAATGATTTTTTGATATTATATTCGGAATAATATACAGCTCCTTTGAAAAATATCAACAGCAAAAAACGCGGTTCGCCGATTTTGTTCCGGGAAAATTCGGGGGCTGACGGCAGAAAATGCGCTGTCCGCCGCTAAAAACTGTCAACTAATGCTGAAAACGACTTGCATTTTCATGAAATATGGATTATAATTGCTATGGAAACGGAAATTTTATCAGGAGGTATTTGATATGTCACGCCGTTGTTTTACTTTGGTGGAACTGCTCACAGTGGTTGCCGTGATCGCGATTCTCGCCGGAATTACGATTCCCGTAGTCGTGGGAATGTCGTCCAAGGGAAAAGAAGTTACCGCCCGTGCGGATATGAACGCCATCAAACTGGCTCTCACGCAATTCAAGAACGACTATTCCATCTGGCCGGTGGCCGCTGCGACGTCAGATACCTTGTACAGAGCCGGTTTTTCTGAAAAAAAGAAGGATGAGGATATTGATAAGGTGATTCAGGAATTGACTTTGATTAAAGCCAAGCCGGGAACAGACAATGTGCCGGAGGCATATACTCCGGCCCTGAACACCAAAAAACGGAAATATCTGGATGCGCCTGCCAAACCGATGACCGCGTTGTTTGAAGTCGGAACCGACAACCCTCTTACCGGATTTTACAAGCTGGACCCGTGGGGCAGACGCTACAATATCGCCGTTGACACGAACTATGACAAAAAACTGGAATTGACAACTGATTTCCTGGGGACCGGCTCCACTGCCGAAACCATCGCAGGCGACGTTGCTGTCTATTCCTATGGAGCCGCGGAAGACGACGGCGATCTGGAAGCCTTCCTCTATTCCTGGAAAACTCTTGCTGACAAATAAAATGGAGGATGAAAACATGAAACGTTCTTATACTCTGATCGAACTCCTCACGGTGATTTTTGTGATTGCAGTCCTTGCGGGTCTGATTTTTCCGGCAGTTTCGATTGTACGCGAAAAGGCGAAGCGGACAGCATGTTCTTCCAATCTGCGGCAGGTCGGAGCATTGGCAATGCAGTTCTCCAATGACCGGGACGGGAAAATGCTGAAATATACGGTCCATACAGATTTTGCGGTCCGGTCGAAAAAAGTTGAAAACTATTTCCGGAAAGCCAAACAGAAGCGGTTTGAAGAACCCAAAGCCGGTACAAGTGCGGTTTCAAATAAAAAACTGTGGACCGCCGGGCTGCTGCGCTATGCCAAGTACAATATGAATGTGTTCTTCTGTCCGTCCGACGAACGGGAACTGGATATTTTCAAGGGCGGCGATAACAATTCTTCCTATACTATAAACTACGGAGACAAGGATCGTCCCGGCGGAAAGGAAGATACCGATGATTATGTGAAGATGAGCAGCGTAACCCGTTCTCCCGGCAGCGTGATTGTTTTTGCCGAGACGGATGACGGCAAATTTGGCATGAAGTCCACGGAGACTAATTTCATGAATACATATTACAAAACTCCGCTGTCGCGCAAACCGCATTCCAACGAGTTCAACGTCAGTTATCTGGACGGACATGCCGATTATCAGCGGACATCCGATATTGCCACGATGTTTGCGCAGGACTATTTTCGGATTACACCGAAATCATCTACTCCTTGATCGGGTTTGTTCTTTCGGATATGGAACAATCTTATACCTTTGCCCCGATCGGCGTGGTGCATTGCTCGAACCGGTATAAGTTCGAAGCGCCGCGTCAGGGGGTGTATTCCCATGGCAGCCGGGCGGAAATCGAACTTCTGCCCGGTTGTGATTTTGAAACGGCTTTATGTGATCTGGACGGCTTTGCGCGCATCTGGGTCATTTTTGTTTTTGACCGCAATCACGGCTGGAAACCGAAAGTGTCACCGCCGGTGGTCGCGGGGAAAAAACGGATCGGCGTGTTTGCCACCCGTTCGCCGCACCGTCCGAATCCCGTCGGGATGAGCTGTGTGGAACTGGAAAAAATCGAGGGACGGCGTCTGTTCATCCGCAATCATGATTTTCTGGACGGCACGCCCGTGCTGGATCTCAAACCGTACATTCCCGCGGCGGATTGTTTCCCTGGTTCGAAAGCCGGCTGGCGGGATGAAACGGACGCCTCCGAGGTTCCGGTGAATTTTGAACCGGCAGCCGAAACGAAAATGGCGTATATTGAACAGATCAGCGGTCTGGACCTGGAAAATTTCTGCCGGGTTCAGCTGGCACATCATCCGGAGTCGTCCGAACGGAAACGGGTGGAACGTCTGCCGGACGGCAGGTACAGCATCGGATGCCGGACCTGGCGGGTGGTTTATGAATTGGGAACGGACGGGGTCCGGGTGCTGGATGTGGTGTCGCATTACCGTGTGGACGAACTGGCGGCAGGTGCGCCGGATCAATACGGCGACAAGGATTGTCACCGGAGTTTTGCGGAGAGATTCAAAGATGAGACCTGAGATCCTGCTGGCGGAGCCGCGCGGATTCTGTGCGGGTGTGGAACGTGCTTTGCGGAAAGTGGAGGAGGCTTTGCGCGAAGGTCCGTTTCCCGTGTACGTGCTGCATGAAATTGTGCATAACGAAACGGTGGTGGAGTCTCTGCACCGCCGCGGAGTGATTTTCATTGATGAACCTGCCGAAGCGCAGGGCGGCACCCTGATTTTCAGCGCACACGGAGTCAGCCGGGCGGTGGAGAAGGAATCGGCGGAGTTGGGAATCCGGGTGGTGGATGCGACTTGTCCGATTGTGAAATCGCTGCATCGCCGGATGGAGGAATATGCGGCGTCGGGACGGGAGATTCTGCTGTTCGGGCGGAACGGACATCGCGAAGTGGAAGGACTGCTGGGACGGGTGAATGTGCCGGTAACGGTGCTGGAATCGGATGCGGAGCTGGATTGTTTTCTGAAAACGGCGGACCGGAGGAAAAAATATGCGTGTCTGTCGCAGACAACGCTGAATGCGGAAGATGTGGAACGCATGGGGAAGCGTCTGCGGGCGGAACTGCCGGACGTGGAAGTGGCGGCGGAAGTCTGCTTTGCCACGCGGGACCGTCAGAACGCGGTGCGGAAACTGGCGGAGAAGTGTCCGGTGATATTGGTGGTGGGTTCGGCGAAGAGTTCCAATACGAAACGTCTTTACGAAACGGCGCGGGAATGCGGCTGCCGGGCGTATCTGCTGCCGGACGCATCTGCGCTGAATCCGGACTGGGTGGAAGGTGCATCCCGGATCGGGATCACATCGGGAGCGTCTGCGCCGGAAAGACTGGTGCGGGAACTGGTTGTCCGCCTTTCGGAGCCGTGATGGATTTTTTCAGAATATGATCCGCGAAAGATATTTTTTCACTTGAATTTTGCTATCACAGGGAATACATTGCATTATGTTAGTTTTAACATTTATCCTTGAACAAACCAGAAGGGATGAGAGAGCATGAAAATTGAAGATTTGCCCGTCGGCAGTGCGCCGAAGCCGTTGGAATATCCGCATTTTCCGACCCGCTGGCAGGCGCTGGTGTGGCGCTGCTGGGGGCTGATTCCGGCAGCGCATCTGGGGAAGGTGCTGGGATGTTCCGAAGCGGAGATCCGTTCCGCCGCGGAAGCGATGGGGCTGAATCCGCAGGAGCCGGTCAATCCGAAATGGCGGACGCATGGTTATCTGACTCTGATCCGCGCCTGCTGGCAGCTGCTGCCGTACAGCCAGCTGCTGGAATTGCTGGACTGGACGCCGGAAAAGCTGGCGTACACGCTCAAAGAGGAAGATTTTTTCTGGTGCAAACTGGGAAAGCTCAAGCCGGACTGTCAGGAACTGCATTATGAAAAACTTACGCTGGAACAGGCAAAAGCGACGGCGACGCTGAAAGACACTCTGCGCCGCTATTTCCCGGCGGATCAGATGGCGTATCTGGATGCCCCGTTTGCGTTTTCCGAACGTTTTGCGGCGCGACCCCCGATGCCGGGCAAAGATAAGTTCGAGTTCAACTTTATTCATTCCTATTCCGCAAGCTGCGGCGATGTGCTGGGCAATGCGGAAACGCTGGATCCCGTTCCGGAAAACCTGCTGGCACAGTATGCGTCCATGGGGATCAAGGGCGTCTGGATGCACGCTCTGCTGTATCTGCTCTGCCCGATTCCCGGAGCGGAGGAATATTCCGAAGGACACGAAAAGCGGATGGCGAATCTGAAACGGATTGTGGACCGCTGTGCGAAGTATGGAATCAAAGTGTATCTGTATCTGAATGAACCGCGCTGCATGCCGGAACCGTTCTACCGGAAGAAGCCGCACTGGGCGGGTTTTGAAGTGCCGTCGCTGCATACGCATACGGTCTGCACGACTCATACGCCGGAACCGCTGGAATGGCTGGAAGGCGCAATGAAGAAACTGTTCACGGACGCCGGAGGGCTGGGCGGCGTGTTCTGCATCACCATGTCGGAAAACCCGACGAACTGTCATTATGCGACCAGTCACACGAAATGTCCGTACTGCAAAGATGTTCCGCCGGAAAAGATTCTTGCCGGAGTGGTTGCGGCGATGGAACGCGGAATGCACGCGGCGGACCCGGAAGCGAAGATGATCGCGTATGACTGGGGCTGGCGCCGGGAGCTGGAAGACCGCGACAATGTGCCGTTCAAAAAATGCGTGCTGGATCTGCTGCCGAAAAGTGTTTATGTGGTCAGCGTCAGCGAATGGGGCAAGTGGACGCATATCGGCGGCGTGGAGCAGTATCTGGTGGATTATTCCATATCGCAGGTCGGACCGAGCGAAGAAACCAGCGAAACCTGGAAACATGCGCAGGAAACCGGTCTGAATGTGGCGGCGAAAGTGCAGATCAACAATTCCTGGGAACTTTCCGCCGTGCCGTATATCCCGGTGCCGTACCTGATCGAAGAACATCTGGACAATCTGAAGAAAGCGGGCGTGAAGGGGCTTATGCTGAGCTGGACGCTGGGCGGCTTCCCCGGCGGCAACCTGGATCTGCTGACCATGTCCCCGGAAGAGATCGCCGCTTCGAAATATCATCCGTCACTGGCGGAAAAAGTCTGCAAAGCATGGAAACAGTTCAGCACGGCGTTCCGGCAGTTCCCCTTCAATGTGCAGGTGATTTACACTGCGCCGGTGAACTACGGACCGATGAATCTGCTGCATCTGGAAAAGACTGGAGCGAAGGCGTCCATGATCGGGTTCCCGTACGATGACCTGAAAACCTGGTGCGGCGTGTATCCGGCGAATGTGCTGGAAAACCAGTTCCGGCTGGTGTCCGAAGGCTGGAAACAGGGTCTGGAAACCCTGGAGCTGGCGTCATCGGAAGTGCAGGAAAACGAACGTGCGGAATTTGAAGAACTGCGCACAATTGCCGAAGCGGCATACTGTCATCTCCACAGTACTTATCTGCAGATCTGCTTTGTTCAGGCGCGCGACAACGGATTTGACCGCGCCCGGATGAAGGCTTGCGCGGAGGATGAACTCCGTCTGGCGCAGCGGCTGCATGAGATTGTCCGCCGCGATTCCCGTATCGGATTCGAGGCGAGCAATCACTATTATTACACGCTGAATGATTTGCGTGAGAAGGTGATTTCCTGCGTTCAGATACTGGAAAAACTCTGAACGGGCAATGACGTGGTCTCTTGTCAACGCAAACGCACGTGGCGAAAAAAAGCCGTGCGTTCTGTTTGACAAGCGGCCGGATCATTCCCGGCATGGAGCGGTTGTCACGAACCCCGGTGTTCAGGGGAAAATCAAGAATTCTTTTTTCTGTATTCCGAGGGGGAAAGCCCGTAACATTGCCGGAAAGCAGAGGAAAAATAAAGCTGGTTCTGAAAACCGATCTGCTCTGTGATTTCCTTGATGCTCAGCGCAGTGCTCGTCAGCAGCCGGCAGGCCCGGATCATCCGCTGTTTTCGCAGATACTGGCTGGGAGTTATTCTGAAATCTTTCTGAAAGCGGAGGTTGAATGTCGGCAAACTCATTTTGAACTCCGCGGCAATCTGGCTGATACTGACTTTCTCATTGATGCGCTGATCCAGACAAGCCTGTATTTCGCTGCTTTCCTTGACGCGGAGACAGGGGGCATTGGCGTTTGCGACCCAGTTCAGCAGCTCAAAAGTGATTCCTGAGATACACTCGCAGCTTTTCTGGGAAACAGGACGCCGCAGTTCCCTTTTCAATCGTGCAAGGATTTCCGCCAGACGCTTTGAATCAGGAAGATGGATATAATTCACCTGATCCAGATGCAGCAGGCGAAGCGTCTCTTCCATAATTCTTCCGTTCAGTATGATCCCGTATTTCCGGCAGATTTGACCGGGCAGATACAAAAGACCGTTCTTCTGTCCGTGATGCAGCAAAGCAAGATCCCCCGCTTCCAGGATATATCCCGCATTGCCGCAGAGGACATGCAATTTCCCTTCCAGCACATATTCGAGGGAAAGAAACTTTTGCCGGTGCCTGCTCTGAAAAAAATACTTGTTCAGAAAACTTCTGCTCACGTAACGGCAATAAAGAGGCTGTTTCAGCAGAAGAGGATGATCGCTTGAGGTGATGTGGGTTACAGTCTCAGCACCTGCATCATAGATCATGGATTGCTCGTTTGCTTTAAGGCGTCTCGCCTTCTGTTTTAGAAAGATCGAAAGGTCTTCTATGATCTGCATTTTTTATGATTCCTGATATGTTTTTATCCTTTTATATATAAAAATAATACTCTTCCATACTTTTTTCAAGCGGATTATTATATAATTATGAAAAAGAAGTCCGCATGAAATTTTATGCGGTCTGAATCCGTGAAAACAATTCAAAGCAGAGGAAAAATACTGAAAGGAACCAGAGGATATCAGAAAATGCGTGATGGCAAAGCGGAAAATTCACATTGCAGGAAAGGCCGGACCTGTTGTTCCTTCCCGTATTTTTGTGATGTGTTCAGCCGGTGTGTCCTGAACTGATTCCTGCATCTGGAGGTGTGAACATGGAGTAGCAGAGATTCAGCATTTTCAGCAAAAAGAAAAAAGGGTTTTCCGCGTTGAGTTTCAACAGAATCGACAACAGAATTGAATCCGTGCGATCGGGGAGGACGGGGATTCCGGATTCAGCATATAAAGAAAGGACAAAGACATGAAAAATCATTTTTACAAAATCCGTTATTTCACCTTGGTGGAACTCCTCATCGTGATTGCGATCATCGCGATTCTTGCCGCCATGCTTCTGCCGGCATTGAATGCGGCACGGGAAAAAGCGCGGGATATTTCCTGCAAGGGAAAGCTGAAACAGACCGGGATGGTTTGGCTGAATTATGCCACGGACAATGGCGACAATTTACTGGCGTGGAAAGATAAAGGACAAACGCTCAATGGAAGCGCCATCGGCGAACAGTACTGGGCCGAACGCCTTTACGTTCTCGGTTATCAGGGAATATATAAAGCCACTCCGAAAAGTTCAATCCTGACATGCCCGTCAGATGCAAAACCGTATGAACTTTATCAGTATCACCCTGTACCGCTCAGCTATGGATACAATTGTCTTCTCGGAAATTCTTCATCCACCCTGGGAAGCGAGCACCAACAGCAATGGCGCTGGCGGAAACTTGCCCAAAACAACAAAACGTCTTCCTCGATTGTGCTTATCGATCATTGGTACAAGAATAAGATCGGGGCAGTGCCCCACCAGGATCATCTGGTTTTCGCAGGTCAGTGGTATGCCAGTTTCGACTGGCGCGAAGACATGAAAAACAATATTCGCTATACACATTCAAACCACATCAATACCCTGTACGGCGACGGTCATGTCGCTCCCGTCAGCAGTATTGAGTATAACGCAACTCACAATGACCTCGGCGTATGGGCCGCCGGCGATCTGCGCATTTATTGAAAGGATTTTACAAAATGAAAAAACAAAGACTCATGACATTGCTTGCCGCAGCACTTTTCTTTTCCTTCTCTGTTTCCGGACAGGAGGCAAAACACAAAAAACTGGTCGGGTTCGATCATTCCACCCCGACTCCTCAGTTTCTGAAAACAAATGTTTCTGAAATGGAAAAAAACGCCCCGTATGACGGTATCGGAATCCGGGTGTCTGCCACCGGAAACTTCAACGGGAAAACCATGAATTGTTCCGGATGGACTGTCTGCACCAGAATCCCCTGGAAATATGAATGGTTCCTTGATTCGGTCAGAACCTTGCAGGAGATCAAATTCAAAAAATTCAAATACAATTTTCTGCGCACGTCGGTTCATCCCGGCGACCTTTCCCTGTTTGCCGATGCGGACTGGGCTGCCGCAGGCAATAATTTCGCCATCCTGTCAAAGGTCGCAAAAGAAGGCGGGTTGAAAGGACTCTTCTTCGACATTGAAGATTATGCGAATTCTCTGTTTGCCTACAAGGCGGAACGTTATCCGGGAAAATCACTCGAAGACGCGAAGAGGATGATGCGGAAACGGGGGCGGGAAATAGGGAATGCCATTTTCCGCGCATACCCGGATATCGTGCTGTTATGCCCGTTCGGGCTCTCCATCAACCGGATCATTGCGGAAGCGCCGAATCTGGAGACGAAAGACGCCTGGGCAAACACCTACATCCTTTTCCCGGCATTCTTTAACGGGATGCTCGACGTTCTCCCCGCAACAGCCGTAATCGTGGACGGGCAGGAGGGGGCGGGATATTATGCGGATTTCGAGCTGACCCGGAGAATTCATTATAAATTGTCGCTGCGTCTGGTCCAGCCGGAAAATATGGAAAAATACAAAAAACAGGTCCGGTGCGGAGTCGGCTTATATCTGGATCCTCATTTCCACCCGGATACGACGAAGGAAACGAACCGGTATTTTATGGCCTTGGACCCGGAAAACAAAAACCGTCTTGCCGTTTTCCGCAACAATCTGGAACAGGCATTTGCAACCTCGGAGGAATATGTCTGGACATGGGGTGAAGGAGCTGCCTGGTGGAGAGAGACGGCTCCAGGGAAAAAGATGCCCCTGTGGGAGGATTTCTGTCCCGGCGTGACCGCGGCGACAGAGGAAATCCGCTTGAAACATTGATTTTTCCGGACAAGCCGCAAGCGCAGAGAAGAATTTTTGCAGAAAATGATTTGCAAAAATTCTTTCTGCGTGTTATATTAACGGGCTTTCCTTCTGGTTTGGAAAGCATTTGTCCCGAAACAAGAACAAAAAACAATGAGATCGGAGTTGGCTGAAACATGGGAAGAGCCAAATGTGTAGCAGTGGTCGGCGTTACCGGCGCCGTCGGTCTGGAAATGCTGGAAACACTCGAAAAGCGTAATTTTCCGGTGTCTTCCATAAAACTTCTGGCGTCCGCGCGTTCCGCCGGACGGAAAATGAAATTCAAAGGCGAAGAGATCACTGTGGAAGAACTGACTGAAGACTCCTTCAAAGGCGTCGATTATGCTCTGTTCAGCGCGGGCGGCTCCATCTCTGAAGCCTACGCTCAGGCGTGTGTGGACAGCGGAGCGGTGATGATCGACAACTCCAGCGCGTTCCGTATGTTTGACACCGTGCCGCTGGTGATTCCGGAAATCAACCCGGAAGATGCGTTCAAGCATCAGGGCATCATCGCCAATCCGAACTGCACGACGGCGATCATGGCTGTGGCGGTTTACCCGCTGCATGTGGCGAAGAAGGTCAAACGCCTGATCTGCTCCACTTACCAGGCTGCCAGCGGCGGCGGCGCACCTGCCATGCAGGAACTGATTGACCAGACCCGTGCCGTTCTCGACGGCAAGCCGGTTGAAGTCAAAGTCATGGCGCAGCAGATTGCGTTCAACCTGTTCCCGCATATCGACGTTTTCAAGGAAAACGGCTATACCAAGGAAGAAATGAAGATGGTCAACGAGACCCGCAAAATCATGCACGCTCCGGAAATGCAGATTACCTGCACCTCGGTTCGTGTTCCGGTTCTCCGCGCGCATTCCGAATCGATCAATCTCGAATTCGAAGATGAAATCACTCCGGATGAAGCCCGTGCGATCATCTCCAAAGCGCCGGGGGTGGTGCTGTGCGACGATCCCGCGAACAAAGTGTATCCGATGCCGATCAACGCCACCGGCAAATATGACGTGCTGGTCGGACGCATCCGTCAGGACATTTCCCGCAATGACAAGCGCGGACTGGATCTGTTTGTCAGCGGCGACCAGCTGCTCAAAGGCGCGGCTCTGAACGCCGTTCAGATTGCCGAAGTTCTGAACCGCTGAGCCGGTTTTCAGAATGATTTCTCAACGCTCCGGTGAATTTTCCGGGGCGTTTTTCATTTATCCGAACCCATAGAAAGAAGACAGCCATGATTTATGTGATTGCTTCATCCGAACTGAAAGACGGCTGCAAAGCCCGTTTCGCTGAAATTGCCAAAGCCAACATTCCGAATGTGCTGGCGGAAGACGGCTGCATCTCCTACGTGCTGAACGAAGATATTGATGCCGGACTGCCTGCCCAGAAAGAAGTTCGCGCCAATACCGTTACTTTTGTGGAATGCTGGGAAAGTCTGGAGCATCTGCATCGTCACTTGCAGGCTCCGCACATGAAGGCATTTGCGGAAAAAGTCCGGGAGCTGCGCAATTCCTCCGCTTTGAACGTGGTGACCCCGGTCTGAGCGTCTGAAGGTTTTTTTATGGAAATCCGTCCTGAACAGCATCTGTATGCAGGCCGGATTTTTTATTTTTGGGAAAAAGAATGACCGGCGTGGAAGGGAAGCGAATGATGACAGAACCGAGTGACACCAGTTTTGAACGTTACCGGATATGGCCGGATTTGAATCTGTCTGTCATGTCGATTGTGCATACAGAGGAAAATCTGCCGCCGGTGCATAATCATGATTTTTATGAACTGGTGCTGGTGCGTGAAGGAAATGCGCTTCACTTCATGAACGGAGAATCCGTGCCGATCCGCGCCGGTGATCTGCTGCTGGTTCCGCCGAAGAAAAAGCACGGCTACGTTCAGCCGAAACATCTGGGAATCTGCAATCTGCTGTTCGGCACGGATATTTTTGAATCCTTCCGCAGTGATCTTGCGCCGCTGCCGGCATTCCAGCTGCTGTTTCAGGTGCAGCCGTGTCTGGAATCGGAAATGCGCCAGAAATCCGGACTGCTTTCTCTGGGGGGAGAGGCTTTTGAGCCTGCGCTGGCGTTGTCCCGGCAGATCGAGGATGAAATTCACCGCAATCAGCCGGGCGGACGGATTCTGACCTTGGGATTGTTTCTGACTTTTCTGACTCATTGTCTGCGTCATGCCCGGTTGTCGGGGAACGGCGGCTGCGGAAATTATGCCGGAGCGATCAGCGGTTTGCTGGCGGAGCTGGATCATCACCCGGAAAAAGACTGGAGCCTGGAGCTTATGGCGCATAAAGCGGGAATGTCGCTGACGAATTTCCGCCTTCATTTCCGGAATCTGACAGGTCAGGCTCCCGGAGCTTATCTATTGACCTTGCGGCTGAAGAAAGCAGCCTCATTGCTGCGGGTAACGCATTTATCCATCGGAGAGATTGCCTATCGGACGGGATTTCACGATGCCAATTATTTCACGCGTCAATTCTGCCGTTTTTACGGTCAGCCTCCCCGTTCATACCGGAAATGATAAGTCCGGCAATTGACATTGTCTGCGGGAGATATGACGCATTTCAGTCAAACAGAAGGTCAGAGCCTAAATCCGCAGATGTAAATCTGTAACAGCCATTCCCCAGTGATACCGTACGTCCATAAGCCGATTTCAAACTGCGGTTTCCCGGAACGTACAGAACCGCTTCCGCATTTCCGCCGCCGGAACCGACAACCGCAACACACAATTTCCCGTTTTCACGCAACCATGCCCGCGCATGGACTTTTGCTTTTCCGCTGTTTTTCACCCGGATTTCCGGCGCGGTTTCTGTGCTGAGCAGATACGGTTCCATATTTTTCAAGGTCATCGCCGCGGCTTTGAGCTTTTTCCAGGTTTGTTCCGGATAATCTGCCAATCCTTTTGCCGCATAGTTTTCCATGATTTTCTTTTCCCAGGGAAATGGAAAATTGAAGAAACAGAATCCGGTGGCTCCTTCAATGGCGGCGAGCAGAGCCATACTGCGGATCGCTTCTTCGGATGGTTCAATATAATCTGTCAGTTTTTCTCCGCTGCTGCGATGAATGGTGTGCATGATTCCCCAGTTGAATCCCTGCGGAACAGCCCAGACCGGACATCCAGCCGTCATGGCTTTTTCCCGGAAGGCGGCAAATGCCCGTTCCACTCCCCGGCTTCCGCGAGATTTTTTCTCCAGTGGATATGGGTCATACATGAGAACATCCCCGGAGACCGCATAACCCGGCATGGCAGACGGCAGATTCGTCAGAGTAAAAGTGGGATGATACGGGTCAATACGGTTCAGCAGACGACGCATCGCAACCGGGATAGTCAGCAATTCTTCAGAAAGTTCGTCGGTTAGGTACCAGCCCAGCAGAGCCGGATGGTCCTTGATGGCTTCCGCCAGCTTCCGGGTCATGGGCAGAGTGCCTTTTTCTCCAGCCCAGCCGCGCTTCACGTAATTGGAATTCGCGGAATAAAACGGTGTCAGACAGAATACGCTCTTTATGTTGTAGTGCTGCATCCGGTCCAGACCCTTCCGGATGGCGGAGATTTTTTCCGGATCCTGCGGCAGAGCCATACTCAAAGCCGAGTAATCGACAATGAAATTAAAGGGGGAATCCGCCAGTTTCCGGAGATTTTCCTCCCGCTGGTGCAGCAGACTGCCATAAAAAATTCCCAGCGGGAGAACCGGTTTCCCGTCAATCAGCATCCGTCCATGCGGATCGAATGCCACAGCCCCCGGCGGTGTTTTTTCCGGTTCCCGGATATTGACAGGAATCAGAATTTCTTTGAGCCTCAGTTTTTTCTGCGCATCCGCCAGCGTGATTTTCAGAACCGCTTCTCCTGGCGGCAGATTTTTTCCGAAATCTCCTTCCAGCCGGGAATTCGTCGCGGTCAGAATCTGATGCTGAACGGTTTTCTCATTCTGAACCAGTTCCACCAGACCGGTAATTTTGCCGGAATCACCCGGAAGGAAAATGCGTATGAGGAATTTTCCGGAATCCGTGAAGAAGGTTGAGCAGCCGGGCTGAATCAGAAAAGCACCCCCTTCAATTCCTTCCCGATAAACCCGCAGATCATCGAACCAGAGTGTGCCGTGAAAATCAATCCACAATGCCAGACGCAGGGCGGCGCGTCCGCCTTCAATGCCGCGGAACGTGTAGGCAAATTCCTGATAGGATTCTTCCGGCGGCACGGCAAACGGAATGACCCGTTCATTTTCAAAGGAATATGCTCCGGTGCGGGCGTCGGTGTAAAATGTTTCCATGAAACGGTAACTTCGCGGCGGCACCGGACGCGAGACATGCCGCACGCCTTTGCCTTTTACACTGACGGAAACTCTGTATTTATGGCCGGGGAGGATTTTGTCCGGAAGCCGGATGAAACAATCCTGCGTCCGGTGGATGTCTGCGGTGCGGTCCACGCGCAAAGCGGTGTTGCCGTTGCGGCCTTCTCCGTACGCAAAACGGAATCCCGGACCGGGTTTGATTTCCGGCACTGCCGGATTCTCAAAGCCGGTCCCGTAAATCAGTTCTTTCTTTTCTCCCAGCGGCCAGTGAAGAATATCTTCCGCAGTCAGACCGGCATGCAGGTTTCCGCAGAATGCGGTGCAGCAGACTGTGGCGGTTGCAATGATTCTTTTCATGAAAAACTCCTGATGTTGTTTCCCTGATATCCTGTTATTCATAATAAAGCGGACGTCCCTGTGTGCGGTCGTAGCCGCAGTATTGCGGATCGGCGCTGGTCAAGGCATAAGACCTGTGTGCGGCTTCACTTGGACCCAGCATCAGTTCGCGGGATTTGACCCCGGCGGCATGACCGTCCATGTAAATGATGTTGCAGCTGCCGGTCGCGCCCAGCGGCAAGGCGGTATTGCTGGTCCTTGCATCCGGCGCACCATGGCGGTAGCTGAAAAAACAGATGTTGGCGATCATCACTGCGTTGTAGGACAACGCCGGCAGACTGTCCGCCGCGAAAACTGCGCGGGATGGAAATTTCAGACAGACAAGCCGTCTGGCATAATCCGTGTTCGGATTGGGCGTTTCCGTTTTGGCAATGGCCCGTCCCCCGATCACATTCATGATGTACTTTGCCTGATTGTACCTTTTTTCCGCAGGACTGCCGAATGCAACCGGCTCCGACGGACAGTCCAGCGTGCCGCCGGATTTGATGATTCCGTCTTCAAACTTGAGGCTGATTCCGTAGTTCGCTTTCCCGTCGATTCCGCCCAGCGTTCCCCACCAGGAACCGGAATGGCGGGAATCCGCCCACTGGGATGGCGCCGTCTGGGAAGCCGGGACTATCCATTCCTGAAAATCTCCGGAATAACTGGATTGGGCTGTCCCGATGGTTTTCTGATTGTTCAGACAGGCAATGGAGCGGACTCTTTCCCTGGCTTTGTTCAGTGCCGGCAGCAGCATTCCGGCGAGAATCGCGATGATCGCAATCACGATGAGGAGTTCTATTAATGTGAATTGCAGCAGGTGGCGCTTTGAGCATGAGATGGATGCGGGTGGTTTTGCGATGGTCATGATATGCTTTCCTTTCATTTATGACGGGTTGACGCCGTTATTGCATTCTGCGGCGGAATCACATTGATTTTCAGATTGATCTGCAGTTTCCGGCAGGAACTGTTCGGATTGCGGATTCTCCGTACGGTTTCGCCAATCACCGCACTTCCCAGTTCTTCTGTTTGCACCCGTGCGCCGATGATCGGGCAGGGAAAATCAGTTTCCTGAGTGAGAAAAACGGCACACTCCGGCGGATTCCGCATTCGGCGCAGTATCTGCGAGGCGATCCTCGGTGTGCCGCAAACGATTCCGTCCGGAGATTTTTTACCAGTCAATTCAGATAGCGCACGGAAATCTTCTCCATGCGCATGAACCGGGCAAACCATGGATTCATCGAATTTCAGATTGTTGTCTTCCAAAGCTTTCCGGTATCCGGCAAGACGGGTTTCCGCCGTAATCAGATGAAAGAAATTGTGAATGAAAGCAATTCTCCCGGCGCCTTTCCGGATCAGGGATTCGGTCAATTCGTATGCCGCCTGGTAATTGCCGCTGGCAACAATGCTGATATCAAGATCATCATAATAAAGCAGGAACAGCACTAATGGAATTCTGCGCCGGTTGAATTCCGTAATCAGTTGCCGGTCATTGCCGAGGGAGTTTGGGTAGAGTATGACTCCGGAGCTGCTCCGGAACGCCTTGCGGAGAGCCCGCCGTTCGTCCGCCAGATTGTCCCAGCAGTAAAGATAAATATCCAGCGAGTACCCGTTCTTCTCCGCCTCGGAGTGCATGATCTGCAGCAGATCCCGCCAGAAACTGTATCCTTCCGCAGGGAAAACGATCCCGATGGAACGGGAATTTCCCTGCGGATCGTCCGGCAGCTGTTCCGAAACCAGTACAGTGCCGCGATGACGAATCCGGCAGACCAGTCCCGCGTCCGTCAGCAGAGTCATTGCCTGCCGAATGGTGTTTTCCGCCACATCGAACATCCTTGCCAGTTCCCTGGTGGACGGCAGAATATTTCCGCTGTTCCGCACGTCCCGGATATGAGTCTGCAATATCTCATACACCTGAAGATACAGCGGACGATCCCGGCGGGACCGGTCCAGCATGTCTTTATGAAACGGTTCATTCATGATACGCTCTTCTCCTTACATTCTCTATTATATGCAGAAAACGGAAAATGACAATAGGCAGAAAGTAAAATAATATGGTATTTAAATGGACAATATCATTTTCATTCATCGTTTTCTTTTTTGGATGAATGGCGAAAAAATGAAAAATTTTTCTTTATGGACTTGAAAATACCGGAAAATGGTGTATATATTAGCTATTAAACCGATTTAATAAATAAAATCAAGGACAACATGGCTGTTACGATCAACGATATTGCGCGTTTGGCACAGGTGGATAAAAGCACGGTCTCCATGACTCTGCGGAATCATCCGAATGCCCGGAATCTGCGCGCGGAAACCCGTGAACGCATCCGCCGCATCGCCGCAGAACTCGGATACCGGAGCAATGCCGGCGCGGTTGCCATCCGCACGGGAAAAGTCAATATGATTGCTCTGATTGCCGATGCCGCTTCCGGCGGACGGCTGCTGCTGTCCATGAATCTGACCGGCATTCTGCAGGAGGCGTCGCAGTTCAACTACGGAATCAAGATTTATTCCGATGCCGATCTGGATGACGTCTTCGGAGAAATCAATTCCAACCGCATAGATTTTGTCCTGTCCATGAGTGTGGATCATGCCAAACGGGAAATCACAGCCAACCATGCACGACGTCTGGGGCTTCATCTGGTATTCCTTTATGAACATCCGCATGAAGAATTTCCCTGCGTCAATCTGGATAATGTCCGTGCCGGGGAAATTGCGGTTGAGCATCTTGCGTCGCTGGGACACCGCAGAATTGCGCTGGCATGTTCCACGCACCTCTTTTTCTATCAGAAGGAACGCCATCAGGGATTTCTGTCCGGAATGCAGCGTGCCGGACTGACCGTTGATCCGGAGCTGATCTGCTGCGGCACGGATGATCTGGAAGACGGCATACGGAGAGTGTTGAGTCTGCCGGAGAATCAGCGCCCCACGGCTTTTTTCTGCATTGCCGACGCCCTTGCCATGCAGGTGCAGCGGATTGCCGTGCGTCTGGGCCTGAATCTGCCGGAAGAGCTTTCCGTAGTGGGGCTGGGAAATACCGAGTCCTGCCGGTACGCTTTTGTCCCGCTGACTTCCATCGACGAAAATTTTGAGGAGCGCGGGCATCAGGCGGTTGATCTGGTATTGGGAAAACTGCCGGCGGCACAGTGTTCGGAAGACGGATATTATCTGACGGTTCCCCGGCTGGTTATCCGGGAATCAACCAGCCGCGTCAAAACGGAATGACAGATGGCTGCCGTGAAAATTTTACTGTCCTGAGGGAACAGGGCTGAAATATGAAAAACATGGAAAGGAACAACAAATGATGAACGAGTCCAGATCGTATTGCCGTCCCGCTTGTCTGAAATGCAAGTCTTCACCGTTTACATTGATTGAACTCCTGATCGTGATAGCTATCATTGCAATTCTGGCGGCAATGCTGCTTCCGGCATTGAATGCGGCGCGGCAGCGGGCATTGGCGATGGACTGCATTGCCAAAGAGAAACAGTTTTATCTCGGATTTTCCGTGTATGCCGGGGATTACGGCGACTGGGTTCCGGGAGGGAGCGTGCTGACGGAAACATATCATTACACTTTTCCGGGTCTGCTGGGGGCGGCCGGAATCTGGAAATACGACGTGACCAAAACGGTCAATAAAGCGTTTGTCTGTCCTGCGGCACTGGATTATACCCGGCGCAACAATCACAATCCGAACGGCATTCCGCTGGATTCCGTCATTGCGGACAGCGGCGAGGTCCGCTTCCGCAGCGGCACGAACTATGCCATTATTACGCAGAAGGACACGGTATGCTCATTCCCGCAGTATTACAACCGGAACAACGGATGGATCGCGGCGAAAACCGGAACGGTGGTCTTTTTCAAATTGAGTTCGCCGAAACAGCCGTCCGGGCTGGGACTGCTGATGTGCAGCAGCAATTATCAGGATGATTATTTTTACTTTATTCACAACCGCGCCATGAACATCCTGATGTGCGACGGCAGTGCGTTTCCGGTCCGGCGCAGTCAGATGGGCGTGTACCGGAAATCGGTTATCTGGTATTCCTGGCCGGCGAACGGATGTGCCGATCGCTCGGTCCGTCTCTATTGACAACAGTTTTTTTACAGGAGGAAAGAAATGGATTTCAGAGTCATTATTGCCGCCGGTCTGCTCATGTCAGGCATTGCCGCGCCTCTTTGCGCCGCGGAAACAGGTTCTTCACTGCTTGCCAACAGTTCCTTTTCGGAAAAAGATCAGCACGGGAATCCGAAGTATTGGAATTTGCTGAGCGGGGCGACAATCATTCAGGAGAAAAACGGCAATGTGCTGCAGCTGGTGAACGGCGGCTGTTACCAGTATCTGCTGAACCGCGCTTTGCAGCAGAGTCCGCAGCCGCGTAAAATCAAAGTAACTTTCACTGCTTCGGGAAACGGCTGGCTGGATGTGGCATTCAACCGTTATTCCGATCAGAAAGATCCGGCGGCGCCCAATGGCTATAAACGGCAGTTTTTCCCGCTGGAAAGAACCAAACGCCTGTTTCTGAAGCAGGATTCGGCGGAATATGCAGTGGAATATACGATCGCCGCCAATGAATGGGTGGCACTGAATCTTGCCGCGGCGGACGCCCGGCTTTCCAATATCGCGGTGTATCTGATAAAATAAAACAACAGCCGGCCGGACTTCACTGTCCGGCTGATGGAAGGTGATCATGAAGCAAATTCAATTTCTGACGATATGTCTGTCTGTCCTGACCGGTTTTTCCCCGGTTCTGCACGCGCTGGACCTGACCGGCGGAAACGCCGCCGTCATCATTCCGGACAACGCCCCGGGTTCCACCCGGCGCGCAGCCGGCGATTTCACGGAATATGTGGAAAAATCCTCCGGGGTGAAACTGCCGATAACCGCCTCCGGGAAAAATGTCCGCGACAGAATTTACATCGGCACACTCGATACGCTGAAAAACGTGCCGGCGGATATTCGTGCGAAGCTGGACAAATCCTGTCAGCCGGACGCATTTTTCATCAGGGTCAAAGGGCATGAACTGTGGATCGTCGGCAAAGACCGGGTCGCGGAACTGTACGGCACGGCGCAGTTCCTGGAACGGGAACTCGGTGTCCGCTGGTTCAAGGCCGCGGATGCGGAAGACTCCGGGGAATATGTGCCGGAACGGAAACGCATTGTCCTGAAAGATTTTGACTGGTTCCGCGAACCGGCATTCAAATGGCGGAAGCTGGACAACTGTCACGCCTACTGGAACTGGATTCCGCGCAATGGAATGATCTGGGCGGTGCGGTCCGGTTATCAGATCGGTTTCCCGTATAATATCCGGATGCCTTATACACAGGAGATGGCGGATTTCTTTTACTCCATTTCCTCGCGGGACTCCATGTATTTGGAAGGCGGGCACGGCACTTTTTCCTCGGCGATCCCGGCGGAAAAATATTTCAAGACCCATCCCGAATATTTTACCATGCTGAACGGCAAACGGCAGCTGTTCTGCGGCAATCAGACCGGATACTATCAGTACTGCATCAGCAATCCGGAAGTGCAGCAGCTGGTGGCGGATTTCATTCTGCGTCTGGCGGCGGAGTACCGCCCGAAAGAATTCCGTTTCAATTTCGGCATGACCGACCTTTCCACCGGCTGGTGCGAATGTCCCGAATGCCGGAAACTGGACGGTCCCGGCAGTTACGACCATCTCAACATTTCCCGCCGTTTCCATGCGGTCGTGAACAGAATCGCACAGCTGGTCCGGCAGAAAAATCCCGCTGTCCGGCTCAGCGAATGGGCATACAACACATACCGGGAACTGCCGGATTGTCCGGTTTTGAACCCGCCGCTTACTGTGAATTACTGCATTCACGGACGCTGCTACGCGCATCTGCTGGATGATCCGGGCTGTCTGCGCAACGCTCCGCGTCTGGCGGAACTGAAAGGCTGGCTCAAACGTTCCGGCGACGTCTACACCTACGAATATTATGTTGCGACTCCGCCGTTTTACGTGCCGCGCGAACATCAGCAGGCGCATGACCTGCGTCTGTATAAAAAACTCGGCATGGCGGGGTACAAGGAGGAAGCTCTGTTTGCGGACAGCCGTTTTGTCCAGGCTCCTTACAACGGACAGGCAAAACCGGAAATCATTCCGGAAATCTTCCCGTCCAACTGGCAGTGGCTTTACGTAACCGGCAAACTCCTGTGGGATCCGGAACTGAACGTGGATGAACTGCTGGAAGATGTGGAAAGCAAATATTACCGGCAGGCGTGGAGTGCAATGAAAAAATATCATGCGCTGCGCCGTAATCTCTGGGCGGCGGCTCCCAACTGCATGGGCTATCCGACCGGAGATCAGCGGTGTCCGATGCTGCTCAATGCGCCCGGAAGCCGGGAAAAACTGCTCGCATATCTGGATGAAGCGGAGAAACTCGCCGCCGGCGACAAGACCGTGCTGAAACGCATTGAGCTGGACCGGCATTATCTGACGGAATACTGGATCAAACCCAATGACGCGGTCCGCGCACAGTTCGGCAAATCCTTCTCGGCTCCGCGCACGTCCGGAAAAATCACCATCGACGGCGACGGCTCCGACCCCGCCTGGTTGGGCGCGTATTACACGGATTCCTTTGCCGAGGCGTTCACGGAAAAACCGGCGCGGATTCCGGATGAACTCAAAACAACCGTCGGCATCCTTTCCGATGACCGGAATCTGTATTTTCTGATCACCGCCATGGAGCCCGAACCCGGCAAGATGAAAATTCTCCAGACCCGGAAAGACAGTCCGGTATGGAGCGACGACAGCATGGAGATTTTCATTTATCCGCCGACCGCCGCCAATTCCTATTACCAGATCGCGGTCAATCCGAAAGGAACGGTCTTCGACGCCGTCTGTCCGGGCGGCAACGGCAAATTCAATCTGGATGTTGAAGCCGCGGCGAAGATCCATGCCGACCGCTATGTCATTGAAATGAAAGTTCCGGTCGAACGGCTGGGCGAATTCCGCCGGGGCAATATCTGGCGCGTGATGTTTGCTCGGAACCGGCATCTGACGGGAAAACATTACAGCATCAACGGGACAGCCTACCACAACACGGTTGCTTATCAGCCCATGGAAATCGGTTCCCCGTATCTGCGCAACGGTTCGTTCAGTGAGCTGGATAAGGACGGCAAACCGAAATTCTGGGGCGGTCTGAACAATGCCTCTGTGGTGCGCAGCGGTTCGGCGAACCAGCTCCAACTGAAAAACGGAAGCTGCTATCAGCTGCTGACCGATCCCGCGCTGTGGCAGAGTGCAAAACCGCGCAAAATCAAAGTGGCGTTCCGTGCGTACGGAACCGGCTGGCTGGATGTAACGTTCCTGCGCTATTCCGACCAGCCTGATCCGCAGACCGGAAAACACAAACGGTCGTTTCTGCCGTCATACAAAGCCAAACGCTTTTTCCTGAGCGGTCAGCCGCAGATTTATACGGTGGAATACACGATTGCCGCAGAAGAATGGGCGGGACTGATGTTTGCCGCATCCGATGCTTTGCTTGCCGATGTGTCGGTGCTGCTGGATAAATAAAAAAAGTGAAACAGTGAAAATGAAAGAGGAACAGAAATACGCTTTCCGGAAACGGATTGACTGCGTTCATGAATCTGGACGATATGATCATTCTTTGCAGCCGTCTGAAAATGAAACTGTCATTGATGCCGGCTGGAAGATAGCTTTCACTCCGGAAACGGAAAACGCCGCGCTGGATCTTCAGGATTATTTTCTGAAAAGCATGGGGTTGACTCTGGCGTTGACCATGGATGCAAACTGCGGAAATGCCATTTGTCTTCAAGTCGGCGGAAACGGACGAACCCGCGGTTTCCGTTTTACGGTGACGGACAGCCGCGTGGAACTGCAGGGAAATGATTATGCCGGAGTAATGACCGGAGCAGTATATCTGGAGGATCTGCTCAATTTACGGAAGGAACCGTATCTGATGCGGCAGAATGTCTGCCGGGAACCGCTGTTCTCGCCGCGCATGGTGCATTCCGGCTGGGGACTGGATCAGTTCCCGGACAGCCATCTCAATGCCATCCTCCATGCCGGATTTGATTCTATCCTTCTGTTTGTGGAAGGCGTCAACCGGACTACGCACGGGTACATGGATTTCAATGATTTGATTGCCCGTGCGGGGAAATATGCGCTGAATGTTTATTTTTACAGCTATCTGCCCAGTTTCAAGCATCCGGACGAGCCGGACGCCGAAGAATTCTTTGAGAAAAACTTCGGAGCGGTTTTCCGGAATGCGCCCGGCGCAAAGGGGCTGATTCTGGTGGGGGAAAGCGCGCAGTTTCCGAGCCGCGATCCGGAATGCACGGGCAGAGACCGTCTGTCGGAAAATACGGAAAAAATTGCCGATCACCGGGAATCTCCCGGATTCTGGCCCTGCAAGGATTATCCGCAATGGCTGAACGCCGTCAAGAAAGCGGTCCGCAGATACAGTCCGGAAGCGGAAATCATTTTCTGGACTTACAACTGGGGCAAAGCCCCTGCGGACAAACGTCTTGCGCTGATCCATTCTCTGCCGAAGGACATTACGCTGGAAGCCACCTTCGAAATGTATGAGCGGCATGAATACCCGCATCATACCATGGTGCAGCCGGATTACTCCATCACGTTCCCCGGACCCGGTTTTTATTTTTCCAGCGAAGCGGAATGTGCGAAGGAGTGCGGTCTGCCGCTTTATACCATGTCCAACACAGCCGGACGCACCTGGGATTTCGGCGGTGTTCCATACATGCCGTTTCCGCAGCAATGGCTCAAACGCATGGATGCTCTCCGCAAGGCGCACCGGGAGTGGGGACTTTCGGGGCTGATGGATTCACACCATTACGGCTGGTATCCTTCCATTATTTCCGATTGCGCCAAGTGGTGTTTTCTGCTGCCGGATGAACCTGCCGGCAGAATTCTGCGCCGTCTGCTGGTTCGCGATTACGGGGAAAAGGGGGCAGTGTCTGCCGAGCAGGGATTCCAGATTCTGAGCGACGTCATGGATTCATATACGCCCGGTTTCGATGACCAGGCGGGACCGCTGCGCTGCGGTCCGGCGTATCCGTTTATTCTGAATCCGATCCTGTATCCTCATGCGGAACAGTGCATGAAGTTCCCGACTTATCCCGAATCGGCGGTCGGCGGACGCTGGATTCATACTTATTATCAGCCGGAATGTATTTACGGACACAGCTGGTGCGGTCTGCGCATTCATGAAGACATCCGCATCATGGGCGGGCTGATTCCCCGGTGGAAGGAAGGTGTGCGGCTGCTGCGTCTTGCCGCCGCAGAAGCGGACTGTGCGGCAAACCGCGAAAACGCGCTGCGCACTGCCGGAGTGGCGGAGTTCTGTTTCCGCAGTTTTCTGACCATGTATCTGACCAAACGCTGGTGGCTGCTCAACAAACAGCTCGAAGCCGCTTTCGTGCCGGAAAATGCCTTGGCGATTCTGGACGAAATGGAAGCGGTCATCGCAGAAGAACGGAAGAATGTCTGCCGGACTTTGCCGCTGGTGAAGATGGATTCTTCGCTGGGCTGGGAGCCGAGCATGGATTATATTGCAGACGCCGGACATCTGGAATGGAAACTCCGCCAGCTGGAAAATCTGCAGACCCGGACTCTGCCCGCTTACCGGAAAACTCTTTCCGCCCGGCCTGTTTCACCGGACCGGATGAGAAATCTGAACCCGGCAGATCTGCAGATTATTGTCTCTCCGGAAACTGGGGAAACCGGGGCATTCGCCGCCGCGGAACTTCAGCGTGTTCTGTTCCGTATGACCGGAAAACAGATTCCGGTTGATGCTGCGGACAAACCTTTCCGGATTGAGTTGTCCATTGATTCCGAATCAGCAGCTCTCCGTTTCGACGGTTTCGCTTTCGGGATCGGGGCGGATCATATCCGCATCACGGCAAAATGTCCGCGCGGAATTTTGAATGGCGTGTATAATCTGCTGGAACAGTGGGGCTGCCGGCAGGACTGCGGAGCAGAACTCCGGATTCCGGAACGAGGCAGTCTGTTCATGCCGGAACCGCGTATCTGGAATCCGGATTTTGAAATCCGGGGAATCTGCCGGATGTCTGCGGACTGCACTGAATCCGGCTGGCTGGACTGGATGGCGTTCAACCGCTTCAATCTTCTGATGCTGTCTGCGGATGAAGACGATTTCCGCAGAACGGAGTCGGCTCTGCGTCCCGAACTGCAGAAACGCGGAATGAAACTGGTTCGGGCTGACGGGACGGAACCGCCTGGACTGCCGGAACAGATCTGCCGCATCGGCATCGACGCGGACTCTGCTGTTCAGGAGCTTGCTGCCGCGGTTCGGGAAGCCAACGGAAATGGCGCATCCGGCTGCATCGGCGAAATTTCCTGCCCTCTGGTTCCGCAGCTGCATCAGCTGGGACGTTTCTGCTGGAATGTGCTGGAAACCATCTGCTGAAAGAGGAGTCTTTCCGGAAAAAATCAAAAATATTTGCCGTCGGTGCAAGATTTGCAGTCCTGCGGCAGTATTAGTAAATGAAAATGGAGCAGCATGTCGTGAACTGCTCCGTTTTTAAAACCGCAGCCGTGCCGGTTCATTCAGTACAGGATAACCGGCATGGTTTTTTCCGGAAAAAGACAGTTTTTTTCATTGTCCTGCTTGAATAATGCCGTTTCTGTGCCAAATTAATGGAACGGAGTCCGCAAGGGGCGGATTTTCTCAAAACAACGGGGGGATTTATGAAGAAACTGCGTATCGCGTTTTTTGACACCAAGCCGTATGACCGCGCTTCCTTTGATGCGGTCAAATCTGCGTATCCTTTTGACATCGTTTATTTTGAGCCGCGTTTAAGTCCGGAAACCGCCCGGCTGGCGGAAGGCTTTGACGCGGTCTGCGCTTTCGTGAACGATGATCTTTGCGCGGAAACCCTGAACATTCTGAACCGGCTGAGAGTGCGGCTGATTGCCATGCGCTGCGCCGGATTCAACAATGTTGACCTGGCGTCTGCCTGCGGAAAAATGAAAGTCGTGCGCGTCCCGAAATATTCTCCGTGGGCGGTGGCGGAATATACGCTCGGACTGCTGCTCTGTCTGAACCGCCGGCTGCACCGCGCATTCTGCCGGGTTCGTGAAAACAATTTTTCCATCAACGGTTTTCTCGGCTTTGATCTGCACGGCAAAACGTTCGGCATCATCGGAACCGGATTGATCGGGCAGACGTTTATCCGCATTCTTTCCGGGTTCGGTGTGAAAGTGCTGGCGTATGATCCGTTTCCCAATCAGCAGGCGGCGGATGAACTGAAATATGAATATGTCCCGCTGGAACGGATTTACCGCGAAAGCGATGTCATTTCACTGCATTGTCCGCTGACTGCCGAAAACAAATACCTGATTTGCGCAGATACACTGGCGCAGATGAAGTCCGGTGTTTTTCTGCTGAATACCAGCCGCGGCAAACTGATTGACACCCAGGCGCTGATCAATGCGCTGAAATCCGGACGCATCGGCGGGGCGGGGCTGGATGTTTACGAGGAAGAAGCGGATTATTTCTTCGAGGACCGTTCCGACCGTGCGGTGCAGGATGACGTGCTGGCGCGTCTGCTGACTTTTCCCAACGTGCTGATTACTTCGCATCAGGCATTTTTCACCCGCGAAGCCATGAACAACATTGCGGAAATCACCTTGAACAACATACTGGAATTTGCCGAAGAACGCCCGCTCACCAATGATGTCTGCCGGAACTGCGGCGGAAAACGGAAGTGTTCCTGAAAAAAAAGGACCGGACGCACAGACAGGGAGTCCATGCGTCCGGTTTTGGGAGAGGGAGGGTTTTGAAAACATCCGTTTTACCGGACGTTATTTTCTTCCATTTGCCGCCTGCCGGATCTTTTTTCTTCGGACCGGAGGGCAAAACGTTCATTCATTCCGCAGATGTAATTCCGCTTGTAGTTTTCCAGAAAGCGCGCCTGTTCAGCAAGGAATCCGGCGTAACGTTCTCTGATCACTTCCGGGCGGGGCGGAACTTTGATCACAGTCTTTCTTTCCATTTTGAATCAGCACCTCTTTCCCGGATTTGTTCCGGTTTTGATTTACAAGGGAATAGACCGGACGGCTTATGGAAAGTTCCCGGTGTCCCGGAAATTTTTTCAGAAAATCCGTTTTTTTCTGTTTTCTTCAATACCGGCTGGAACGGTATTCCCGCTGTCCGCGCAAAGCCAGAGCTTCGCCGCAGAGATGCAGTGAGCCGCACAGCACAGTCCGGCGGTTTGAACGGTGCGTCAGCGCGTATTCCAGTTCCGCGGCATCTGCCGGAATTTCCGGCGCAAACGAATGCAGCAGCCGGATCAGATCTTCCGGCGGACTGCTTCTGCGTGCGGAATTCACTTTCACAAAATGGAAAGATGCCGCCAGCGGGGCAATCTGCCGCAGAAACAGTTCTGTATCTTTATCCGCAAACGAACCGTAGATGAAATCAAATTTTTCTCCGGGGTAAATTTCCCGCAGAGCATCCGCCAGAACTCCGGCGCATTCCGGATTGTGGGCTCCGTCGAACAGCAGGTTTTCATGCGGGAAAACCTGAAAACGTGCCGGCCAGACTGCTGTCTTCAATGCCTGAACCGCCCGGTTCAGATCAAAATGGAAACGTTCTGACAGATTCTGCAGAACCGCCAGCGCCAGCACAGCATTTGCCCGCTGAAAACGTCCCGGCAAAGAAAGTGCTATTTCCCCGTGACAGAAAATCTGATACGGCCGGTCGTCCTCAAATTCAATCCGGACATCTTCCGGCATTTCCGGACGTTTCAGTTCCGCATGACATTCCGCCGCTTTGGCGCGTATGACCAGCATGGCTTCCTCCGGCACTGTACAGCCGGCAAACACCGGAACACCCGGTTTGATGATACCCGCTTTTTCCCCCGCGATTTTCGCCAGAGTATCCCCCAGATATTCTTTATGTTCCAGGGAAATGGAGGTGATGACGGACACCAGCGGCGTAACAATGTTGGTCGAGTCCAGCCGTCCGCCCATGCCGGTTTCCCAGATGACAAAATCCACATTCGCTTCGGCGAAAATCAGAGCCGCCGCCGCCGTGGTCGCTTCAAAATAAGTTACCTTGTATCCCCGGGTCAGGAGTCTTTCCGCCGCTGTCCGGACTTTTGCCAGCGCGCGGGCGGCAGTCTGATGATCGGCAGGTTCACCGTTCAGACGGAAACGTTCGCAGACGTCCACCAGGTGCGGCGAGGAATAGAAGCCGGTTCTGAATCCGGCGCCGCGCAGTCCGGCTTCGATCATGGCTCCCGTAGAGCCTTTGCCGTTGCTTCCTGCCAGATGAATGAACTTCAATTGCCGGTCCGGCGCTCCCAGTTCATCAAACAGCAGACGTGTCTGCTGAAGTCCCAGCTTGACTCCGAAAAATTCCAGATGCGCCAGCCAGTCGAACAGATCATTGAATTCTGTCTGCATGATTCCGGGGAACTCCGTCAATCCAGAATGGGGGACCAGTGCGCTCCGCTGCACAGGGATTTTCCGCCGATCAGACGGCGGCTCTTGTTGGTGCGCGTGTCCACTACATAGATGGAGCCTTTATAGGAAAGAACCACGTGCCGGTTGTCCGGCGCCCAGGAGGGGCTTTCGCCCGGAACGACCGGAGAATCCGCCAGAATGGAATTGGCGCGGTTTTTCGGGGCAGGGAAGCCCATGGTTTCCGCCAGGTCAATGACTTTCAGCGTATAGCCGCCGATTTTCGCGGAAAACGCCAGCTTGTTGTCCTTGGACCATTCCGGAGAAACCTGTTCACTGCCGGCACTGCTGGGAACCCGGCGGGGACTGCCGCCGTTTGCCGGAATGATATACAGTTTCGGACGTCCGGATTTGTCGGAAACGTAACAGATATAGCGGCTGTCCGGAGACCATGCCGGGCTGGCTTCGGTGGCGCGGTCGTTGGTGAGACGTTTCAGATTGCCGCCGTTGAGATCGCGCACATAAAGATCCAGCTGGTTCTTGTCTGTCAGAATCAGCGCAAGTTTCTTGCCGTCCGGGGAAATCCGTCCGGCATTGAGACCCCGGTTGCTGGACAGGGCGCGGCTGCGGTTTTTGACCAGATCATACTGCACCAGCGGCGTGGAGGAAAGCAGGTACTGATTGTAGATGATGGATTTGCCGTCCGGATGCCAGGACGGATCAACGGAAAGCGTGGCGTTGCCGGTCAGACGCCGGATATTGGTTCCGTCGAAATCGCAGATATAAATTTCCCGCTGATTGCGCCGGGTTTCCGCGGAAAATACAATTCTGGTTCGGCAGATGCCCGGAATGTCAAATTCTTTTTTCAGCAGTGCATCCACCGCACTGTGTGCCAGCTGCCGCGAATCCTGGGCAGAAGTTTTCACGGAATACATCGGAACGCCCGCACCGTTGGCAACATCCAGCACCAGCGACTGATTGTAAAGCCGTCCGGTCACGATGAAATCACTTTGCCCTCCGTTCACCACTGTGAACCAGCCGCAGTTCCGCAAATCGGAAAGCACCTGATTTTCCAGTACTTTATCTCCGCTGATTCCCTTGAACGTCAAGGTCGGGTTGCCGGTTTTTCCTGAGCCGCGGACAACCACCTGCGCGTAAAGAGTTGAAGTTATGGATAAGAACAGCAGGAATGACAAAAGCCAGCGCATGAAAAACCTCCGATACCGTTTGAGTAATTTGTTGATATGATATGGTAAGTTACCGCATTTTTCCGGAAGGGCAAGCTGAAACAGAAAAAAATCCTGTTTTTTTTGCAATTCAGTGCATAAAAAGTTTTTTTCCCGCGAACTGGTTGGTAAAGGAAAATGAAAAAAAAGGATGACACGGAGGGGGAAACACAAAATCCCGGTTTGCGCAAATGGTCCGATGGAACGTCTGGGGGGAGATGTTTTCACCGGGACAGGCGGAAATGAAAACTTGAAAAACGGTGAAGATGGCAGCAGATTTCCGGATTATTCCAAACGTGCCGGCGGCTGCGCCAAGGGGGGGATCTGAACCGGAAAGTTTTCAGGGATTTTTGACTCCGGAGATGGAATTCGAATGCCGATTTCATTTCCGGAGTTTTTTTTATCTTTTTTTATTCGGATTTCTTGAAAAATACTTTTTCGGGAGTAGATTGCTGTATCGGTTCATTTTCTTTGAAATAAAGGGGGCATCATGCGGAAAATCATTTTATCTGTATCAGCATTGTGTCTGATTTGTGCTTCTGCCGCAGCGGCAGAGACATACCGGGACAGCAGCGGTCGTGTAACCGGCTCCGCCACCACTCATGGGAATCAGACTACGTACCGAGACAGCAGCGGCCGTGTAACCGGCACTGCCACCACTCATGGAAATACTACCACGTACCGGGACAGTTCCGGACGGGTTGTCGGGACAGGCACAACAAACGGGAATGTAAAGACGTACCGTGACAGCAGCGGCCGTGTAACCGGTTCAGCCACCACCCATGGGAATCAGACTACATACCGAGACAGCAGCGGCCGTGTAACCGGCACTTCCTCCACGAATGGAAACACCAAAACGTACCGTGACAGCAGCGGCCGGGTGAAAGGCAGTAAACGCTGATCCGGTCAGCGGCGCGGCATGGGAGTGCGGCCGCCGGCAATGAATTTGATGGACTGACAGAGTTCTGCGCCGGTGATTTCCTGAATCCGTTTCAGCAGATTCTGCTTGATCGCAGGCGTTTCCAGAGCCATCCGGTAGGCGGGGTGAAAAACTTCAATATAGAGAACGCCGTCATTCAGATGTGCCGGACGACAGCGGCGGGCGTTTTCCGGTCCGGCGATTTCCAGCCAGGAATCTTTGACTTGTGTTACTTTCAGTTCCCAAGGGGGAATGACCCGCGCCGCCACTTTATCCAGCACTTCGGAAATACTTCTGGTTTCCGGCGTGTAACGAACCATCTCCGCCGCGCCGCGCTCTTTGCCGTACCATTGGCGGAGAATGGATTCCATATATTTATTGGTGCGAAAACCTGCCATCAAGGCACACTCCGGGCGGGAAGCCCGCTATAAGCCTATGCCGAAGAAAGAAAACGGCAGCAGGAAGACATAAAAACCGAATTTGAACGGTGCTATTATGCCATGCCCCATATTCCGCAGCCCGCTGGAGAAACAGCGTCCGAACGGGAACAGAAGACAGCTCTGCACCACGCCCAGCGGCAGACGCAGAATATTCACCAGCTCCTTGCCGGCTTTTATGCCCATGCGTCCCATGTTGGCGACTCCGCGCAGTACATGAGGCAGCATGAATTTCGCCACCTGAATGGCAATGGGCGCCAGAATGGCAATCGTGACCGGGTCCATTGCTTTGGCTTCCGGCTGCGGGGCGACGAACGCAAACACCATGATCAGAATGGTGAAAATCATTGCATACTTTCTCATTTGCGTCCGTACAGCTCCTTCATATTTTTCCTTTCTGCAAAATAGCATGTTTCAGCATATTTACAAGCGGGGAAAATGTTTTTTTCTTATTTTGCCGCAAAAATATCCGACGGTTCGACAAAACGGACCGCATGGTCGGCGGAAAGCCGTTCCACTGCCATGTCCGGCGCATCGAAACGCAGAATGACCACGGCGCGTCCGTTGATGTGCGAAACAAAAGCATAGAGATATTCCACATTGATGGAATAACGGTCCAGCGTGTCAAGAATCTGGCACATGCCGCCGGGACGGTTTTCCACTTCCAGCGCGACTACGCCGGTTACGGTAACCGCCAGCCCGTTCTTTTTCAGCACGTCCGCCGCTTTTTCCCAGTCCTTGACGATCAGGCGCAGAATCCCGAAATCCTTGGTGTCCGCCATGGACATCGTGGAAATATCGATCTGATTATCCGCCAGCAGACGGCAGACGTCTTTCAGCGCTCCGGGTTTGTTTTCCAGAAAAACCGAAATCTGATTGATTTTCATGACAGCACCTCCTCAGGCATCAAGATTGCGTTGATCGAAAACCCGTTTCGCCTTGCCTTCGCTGCGCGGAATCGAATTCGGCGGCAGCATCTTCACGGCGACCCGGATGTTGATGATTTTTTCGATGGCATGGGCAAAACGTTTGGTCAGGTCTTCCATGGCGCTGACTTTGTCGCTCAGCATTTCCGGCGTAACTTCAATGTTCACGGTGATGTTGTCCAGCCCGTGCGCCCGCGTCAGGAGAATCTGATACTGGAGCAGCTGTTTGCCTTCGGTCAGGATGGCGGTTTCAATCTGCGACGGGAACACATTGACGCCGCGGATGATGAACATGTCGTCGCTGCGGTGCGAAATCTTGGAAATGCGGCGGATCGTACGGCCGCAGGCACATTTTTCCGTGACAATGGACGACAGGTCGCGTGTCCGGTAACGGATCATCGGCATCGCCATTTTCATCAGAGTGGTGATGACCAGTTCGCCTTCTTCGCCGTCCGGCAGCACTTCCAGCGTGTCGGGATCGACGATTTCCGGATAGAAATAATCTTCGAAAACGTGAAGTCCGCACTGGCATTCGCATTCGGAGGCGACACCCGGTCCGGTGATTTCGGAAAGTCCGTAAATATCATAGGCTTTGATGCCGGAGGATTCTTCGATGAAATGCCGCATTTCCGGAGTCCACGGTTCTGCGCCGAACACTCCCATGCGCAACGGCAGTTTGCGGAGGTCGATTCCCATTTTTCCGGCAACTTCCACCAGATGCACAAAGTAACTCGGCGTGCAGCTGACCGCCGTTACGCCGAAGTCTTTCATCAGCATGATCTGACGTTCCGTATTGCCGCCCGAAGCCGGGATGACCGTTGCACCCAGGGTCTCCGCCCCGTAATGCGCACCCAGTCCGCCGGTGAACAGACCGTAACCGAAAGAGATCTGCATGATGTCGCCGCGCGTTACGCCCGCCGCCGCATAGGAACGCCCCATGGCGTCCGCCCAGACTTTCAGGTCATCCTGCGTGTACGCCACCACAATCGGTTTCCCGGTGGTTCCGCTGGAAGCGTGCAGACGCACAATATCTTTCAGCGGACTGGCGAACAGTCCGAACGGGTAAGTGTCCCGCAGGTTGGCTTTGATGGTGAACGGAAATTTCTGCACATCGTCCAGGGTTTTGAACGAATCGGGCGTCAGATTCTTTTCTTCCATGCGCTGATGGTAGAACGGGACATTCTCATATGCCCGGCGGATGATCCGCTTGAAACGTTCCGTCTGGAGTTCGCGCAGTTTGTCGATCGGCAGATAATCGGTCGCGCTGACCGGATTGAATGGCATGGACATGATGCGTCAGACTCCTTTCTCCGCGGCGCGCCGGAAAACGGCGATATTGCTTTCGGCAATTTCCGCCTTGAAGGAGGCACGGATCAGATCCAGCCAGAGTTCTTCCGGGAATTTCAGATAGCGGTTGAGACATCCGAGCATGGCGATGTTCAGCATCTTGGACGCGGCATCAGCGGCATCAATATCCGACGGACGGATGATGACGCCGCCGGGTTTCAGAAAATCACTGCATACTTCGACCTGGTCTTCCGAGACCGCCACCAGATAATCGGCTTCTCCCTGCGGAATCATCGGGCTGAAAACTTTTCTGCCGAACCGCACATCGCTGGAAACGGAACCGCCACGCTGGCTCATGCCGTGCAGTTCACTTTTCTTGACGTCAAATCCCATCCGGAACGCCGCTTCCGTCAGCATGTCCGACGCTTTGATGATTCCCTGTCCGCCAATCCCGGCAAACAGCACATTGGTAATTTTTTCGCTCATGTGAAACGCCTCTTATTTCCTGCCGGTCTTTGCCAGCTTCTTCATTTCCAGAATACAGGGTCTGCGCGCAATGATCACGCTGACGTCATTCGATGCCAGACGCTCCTTGACCAGTGCCAGAAACTCCGGATTGTGCGCCGTCGGGTCAATCACATCCACATGATCCACACCGATAGCTTTGCACAAGTCTTCCAGACTCAGCTTGTGAGTCGGTTCCATGTTCAGACGGCGTCCAGTCGCCGGATTTTCCTGCAAGCCTGTCATCGCGGTCGTCGAGTTGTCCAGAATCAGTACCAGATGCCCGGTCGCCGGACGGTTGTAAACCATTTCCACAATGCCGGTGATGCCGCTGTGCACAAACGTGCTGTCTCCGATGACACTGACCACTTTGCGCGCTTCTTCCTCTGCCAGCGCATGGCGGAGTCCGAGTCCCGCGCCGATGCTGGCGCCCATGCAGACGCAGCAGTCGATGGACTGGAACGGCGGCATCACGCCCAGCGTGTAGCATCCGATGTCTCCGGAAACAATGCAGCCCATATCGCGCAGCGATTCAAACACTTTGCGGTGCGGACAGCCCGGACAGAGCTGCGGGGGGCGTCCCGGTTTCGGCTGCGGTTCCGGCGTTTCATCTTTTGCCAGCAGTTTCCTGACTTTGTTCACATTCAGTTCGCCGAACAGGAACAGATCGCCTTTGGGTTCCACCGGAATGCCGGCGGCAAGGATTTTTTCCGCCAGAAATTTTTCGCCTTCTTCCACAACAACAGTGCGCTTGCAGGTTTTGACAAATTCCGCAATGGTGTTGTACGGGAGCGGCCAGGTCATGCCCAGTTTGAGAATTCTGGCTTCCGGGGCGGCTTCCGCTGCATGCTGGTATGCTGCGCCGGAACAGATGATTCCCAGTTCGGCATTTTCCTGACCTGTGATCTTATGCAGATCGGAAGTTTCATTCCATTTCTGGAGTTCGTTCATTTTGTTGAACAGGGCAACATGCGCTTTTTTGGCGAACGCGGGAACCATGACGTGTTCCGAAACTTTTTTCTGATACGGTTTCGTGACCGGCGTTTCCGGAGTTTTCCAGAGATTCACAATGGAACGCGCATGGCAGACGCGAGTGGTCATACGGAACAGTACCGGAGTGTGGAACTGTTCGGAAATTTCAAAAGCGCGGATGGCAAAATCGTAGGCTTCCTGGCTGTCGGAAGGTTCCAGCACCGGAATGTGGGACGCTGCGCCGTACAGCCGGTTGTCCTGTTCATTCTGGCTGGACGCCATGCCCGGATCGTCTGCGGAAACAATAATCATGCCGCCGTCGACACCCGTATAGGCGAGGGTGAACAGCGGGTCGGCAGCCACGTTGAGACCGACATGTTTCATGGTGACTATGGTGCGGCCGCCGGCGAAAGCGGTGCCGATTGCGACTTCCATGGCGACTTTTTCATTCGGCGCCCACTGGGCTTTCCCGCCGAGTGTGGAAAGATGTTCCAGAATTTCCGTTGAAGGAGTTCCCGGATACCCGGTTCCCAATTTGATCCCGGCTGCGAAAACGCCTTCCGCGACAGCTTCATCTCCACTTAAAATAATCCGTTTTTCAGACATGTTTCTCACCTTGCTTGCAATCTAAAATAACCTTCAGTAATGAAACCTTAATTTACCGCAGCTATTTCAGATTGCAAGAAGATTAACGGATTTATCCGGTATTTTTACCGTTTTTTCAGGCGTTGAGCGCCTGATCAAAGTCGGCTTTCAGATCGTCGATGTGTTCCAATCCGACCGAAAGACGGATCAGATCAGGGGAAACCCCCGCGGCAATCAGTTCTTCATCCGTCAGCTGACGGTGCGTCATGCTGGCAGGATGCAGTACGCAGGTGCGCAGATCCGCCACGTGAACGCAGATGGCTGCCAGTTTCAGGGAATTCATGACTTTTTCGCCGGCTTTGCTGCCGCCTTTCACACCGAAGCAGAGAACGCCGGAGCAGCCGCGCGGCAGATACTTCTGCGCCAGTTCATGCTGCGGACTGGATTTGAGACCGGGGTAATTGACCCAGCTGACCTTCGGATGATTTTCCAGAAATTCCGCCATTTTGAGCGCGTTTTCACAATGACGGTCCATGCGCACGGCAAGCGTTTCTGTCCCAAGCATATTCAGGAACGCATTGAACGGCTGCATCGGATTGCCCAGGTCGCGGATCCACTGCACACGGAGTTTGGTGGAGTAGGGCGCACCGGGGAAGTCGCGCATATATGCCGTGCCGTGATAGCTCGGATCCGATTCGACCATTTCCGGGAATTTGCCGTTGCCCCAGTCGAATCCGCCTTTTTCCACAATAATTCCGCCCAGCGTAACCGCATGACCGTCAAGATATTTCGTCGTGGAATGCGTTACAATATCCGCTCCGAAATCAAACGGACGGCACAGGTACGGAGTCGGGAAGGTGTTGTCCACAATCAGCGGCAGTCCGTGTTTATGGGCGACACCTGCCATTTTTTCAACATCCAGAACAACCAGCGCCGGATTGGCAAGCATTTCCGCAAAGATGGCTTTGGTGTTCGGCTGAATGGCTTTCTCTATTTCTTCCGGAGTGGCTTCCGGCAGCACAAAAGTGAAGTCGATACCGAATTTTTTGAAGGTATTGGTGAACAGGGAGACCGTGCCGCCGTACAGGCTGGATACTGCCACCACATGGTCGCCGCAGCGGGCGATATTCAGAATGGAGAGCGCGCTGGCGCTTTGTCCGGAACTGGTCGCCACCGCCGCGACACCGCCTTCAAGAGCGGCGATTTTCTTTTCAAAACAGTCCACCGTCGGATTGGCAAGGCGGGTATAGAAAAAACCTGCGCGTTTCAGATCGAACAGATCCGCCACGCTTTGCGCGTCATTATATTTATAAGTGGTGCTTTGGGTGATCGGCACAGTGCGCGGTCCGCCGTTTTCGGGTGTATAGCCGGCCTGTACTGCCAGCGTTTCCAGTTTCCAGTTTTGATTTTCCATAGTCGTTTTCCTTTCCGTTAGAAAATACTGCCGGAAAAATAATCCCTGTTTCTCAATTTATCAAGAGCTGTTTTTTAAAAATCATGAAAACCTTGCATCAAAACCTGCCGGATACGCATTGTCAAGACCCCGAAAGTGAAAAAGTCGAAAAATAAATTTGAAAAGTAGTGTCATTCCGCACTTGCATATTTTCAAAAACAGGGCATGTTAATATGTATAGTCCATGCGGGGACTGGTGCTTATTGTTAATAACTTGTTGACAATTTTTGAATGAAAGTCATTTCCTGTTGAAAAACGGGGTGTTACAGCACTTTTTGAAAAAATCCGGAAAAAAGATATTCCGAAGGCTTGAATTTTCTGGAAAAACTGCTGTAATTGCGGCGAAAAACAGCGCAATCCGCCTCAAAATGAGGGAGAAAAACCGCAAATGACTGGAATTACGCAGGATAGCAAAGAACAAAAAATATAATATACAAACGTGATCCCGACGGGATAAAACAGCGTAATCCGCCTTCTGTGGCGGAGTTATGTTAATAAGTCGGGTGAAAGAGACAGGAAATCGTAAAATGGAACAGGAGCAGTGGAGTGCTTTCACGTTATGGAAACAGGCCTGTGCGGCGATTCGCATGAAGGTGCCGGCGCATGTGTTTACACAATGGTTTGAGGAAATCGTGCCGGTTCGGATGGAAATGGAAAAGGACGGGCGGAAAATCATTCTGGGCGTGTCGGATGAAATCTATGAAGGATGGCTGCGCGACAATTTTGCCGACATCATCGCGGAGGGGCTTCAGTCCGCCTGCGGGGATGCTGTGTCTTTCGACATTGAAATCGGTCACAAGGCGGAAGCGGCACCGGAACCCGTGCCTGAACCGGAAACGGCGGCAGCCATGGAAGCCGTGCCTGAACTGGAACTGGAAGCCAAAGCGGAGCCGGAATCCATGCCGGCTGCCGGTGACGGCAATGCGCCAAACTGTCTGCCCGGTTATACGTTTGACAATTTCATTGTCGGCGAAGAAAACCGTTATGCGTATTCCGCGGCATTGACTGCGGCGCAGAAACCCGGCAGTTTCAATCCGCTGTATATTTACGGCAGCACAGGAATGGGGAAAACGCATCTGATGCAGGCGGTGGCAAATTATGTTCATGCCAGCAATCCGCGGGCGGTGGTGCGTTATGTTACCTGCGAAGCATTCCTGAACGCCTATCTGGATTCCCTGCGCACTCATTCCGCTTTCAAATCCCATTTTGAATTCCGCAATCATTTCCGCGAAGTGGACGTGCTGCTGATCGACGACGTACATCAGCTGGGCGGCAAGGATCAGATTCAGGAGGAATTTTTCAACACCTTCAATACCTTGTACAACGCCGGCAAGCAGATCATCCTCACCTCCGATAAACAGCCGTCGGAAATCCGCGGTCTGGAATCGCGTCTGGTGACCCGTTTCGAATCCGGTGTAACCACGCAGATCACCTCGCCGACCACTTTTGAAACGCGTCTTTCCATTCTGCAGTATGAGCAGAGAGACCAGCGGGTGAAGCTTTCTCCGGATGTGATTCATTATGTGGCGGAACGCATTTCTTCGAGCATCCGTACACTCAAAGGCGCACTGATGCGGCTGGTCGCTTATTCCTCCATGGAAGGACACGCCATCCCGATGTCCGAGGCGGAAGGAATTCTGGCGGACATGCTGGACAAGGAAGCGGAAAACCGGAAAGTAACCGTGGACCGGATTCAGCAGATTGTGGCGGAGCAGTTCCAGCTGCGCGTGAGCGATCTGACCGGAAGCAAGCGTCCGAAGAATATTGCGGAACCCCGGATGATGGCGATGTTTTTTGCGCGTGAAATGACCGAACTGTCCCTGATGGACATCGGCAATGCGTTCGGCGGACGCAATCATGCCACGGTGCTTCATGCGGTTACCCATGTGAAAAAAATGAGCGAGAAGGATGAGGATTTCCGCCGCAGTCTTTCCTCTCTGAAACGGAAAATACAAGGATGAAACAGCCTATGCGTCTGGCAGATCTGCATTCTCATACCGCGCTGTGCAATCATGCATCCGGTGCTCCGTCGGAGTATCTGACCAGTGCAGCGGCGCACAATTTGGCATATTTCGGCGTGTCCGATCATATCCCGTGGCCTGCCGGTTATGATTCCGAATGCCGCATGACTGCCGCGCAGTTTCCGCTTTACCGTGAAATTGTGCGTTCTCTTCAGCGGAAAGCCGCCGATGACGGTCTGCCGCTGGAAGTCCTTTACGGAATTGAACTGGATTATGTGCCGGGGCGCATGGCGGAAGTTTATGCGGCGATCCGGAATGAGCCGTTCGATTACCGGCTGGGCTCCGTCCATTATACGGATTTCGGATTCGACGACCCCGCGAAGATGTCGATCTGGGAGGAACGCGGCGCGGAATCGGTCTGGAACACTTATGCCGACCGGATGTGTGATTTCGTTCAGAACTGTCCTTTTGAGATCATGGCGCATCCGGATCTGCCGAAGAAATTCGGCATTTATCCGGCGGACAGTTCGTATTTCATGAAGCGCATGAAAGAGGCGTTGAAGACAGCCGCGGAAACCGGGCGGGCGATCGAGATCAATACCGCGGGGCTGCGGAATCCGGCGGGCGAACCGTATCCGTCGCTGGAACTGCTGAAAGCGGCGCGCGAATTCGGGATGCCGGTAACTTTCGGCGCGGATTCACATAAGCCGGAAGATGTCGGCCGCGATTTCGCGCAGGCGGTGGAACTGGCGAAGGCGGCGGGATACCGCGCGGCGTGCTTTTTCCGTGCGGGACGCCCCTGCGAACTGCCCTTCGACTGATTTTCGCGTAATGACTATGTGGTCAATTTTGAGGCGTTAAGATAAGCGTTAAGAAAGAAGGAGTGCTTTTTATGAATAGATGGACACAAATTAGTGTGGATCTTGCTAATCAGAAAAATTATTTGGATCTGCTTTTTCGAGTGTATCCCACAATTCCAGAAAATTGTCGAGAAATAAATTCTATAATATGGACAAAAGTAGAAAATTCTTTTCGTAATCAAGATAATCAACAAATGATTAAAGCATTATTGCAATTAGATTTATTTCCAATAAAAGATTCTTACGTAGCTTATTTAAAACGAGATCCTCAAGCAATAGAGCGAAATCCTGAGACTGTGAATCGGTTAGCTGGACGGATATTTGAATTAGGATTGGAAACCCTTTATGAAAAGTGTTCTCAACCTAAAGAAACGAATAGACAAATTGGTCCATTGTTTAAGCGCTGGATTAGTAGAGGCGTCCTTGGTATCATGCCGGTCACTTATAATGAATTTGTTCATTCTTCAGGAAATGCGATTCTTGATGGAACGGATGCAGAAATGATGCGTTTCGCACATGACTATCTGAATTACAGAAGAGAAAAGGGGCTTGATTTTCTTGGTCGATTTAATGGTAAGTATGTTATTGGCGAAGCTAAATTTTTAACTGATTTTGGGGGGCATCAAAATGCTCAATTTCACGATGCGCTTTCTACGCTTGGAGCCCAGTGTGATGCTATAAAAATTGCTATTTTAGATGGCGTTTGTTATATACCAGGAAATCATAAACTCTATCGTGGGATTTCTGCGTGTGGTGAAGCCAATATTATGAGTGCATTAGTTTTGAGAGAATTTCTTTATCAGGTGTAAATTATGTTTCTTTCGTATGATAATAAAATTTCTGAAGAAAATTTTTTGCAACAACCTGCGAAATCAACCCTATCTGAGTGCTTTATTCCTTCGGATAGAATGTTATTTCATGGAGACAATATTGATGTAATGAAGTTTTTATTGCAAAAAGGATATGCAGGTAAAATAGATTTAGTCTACATAGATCCACCATTTGCAACGAATAACATTTTTACGATAGAAGATAATCGAGTCAGTACCATAAGCCATAAAAAAGAAGGAAAGACAGCATATTCAGATAGTTTAACAGGAAGCGCATTTCTTGATTTTTTAAGATTGCGATTGATTTTATTGAGAGAATTGCTTTCTGAGCATGGCTCCATCTATCTTCATATTGATTATAAAATAGGGCATTATGTGAAAATTATTATGGATGAAATATTTGGAATGAAAAATTTTCGAAATGATATAACAAGAATAAAATGCAATCCTAAAAACTTTTTGCGTTCGGCATATGGAAATATTAAAGATATGATTTTGTTTTATAGTAAGGGCGATTTCCCTATATGGAATGATCCTCGTGAACAATTGGATGAAGGTGATATATTGGCAAGATTTAACAAGATTGATAAAAATGGGAATCGGTATACAACGATTCCTTTACATGCTCCAGGGGAAACAAAAAATGGATCTACAGGAATGATGTGGCGAGGAATGTTTCCCCCCGCAGGAAGACATTGGAGAAGTGATCCAAAGGAATTGGATAAATTGGATTCATTAGGACTTATAGAATGGTCCAAAACAGGAAATCCTCGACGTATTATATATGCGGACGATAAAGTTTCTGAAGGGAAAAAAATTCAAGATATTTGGTCTTTTAAGGATTCACCGTATCCGTCATATCCAACGGAAAAAAATCTTGATATGCTTAAACTTATAATTAAAGCATCTTCAAATGAGGATAGTCTTGTCTTAGATTGTTTTTCTGGAAGTGGGACAACGCTTGTTGCTTCAGAAGAATTACATCGCCATTGGATAGGAATAGATAAATCAGAAGTGGCTATAAAGATCTGCGAAAATCGACTTCGTCAAATGCAAGACATTTTTTTTCAAGGATTTAGAAAATATGTCTTTTCTTCTGAATCAATAAAGAGCGATTGTAATGTGAAGAAGATAATCGGTTGACTGTTTTTTATGAACACGGCAATTTTTTTTTTGCTCTTCATAAAAAGAGTGACAATATAAAAATTGTAAGCAACTTTAATTATCAGAGTAACATTTATGTCTTTAGTTATTTGTGAAATAGATGATAAAAAAGATTTTTTCAATAAGCACAAAATACAAAAGTCTCATTATCTTGGGCAAACGGCTTGACAATGACATGGAATATGTTATATTAAGTCTATACTTTACTTGATTTTAAGAAAGGTGTGAATTATGGGAAAAGGAAAATTTGTTCATCCGAAGGATCAGATCGTTGCCTTCATGCAGCGCATCTACGATTACGGCATGACCACCACCAGCGGCGGCAATCTTTCAATCATGGATGCCGACGGCTGCATGTGGATCAGCCCCAGCGGCATCGACAAAGGCACGCTGCGCCGCGAAGACATCATGTGCATTACCCCGGACGGAAAGATTCACGGTCCGCACAGACCCTCCTGTGAATATCCCTTCCACAGCGGCGTCTACAAAATGCGTCCGGATGTGAAGGCGATTCTTCATGCGCATCCGCCCATGCTGGTTTCGTTCAGCGTTACCGGTCAGATCCCGAATACGTTTGTGCATCCGACCGCAAGAAGATTCTGCGGCGATGTCGGTTTCGCCGGATATGATGTCCCCGGCAGTGAAGCTCTGGGCGAAAAAGTTTCCGCTGCGTTTGCCGCCGGACACCGTACCATTCTGCTGGAAAACCACGGTTCCTGCGTTGCCGGCACTTCCATGCTTCACGCGTTCCAGCGGTTTGAAACCCTGGACTACTGCGCCCGCATGATCTACAATGCCATGTGCATCGGCAAGCCGCATTACCTGACGGAAGCGGAAATCGCATTGAGTGAAGTTGACCGCAATGCGGAGTTCAAGCCGGTTGAATTCGGTGAACGCTCCAGCGATGAAATGGAAGTCCGTTACCAGATGGCGAAACTGGTTCGCCGCGCTTACAAACAGAAAATGTTCACCAGCACTTCCGGCACGCTGGCGATGCGTCTGGACAAGACCCGTTTCCTGATTACTCCGCATGATGCCGACCGTGCTTCTCTGGAAGCCGATGATCTGGTTCTGGTGGACGGCCGCACTTACGAAGCCGGACGTGTTCCGAGTCAGGCAATGTGGCTCTTCCGTGAAATCCTCGATGCACAGCCGGAGGTCAATTCTCTGCTGATCGCGACTCCGCCGAACCTCATGGGTTATTGCATTTCCCATGAAAAGTTCGATCCCTGCGTGATTCCGGAAAGCTACATCATGCTCCGTGAAATGCCGTCGTTCCCCTACGGCACGCAGTTCAACAACCTGAAGGAAATCACTTCCACGCTGTCTCTGCGCTACCCGATCATCACGATCGAAAACGATTGCGCGATCTCCTGCGGCAAAACTCTGCTGGAACCGTTCGACCGTCTGGAAGTTGCGGAATACAGTGCGCAGGCCACCATCTGTGCGCCCCGTCTCGGCTGCTTTAACCCGATCAACGGTGAACAGATCGTCGATCTTGTCAAAGCGTTCAAGCTGATTCCGTAACCATGAAATACGTCGGAGCACATGTGTCCATTGCGGGCGGGGTTGAAAATGCCCCGCTCAATGCCGCCGCCATTGGTGCAAAGGCTTTTGCCATGTTCACCAAAAATCAGCGGCAGTGGGCATCTGCTCCGCTGTCGGCTGAGTCCATTGCCGCATTCCGCAGGAATTGTCAGGACAATGGATTCACGCCGGACCGGATTCTGCCGCATGACGGCTATCTGATCAATCTGGGCAATCCGGATCCGGTCAAACGGGAAACTTCCCGGAAATCGTTTCTGGGAGAAATGACCCGCTGTATGCAGCTGGGTCTGATTTATCTTAACTTTCATCCCGGCAGTCATCTCCGGCAGATTTCCGTGGAGGAATGTCTTCAGCTGATTGCCGCAGAAGTGAAATCGGTTCTGGCGGAAACGGAAGGAGTCTGCGCCGTGATTGAAAATACGGCGGGGCAGGGCAGCAATGTCGGTTCCTCTTTCGAAGAACTTGCCCGGCTGATTGAACTGATCAACGATGATTCCAGAGTCGGAGTCTGTCTGGATACCTGCCATGCTTTCGCGGCGGGATATGACCTGAAGGATTCCTATGATCAGGTGATGGACCGTTTCGGCTCCCTGATCGGCTTTGAATTTCTCAAGGGAATGCATCTGAATGATTCCAAAAGTGTGCTGAATGGTCATCTGGACCGGCATCACAGCATTGGCAAAGGGGAACTCGGCGTGGAGACTTTCCGCCGTATCATGAATGATCCGCGTCTGGATGGGATTCCGCTGGTTCTGGAAACCATAGACGAATCCTTGTGGCCGGAAGAAATCAAACTGCTCTATTCTTTGGAAAAGTGATCTGTCTTTTTCGTCTGCAATGAAAAAGCCGTCCGGTCAGATGATGGACGGCACAGCTGGATTTTTTTGAATTTTTACATTCCGGAGCGATGAGAAAAGCATCTTCTGCCGTTTGTGCGCCGGGTATCCACCAGAAAAGCGCAGCTCAGTTCCGGGCAAAGTTTCACCGCTTTTTTCAGATGATACAGAATATTCTGTTTCCGGCAGGACAGCTGTTTGGCGAGTTCGGCATAAGAGAGCAGGGGTTCCCGCATTTTTGCTTCGACTACCCGGTAGGTTTCCGGGCTTTTTTCTTTCAGGTCGACCAGTATCCGGAGAGTTCGTGACAAGGCGAAAAAGATTTTTTCCTTGACATCCTCTATCGCAATTTCGTCGCTGACGCCGTCGCCTTCATAAGCGGGATGCATGACTTTGGGAGTCTGGAAGCTGGCAGGGTCTTCACTGTAATAAGACATGAGGTTTGGATCCTGTGCTGCCCGGCATTTCGCACAGGGCGTTTTTTCAAAAACAGCATTTTTCGGCGGCTTCTTGCCGCAGTTGTGACAACCGAACATAAGTCCTCCTTGTTTAAGTTAACAAGGTGCAGAGCGTCAAACAAAAAGGCATGTTCTGCACCGTCCCTGAATGCGAATTTACAATTTTAACCAAGCGAAGTATGGTAATATTTGATTGATATTCAGATGGATATGAAAAATAAATGATTTTTTATCCGGGAATGTAAAACCGTCAAATAAAAAATAGACTGTTTATGTAATTTACAATTGATTTACAATTTGATTGTTTTTGAAAAACAGTAATAAACATTCAGCTTGAAATAATTCAAGAGACAAAATAAAAAAATAGAAAATTTTTATGAAATCAGCTTGTAAAATAAATGTTTATTGCTAAAGTAAGATTAAGATATTGATGGTGGCGGAAAGGAAAACGGATTATGCAGGAAATAGATGAATCGGTGAAAAACAGTCTGCGCCGGCTGATCGGACAATGCGGGAGTGTGCTGGCGGCAAGTCGGGTTCTGGGGGTGTCGCACAGCACAGTCCTTTTCTGGCTGAACGGAAAGATCCGGCATATTTCAACGGATGTGTGGCGGGAGCGGGTTTATCCCGTACTGTCGGGCAAATGCACCATCCCCGCGGATTTGTCTGAACTGCGGCTTGCGGAACGCTGCCGCCGGAATGTGGTTCCGCTGGTTTATGAGGAAGATTTGCTTCATTATGAGCAGCCGATGGAAAATATCTGTTCCTATGTCCGGCGGAAATCCCGCCAGAGTGTGATTCTGGATGCACCGGGCGGAGTGCGGTACTGTGCCGTGAAGCTGGATCACACCCGGAAACGTTACGGCATGGATGGCGATGCTCTGGTGTTTTTTACGGAGAATATCTGTCTGCAGAACGGAGTCTGTGCTCTGCTTCGTTTTCGGGATGAAGATTTTGTGCGGATCTGCCGCTTTTCCGAAAAGAATGGCGTCTGCACGCTGGAATGCATGGAGCAATGCGGCGGGAAAACGGTCTGGCGGAAAGAGGATGGGTTGAGCCGTCTGGTCTGGGCGTTTCCGGTGAGCGGAGTCAAAATTTTCTGCCGTCCGGCAAAAGAGATGGGCTTGGACCGCTCCGTGATCTGTCTGGGAAGTTGAATCCGGTCAAGGATTCTGCGGTGTGTCGGATGCCAGGCGCGGAGCCGCTTCGGTGATGTATTCCAGATATTTGTTCCAGATGGCGCGGATGTAGGCGGTTGATGCCGTGGCGGATTCGGCGGCAGGATCGAAATCATGAGGCTGTTCATGCTGTTTCAGTTTCTGTTTTATGCTGAAACGCCCTGCGTTGTATTCCCAGAGTGCCATGCTTAAAACATGGCGGGCGTCTTTCCAGTAGCGGATGGACCGTGCGAGATACCATGTGCCGATTTCCAGATTGATATAAGGATCAAACAGTTCATGCGGTTCCGGGCGAGGCTGTCTGTTTGCTTTGGACCAGTCGGCGGCGACGCAATGACGGATCTGCATCAGCCCTGCTTCGCCGTTTTTTCCGGAAGCCGTGGGGGAGAAACGGCTCTCCTGCCAGATTAAAGCCTTGATGAGCAGCGGGTCGATTTTATGTTTCTGAGCGGCAGCCTGAATGACGGCATCGAAACGCATTTCCGCTTCGTCTGCACGGGATGACAGAAACAGCAGGGCGGCAGACAGGCATAAGCACAGGCGGAGGTATCGCCCGGAAATTTTTCCGGATACGCGGGTAAAGCTGGATTCAGGAAAGTCTGACATGACCTGTTCCTCCTTTGCAATAAGGCTTTATCGGTACGATATAAGTTTAAATTAGCATGTAACACGGGCAATTGCAAGCTATTATAACTGAAAAATCATTTAGCGGAATTTTTGAGGATGCCGTTGTGGAAAAGATATTTTTCCTCGAAATGCCGAGGGAAAATGCAAGAAAATTCAAAAAAAAACAGATTTTCTGTTGCAATTTTCGATATGCCATGTATATTGATGATTCATGAATTTGCAGAAACAACTACTTTAAGGAGAATATCATGGCACATAAAAAAGGTCAGTCAAGCAGCCGCAACGGCCGCGACAGTCAGCCGAAGATGCTGGGCGTGAAAGCGTTCGGCGGCGAATTTGTTACCACCGGCACCATCATCATCCGTCAGCGCGGCACCCGCTTCCATCCGGGTCGCAACGTCGGCTGCGGCAGAGATTTCACTCTGTTCGCGCTGAAAGACGGAACGGTGAAATTTGAAAAAGCCAGACGTATGGTCGAAATCATCCCCGCTCCGGAAGCGGCGGAACAGGTCGACTGATTTTTTCATTCAGGCGTTTGATTCAGCCCGGACATTCATTGTTCGGGCTTTTTTTTCGCAGAAAAGCTGGACGGGAAGGAGATAGAGTTACCATGTTTATTGATAAAGCAGAGATCACGATCAAAGCCGGCAACGGCGGCAACGGCTGCTGCAGTTTCCGGCGTGAAGCCTTCATCCCGAAAGGCGGACCTGACGGCGGTGACGGCGGCAACGGCGGCAATGTTGTTTTTGTCGCGGCGCCCGGCGAACAGAGTTTGCAGGATTTCATTTTCAACCGGCGTTTTGCCGCGCAGAACGGCATCCCCGGCAAAAGCAAGGATATGCACGGACGCAACGGCGCCAATGTGCTGATCAAAGTTCCGCCGGGAACGATAGTGCGCAATCTGGAAACCGGCGAAATTATGGCGGATATTGACACTCCGGACAAGCAGGTGGTTGTGCTGTACGGCGGAAAAGGCGGACGCGGCAACCGGCGTTTTGCCACGAGTGTGAACCGCGCACCGCGCGAACATGAACCCGGCGAAAAAACAGAACCCGTTGCGGTTGAACTGGAACTGAAAATGATTGCGGATATTGGACTGGTCGGTTTTCCCAATGCGGGAAAATCCACTCTGCTGTCCTGCATTTCCAACGCCAACCCGAAAATTGCCCCGTATCCGTTTACGACCCGTCATCCGGTGATCGGACAGGTGGAAATGCCGGATTTCTCCACTTATCTGGTGGCGGACGTTCCCGGTCTGCTGGACGGCGCACACCGCAACGTCGGGCTGGGACACGAATTCCTGCGTCACATTGAACGGACCAAAATGCTGCTGTATGTGCTGGATATGGCGGGCGTGGACGGACGCAATCCGGTCGATGACCTCAAAGTCCTGCAGAATGAACTGGAACTGTACCTGAAAGGTTTGTCGGAACGCGCGGTGTTTGTCATTGCCAACAAGATGGACTTGCCGGAGAGTGCGGACAATCTGAAGGAACTCAAAAAGAATCTGCCGAAAGGTCTGAAAGTGATTCCGATCAGTGCCGCGACCGACGGTTCCTTCGATGCGCTGAAAGAAAAACTGCAGAAGGCATTGCGTGCCGTTGAAAAGAAAAAGACGCTGAAACCCTGGCAGCAGGAAGCGGAAACGGAGGCGGAGTGATGGCTGTTTCTCCGGAACATTTGAAAGAGCTGGAAAAACTCCGGTTTGAAGAATGTCTGAACCGTCTTGATCAGCTGGTGCGGGAAATGGAATCCGGCAATGTGCCGCTGGAAGACATGATTGCCCAGTTCGAAGAAGGTTCCGCCATTGCGTCGATCTGTCATAAAAAACTCAATTCCCTGAAACAGAAAATAGAGATGCTTCAGCCCGGCAGGGAAAATGCTGCTCCGCAGACGCCCGCGCCGGATGATTCCCTTTTTACCAACCAATAAAAATGAGGTGAACTCATGTATCTGCTGAATTTTCCCGGTCATACCACAGAGTATCATTCGTTTGTCATGCACGAATTTGAGCTGGACGGCTGTCCGTGCAAGGTAATAGAACCCGCCAATCCGCTGCCTGGCAAACGCTGGATCTGGAAAGCGGAATATTTTGAAGCATTTCCCTGTTTTGAACTGGAAATGCTCAACCGCGGTTATTATTTTGTGTTCATGCAGATTCCGTACGAATGCGGTTCCCCGCGTTCGCTGGCGCATTGGGATCATTTCTATCATTTCCTGACAGTGGAACGCGGATTCGACCCGAAACCGATTCTGTTCGGATTGAGCGTGGGCGGTCTCTACATTTACAACTGGACAGTGAAGAATACGGACAAAGTCGGTTGCATTTATGCCGACAACCCGGTTTGTGATTTCAAGAGCTGGCCCGGAGCAAAGGGCGCCAGTGCCGGAAATCCCGAACATTGGAAACGCATGATCCAGGCTTACGGCTTTGCGGATGAAGCGGAAGCGATGAACTGGAAATACAATCCGAAAGATAATCTGGAACCGCTCATCAAGGCGGGCATTCCGCTGATTCATGCCGCCGCAACGGACGATACCACCGTGCCGATCAAGGAAAATACCGACCTGCTGGAGAAAAACTGTCTGGCTCTGGGCGGTTCGATTCAGGTGTTCCGGCATCCGGGGGAACATCATCCGCATCATGCCGTGGCGGATCTTTCCGCACTCTGCGACGTCATTGAAAAAGCGGCTCTCCGCCGCTGAACTGCGGGGGATTCATGGATGATCTGCTGTTCCGGAAAATCTGCCGTCTGACCGGGAATGCCATTGTTCAATATGACATGATCCGGGAGGGCGACCGCATTCTGGCGGGAATCAGCGGCGGCAAGGACAGTGTGGCTCTGCTGCATGTGCTGCGTCATTTTCAGAAAACGGCACCGGTTTCATTTTCCATAGAAGCGGCGACATTCGATCCGGGTTTTCCCGGTTTTTCCGCAGATGGAACGGGCGAACTCTGCGCGGGACTGGGGATCCCGCATCACATCATCCGTTTTGATATGGCGGCTCTGCTGGCGGAAAAGAAACTGGACGGCAGTCCGTGTATGCTGTGTTCCCGTCTGCGCCGCGGCAATCTGTATACTCTGGCGCGCAAACTGGGATGCGGCAAAATTGCATTGGGACAGCATCTGGATGATGCGGAAGTTTCCTTCCTGATGAGTCTGTGCCGCGGCGCGGGACTCAGTACCATGGGGCCGAATGTGCCGGAAAAGAACGGTGAACTGCGCATTATCCGTCCGCTGATTCTGACTCCGGAAGCCATGATTGCGGAATGGGTGTCAAAGATGGAACTTCCGATCCGCGGCGAGTGTCTATACAGGGAACAGCTGGAAAACGGCGACCGCAAATATTTCAAGCGTGTTCTGGAACAGCTCACGGAACGGATTCCGGACTTGCGGAGCAACATCCTGCGCTCTCTTTCCAATGTGCAGGAGGAATATTTGCTGGACCGGCGTTTCCTGAAAACGGAACCGGAACAATGAAATATCGTCTGTACAATACGGAAGAACATCGTCAGGAAGTGAAAGAAGCCTTGCATACGGGGCGGCTGGCACAAATCCTGCGTGCCTTCTTTTTTCCGAAACTGGCACGGACTTTTCTGATTCGTCTGCTGGTGGTGATTCTGGCGGCATGGGTGTTTTTCCGGTTCATCTGTATGCCGCAGGTGATCCGCGGCGGCAGTATGCTGCCGACGTATCCGGAGCGCGGATTCCTGTTCTGCTGGACGCCCGCCTACTGGTTTAAGACACCGAAGCGCGGAGATGTGGTCATCATGAAATACGGTCCGAAGACCATGATTCTGAAACGGGTCATTGCTCTTGCCGGCGACCGGGTGGCGTTCAAGGACGGCAGACTGCTGGTCAACGGGGAAGTTATCCCGGAACCTTACATCAAAGGTCCTTCAAACTGGAATCTGCCGGAACGGACCGTGTCGCCGGATCATTATTATCTGGCTGGGGACAACCGTTCCGTGCCGATGGAACGTCATATTTTCGGTGAAATGCATAAACGTTATCTGGCAGGAGCTCCCTCATGGTGATTACCGGAAAACAAATCGGCTGGACGCTCGCGGTTCTGGTTGTGCTGTGTCTGCTCGGAATCGGCTTGTGGTGGTTTCTGAAACCGACCGAAGAAAAACTGATTCGCCGTCAGTTCGCGGCGTTTTCCGAACTGGCGCAGAAAAAAGGCAAGGAAGGCGCGCTGCCCGCCATCGGCAAAGCCAAAGAACTGTCTGCCCTGTTCTCGGAGCAAAGCACATTCAGCATTGACGGTCTGGACTGGATTGCCGGTCCTTATTCGCAGGAAGCATTGAGTTCCAATATTTTCCGTTCGCGCGCGCTTTTTGACCGATTGAAATTATCGTTTGACGATCTGGAAATCGAAGTGAATGAAGATACGAAAACCGCCGTTGTTCTTTTGTCTGCGGTTCTGGTCGGAACCCTGAAGGACGGCCGCACCGTTCATGAAATCCGGGAACTGGAAAGCCATTTGCGCAAGGACGGTTCCAAATGGCGTTTTGAAGAATTCCGGATTCGGGAAATCATCCAGAAATAAAATCTGTTTTTTTCTGATTTTTCATGCAATAATATTTTATTTTCTGCGTTATAAGCAATGAAAGACGCACGTGCATTGACGGAAATATGAAACAGATCACATTTTGGAGAAGAAATCATGAAGAAACTGACAACACTGCTTGCCGCAGCTGGCATAATTTCCGGATGCTTCGTGTTTGCGCAGGATGCGAAAGCTGCGCCGCAGCGTCGCGAACGCGGACCGCGCACCGAACGGATGAGACCGCCGCACCGCAATGACCAGCGGGAAAACGTCGAAGCAAAACTGAAAGAAAAATATCCGAAGGAATTTGCGGAAATCGACAAACTGCGCAATGAGGCGGAGACCAAACTTCAGGCACTGGCAAAGAAAGCCGGCGTGCAGCTGCCCCTCAACCCGGAGACCATGCGGAAAAAGATGACGGAAATCCGCGCCAAATATCCGAAGGAATTTGAGGAAATCGACAAACTGCGCAAAACCGATCCGCGCGCCGCCAGGGAAAAAATGCAGGAAATATACCGCAGGGAAGGAATCGAGTTTCCCGCGATGCAGGACAGACGGCATGACCGGTTCGGCGCAAATCCAAATCAGCCGTATCCGCGGCGCGGCAATCCTATGGAAAAACTTCAGCAGATCCGGGCGGCTTATCCGGCGGAAATGAAAAAACTGGATGAACTCCGCCGGAATGATCCGGGGCGTTACCGCGAGGAAATGCGCAAACTCGCCGAACGTTATGAACGCGAACATGCCAAATAAAACAGGAAACACCCGCAGATGAAATCTTCCGGTTTACAGGAATTTGCAGTACTGTTCTTCTCTTCAGCCAGTGTCCGCGGATGCTGGTTCAGGAGAAGAGCCGGACGTTTCCAGATAAAAGCCCATGGAGTCTGTGCCGCCGATCCGGAAAATCCGGCGGATGCCTGGAAACAGCTCCGCAAACAGCTGGGCTTCGGACGCGACTGCATGGTTTTCCTGACCGGAAATCTGTCTGAAAATGCGGTATTTTACCGGACGACCGCTCCCCGGCTGAATGTCCGGGCGATGAAGGAAGCCCTGCTGTTTGATCTGCCTTGCCATCTGCCGCAGGAATTGCCGGATGCCGAAATTCAGTTCACCAGTGCCGGCGCATTGCCGGAACAGCAGGAAAATGCAGTGAACGTTTATGCTTTTCCGCTTGCCGCACGGGATGCGCTGACCGCCAAACTGTCGCAGAGTCTGAAAAAAATCGACTGCTTCCTGTATCCTCTGCTGGCTCTGCGTCTGGATGATCCCCCGGTGTATCTGCCGGAACTGGAACCGGATTTCTTTTTTGCCGAAGGACAATGGCATGACAGAAGCCGTTGGAATGACGAATATTATCAGGAATGGACACAGAAATTCGGGGAGCTGTTTGATTTGTCCGGCACGCCGGATTTCCCGGTGAAAGACTATCTGGGATGTCTGCTGATTGCCCGGTTTGCCGCAGCGTCGGATTTCAGAACACAGCAGAAAGGTCTGGACATTCTGCCGCGGGCTTTCCGCCCGGGACGTCTGCGCAGTCAGTTGAAAATCATGAGTGTTCTGTTGATTCTGCTGGCGGCGGGGGTGTGCTGGGAGCATGGCGGAAAACTGATCCGCGAAAGCCGTGAAATGTCCAGACTGGAAAGAGAACGCAATCAATTAAGCCA
>CAKUJH010000024.1 GCA_934661375.1 uncultured Victivallales bacterium
TTTTTTCAAATCTTTTTTCAGCACCGCTTCTTTTAAGCTCTCCAGCTTTTAGAAGCATGAGGTGAAATATAGCACTGCTTTTCGTTTTGTCAAATCTTTTTTCGAAGATTTTTCAAATTTTCTCTCAATCAGCTCGCTCCCCTTTCGTTCCCTCAGAGGCGCAACAGGGCTACAATTTAGCACACTTTCACATTTTGTCAAATCAATTTTCAATTTTTTTTCGTGTTTTTTCGGATTGGATCAAACATTAAACTCTGACAGCTGTTTTTCCAGGAATGCGATCTTGCGCCGGATGGATCCGGGGTCAAAGAAACGGACAAACGCTTCTCCGTGCCAGCCCTGCCGTTCATCTTTTTCCACCCAGGGCAGCGCAGTTTTTTCGACTTCCAGTTCAGTACGCAGAATATGAAGCATTTCCGCTTTCCGGCTGTCATCCCAGTCACGACGCAAACGCCATGCACGGTAAATATTCTCCGAACTCTGCCAGATGCAGCCGCAGATAACAGCATTGCCAAGTTCATGCCGCTCATCGCAGCCAGCCAGGGCAGCGCGCATCCGTTCGACACCACGCTGCCACAGCACAGCCAGCTTGCCCAGATGTCCGATCAGTTCATCCAGAGAAAACTCATGCGGCTGCATAGTGAAACCGCCGGTCAAGTCATCCCCTCGATCCGCTTTCGGCAGATAGGAACAGCCGAACGGCGTGCCGTGCAGTTCTTCCATCCGGAAAATTTCCGAATACGCCAGCGCAACCGTCTGCACGCCGCGGTACAGGAAGGGAATCGCAAACGGGAAATAAAAACAGGCATCCTGAAAATCCTGCCAGGCGGCGATGAGCAGTTCACTGCGGCAGCCGGGAAAATACATTTCCGCAAAGGCCTTCAAGGCGGCATTTTTTTCGTCCGGACAATCTTTCCGCAGGAAAAAATTGAAGGCGGCAGGGTTGGCGCCAGTCAGATTTCCGCAGTTCCAGCATCCCATGAAACCGGTATCGGGATGCGCGCGATGCCAGGCGGCTTTCGCGAAAATGCTGTTCAGCAGCGGCAGACCGACCACATCCGCCAGTTCATGGGTAGTCCCAAGCTGAAGTTTGGTCATTGTCCGGTGTCCGAGCGCTTCCGCAGCGGCAAGCAGTTCCCGGCAGAGTTCCGAAGGTCCGCCATAAACCAGCGAATATTCATTGACGGGATGATGCGGACGTTCCGCCAGATCCATAAAGCCGCCGCGTTCGCAGCATGCCATGACAATCACATCCCGCGGCAGCAGATCAAGAATTTCCCGGCAGGGAGATTTCAGCCAGGTAGTCCAGCCCCAGTTCCATGCGATGATGTCCATACTGCCGGAATGACGCCGGATTCCGTCACGGACCAGCTGAATCAGTTCGGCGGCAATCTCATACGGTTCGCGTTCACGGCAGCGCGGACACTCGATCAGCGGCGACCATTGCGTCGGATTGCGTTTGGTGCGATGACTGTAACAGTGTCCGGGGTATTCGCTGGATGTGATCAGGATCACCCCGGCAAGACCGGGCAGTTTTTCCGCGATCTGCGCGGCGGCGTCCTGCACCCATGATTTGACCGGCGGAGCGGATGTGCAGAGACAGATCATCTCCAGTTCCTCATCCATATGCTCCGGGATTACCTGCTCCGTGGCGAGTTCATGCTGTCCGGCGCAGTCGGCATGTTTTTCCCAGAACGCGGTATTGCCGGCTGCCACACTCCGTACCGGCTGGCAGTACAACAAAACTTTCAGTCCGAATTGCGCGGCATGGCCGATCAGCCGGGTCATCGCGGCGATATGTTCGTCCGCATGACAGCCGAATTCCGGGAATTGCGGCAGCCGGGTCATGTTCGCCAGTACGCCGTGAACCCAGATTGCATTGAACCCCTGCCCCGCGATCTGCCGCAGTTCCGCATCCGTATAAACGTTTTCAGCAGTCAAAGTTTCATCGGTTCGGTCATCCGGACACAGGGAATTGAGTCCGCCGAAGCGGGTATAGGGGGAACGCCAGATTTTATAATTCATTTCAACACACTCTCTCCTGCAAAAAAAAACGGCTTTCATACTGTTTCAGGTTCAACTCTCCGAAATGATCCGGCAGTTCATTGCGAACCGCTTCGAAGCGGCAGCCGGCAACCGCTTCCGACGGATCGAAGGAACAGTTTTCCCACGCGAAAAAGAACAGAAAACGGGAATCTCCGTAAACCAGAACATTTTGCGGCGCCGGCAGTTTGCCACCGGCATCCGCCAGAAGTCTCCGGTAATGCGCGGCTTGCAGCAGCGGCGCCCCGCAGAAAACATTCCGCAGTCCATTCTTTTCCCATTCAAAAACGGCAATTTTTCCGTCAGACCAGCGGGCCAGCGGTTTTGCGCAGTCTTCTGTATACAGAACCGGACAGTTTTCCGCCCGCGGGCAAACGTCTGTCGCTGTATGTTCCGGCCAGACCAGCGGCTCCGTTCCCGCCAATGCGCCCTCTGTCCGGAGCGGTTCGTGGAAGTCGGGGATCCGCACGGACAGGGAATGCTCCAGAAATCTTTCGCATCCGGCAATACCGCCCTCACCGTTGCGCAAAAAACCCGGCGCGTAGTTCCAGACCAGCGTCGTGCCGGCGGATAAACGAGATTCCAGACTCTGCGCAAAATCCGCCGCGTCTTCGGCAAACGGGTTGGCAAAAACGATCAGTCTGTAACGCCGCAGATCCAGTTCCGGCAGATCGCGCCGCCGGTAAAAATCCCAGGGTGCGCCTGTCCGGTTCATGGCGTCGATCAGACGCGGGAACAGACAATGATGCAGATAATAGCTGGTCTTCTGGTGAAAGAACATTTCTTCATCCGCCACGACCAGTATCTCGCTGATGGATTCCGCCGGACAGCGGCGCAGCTGTTTTGCCATGCGCTCAATCCGGGAGATTTCATCCAGCAGGACCGGAGAATCATACCAGCCGCCGCCGAGATCCATCCACCAGAAACTGGAACCGTGCGACAGATTTTTGGCAAATTCACGCCACATGATCGAACGTGTCTCCGCAAAATCTGCACTCTTGTGCTCAATCCCGGTTCCGCGGGCAATACAAGTCCGGTTATCCAGTTCATCCATCCACTGTTTACGGCGGTTGACCGATTGAGCCGGACACATTTCACCGCCGCCGTCCCGTTTCGGTGCTGCCAGAAAATCAATGTACGGAGAATGCAGCAGCTGTTCCATGGCAGTATAGCCGGTGTAGGCTGAACGTGCAACTTCCAGGAAATAACCGTAAAAAGCCCCGACTGCTTTGCCGCCGGTTTCCATTTTCACGATTCTGCCGAAATGTTCCAGTGCGCTGACATTGGATTCTGCAGTAAACCGGTCATAATCAATGCAGATCCTGTCTTCCGGCTTCATGCGGAACAATTCACACAGGTCTCCGGTCTCCCCTTCTTTCTGCTCCGGAGAAGGCAGCACCAGCGTATCTGGTCCGACTCCCGGCTGCATCCAGATCTTCCCCAGCAGTTCCGCCGACCTGTACTGCCGCAACCCCCAGGCATAAAAATTCCGGCGGTTGGCAATACCGTAATCTGCGCTGTTGGAAATATTGCAGCGTCCCCAGACACAGCTCTCCCCGGATGCTCCGTAGGCAATATGGTATGCGGGAATCCGCCTGCCATACGGTCCGTCTTCGATATGCCGGATCAGACGGCGCAGGGCTTCCCCGGCATCCGCCAGCCATTTCTGCGAGGAAAAGCTCTGATTGGAAATCACTCCGTCGAGATTCGGCCGGTCATCCTGCCAGCCTCCGGCGGTGTAATATCCTTTGGCGGACTGATAACCGAGCAGGTCATGTTTTGCCGTACCGACCAGTGCCCGGATGCTTCCGGCATCGCGCGGGCCATTGTAATACACGCACAACTCCTCCGGGTTTTCCCGCGACCATTCCAGCGGGACATTCAGTTTTATCCGCGGAATGAACAGCAGATCATCTCCGCAGGAAAAAACAGAATCCAGTACGCGGTCCGTCAGTTCGTAATCATAACGCCCGACGCCGACCCAACCGGTGAACACGATGCAGGAATGTATCCGGATCCCGGCATTGTAAAAGTCGCGGTGATACTTGCGGACCTGTTCCCAGTTGTCAAAAAAAACAATGGGCTTGCCGTCTTTTCCCAGACGCGGGGGATCGTAGCAGAAACCGAGTTTCGACCAGAAAACAGAATTGCCGCGCAGCAGTTCCATGCAGTTCATGCGCATACCTCTTTTACTCGGCCGCTGTTACGCTCACATTGTCAATCAGGCAATCCTGTCCGGGCTGCTGCTCGCTCAGATTAATCATGATGGACATGCCGTACGCCTCATCCGGCACAGTCACCTCGCAGACAGCCTGTTTCCAACCGTTCCCGGCATCTGTTGTAAAATGGAAACGTCTGTTCTGTTTGTGAAACGCCCACTGCCCGTTTTTCTGATGCCAGCCCAGAGTGATGTCTGTTTTTCCGTCATACTTGCAGAGCAGCGACACTTTATATTTTCCTTTTGGGATTACGCTGATCTGCTGAAGAATGCAGCCGGACTTGAAATCACGGGCAAGCAGCGCACGGTTGTCATCGAACCCCGCGCCGGCTTTTTCCAGCAGATATATCTTGCCTTCACTGCCTTTGGCATTCCAGAACCCCCAGCCGGGAAACTTGACGGCGATGCAGTTTTCCGGCAATGCTTCCGTTGTCGCATAGGGTTTGTCCTGGAATTTTCCGTTGCGGACCAGTTCTTTTTCCTGTGCAGAAACAAGCAGCGACACCGCCAGTGCGGTCAGAATCATACTTTTCTTCATGTTGATTTTCCTTTCATTGAATCTGGTTCAAGTTGTAAAATTCAATTTCATCCGCGATGCATACATCCTCCGCGCCGCCGGGACTTTTCACGCTGATCTGAACCGAAATCCCTTTTGCTTCCGGCGGAATCATATCCGCAGTCAGAAGAATCTCCGCTTCCCGCCAGCCGTCCGGCAGTTCCCTGCTGAAAGCTGCCGCCCGGTTGAACCCCCAGAAATTCCAGCGGCCCGCTGCGTCAGTCCAGCCCAGGGAAAGTGAAGCGCTTGCCTTGCCTTCACATTTGACCCTTGCACGGATGTAATACGTCCCATCCGGTCGGAACGGCGGCGACTGAAGTATGCAGCCGCTGGTTACGCCGCTGATTTTCACTGCCGGTGTTCCGCCGCGTCCCAACCCGCGCACCACTTCAAAACGCCCTTTGGAACGGCTGTCCTGCCAGCAGCCCCACGGACGCGCAGTTTTCAGAAACGCAGTATCCGGCGGCAAATCTCCGGCACTGCTCTCGCCGACTTCCGCGAAATTGCCGTTGCGGAGCAGATTCCTTCCGAGTTTTCCGGACAGGATGACATTTTTATAATACTGCTGCGGAGCTTTCGCATAAAGAATCGCCTGCGAAATTCCCGGCAGGGCATCCTCCCACAGCGGTCCCGGACGGTTGACCGATTCCGCGGATTTCTTCATCCAGCCCTGAAACTGCCAGGGATACCAGGCGCGTTTCTCTCCCCAGACCCAGACATATTCATCTGCGGCTGCGCAGGCGGAAGTCATGCACTCCCGCAGCAGAGCCAGATTCCTGTCCGGATTTTCGGAAATGTACCAGATGCTTTTCGGATCCGTCACAATATAGCGGTCCAGATAAGTGGCAATTCCAATCTGCGTCCGGCGCAGAAACTTTTCGTAATTCTTCGGATCTATCAGCCATCTGGATTTTTTCCAGCGTGTGGCGAGAATGGATTCGTAATCCGCTCTGCTCCGGGCGCGGTAACCGGCGGATTCCATGCCTTCCACAATGGTTACGCCTTCCGGCAGGGCATCATAGATGCCGTTGATGAACGCCAGGGAAAGCCCCATGATCCATTTTTCCGATTTGTCGTAAGGCGATACAACGCCGTCCGCATTGACATAATGCTGATCCAGCCAGAAAAAAGTGTGCAGCACAATATCCGGATACGCCCCGGCTATCGCCGTGATGAACTCACGCCCGCGCTGTCGTGCCTTGTCCCAAGTCTCGGCGTAGGTGTGTCCCAGATTCGGATTATACAGGAAAGTCTGCCGTTCATAATTTTCAATATCCAGATTCAGACCGCGGCAGCCGGTTTCCCGTGCGATTGCCGCCATCAGCGCAAAGTTGTGCGTGATCGTCTCCCACATCCGGTCGTCAAACCAGTCAAAGCGGTCTTTGACCGCCGCCATGGAATTGGTGTTGATGAAATTGTGTTTCAGATTCCGGAATCTGGCATTGACTTTTTTCAGCGATTCGATTTCTTTCTGGAAATCAGATTTCTCCCAGCGCCAGGAATCAAAAAACATGGCTCCGGATCCGGCGGCGCGTCCGTTGCGCTTCGCCGTGGTGGAATTGAACTCAATGCTTATGCCGTCAAACGCCGTCATGTTCTTTTCGATCTGTTCAAAGTTCTGTTCCATGAAACCGGGCGTAGGGGCATCCCAGCCGAACTTGATGACTTTTTTACTTTTCTCCACGGCAAAATCCGCATTCTGCGCATACAGCAGCGTCGATACTGCAGCCGCAAAAACAATGATTCCGGTTTTTATCATTTTTCTCTCCGTCCTTTCTTTCATGTCAATTGATCTCCCAGATATTTTTACGGTTGACTTGTTTCAGCAGGAAGGAATTCCAGGCGCGGTACTGACTCCGCAGTTCCGGCCGACCTTCCGCAGCCGCACTGCCGCTGATTTGAAGAACATTGGCATTGTCGCCATGGCGGCGATGCACCCCCGCGCCCGTTCCTGTGTCGCTCGCCGCTGCGAAATGGATGCGGAACGACTGGGAATACGGCGAAGTATCTCCGCTGACCGGATTATTGTTCCCCTTCTGTATCGAATCCATCCACAGCGGCGTTTTCCATTTTTTCGGAGCGGCGTCGTTGCGATATCCGAGATAATATTTGTCCAGCTTCAGATATGCGCCCGGCTGGCTGCTGTATGCCGACTGCCAGCCGCCGTAAATCTGGAAATATTCCTGATTGCCGCGATAGCGGGCAAAACGATGAGGCGAAAGCGCCGGACAGATGAACATTCTTCCATCCGTGATATAACTCTGTTCTTCCAACACCTGCGCAGGAGACGTTGCGGAAAATCCGCCGCCCATGTTTCCGCGGAGAGGCGGACACCAGTCATGCCAGTCGCCCGCATATTGAACGAACGGAAGATATGCCTGTTTCAAGTTGTTCAGACATTGCGTCGCCACCGCGCGCTGTTTTGCCGCATTCAGCGCCGGCAGCAGCATTGCCGCCAGAATGGCGATGATGGCGATCACGATCAGGAGTTCTATCAGTGTGAACTGCAAAGGGTTGCGGTGTTTCAAATATGAAACGGGTGAAAATGATATGCATCTGCTCATGACGGAGTCCTTTTCCATTTGACTCGGCAAATTTTTTATGCCTGTCCGCCGGTTTATTTTCCAATGGTGCATGAAACCTTTTCAATCGTCTTGTCTTCACCGTCGATGTAAATAATCAGGTAATACTCCTTCGGCAGATACGGAATACGGAAGGTGTAGTCTTTGTAAGTTTCCGTCAGATCGTATTTCGGCAGGTCTTCCAGTCGGCGGTGATTGGTGCGCGGATTGTAACCTTCCCAGCTCCAGGTACGGATTCCGATTTTTCCCTTGCCCTTCGCACGAATCACCAGATTATAGAAAGAACCCTCCGGCTGATCTTTCGGAACAGCTATTCCGATGGTAAGAACACCTTTCGTATAGATCTCATTGCCTTTTTCAGTTTTGACGATTTTCCAGTCCTGCGTATTGCCGTAAAGTTCCCAATTTTTCGGGAACATCACCTCCTGTTCGCCGATTTTCTGTTTGGACAGTTCGGCAAAATTGCCATTGGGAATCAGGTTCTGCGACGGATTCTGTGCGGAGAGAGTGAATGCTGCCGCCAGAGCGGCGATTCCGAAAAACAGTTTGTGTTTCATGTGAGACATCCTTTCTGGCAAATTGGTTTGCCGGTTATTTTCCAATGATGCACGAGACGTTTTCAATCGTCTTGTCTTCACCGTCGATGTAAATGATCAGGTAATATTCCTTCGGCAGATACGGAATGCGGAACGTGTAGTCTTTGTAAGTTTCCGTCAGATCGTATTTCGGCAGGTCTTCCAGTCGGCGGTGATTGGTGCGCGGATTGTAACCTTCCCAGCTCCAGGTACGGATTCCGATTTTTCCCTTGCCCTTCGCACGAATCACCAGATTATAGAAAGAACCCTCCGGCTGATCTTTCGGAACAGCTATTCCGATGGTAAGAACACCTTTCGTATAGATCTCATTGCCTTTTTCAGTTTTGACGATTTTCCAGTCCTGCGTGTTGCCGTAAAGTTCCCATTTTTTCGGAAACATGACTTCCTGTCCGCCGATTTTCTGTCTGGACAGTTCGGCAAAATTGCCGTTGACGATATAATTTCTGCTGAAAACCGCGTTTCGGAACAACTGCACCTGATGCGGCGGAACACCGTCCATGGAGCTCCATTCCCGTTCGTCGGGCGGCTGCAGATTGGTAACAGTCCGCATGAAATGCATACGCCACACTTTGCCGGATTCGATTTTTACCCCCATCGGCGCCAGCGGAACCCGGATTTCATACTGACGGCAGTTTCCGTTCCGCAGGACTTTCACTTCGGCATTCGAGGTAAACGATTTATCAAATGACTGGCCTATTCCGGAAGCATCGTAAAGTACTCCTTCGGTATTGATGACCAGATGGTAATACTTGCCGGAATCGTTGTCCGGGGCAATCTGAATCTCTATGGAGTCGTCTTCCCAGACCGGGTCATCCAGTTTCTTTGCCGCGGCGGCGGGCGGACGCCATGCCAGCGATTCATCCGCATTGACAGCGAAATAGAGATTATCTTCGTCATACGCAATCCGTACTTCCGTTTTCGCACGCGCCGGCTGTTTATGCCTGGATTCCAGAAAACCGCCGGCGGGTTGAGCCCTGAGCCAGGTCTGTTCATCGAATTTGCCGTCTATCACGATTTTTCCGATCCGCTTTTCCGGAAGCAGTTCTTTTTTAGCGGCAAGCTGTTTCCGCAGTTCCGCCGCAGGTTCCTGCCAGAATTCCCGCAGCAGCCGGCGGTCCAGCGCAATGCGTTCGCGAACCAGTGCATCTTCCGCGGCATCTTCCGCCTGCTTCAGCATTTCCAGCAGTTTTGTCTCCGCTCCCGGAATGTTCAGACAGAATGCCGAGCGGTTCTGTCCGTTAAGGATGGAATGTCCGGGGGCATTTTCCCATAGCTGTTTACGGAAATCATGATACTTCTTCATGACCGGTGCAGCTTTGCCGTAATAAAGATCATAGGCTTCCGCCAGCAGGTCGTTGACATCCAGCCCGGTGTCCCAGAGCAGTTTCGCCGCCGTATAGATGGTCTGCCATTCAGACAGGAATGTATCCGATGAATAATTGGTGTAAATCCCTTTCTGCGGATAAGTTCCGTAAGCGGGAGTTATCTCGTCCAGCCAGATTGCCGCACCGTTCCGGCGAAGCGTTTTCAGATCGTCCGCCAGCACAAACTCGAACGGAGCATAGTAAGACCGCGCATCGTGACGGTAATCGTATATGCCGAATGCAGAACAGCGTTTTTTCCATTCCAGCATCTCTTTGTACAGCTTGCGGTTGCAGACCGTTTTTTCCGAAAAATCATGAACATAGCATTTCTGGTGCGCGGCATACAGAAAATGAGAATTTTCCGAATCATAACGGATCGCGGGATCTTCCGGCAGATTCCGGTAATTCCAGTAAGCCCAGAAGCGCAGATGCGCCTTCGGAAACTCTTTCAGAATACGGTCGCCAACGTTTTTGCAATAGCGGTGAAACAGGGTCGAAATGGAAAACTTGCCGTTGTAAGTTCCCAATTCCCGACAGGCGGCACACTCGCAGAACGCACTGGAATCATCTTCACCGATGAAGTCGATCACCGTTTCCGGCACTTTCCGCAGCAGACAGATATAATAATCCGCCATGCGTTTCTGCACTTCCGGATGTGCCAGACAGCGGTTGACGCGGCCATCTGCAACCCGTTTTCCGTTTTTGAGCGCAAAAAACTCCGGATGTTCCTTCAGCAGTGTTCCGGGGATGACCCGTCTCATTCCTTCATGTCCCCCCGCAGCGGAAAACGCACCGCGTTCCTCACGGTACTGTTTTTTCTGTTCCGGCGTGAAACGCGGCATCTGCCAAAGTGCCGGGTTGATGTTCATGCGGTTGCGCGCCATCCAGTCATACGTGGAAATGAAGTCCGTGGATATCCCGCAGACACTGAATTCCCGGTAACGGAAAGAGGCTTCCTGAAAGAAATCCCCGTTCGGAACCGTAATGTCTTTCCGAACCGGGTAATGTTCCCCCAGCCGTCCGGGAAAGAACCACCGGACGCCAAGATATTTTTCGATGAATGCGTATGTTCCGAACAAGGCGGCGCGCGGGCGGCTGCCGGCAATCAGAATCCGGTCATCGGAAATCTGAAAAGCAAAGGCGTCATTCTTTGCCGCCATCAGACGTTTTTTCAGTTCCGACGTCAAACCGGAAAGTTCCTGCGCCGTGCCGATTTGGATGATTCTGCTGTTTTCCTTTACCGCTGAGCCGGTAACTCTGCGGAGAGCATCCAGCAATTCCCGCTGTGCCAGCTGTTCCGGTGCATTTTTTCCGATTTCCACTGATACAGCCGCCTGCCCATTTTCCGCAAGTCTGAAATCAGCATACGAAACGGTCGCAGTGCATAACAGCAGTGCGGTTATTTTTCTGCAAATCTTCATAAATATCCTTTCTGATCAATAAAGTTTCAGAGTTCAGTTTCACCGACTTCGCGAATCCACGAGCGCAGCCAGTCTACCGCAGGACCGCCGATGTCCGCACAACAGTTCGAGCAGAATATGATTCCTTCGGTTTTATTTTCCAGCAGCAGTCGCAGGAAAGTTTCGCACTCAAATTTCAGCTCATCGACCGACAGCGGACGACCAGCCCCGTAATTCCAGATATAACAACCAGTCATGCGCCGTTTTCCTTCTGTGCGTTCGATCATGCGGTTCAGATCACGCTCCAGAATATCATGCTCGGCAGGCGTCTGCATATTCCAATAAGTTATTACATCAAATTCTTTGAGATATTCGCCGATGGGATCTTCCAGCTGTCTTTTGTACCAGACCACGTAAAAATCCAGCTTTCGGGCGGCCTCATGCAATTTCTTCCGCATGGTGCGGATGTCGTTCACCGACAACCGCGCCCATGCGTCTCCCGGATTTTGCGGGCGGACAAAAAAATCATCCAGAACCGCTCCGGTAATATTGGGAAAAAGCGATGCCTGACGGAGAACTTCCCCCAAATCTGTTTGCCGGTCGTTGCGCTTGGAACCCGAATCGCCGATTGCCGACCAGACAACCCGCGATACATTTCGCATTTTTTCCGACTCCTCATCGAATGGCGGCTGTGGACTGCCGCACATGACCCCCCGGAAAATATTGGGGATACCCAGATACTCCGCCCCATCCACAGGACCAAGCCGGTTTCCGTCCGACAGTTTCCATATCCGGTTGCCGAGCGAACGCTGATGTGACATGGCGTCCTGCCCCCAGAGCCACAAACAATCCTTTACTTTTTTCTTCATTTGCTGAATCCTTGCCGTTTTCAACGTGATGAACGTCTATGTTGAATTACCACCAGTTGCTGTCTGAATCTTTATCAGGATGCCCGTTGTTCGGCCACCAGCGGCTGTGATCATACGACCGCCCTTCTCCGTTTTTATAGTTTCGCATAGGTTGTCCCCATTGGCTGAAAACAAGATTATGCGCACTGCCGTCATAGAAAAGAAAATTGTCGCCCTTCCCGTGCAGCATATAATAAGAACTGTAGTCATAAGCTATGCCGTCGCGCAACTGGCAGAGCATATTTGGATGTCTGATTGACCCCGGCTTGATGAAGACGGCTTTTCCGGTTGTGTCATTGTTGGGAACTTCGCTCCAACTCCAGTCGCATTTTTGGATTACGGCTGTTGCTGCGCATTTTTTTGTGTGTCCGTAATAGGAGATTGTTCCATTGTATACGCTGTAGTTACCGGCGATGCTGTAACCGATCCTGTGTGCACTTTTATACATGGTTGCCGAAGTGCAGATGAAATTTTTTGCACGGTTTTTGATGAGACCTGTGGACTGGAAAAGCATGGGCAGTGAAGTCGAATAACTGCTGCCGGTATAGGACTCGGATGGCAGCCACCCCGCATAGGAATCATAATACAGAGTCGAGAGTGTTGCGATCTGTTTTAATTTTGACAGGCAGTCCACCTGATATGCCTTGTCTCTTGCGCTTTTCAGCGCCGGCAGCAGCATTGCCGCCAGGATTGCAATGATCGCAATCACAACCAGGAGTTCTATCAGCGTAAAACAGTTCGCTGCACGATTCCAATACACAACATATGGACGCTTCTTCATTTTCCTGTTTCCCCTTTCTCTTGTCTGTTTACTGCCAAATAATATATGTCAATTCAAATCTGCCACGGAACTGCGGCAGATGAATTTCCCTGGATAACGGTATGTGCCGTCCGGATCACATGCCAAGTCTGACTGTCCGTTTATCAGCAGACGGAACGCCTCCTCGCCGATCCGGTCGTGTTCCTCATCCACCGATGAAAGAGGTACCAGCGAATCCTCCTGATCGGCTTCATTGCCGAAACCGGTCATGGACACATCCTCCGGAACCCGCAGCCCCATGCGGATCGCACTGTTCTGAACCCGCATGGCAAATCCGTCGCCGATACAGAAAAACGCAGTCGGACGCTCCGGAGCTGGCAGGGAAAGCATGACCTGAATGTCATTCATCGGATTGACACAGCAGGTCATCCATTCAAACCGCGGCATAATTCCGCGCTCTTTCAGCGCAGCCAGATAGCCGTTGTATTTTTCCGTCATGTAATGCCACTTCTGATATTCGCCGCAGATCAGGGCAATCCGGCGATGTCCCATCTCCGCCAGATAACGCACGACTTTCCGCGAAACATTAAAATTATCAGGCGACACTGCCGGGAATTTCCCGTGCGCCGTCTCATACACATAAACCAGCTTCAGGTCATTTTGCAGACAGAGCAGCGCGATCTGCTCCCGTTTGTCATGCAGCGGAGTCATGCACAGGACATGACGGATCTGATTGGCGAGAATATCTTCAATGACAGAAGCAGGATCGCTGTCATTGTAGGTTTTCAGCGCATATCCGGCATCGCTTGCCCCTTGAATGATGCCGGAAAGAACCCGAAGCGCACTCGGAGACATCCGGATGTGTCCGGCAGTATTGATGACTGCAACAGTATGGTTGATTTTGCTCCGCATGGCGGCGGCGAAAATATTGCGGCGGTATCCCAGTTTACGGGCTGCATCCAGGATGCGCTCACGGGTTTCGGGCCGCAGCTGCTGCGCACGGGGATGTCCGGACAATGTCCGTGAAACCGACCCGACATCCGCTTCCGCCAGTCTGGCTACATCTTTCAATGTTACCGCCATGTTTTCTCCAATCGTTTGCCAATATATTCGTCTCTCTTCTTTAATTATAATCAAATATTCCGTTTTGTCAATAGGTATTACAGAAAAAATTATGATTATTTCATTAGCCAAACGTTTGGAATTTCACCCAATTTTTGGAAAAATAAAAAAGGGACTCATGTCTGAAACACAAATCCCTTCAAAGAACAGAAACTATATCCGGAATCAGGACGGATACACTTCCGAATCCTTTTTATACCCAACTGGAAGTCCCGTTGCAAACGGACGGTACACTTTCAGGTTGGAATAACGCACATGAGACTGATACACTCCGAAACCGAAATGTCCGCCCTTCACCGTTGCCGGATTCGGGTCAGTCATGTAAACAACCATGACTCCGTCGACAGCAATGAACAGACGCGTTCCCACACTGCCGGAAATGATATGATACCGGGTTCCACGTTTGATCGGGGAAGTCGGCACAATGCAGCACGGCTCGAAAGTCGGACTCTTCTCAATGCCCGCCAGATTGTTCCACCAGCCGCCCAGACAGCCCAGATAACCTTCGCCCCAGGGCTGCTGATCCAGCGAAGTCGCCCACCACCATACAATATCATGATAGGAATTGCCGACCAGCTCGGCATCAAATTCCATCACAATGTCTCCCTGTACCGGTTCCTTGAAAAAAATCTGACCATGTTTGTCTTCATCCGGCTTGCCGCCGATGATCGCATCCGGGGTAACCTGCCACGGAGGAGTATGACGCGTAATCGTCCAGTCTTCCGGCGAGAAAGTCTTGAAATCATACAGCAATTCGGATTTGTCCAAATCAATCAGCTGCGAAATCACTTTTATCTGTGCCATATTTGCATCCTTCTGAAAATCTGTTCTGCTTCTGAATATCAGCCATCGGCTCCGATCCCGACAGCAGAAAAACCGGAGAGTGGAAATAATCCGGCTCTCCGGTCTGTTTTTATTGCGGATTCACCGATCCGCAGGCGCATGTATTATCTGCGCGCATGAATTACATCATGCCGCCCATGCCGCCCATTCCGCCCATGCCGCCTTCGGGCATCGGAGCGGGTTTTTCCTTTTCCGGAATTTCGGTGATGAGGCATTCCGTGGTGAGCAGCAGTCCGGCGATGGAGGCGGCGTTCTGCAGAGCGGAACGGGTAACCTTCTTCGGGTCGATGATGCCTTTTTCCAGCATATCGACATAATCACCGTTGGCGGCGTCGAAGCCCATGTTGCCCTTCATGGACAGGACTTCCTTGACCACTACGCTGCCTTCATAACCGCCGTTGCCGGCGATGGTGCGCAGAGGTTCTTCAACCGCTCTGCGGATGATGTCGGCGCCGATCGCTTCGTCACCGGAAAGTTTGAGGGAATCCAGAGCCGTGACAGCGCGCAGCAGAGCGACACCGCCGCCGGGGACGATACCTTCTTCGACAGCCGCGCGGGTTGCATGGAGAGCATCTTCCACACGGGCTTTCTTTTCTTTCATTTCAGTTTCGGTAGCGGCACCGATCTTGATCACGGCAACACCGCCCGCCAGTTTCGCCAGACGTTCCTGCAGTTTTTCGCGGTCGTAGTCGGAGGAAGTTTCTTCGATCTGTTTACGGATCTGGTTCACGCGGCCGAGGATGGCGGACTGTTTGCCGGCGCCTTCCACGATCGTGGTGTTTTCCTTGCCGATGGTAACGCGTTTGGCTTTGCCCAGTTTGTCCAGACCAACCGTTTCCAGTTTAATGCCCAGATCTTCGCTGATGCAGGTGCCGCCCGTCAGGATGGCAATATCTTCCAGCATGGCTTTGCGGCGGTCGCCGAAGCCGGGGGCTTTGACCGCGCAGACATTCAGGATGCCGCGCATTTTGTTGATGACCAGAGTTGCGAGTGCTTCGCCTTCAACATCTTCAGCGATGATGAGCAGCGGCTTGCCGGTCTTGGCAACCGCCTGCAGCAGCGGAAGCAGATCGTTCAGATTGCTGATCTTCTTTTCGTTGATCAGGATGTAGGCATCGTCGAGAGCGACTTCCATCGTTTCGGCGTTGGTCACGAAATAGGGAGACAGATAGCCTTTGTCGAACTGCATACCTTCGACAACGTCGAGGGTCGTTTCGATGGTCTTGGCTTCTTCAACGGTGATGGTGCCGTCTTTACCGACTTTTTCCATGGCGTCAGCAATGATTTTACCGATTTCGCTGTCGCCGTTGGCGGAAATGGTGGCGACCTGAGCGATCTGACCGAAGTCCGCACTGACTTCTTTCTTCAGGGTGTCGAGTTTGGCAACCACGGCTTCGACAGCTTTGTCGATACCGCGTTTCAGGCTCATCGGGTTGGCACCGGCGGTAACGTTCTTGAGGCCTTCCTTGAAGACGGCTTCAGCCAGAACGGTCGCGGTGGTGGTTCCGTCGCCGGCGATGTCGGAAGTCTTGGAAGCAACTTCCTTGACCATCTGCGCACCCATGTTCTGATAGGGGTTCGCCAGTTCAACTTCTTTCGCTACGCTCACACCGTCTTTGGTGATGGTGGGGGAACCGAATTTCTTGTCCAGAACAACGTTGCGGCCTTTCGGACCGAGGGTGGCTTTCACCGCCGCACTGAGCTGCTGAACACCGGAAAGAAGCTGACGACGAGCTTCGTCACTGAACAAAAGTTGTTTTGCTGCCATAATAAAAATTCTCCTTGATTATACTGTTGAAAAGGAACGGGGGACTTCAGCCGACAACCGCCAGGATGTCGCTGGAGCTGAGGATTTTGTATTCCTTGCCGTCATGCTTGATGTCGGTGCCGCCGTATTTGCTGGTCAGAACGACATCGCCGACTTTCACATCGAACGGAACTTTCTTGCCGTTTTCATCAATTTTGCCGGTGCCGAGCGCCACGACAACTGCTTCCTGCGGTTTTTCCTTGGCGGTATCCGGAATCACGATTCCGCCTTTGATCTGTTCCGCTTCCTGTTTCTGTTCGACGAGAACTCTGTCGCCGAGGGGACGAATGTTGATGCTCATTTCCCTTTTCTCCTTTACGTTATTATATGGGGTTTTACATTTATTGCAAGCGAAGACACCCGGAAGCGGAATCTTCCGGGCATCTGTTCTTCACTTATTGTTTGTCATCGTCAACGACTTCGGCGTCAACCACATCGCCGTCTTTGGCCTGACCGGGCTGTCCGCCAGGCTGTGCTCCGGCACCCGGCGCACCCTGTGCACCTGCCTGCTGCTGAGCATAAACGCTCTGACCGATCTTCATGAGCTGCTCTTCGAGTTGCTGCATGGTGGCTTTCATGCCTTCCGTATCATTGGCTTCGCTCTGTTTCTTGAGCTGGTCGATCCGGTTCTGCACTTCGGCCTTGATGTCCGCCGGGACTTTGTCGCCGAGATCTTTCAGCTGTTTTTCAGTCTGATAAACCATTGCGTCCGCACGGTTCTTGACTTCGATTTTTTCCTTGGCGGCTTTGTCTTCGGCTTCATGCGCCTTGGCATCGTCAACCATCTTTTTGATTTCCTGTTCGGACAATCCGCTGCCGGCAGTGATTGTGATCTTCTGCTCCTTGCCGGTACCGAGGTCTTTCGCCGTAACGTTCAGAATACCGTTGGCGTCGATATCGAAAGTAACTTCGATCTGCGGAACACCGCGCGGTGCCGGCGCAATGCCGTCCAGACGGAACCGTCCGATGGATTTGTTGTCCGCCGCCATGTTCCGTTCGCCCTGCAGCACGTGGATGTCAACCGAAGGCTGATTGTCGGCAGCAGTCGAGAAGACTTCGCTCTTGCGGGTCGGGATCGTGGTGTTGCGTTCAATCAGACGGGTGGTCACGCCGCCCAGCGTTTCGATACCCAGCGAAAGAGGGGTAACGTCCAGCAGAACCACGTCGTTGACCTGTCCGCCCAGCACACCGCCCTGAATAGCGGCACCTGCGGCAACCACTTCATCGGGGTTGACTCCTTTGTGCGGGTCTTTGCCGAAGATGCGTCCAGCCATCGCCTGAATAGCGGGCATACGGGTCATACCGCCGACCAGAATCACTTCGTTGATGCCGGACTTGCTCAGACCGGAATCCTTGATACAGGCTTCGCAAGGCGGAACCGAACGTTCAATCAGAGGCTCGGTCAGCTGTTCCAGCTGCGCACGGGTCAAGGTCTTCTGCAGATGCAGCGGACCGCTCTGGTTCATGGTGATGAACGGCAGATTGATATCCGAACTCATGCTGGACGAAAGCTCTATTTTGGCTTTTTCGCCGGCTTCTTTCAGACGCTGCAGAGCCTGCGGATCGTTCCGGAGGTCCACGCCGTTTTCTTTCTTGAACTCATCCGCCAGCCAGTCGATGATGACACGGTCAAGGTCATCGCCGCCCAGGTGGGTATCGCCGTTGGTGGCTTTCACTTCGAACACGCCGTCGCCGATTTCCAGAATGGAACAGTCGAACGTGCCGCCGCCGAAGTCGTACACCGCAATCGTTTCATCTTTCTTCTTGTCCAGACCGTACGCCAGAGAAGCGGCAGTCGGTTCGTTGATGATACGCTTGACATCCAGACCGGCGATACGGCCGGCGTCTTTGGTCGCCTGACGCTGTGTATCGTTGAAGTAAGCCGGAACCGTAATCACCGCTTCGGTTACTTTTTCGCCGAGATAGGCTTCCGCATCGGTTTTCAGTTTCTGCAGAATCATGGCGGAGATTTCCTGCGGAGTGTAGGTCTTGTCGGCAACTTTGATGCAGGCATCGCCGTTGCGGCCTTCCACCACTTCATACGGAACTCTGGAAAGTTCGGACTGAACTTCCGAGAATTTACGGCCCATGAACCGCTTAATGGAGAAAATCGTATTTTTCGGGTTGGTGACAGCCTGACGTTTTGCAGTCTGTCCAACCAGACGTTCGCCGGTTTTGGTAAATGCAACCACTGACGGCGTGGTATTCGCGCCTTCCGCGTTCGGGATCACTTTAAAAGTTGTGCCCTCCATCACAGCCATACAGCTGTTGGTAGTGCCGAGGTCAATTCCAAGAATTTTGCTCATAGTAACAACCCTTTCCTTTTTAGGTTTCATTGTTTTCAAAAATTACGCTTTACATTAAGCATACCCCGTGCCAACTTTTTCAAAAACATATAAAACCTGCTGATTACCAGAATGTTCCGCCATATGCAACATCCGTCCGCCGGGCGGAACATGGTCTCCTGCCCGGTTCTTCCTGTGTCTCACTGTGTCAATCTGTCACAGCAAACGGGCATTCCGTCACAGAATATGAAACGGAGGACAGTCAAAATCAAAGCTGCGCCACTCCTCTTCCTCATAGAAAACCTTCATCAGAAACAAGCCGCAGGCGGGCGCAGTGTCCTTCGCCATGGAACGGTTGCGCGACGCCAGCATCTCCCCTACCCTTTCCGCACGCATACGGCCGCGTCCTACTTCCAGCAGTGCGCCGGTCATGCTCCGCACCATCTTGTAAAGAAAGCCGTTGCCGACAAAACACATACATGCCAGCGGACCGAACTGTTTCAGTTCCACTTTATAAAGACGGCGCACGTGGTCTTTCGTCGGATCCAGCTCCACAGTGAATGCGGAAAAGTCGTGACGTCCCTCCAGGGTTTTCATAGCTTCCCGCACGGCGTCGAACTGCATGAATTCCGGCTGGTAACAGCTCCAGCGGGATGTGAACGGATTCAGGTCCCCCGTGTTGACCACATAAACATAGGCTTTGCCTTTGGCGGAAAAACGCGCATTGAAATCCGGGTCGGCATATTCCACGCTGCGGATACGGATGTCGTTCGGCAGCAAACGGTTCAGGGCTTTTTTGATTTTCCAGTCCGGAATATACGGGCTTTCCGGCGCTTCGAAAGAAACCGCCATGCCCAGCGCATGAACGCCGGAATCCGTGCGGCTGCTTCCCTGAATCCGGATACGGTCGGTATTGAACAGCCGCGACATGGTGTCCTCGATCACTTCCTGCACGGAGCGGCTGTTCGCCTGACGCTGCCAGCCATGATACCCCGTGCCGTCGAAACTCACTTCCATGCGGAAATTGCGCGGCGGACGTGACTGTGTATCTTCCATCATATCGGCCGGTCCAGTTCATGACGCGCCAGCGGAGTGTGGACTGCGCCGTGTTTGGTCAATTCACTGCGGAACAAAGTGATTTCCGGAGCGAACGGTTCCGGCAGTTTCGGAATGTTTTCCGCCCAGTCCTTGAGACGTTTGAAATCCAGGTACAGCGGCGGACGCTTGAACCGTGCCAGCGTGATATGTGCCTGAAATTTACGGGCTTCGGGCGGCAGTCCAAGCACTTTCTGCACCACGGCATCGACTTTTTCCTTGAGTTCCTCCATGGCGTGCGAACACTGCATCCGCAGATGCAGACTCTGCGCCTTGCGTTCGCTGGGATTGAAGCCGTATCCCAGCGTGGTGAACCGGACCATCCGCTGATTGGCAAACCCCTGTTCGAACTCTTCAACCAGCGCATCGATTTTGTCCGCCGGAGTATCGCCGATGAAACGCATGGTCAAATGCAGTTCCTTCGCACCGTACCAGCGCCAGAACGGCAGTTCCTTTTCATATTGCACAATGGCACGCCCCAGTTCGGACGGCACACTCAAAGCCACAAACAGACGCTGCGGTTCATTCGTTTTTTTCATATTCAGAAATTCCTCTCTTTGCGATTGCGGAAATCAAATGTACGGAAAAAATACAAGGCGGCACAGGCCATTACGGCGCAGACCGGCGCCGCGGGATTCCATTCCGGCGGATAAAGCCGGAACTCCGGCGAAGTTACCGAAATCAGCTGTCCCAATGCAGCCAGCCCCCACCCCAGAGTCAGCTGCAGACATCCCGTATGATGCTGAAAGGATGCCGCGCCTATCCGGATCATGCCGGTCAGCAGCAGAAACAGTCCCAGCAGCAGGGAAGTCGGCGCACGGAAAAAGAACAGCAGAAGCAGCAGAAAACCCAATCCGCCGTACCCCAGCGCCTGAAACGCCAGAGCCAGCGGACGTTCCGGCATGAATTTCCCGATCAGTGCTCCCGCGTTCCAGATCATCAGAATCAGACAGGCGGCACAGGCATATGCACTGAACACGGACATAACGGACGCCCGCGATGAAGCCAAAAACAGAACCGACAGAATCAATGCCGCCGTTTCCGGCAGATACGGGAAATTGCGCAGAATCACATGCGGCTCCGAAGCACGGCTCAGCTGACGGGTCCGCAGCAAGGCGGCAATCAGCACCGCGCCGATCCCGGCAAGAACCGTTTTTGTTTCATGAGGACGAACCAGAAGACAGGTCAGAAATGCCCCCGCTCCCCATGCCTGCGCCGCATATTCCTCCCAGGAAAGGAAATGCACTCCCGGACGCCGGAAATGCGACCGGGAAAATATTTTTTTGCGGATGGCGCGGCAATTGTCCAGGAACAGATAAATGACGTACATGGACAGCACAATGAACCACGGGCTGCATACCTGCGGCATAATCCACGGCGTCGAACAGGTGCTCAATCCCAGAATCAGCAGGGAACTGTTCCGGACTTTCGGCAGCAGCGGACGCAGCAGCAGCGCGCATTCCAGCTCCCAGAACAGCCAGGTCATCGCCACCGAAAAATCCAGCTGCTGCAGGATGTCCTGAATCAGCAGCTGCCCGACGCCATACACGGTGCCGATGCAGAACAGCGCACATACAGACCCCAGAACATAATCCCGGAGCTGTCCCGGTTTCGGCAGCAGAATTCCGGCAAACGGCAGCAAGGCAAACACGCCCTGTTTCGGTGAAACTGCCCACAGCGAATAGCCTTCCTGCAGCAGCAGACAGCCGCAGAACTGCACCGCCAGCAGCAGCCATAAACAGGAAAGCCGTTCTGTCCATAAAGCACGGCGGGTCAGGTCGGACGGCGGCAGAAACGGAGTCCGCCCCGGTGTCCGGTACGCAAACCAGCAGCCCGCGGTTCCCAGGCAAATCAGCGGAATGCCCAGCGCAACGGCGCAGAACAGCCGGAAATGCAGAAACAGCATCAGCATATACAGCGGGAAACTGCCGTACAGCAATGCGTCATAACGGGAACAGCCGTTCCTTCTGCAAACCAGACCGCAGACCATGCCGCAAAATGCGGCGGTTCCGGAAACATAAATCAGCCAGCCGGGCAAATCCGTCAGCAGATTCAGCTGCAGACGGCGGCTCAGATAAGTATCGGCCAGCACGCTGTCCAGCGCATTGCCCCAGATCAGCAGTTCCAGCGGCAGAAGCAGCGCAAACGCCAGCACATACAGAATTGTCGGCAGCTGCCGGTTCATGTATTCTCCTTGACAGTTTTCGCTGTCCCGCACCGGAACGCGGGACAGACAGCAGTCCGATGTCCGTCAGACATTCAGACCTTTTTCCTCGATCAGTTTTTCAGTCATTTTCTTCAGTGCGACCAAATCCATCTTTCCGGTTCCGAGAATCGGCAGACTTTCAATATGGTAGAAATTCGAGACCTTCGGAATCCAGAGATTGGTGATGTTCCGCGCCCGCATTTCTTCCACGATCTTATCCGGCGTGAGAGAAATATTGGTATAGAAAACCACCAGTGCCTCGCCTTTGGCAGGGTCCGGAATACTGGACACTGCCGCGACTTTTTCATCCTGATGCAGAATTTCGTTGATCGCGCATTCCACCAGTTCATGCGGAACCATTTCGCCGCCGATTTTGCTGAACCGCGAAAGACGTCCGCTCAAGGTGATGTAGCCATTGATATCCATATGCCCGATGTCGCCGGTGTTGTACCAGCCGTTCTGAATGACTTCGCGGGTCAGTGCGGGTTCCCCCAGATACCCCTGCATGACCGTCGGACCTTTGACCACCAGCAGACCGTCCGTATCCGGCGGCAGCGGCTGCCGCGTAACCGGATCGACAATTGCCGCGCAGATGCCCGGCATGGCGGGTCCGATGCTTCCCGGTTTGCCCGCGGTTTTGCCCAGACTCAGCACCGAACTGCCGATGTTGATGGCAACAATCGGGGAAAGTTCCGTACAGCCATACCCTTCGATCAGGGCTCGTTCTCCTTTCACCGTGGAATCAAATTTGTTGGTAATGTCCATCCGCAGACGTTCCGCCCCGGTGATCGCCAGACGCAGACGCGTGAACACTTCGGGATCACAGCGGCGCAGATACGACTGCATGAAGGTCGGGGTTCCCAGCATGACCGTAACATGGTTTTCCAGACAGGCTTTGGAAATCGCCGTGCAGTCCAGCGGACTGGTTACATAAACCACCCGGCTGGTAATCATCAGCGGCAGCCATACGCCGCAGGCAAGCCCGAACGCATGGAACATGGGCAGGTTGCCCAGCACCACATCCTGTTTGGTCCACGCCACAACTTTGATGCAGGCGTTGATATCCGAATTGATATTGTGATGCGACAGCATGACGCCCTTCGGTATTCCCGTGGAACCGCTGGAAAACAGCACGGCGCCGGTTCCCATCACATCGCGGTGCGTTACCGGAGAAATCAGATTCATGAATTCCTGATGCGGCAGCAGAGCCGCCAGCGCGAACATGCTGATTTTATCCCATTTGGTAATATCTTTGGCAATGTCTTCCAGATACACCATCTCCGGCATCGGTTCGAATTTCAGTTTTTCCAGAAATTTGCGGTTGGTGATGATATGAGTCAGACCCGCTTTTTTCACCGCCTGCCGGATCGAATCGCGCGTAGCAGTGAAGTTCAGAATCGCCGGGACTTTGTCCGCCATCATCACACCGAGACACGCCACCGTGGAAACCGAAAGGTTCGGGAGCAGAATTCCCACATATTTGGTTTCCGGCGCAATGATTTTGCGGTATTTCCGGCTCAGAATCGCCGCCCCGACCAGCACCTGAAAACTGCTCAGCTGTCTGCCGCCGTAATCCACCAGCACTTTCCGGAACGGATGCCGTTTTGCGTTTTTCGCCACCTGATAATGCAGCGGACGTTCACTCGGACGCGGCAGCATTTCCGTTTCCGCCCCCAATTCGGAAATCCGCTGACGGAGTTCAAACGCGGTCGTGCCTTCCGGGATCGGCTCACCGAATGTAACGGTTACCGGATGCGGTATTTCCTGCGGCAGACGGATTTTCAGTTTTCCGTAATAATAACTGAAAATACTTCCCCAGACCATGCCGATGCGGACCGGCACCACCGGAATTTTCATGTCTTCCGGTATCATGAAACTGTAACCGGAGGAAAATTCATCCATCAGACCGTTGCTTGTGATTTTTCCTTCCGGAAACACGCAGACCACCTCGCCGTCCCGCAAAGCCTGACGCACCGTGTCCATCATGGCTTTCAGCCGTTTGATGCCGCGCGGCACTTCGATGAATCCCATGAATTTGGCAAACGGATACAGGAACGGTATCCGGTAATAATCTTCGTGCATCAGAAAACGGATCCGGCGCGAAGTGCAGGCACTGATCATCAGACTGTCCACCAGAGACGCATGGTTGGACACCATCAGCACCGGACCGTGTTCCGGAATCTTTTCCGCACCCATCACCCGCAGACGGTACAGCGAATGGGTCAGAATCAGCACAAATGTCCGGAACGGCAGTTCCGGCAGCAGGAACATCCCCAGCAGCGTTCCCGCCAGCGTCAAACCTGCAAACGCAAGAAACAGACTGGCAGGTTCAAAAGCCGGCAGCGACAGCGAACGGACCCAGCCCGGCAGTTCCGTACTGTTTTCCGGCGCAGCTCCCGCCGTCAGCAGAAGCAGCAGAAACGAAAAGATCAACATGGAGGCAAAGGACAGCTGATTGTTAACCGCCAATGCCGCACCGCGTTTTCCCTGATCGACCCACTGCTGGAAATAAGCACGCAGCGGCACAATGAAGAAACCGGCGCAGATGCCAGCCAGCAGCAGATACGTCAGCAGAACCGGATGCAGCACAACGGACGGCATATTCGCCATCGGCAGCCAAGGCGCGCCCGGATGTCCGCCAGCCAATGCCAGAAACAGCGACAATCCCAAACCGCCGGGAAGCGTGAAGCCCAGCTCAACCCGCCGTCCGGAGAACAGTCCGCACAGGAAACAGCCGACTCCCATGCCCAGCGCAGGCGCCAGCATCAGAGCCGTCAGTTCAATCTCTCCGGAATGCAGCACAAATTTGGCGTACAGCACGATCAGAGATTGAATCACCACACCCACCGAACAGAAAAACGCGTCGCCCAGTGCTGTTACCCACAAAGCGCGGGTCGCCGTCAAAGCCTTCCAGCCATCCCGAAGACTCCGCCACACCGACGAGGTTGCGGAAGAAGTCAGACGCCAGCCGGACGGAATCACCATCGTTGCGGCAATAAATCCGAATACCGAAAACAGGCAAAGCAGTTCACCGCAGCGGATAAAATTCCGGCCGCTCCATGACCACACCAGCGGCGCCGCACCCGCCCCCAGAATGGCGGCAATGAAAGTCAACATGCCGTTCAGACCGTTTGCCTGCGAAATTTCCGATTCCGGAAAAGTTTCCGGCAGGGTTCCGTTGTAGGCAGGACTGAAAAACGCCGACTGTGCGGTCATCAGGAACATCACTCCCAGCAGAGGCCAGCTGCCCCAGACCGGGAATTTGATGAAACAGACTGTTCCCAGCACCATGATCGCCAGTTCCGCCACTTTGGACAGAATCAGAATACTCCGTTTGGGCATCCGGTCTGCCACCAGTCCCGTAAGTCCGCCCAGCAGAATGAACGGCAGAACATAAGCCGCCGTCAGCAGAAAAATGAATTTCGCTCCCGCGAAATATTCCGGTTTTCCGTTGAATACCGTCAGAATGACAAACATCTTGAATGCGTTGTCGTTGAACACCCCGAAAAACTGGGACAGCACCAGCGGACAGATCCGCCGCGAATAACTCTCTATTGTTCTCATGAATTTTGCCTTTTTTTACCGGGAGCAAACCCTCTCCTCCCGAAATTTCGCTGTTCAGCGTTTTTTGGATACCGGAATCAGCAGCTTCTGTCCGACATAAATCGTCGGCTTGCTCAGCTTGTTGGCCCGGATAATATCTTTCACGGTTACTCCGTAAGCCTTCGCCAGCGCAGTCAGCGTGGTTCCGGCTTCCACCGTATGTTCTATGTAATCTCCGTTTTCTTCCGCCGGTTCACTGTTTCTCGGCCGGGTGGAACGCGGAGAACGATGTTCCGTTTTGCCGGACGGGACAGTCAGACTGTCCGCCAGACGGTTCAACTGGTTTTTACGGGCTTCCGCATCCGCCGCGATCTGTTTGCGCAGCGCGGTCATTTCTTCCGACATTGAACGGAATTCCGCTTCCAGACGCGACACCCGCTGTTTCAGTTCGGAATTGGATTCCGCCAGCACGGCATTGTCATCCTGCATACTGCGAACCTGCTGCGCCAGACGTCCTACCAGATTTTCATAATACAGCACAGCTTCCTGGGTACTCCGAAACGGCACGCGTCCCCCCTGCCCCTGCTGGGCGCAGACAACTCCGGCAGCCATGACGGCTGTCAATCCCAATGCAATTCTGCGAATCATCATATACACACCTTCCTTATTCTGTAAACTTTTCTGCTTCAATCATTTTCATCTGCATCCACAATGCTCTTGCCTTCGGTGATGTCCTTCAGGTTTTCATCCAGAGCATTGGAAACAAACGGCAAATCTTTGATTTCCTCGTAATCCAGATCACGGCGGGCGCGGCGACCTCCGCTCAAAACCACGGTGCCGACGTCCTTATTTACAATCAGACGCGGCGAAGAATCGGATTTGATGCGGATTTCTTTTTTCTCCAGACGTCCCGTAACGTCATACTGGTAATAGGCAAAAACTTTCGGACTGGCGGCAACCAGCAGGTTCAGACGGCTCAGATCATCCACTGCACAGCGCGGCCGCAGATTCACGCCCAAATCCAACCCCAGACGCTTCACCAGATACACCCGGTCCTTGTCTTCAATGAACAGCACATACAGAAAATGTTTTCCCGTATTGTAAGAGACAATCCGGTAACGCCGGGTGGCAATGCCGGAACCGGAATCCTTGGTGAGATACTGCGGCACACCGACTGCGGTCTGCCAGATGTCCGTCCCCGTCACTACGGAAAACTGTGCGATATTGGATTCATACGCCGCTTTCAGCTGTGGATGCGAAATCACCGCCTTCAAGGTATACGGTCCAATCCGGCGCACATCGTAATAACGCGAAACATTGAACGTGAAAGTGCGGGTGGTTCCCGGCTGCAGAATGACGCCTTTCACGGGAGGTGTTTCCTTCGTCAGCAGCGGCGCATACCGTCCAGTACCGGTCGCCTGAATTTCAAACCGCAGACTGCCCCGCAATCCTTCATTTTCCCCGAAAGCCAGCGGATGACCGCTCACGTTGCGCATCGTAATCCGGATATACACCGGTTCGTATTGCAGATAATGCATCTGGGAAGTTTCCACCCGCAGCGCAATCTGCGCTTCTGCCCGGAACGGCAGGAAAAACATCAGTCCAAGCAGACACAATCCCAGAAAAACATGACACTTCTTCATTTTCCGGCTCCTTGTTTCAATAATTCAAAAACTGTCTCCGCCATTTTCCGCGGAGCGATCCTTTCATGACACTCTTCCGTTTCGCACTGTTTGCGGAAACAGCATACACAATCCAGTTCCGGACGCAGCACCCGGCTGTTCCGGGCATACGGTCCGGTCAGTTCCGGATCCGTCGGACCGAACAAAGCCGAAACCGGAGTCCCCGCTGCCGCCGCGATGTGCATCGGTCCGCTGTCATTGCAGAGCAGCACTTCCGAACGGCGGATCAGTTCCACCAATTCGCCCGGCGTCGTCTCCCCGCTCAAATCAACGGACGGAAACTCCGGAGCCGCCGACTGAATTCTGCTGCAAAGCGTTTTTTCCGCCTTGCTTCCCAGCAGAATAAAATGAACCTGCGGCAGTTTTTCCGCCGTCCGTTTCAGCACATCCGCAAAAAATTCCGGCGGCCATTCCTTGGTTTTCCATCTCGCTCCCGGCGCAATGGCAATCAGTTTCATTTCCGGTGATATACCGTGCGCGGACAGCAGTTTTTCCGCACGGACGCGGTATTTCTCCACCATCGGCAGACGGTATTCCGGGCTGATCCCGGTCAGTCCGCTGAAATCTTCCATCATCGCACAGTTTTTTTCCACGGCATGATGAATCTGCGGCGGAACTTTCAGCTGTCTGGAATAGCAGAGTCGCGCCGGCAGCTCCCGTGCGGAAGCCGGTCCGTACACTTTGCCGCACCGGGCAAGACGCCCGATCAGCGCACTGCGCATAAGACCCTGCAAATCAACGACGGCGTCATAGCGTTCCCGGCGCAGTTCCCGGAACAGTTCCCGGAATGCCGGAAAAAAAGTTGAAAAACGCCCCAGTTCTTTCCGACGGAAAAAAATCTTCCGCCGCACACCCGGCAGATAATCCAGCAGTTCAGAAAATGCCGGATGAATCACCCAGTCGATTTCCGGTGCAGGCGTCTGTTTCATCAGCGCATGAACCGCGGGGAATGCGTGAAGCACATCCCCCATACTGCTCGGCTTGATAATCAGAATCCGCATATATAATCCGTCCTGCACTGCTTTTCAGCAGTACATCAAGTTCCTTGTTCCAGCCGCGTGGCAAGGCGTTCCGGCAGACCCGCCGCCAGAATTTTCTCCTGTGCCGTCCGGATGTCATACGGAACCCGGTACCGGGTTACCGTGCGCAGATCCGAATCATAAACGGCAAATGAAGCACGCGGATCATGATTGCGGGGCTGTCCGACACTGCCCACATTCAGCAGATATTTATGTCCCGGTTCCAGCGAAATCGTAATGGAGTCGGAACGCCCGAACTGGGACGGCGGCACATTCCGCGCTTCCCAGCTTTCAATATCGGTGATCATCCGTTCGGAATACAGGGAAATCGGTTTTTTGCAGAACGCCACCGGCACGTGCGAATGCCCGATGAAACACAGCGGCGTAAACTGATACGCAAAATTGTCCGCCGCATGATGCACATCAAAAATATAACCCCAGCTGTCCGGACTGTCCAATGTGGCATGAACTGCCGTAACCAGAGTTCCCTTGATGGTCTGACGCATCGGCAGAGCCGCCAGCCAGGCACGGTCTTCCGGCGTCAGCTGGGATTTGGTCCAGATCACCGCCGCGCGGGCGTGCGGATTGAAACCTTCCATCGTGTCGTCTCCGCTGGCGGCATATTCATCATGATTGCCCTTCACAGTGCAGACCAGTTTCAGATTCCGCATGGTATCCAGACACTCTTTCGGATTGGCATTGTACCCCACAATGTCGCCCAGAGAAATATATTCATCCACCCCGATTTCCTGGCATTTCGCCAGAACAACGGTCAATGCTTCCCAATTGCCATGCACATCACTCAATACAGCATATTTCATTTTTTTTCCGAACCTTGTTGATCATGCGGAAACCTTCCGGCCGCCGCTTGTTTCATTAATCATAATTTAACAATATAACGCTGTTTTCGCAATTCGCAAGCGGTAAAAACAGAAAATATTTTTTTTGTAACCGGGAAGACTGTTTCGCCAGATTTTCCTGTTCAGCAATATTCGCGAAAGATTCTTTCCAATTATTCTGTCATCCAGGGATATTCCGCTTTCAAACGAGGATTTTGATATATTCTGTTCCCGTTTGCATCCATATGCAACAGCAGAGCGCCATCTTTCCGAGAATAATACCTGTGCCGATTTCCGATAATTTTCACTTCCACAACCCGGTATTTTCTATCTTCACAAACAGCACATTCCAAAAAAACACCATGATGTTTGGATACAGACTTGATTCGACCGTCCGGCATAAACACCACATTGGAATAGCCGTAATTTCCAGCAGGAAAAATTTCAGAGTATGTATCGCGCCGCAATGTTCCATCCTGATAGAAATAATGACGCTGTCCGGAACTGCCGGATGAACACGAAATATCATATACCATTACAATTCCCAGCAGAACAACAACAGAATGTATAAAAAGAGCAAAATATTCCAACGTTACAATTCTATGAAAACGCCATTTCCCTATTTGACTATATTCAGAACTCTGCCGCTTGGGATCAATCAATACAGAATCGTCACTGAAACTTGGAAAATGAAAAATCATTCCGCCAGAACGAAACAGTTTTCTGGAAAATTTGTAAACTTCGAGTCCGGCACACGGCAAAGCGCACAACGTCTTCATCTGAACCAAACCAAAACGGAAGAATCCCCCGATCGTGACGATCCACATCAAGACCGGAATCCAAAGAACTGCGGATGTATAAATACCGTAAGCAACAACCAGCATTGTTCCTGTAAATATCGGCAGAGCCACAAAAAATATGGACATTATGTAAAAGCCCCTGCCGCCATTAAGCGTATGTCGCAAATCCCGCATGGAAGCCGCCGTGATCACCGGATATTTTGCGACAAAACGTAAGCACAAAATTTGCAGATATGCAGTATAAGCGCAAATCATCAGCATCGAAAAAATAAATATTCCGGCATACCAAAACACAGGAGCCGTGGGTTGTCCGCAATTCAGCCAGTCAGCATACCTCATCCAATCAAAAACTGCCATTACGCACCTTGCAGATTCATTTTGCATCTTCTCCATTTTTTCCGTCTATATTTCCGGCGGTTTTTTTCTCGGTATTTTCTGTCCTTCGCAGAGCAAAAAACGGAATCAATAACATTCCAATGTCATTTCTGCATTATCAAAACGGCAGGCGGCAAGATCCTCTGGTTTGATGGTAAAATAAATGCGTCCTGCATCCCCCCACATCCAACCGGGTCCGTCTTCATGATCATCGGAATCTAACTGCAGCAGAAGAATCTGCTCTTTATCTATCTCACATGCCTGAGTTTGAATCCACAAAGGGTGTCCAAGCAACTGGTGACGATCCGTCTCCTCTCCCACGCGGTACGCATCGGAAAGGGCTGATTCAAAAACTTGAAACTTGATGAAAACTTCCTGAAAATCTTTGCTTGGTTTATCCGTCCGCATCCGCGGAGTCTGAGATGGCGTAAGTTCGGTATAAATAATTTTCCAAAGTTTCCGATCCGACGGGTAAAGTCCCCATGGCATTTCTTCAATATCATAAAAGAAGTAAAGCATCCCATGATCAGGAAGCCCCAGCCCGGGCGGCAAATTCTCACAACAGAATTGAGCCAGCAGATCCAATTCCTTTCCCTGAGGATTTTTGGGCCATTCAACACCATCCGGCAGATTTGGATTGCCGCTGAGTTTATTCAGACTGCGCTCCGGGTTTTTAAGTAGGCGGATTCCTGTTTTGGGCGGAAACAGTGCATCATCCTCACGCCCATATTTATCCGACTCAGAGATGATGTTGTCAGGGGTAATCCCATCCCGTGAATCTCCTCTTGAAACGAATGTCAGTTTCTTATCCATGATTTTGCCATCGGAGTCAACATCCATTGCGGAGAACTGGCTGTTATCATATTTTATGCAAATTCTCCGTCGGCAGTTTTCCGGTCCGGCGGATTCATCTTCCATATCTCTGCGTTTCGGCGATATTCCCGGCACATAAACAACAGTTGCCATTGATTTCCAGAAAATGAACCTGCGTATTTGTACGCGATCTCCTATTTGAATTGGAATCCCATCATGGTAAGTAACTGTATTCATAAATTGTTGTTCCTTTGAGTTAAGCAGAGGCTTCTGCTGGACGACAGGAACAATATATCAGGAGTCAAAAAACTTTTCAATCCGATTTTCAACAATTCAGAATATTTTTTCTGAGAAAACACGGCAGCATAAAAAACGCCCGTCAAGCCTGCTCAAAACGGGAACTGCTGTTTTTCAGAATTCATTATTCCGCAGATGCGACTGCCAAAAGTCCGCAGCTGCGGAAACAAATATTCTGATTTTTTTCTGATTTCCGCTTGCATTTTCCCAAAACAATAATATATTACAGAATCATCCAAATAGCGGGGTAGAGCATTGGTAGCTCATCAGGCTCATAACCTGGGGGTAGTTGGTTCGATTCCAGCCCCCGCGACCAAATATTCCAGGACTTGCTTTACGGCAAGTCCTTTTTTGTCCCGTTTTTCTGCTTTTTCCCCTGTCCGGAACTTGCTTTTCACTCTGAAATATTGTATAATACCCTCTCAACCGGAAGGAATTCAACCATGACAAACCTCTCTGACAAAAAATTTCATGATCCGCTGAAGGTAGTTTCCTTCGGGGAAGTGTTGTTCGATATCATCGACGGAAAACCGTATCTGGGCGGCGCTCCGCTGAATCTGGCGGCGCATCTGTGCAAACAAGGCGCACAGACGGCGCTGATCTCCGCTGTCGGCAGCGATGAACTCGGCGGAATGGCTCTCCGCCAGATCCGGGACATCGGACTGGACACCGGCGCCATTGCCCAGCTCGAAAACTATCCGACGGGTACAGTCGTCGCCACGCTGGATGAGAACAAGATTGCATCCTATGATTTCGCGGCGGACACGGCATATGATCACATTCCAGCCGCTGATATTGATCCGGATATTGATCTGTTCTGTTTCGGCACACTGGCACAGCGTTCGCCGGAATCACGCAATTCCCTGCGCCAACTCCGCGAAAAACTGAACTGTCTGTTCTTCTATGATGTGAACCTGCGTCAGAATTTTTATTCCGCTGAAATCATTGAAGAATCACTCCGGGCGGCAGACATTGTGAAACTGAATGAAGATGAGTTCCCGGTTCTCGCCGCAATGTTCAATCTCCCGGATGATCCGGAAGCATTCCGCCGGCACTTCGGGCTGACTCTGGTTCTGCTGACTCTGGGACCGGACGGCTGCGATCTTTATGCGGAGGAAGGGAAAATCCATTCGCCGGCATTTCCGGTGAAAGTGGTAAGCACGGTCGGCGCGGGCGATTCGTTCAGCGCAGCATTCCTTTATCACTGGCTGAACGGCGCGTCGCTCAAACAGGCTCTGACCGAAGGAAACCGTCTGGCGGCAAGGATTGCCGGACAGGCGGGCGCAATCTGAACCGCTGAAAAAAACGGGTTCCGGCAAATCTTAAATCTTATGTTCCGAACCCGTTTTCAGCATTTTTCGTTCATTGCGATCAGAATCCCATGCTTGAAATCACGCGGGATTCTTTGGAATGACAATCGTAAATATCGAACCTTTTCCGGGAACGGATTTCAGCTGAATCTGCCAGCCGTGCGCCCGGACAATCGCCTGGACCAATGCCAGCCCCAGACCGTTTCCCTGCAGATGACGGCTGGCGTCACTCCGGAAGAAACGCTCAAACACATGCTGACAGTCATTCTCTGAAATTCCGCAGCCGGTATCCTGCACCAGAAAACGGATTTCGTTCTCCTGCTCCTCCGCCGCGACTCTCACCGAACCCTGCGCGGTGAATTTCAAGGCATTTTCCAGCAGGTTCGAAAACACACGCTGCAATTTGTTTTTGTCCGCCTGCACCATCAGCGGATGTTCCGGCAAATCCAGCTGGAATGACAATCCTTTGTCTTCAAACGCCGGCTGCATGAATTCGCAGAAATCCCGCAGCTGTTCCGCCAGATCAATTTCCTCTTTGCAGATTTCGTCCGGACGGGAATTGGTGTGGGAAATATCCATGATGGTATTGACCAGATTCTTCAAGCGGGAAGTTTCCTCGGCGACGGATACGCAGACACTCCGCACCGGTTCCGCCAGTGTTCTGTCCCGCAGCAGCAGTTCCACAGTTCCGGCAATCCGGGTCAACGGTGTCCGCAGATCGTGCGCCACATTGTCGGACATCATCTTGATTTCCTTGAGCAGATTTTCCGTCCGCTCATTCATGGCATTGAACGTTTCCATCAGTTCCCGGATTTCGCGGTCGTTGTCCGGCAAATCGGCAATGCGGTAGCTGTAATCCCCGGAAGAAATATGATTCATGGCAAGGGTAGTCTGCTTAATGCCGCGGATAAACCGGCGGGCGATCAGCCAGGCGGCGCAGATTCCGATCAGTGTAACTTCCGTCAGCATACTGAAAAACAGCAGAATGTAATGATTCCGCAGAGCATCGCGGGGCTGGACATTCCGTCCCAGAATCAGCGTCCGCCCGTCCGGAACGGGGAAACGCAGATAACGGAAATCCCCGATTTCGACAGGAGAGGAACGCACCATCCGCAGCACGGCTTCCAGCTGTTTGCTCTGTTTCGGCGGACGCAATGCCAGATAATCCGAACCGTCCTGATTCAGAATGACTGCGGTCAGGTTGTCCTGTCCGCGCGCCTGAATGGTCCGGGCAAGAAAATTTTTCAGACGCGACAGATTGTTCAGCGGGCTGAATTTACGGGAATAAACCGAATTGCCGTCCTGTACCCGGAATTCATAGAATCCGCCGCGGTAATGAACACATGCCGTGTAATAATCCTGTGATCCGGGTTCACTGAAAGGGTATTCCAGCCGGGGAGTCCGGTACACAAACAGAATCTCCGCGCCGGGATACCGGTGTTCCAGAATCATGCGGTCCGGTTCCGGATACTCTTTTCCGGAAAGCAGTTCATTGAGCTGGTCGTAACGCGCACCCATGGCGTAGATGCCGATGGCGCGGACAGCGATCTGGCGCAAATCGGCATCCGCATTGGCATTGACAGCGGACATCAGCAGGTATCCGGTCAGCAGAAACACCACTGCGCCGGAAAAGAAAAAGAGCAGAGCAAACCATAGAGCCAGCCGCACTTTCAGAGAAAAGCGCAGAGGCTGTTTTATGCGGATGTCATTCCAGGACATAACCGACTCCGCGCACCGTATGGATCAGTTCCCGGTCAAACGGTTTGTCGATTTTTTCCCGGAGCTTGTACATCCGGGTTTCCACTATGTTGGTCTGCGGGTCAAAATTGTATTCCCAGACATGCTCCATGATCATGGTCTTGGTAACTACGCGGCCGGCATTGCGCATGAGGTATTCCAGCAGGTCATATTCCCGCGGAGGAAGGTCGATGCGCTGACCGGCGCGCACCACTTTCCGGGTCAGCAGATCTATATTGAGATCCGCCACGGAAAGAGTGGTCGGTTCCGCACTCATGGAAAAACGCCGCAGCTGCGCCTGAATGTTGGCAAGCAGTTCGGTTACGGAAAACGGTTTGGGCAGATACAGGTCGCCGCCGGCATGAAGACCGCGCACCTTGTCATCCAGCGAAGTGCGCGCGCTCAGGATAATCAGCGGAACCGTGATTTTCGCCCGGCGGATTCCTTCAATCACGGAAAAGCCGTCGATCACCGGCAGCATGATGTCCACAATCCCCAAATCGAAAGACTCGGTTTTTGCCATGGACAGCCCCGCCTGCCCGTCTTTTGCGTACAGCGTGGTATAGCCGGCTTCCTTCAATGCCTTCAGCAGAAAGTCCGCAGTCTTGCGGTCGTCTTCGATCACCAGTATTTTCATAAAAACCAGACCTTTCCATTCAATCTGTTCCGTATTTCCGATAGTGCTGAATACGATGCGCGGGAAAGATTATTTTTTCTCCAGATTCAGCACTTTGCGCATGAACTGTTCCCCGTTCATGAATCCGAGCGAACCTTTGGGAGCCTGTGCTTCGGAATAGGACATGACCGAATCCGGCGTGATATGTTCGCCGCAGATGGCAACCGGAACCGGAGTTCTGGTATGTTTGCGCAGATGCAGGGGAACCGGGTGATCCGGCAGAATGGCGAAGGTAACGCCTTTGCCTTCCAGAGCTTTCATCACGGGCGCGACAATCCGGTTCTCGAACTCAGTGATTGCCTGCATTTTGAGCTTGAGGTCGCCCAGATGCGAGCATTCGTCGATGGCTTCCAGATGAACATAGACCATGTCATGATTCTTCAGAGCGTCCAGCGCAGCCTGTGCTTTGCCTTCGTAGTTGGTGTCAATGAATCCGGTTGCTCCGGGCACATGCACCACGTCCATGCCGGCACAGCGGGCAATTCCGAAAATCACATCCACGGCGCTGATCACCGCACCGGTTTTCCCTTCATACTTTTCGGAGAAAGACATGAAATGCGGCTGTTTGCCCGGACTCCACGGCCAGATCATGTTGGCGGGAACTTCACGGTCTTTATTCAGCGGATGCGCCGAAAGGAAGGCATAGCTTTCTTCCATGAGACGGGTCAGAAATTCCACCGTATGCGCGGCTTCCGGAGAATTGTCCTTCGCTTTCAGACGCAGATCCGCAACCGCTTCATCCTGCGAGGAATCCGGCTTGAAGTAATCAATGTTCGCACTGAACTCTTTGCCGTGAAGGACCAGCAGATTGCGGTAGCTCACGCCCGGATGAAACGTAACTTTTTCACTGCCGAAGCGTTCCTGCAATGCCTTCATCAGCGGCACGGAAACATCGTTGGAAATGTGTCCGGAAGAATAATCTTTGAGAATGCCGTCCTTCACATTGACCAGATTGCAGCGCCAGGCAATATCGTCCGGACCAAGCTTAATACCCTGTGCGACCGCCTCGATCGGTCCGCGTCCGGGGTAGTACTGCGCCAGAGAATAGCCCATTACCGACATGTTGGCGGCGTCGGAGGAAGTGGGGAAACCATCCGGCAGAGTCAGAAACGTTCCGGATGCGCCGCGCGCCGCTATCTTATCCATCCACGGGGTTTCCGCGGCTTCCAGCGGGGTTTTTCCTCCCAGCTCGGCAACCGGTTCATCCGCCATGCCATCCGCAAGAAATACAACCGCTTTGCCGCGGTACTGTTCGTCATTCATTTTCAACTCTCCATTGTTCTGTTGTTTTTATTCTGGCATAATATAGCATAAGGACAGGCATTGTCAACAGGGACAAGCCGGATTTTGATATGCAGCTGCGGCTGTTTCTGCGGCGGAACCTGCCCCGAAGACCAGCTCCGCGGGAATTGCGGAACGGAAAGGCTCGCCGCGGGAGGCATACCCTTCCCTCAGCCAGCGCTGGGCTTCCAGATACAGTTTGCCGTACTGCTGACGCAGCATCCCGATTCCATTGTATTTGACCAGCGCCGGCTGATAATCAAACGTCAGCAGAAAATAATCCCTGCCAGGCGTCATTCCATACATGTGCCCGACAGTTACCAGCGGAACGGTCAGGCGGGCATCCAGCACGACTATGCCGCGGGGCGGTTTGCCGGAAGCAAACAGACTCCGTCCCGTTTCCGAAACCTGGGCAGGCAAGTCGCGAACCGGAAACACATGCAGACGGTCCGGGCTCAGCGGAATGGACAATGCGGCGGCAGATTCATAAAAAGCAATCAGCCGGTCCGCCAGATACGGCATGGAAAGATCCGCACAGCCGGAAACCATCGCGCAATCCGTTCCCGCAATCTCCCGAAGCCAGCCCATGCCTTCCCGGATGCTCGCCGCCGTATCCGTGGCGGCAAAATTGCAGTTCGGATAATTCCGGTTGATCAGCAGCTGCGGCACTCCGGAATATTCCAGATGCCGCATTGCCCACAGTGAAGCGATTTCCGGCATGACCCAGATCACCGCCGCTCCCGGATGCGCCACGATGTCAATATAACGCAGCAGGTCGCTTTCCCGGATCACCCGGACATCAATACGGGATTCCAGGTCCGGAAAAAACAATTCCCGGATCGAACGGTCGGAATACTCATGTGCCATTCCTCCGGACACCACAAACAGCTTCGGCGGCACGCCCGGCACCGGGTCATCCGGCTGAACCGCAACCCGCGTGGCTCCGCCCTGGTTGGAAACCAGACAGCCCTTCTGTTTCAAGGCGGTTATCGCGCGTTCCACCGTGTTGCGCGAACAGTGGTATTTCCGGCAGAGCTGATTGCGCGAAGGAATCGGTTCCCCCGGTTTGTACCGTCCCGCCCTGACTTCATTCAGTATCATATCCTGAAGCATCTGCGATTTGTTCATGTCTCTGTTCTCCTTGCAGACCATAGTTTACCGTTCTTTCGGCAGAATATCAAGCCGAAAAAACAAAAAACAGGAAAAGAAGACAAGTTTTCCCATGGAAAAACGGATAAAAAGTATTGCAGAACTCCGGAACATGAGATAAGTTACTGAAAGAACAGCTATCAGAACTTTTTACTTTTTCGGAAAGGAACAGTCATGAAAGAAATAAAATGCGGAATCATCGGCAACGGGGTAATCGCTCCGGTTCACCTGGAAAGTTATCGCAAAATCCCCGGTGTAACCGTCAAAACCCTCTGCGACATCATCCCCGGCAAAGCGGATGCCATGGCGAAAAAGTATGATGTCCCCTGCACCTGCACCGACTATCTCGAACTGCTCCGCGACCCCGAAATCGACTGTGTCAGTGTCTGCACCGACCATGCCAGCCATGCGCAGATCGTCGCCGATGCCCTCGATCACGGCAAACACGTCATCTGCGAAAAATGTCTGACCGCCACCGATGCCCAGCTGGAAATCGCGCTCGCCGCCCACAGACGGCATCCGGAACTGGTCTTCGCCGGAGTGTTCCAGCACCGCTTCGAACCGTCCAACCGTCTGCTCCGCAGCATGATTCAGGACGGCAAATTCGGAACCATGCTGACCGCTTCTCTCCATGTGGCGTGTCTGCGGACCGATGAATACTACAACAGCGATCCGTGGCGCGGAACCTGGGCGCAGGAAGGCGGCAGTGTTCTGATCAACCAGACCATCCACCATTTCGATCTGCTCCGGTTCTTCCTCGGCGAAATTGATTCTCTCTGCGCTTCCTGGTCGAATATGGTCCACCGGGAAACCATCGAAACCGAAGACACCGTCAATGTCATTCTCAATTTCAGGAGCGGCGCCCATGTAACTTTCTGCGCCACATCCGGCTGCAAACCCGCCCCCTGGCGCAGCGGCTACACTTTCGCGGGAACCGACGGCTATCTGGAATACACCGAATTTCAGCCGGTATTCGGCAAATTCACCGATCCCGACACCGACAAATCCTTCATGCAGGCATTCAAGGACAGTGCGGAAGCCTATAAACTTCAAGCAGGCAAAAACTATTACGGCTCCGGACATCCCGCCCAGCTGGCGGATTTCATTGATGCCGTCCGCAATGGCCGCGCTCCTTATGTAACTGGAGAAGAAGCCGCCGGAACTGCCCGCGCGGTTCATGCCTGTTATGAATCCGAACGCACCGGGAAATGGATTAAACTGTAATTATTCTCAACAGAAAATAAAGGAGTTCACCTATGTTTCTTACCGGTTTTGCAGATGAAGCCTCCCACGATTTCGCTTTGCAGATCAAAGCAACCAAGGAACTGGGCTGGAAATTCATCGAAGCACGTCTGATCGGAGACGAATTCATGGCAAATATTTCCGACGAACAGTTTGAACAGGTCTGTTCGCTGCTTCAGGACAGCGGCGTCCGGATCAACTGTTACGGCAGCGGCGTCGCCAACTGGAGCAAACAAGCCCGCTCGGATGAAGATTTCGAAGCCACAAAACAGGAACTGCTCCGCGCCATCCCGCGGATGCAGCGGCTCGGCATCAGAATGCTCCGCGGCATGAGCTTCAAAAATGCCGAAGATGAACAGTTCGACAGCCCGGAACTCGAAGCTATCATCTTCCGGAAAGTCGGCGAACTGGTCAAAATCTGTGAAGACAACGGCATCATCTACGGTCATGAAAACTGCATGAACTACGGCGGACAGTCTTACGTCCACACGCTGCGTCTGCTCGACCATGTCAAAAGTCCGAACTTCAAACTGATTTTCGACACCGGCAATCCGACTTTCACCTTCCGGCGCATCGGCAATCCGCCGTACCCGCTCCAGAGTTCCAGAGAGTTTTACGAAAATGTCCGCGAATTCATCTGCTACGTCCACATCAAGGATTCCGTCTCGACCATCCAGCCGGACGGCAAAGTGAAAACGGTGTTCACGTATGCCGGCGAAGGCAGTGGCGACATCCCCTGGATTGTAACCGATCTGCTCAAACGCGGTTACGACGGCGGTTTCTCCATGGAACCGCATGTGGCGGTGGTTTTCCACGACAACGAAGATTCCGGCGACAAGGAACTTCTGGCGCAGAAAAAATATCAGACCTATATTGACTACGGCCGCCGTTTTGAAAAACTGCTGGCGGAATGCCGCAGAAATGCAGGCGTGAACGCCTGATTCAAGACCGGAAAAAACGGCACTGTTCAAAGCGGACAGCGCCGTTTTTTCATTTTAAAATTTCAGTCCGTGCCGCTGCTCTGTATCATGCCCCAATCGTAATTATTATTCCCGGTTTCACGGATGATGAATTTTTACGGACGTGTGCGTCCCGATAATCCGGGCATATTCCTTTATTTTTTCCGCAGGGACAAAGTCTGCGTGAAAAACTTCGGAACGCCCCAGATGTCTGCTCTTGCTTTCCCCCAGCGGATGATACGGCTCCAAATCGATCCGCCGGACATGATGAAGCGATTCCGCCAATTCCGCAATATGGAGCAGATCCTCATCCCGGTCATTGATTCCGGGAACAAGCGGACAGCGAAGAACAATTGCGGCGCCCGCGGCATCAATGCAATACAGGTTTTCCAGAACGGGTCCGGCAGAAACTCCGGTCAGACGCAGATGGGAATCCGGAGCTGCTTTCACATCCCACAGCCAGAGATCAACATACGGCAGCAGAGCGGAAACTTTTTCCTTTGAAGCATAGCCGCATGTTTCCACTGCCGTATGAATCCCTTCCGATTTGGCTCTCTTGAGAAGAGCCAGGGAAAACGCAAAATGAGCCAGCGGCTCTCCGCCGGAAAGGGTAACTCCGCCGCCGGAATTTTCATAAAAAAGACGATCCGCGAGAACCTGCCGCATCACTTCGGAAACACTCATGAGCCTTCCCGTGTTTTCCAGCGCGCCCGTCAGACATGCCTCCGCGCATTTTCCGCATTTGATGCAATGCGTCCGTTCAAAAGAATGGACCCCATCCCGGAACACATGACAATGCCGCGGACACGGGACAGCGCATCTGCCGCAGGCGGTGCATTTTTCCGGCATGAAGAAAATTTCCGGCTGAAATGACTGTGATTCCGGGTTATGGCACCACAGGCAATGAAGCGGACAGCCCTTCATGAAAACGACGGTCCGGATGCCCGGTCCGTCATGAACGGCAAATTTTTCGATGTCAAAAACAACTGTGTTTTCTTCCTGCATTGTACAAAAACCCCCTTTTCAACGGATCAGATTCTCCCGCCATACCGACGGAGGAATGCCATACTGTTTCCGGAAAAAACGCGACAGATAAAACTCAGAACTGAAATGAAGGGCATCCGCAATTTCCTTCAAGGAAAAATCCAGCGACAGGTATTCCACGACCCGGCGTCCCAGTTCCTGACAGATCACCTGGTGCGGCGGCACACCGAAGTTCTTCTTGAAACTGCGCGAAAAAACATCCTGGCGCATATTGCAGAATTCGGCAAGCTCCGCAACCCCGATCCCGGCAGATACATTTTTCCGCAGATATTCCAGAACGCCCGTGAATTTTTCCTGTCCGCACATCTGTTCCGCGCTCAAATCCGGCAGGAACTCCGAACAGATCTGCATGATTTCCGTTTTCAGGCAGAAAGCCGCCGCCGCGGAATCCTTGTCCGCAAACAACCGGCGGATCCGGCGGATTCCGGCTGGATCATATTTCATCATGCAGGGAATTTCCTTCGTGAACACATCGCATCCGGGACGGTACGTCAACTCGAAATGACAAGTCAGCGTCCGGGTTTTCATGCTCCGCTCGAACCGGATCAGGTTCCCCTTCGGCAGAAAATAAAAAAAACCGGGCTGAAACGGCAGAGTCAGTCCGCGTTCCGCATCCCCATAGGAATCACCTTCCCCGCACTCCAGGGAAAAAGATAGAATATTCCGGGGATAGCGCAAGGTCTGATGAATTTCGTGCGCCAGACAATCGACATAGTCCACGTCCAGGGCAAACAGTCCGATACGCTGCTCTATGTCTGTACGTCTTCTGGAATCTATCATAAAAGTATATCCTTTTTTCAGTTTAATCCATGTAAAACCGGCATATCCTGCATTAAATTAATATATCATGAAACACGGAAAAAGCAAATGGAGCAGCAGAAATGACGGAAATTTCAGAATTGCAGAATGAATACACGCAGTGGTATGCGCAGCGTTATCTCCGGCTTTGGAATAACGGCGTCAGCCCTCTGTGGGAGATCATGGACCGGGAATCCGCGGAACATCCGGAATGGACTCCGCAGGAACGCAAAACGATGCAATATGAAGTCATAGCGGAAAACTTCACGCCGGTTCTTTTCAAAAATTCTCCGTTCTTCTTTGAAACCGGACTGCGTTTTGCGGAACACCGCGGAACTCCCGACTGGGGATTGCCCGGTTCATGGATGACCTGCCGCAACAATCAGCTGGTCGAAAACACCGCGCCGGAAGAATGCCGGCAGTATCAGGCATGCGGAGCTGCGGGAATTCATCTCTGTTTCAATTTCTGGGATTCGCATCACCATTCCACCAATTCCACCAACATCATTCAATACGGGCTGAAATACTTTGCGGATATGGCGCAGGCGGAGCTGACCCGTTGCCATACGGAGGAAGAGCGTATTTTTCTGCAATGCGCCATCCGCGGCGCAAAAGCCATGAAGCGCATCGCGGAACGCTTTGCGGAAGAAGCACACCGGCGTCTCATGAATGCGGAGAATGAACAGGAACGGATATTTCTTTCCATGATTGAATCCGCGGCACGGAACGTCCCGTGGAAACCCGCCGCAACATTTTACGAAGGACTTGCCGTCATCCAGTTCCTGTATGAAGTTGTCGGTTCGCTGGAAGGAAACGGGCTTTCCGCCTGCGGCCGCCCCGACTATGTTCTCGGACCGCTTTATGAACAGGATCTCCGGGAAGGCAGAATCACTCCGGCGGAAGCCGGCGATCTCATTGCCCGTTTCCTCTGTTTCACGGATTGCCGGTACGACAAATACGGCAGCTGGGATCAGGCGTACAATTCCCAGGAAAACGGCACGGCTCTGAGTCTCGGCGGATACGATGAATCAGGAAACACGGTCTGCAATGAAGTTACGATGATGTTCCTGCGCATTCATCGCGAACTCAACCTGCTGTTCCCCAAAATCCAGGCAAGAATCACCCGGAACACGCCGCAGCGTTTTCTTTCGGAACTCAACCGGAACTGGCTGTCCGGCCGCAATGTCATTGCGCTTCAGAACGATGAAGCGGTCATTCCCGCACAGATCGCCGCGGGGAAAACGTTTGCCGATGCCTCCCACTACACCATCGGCGCATGCTGGGAAATCATCGTGGAAGGATATGAACACTCCGCAGGAGCAAACTGTTACTTCAACCTGCTCAAAATTCTGGACATGTCCATTCATGAGGATCCGGACACGGAACAGAAAACGGGGGCGGTCTGCGCGAAGCTGGATTCCTGCCGGTCTTTTGACGAAATCTATGAAACTTATCTGAAGAACGTGCTCCGTGAAATCCGCCGGATGTGCGGTTCCATACGGAAACTCGGCAGCCTCTGGCCGCAAGTCAACCCTTCCCCGGCCTATTCAGCCTCCATGTTCGACTGCATCCGTGAACACAAAGATTATACGGCAGGCGGCGGACGTTACAATCCTCATGCGCTGCCGCTGGGCGGATTCGCCAACACCGTCGACTCTCTGCTGGTCATCAAAGAACTTTGCTTTGACCGGAAAATCTGTCCGTTTGCCGAACTTCTCGACGCCGTCCGCAGGGACTGGAACGGGGCGGATGAACTGCGGCATCGCGCACTCTCCTGCCGTTTTTTCTTCGGCGACAGCCAGTCGGAAAGCATGACACTGGCAAGACGTTTGTATTACGACATTTACCATCATACCCGTGATTTGGAAAACGAACGGGGAGGTCCGTTTCAGCTGGCATTCTACATGGCATGGGAATATCTTTCCTGGGCGGATAAAGTGAAGGCAACTCCGGACGGACGCCGGCGCGGAGATGTCATTGCAAACGGCATCACGCCGTCCCGGACACACCGGGGCATGGCGTTGACCAGTGTCCTTTCCAGCGTGGGAGGTCTGGATCTGACCATGGCTCCGGCAAATGCCAGCCTGGATGTCTCTCTCCCGCTCGGCGGACTGAATGATGAAATACTGTCCGCGCTGGAACGCTCGTTTGTCGCGGCAAAATGTATGCAGATGCAGCTGAACTGCGTCTCGGCGGACGAACTCCGGCTTGCCCGGAAAGAACCGGAAAAACACCGGGATCTTTTTGTCCGCATCTTCGGTTTTTCCGCAAGGTTCGTTCTGCTGCCGGAAAAATGGCAGGATGAAATCATTTCCCGTTACAGCTACAATATATAAATGTGAAAGGATGAATCATGAACGAATCGACTCCGGAACTGGTCCGGATTGCCGCGCAGTATGATATTGCCGGCGATCAGGTCGTTTCTGCAATCGCCAGCCCGGCGGAACTTGCCGCAAAACAGAAATACTGGAAACAGGAATTCCTGGAACTCATCGGCGGTCTTCCGCAGGAAAAAACACCCCTGTATGCGGAATCGAAAGGCATTTCCGGATATGAGGGATATACCGTTGAAAAAATTCTGTTCCAGTCCGCACCCGGCGTTTATGTAACCGGACTGCTGTACCTGCCGGACTCCGCGCAATTCAAAAAACCGTATCCGGCTCTGCTCATTGTGCATGGTCATTCCGATTTCGGAAAAACCTTTCCGCAATATTCCGCCATGGCGATTGCCGCCGTCAAGGCCGGATTCGGAGTCTTTGCTCCCGATCCGGTCAGCCAGGGAGAACGTTTCCAATGTTCCGGTGCTTACCCCTGGAGCGACTCTGCGGTGGAACATGCTTCGCTGGGCGCACGTTCATGGCTGGTCGGCTGGAATTTCGCAAGGTTCCGCATCCATGACGGAATCCGCGCCGTTGATTTCATGGAAAGCCGTCCGGAACTGGATATGTCGCAGCTTGCCGTAGCCGGCAATTCCGGCGGGGGGACCATGTCCGTATATCTGCAAGCCCTGGACGAACGCATCCGGAACGCCTGCCCGAACAGCTATGTTTCCTCGCTGCGGGAAGTGATCCGGGAACGCGGAGTCCATGACGCGGAACAGTTCTTCTTCGATCAGCTGCCGCGCGGTTTCAATCATGCCGTTCTGCTTGCCATGGGACAGCCCCGCGTCAATATGCTGACCGGCGCCAGACATCAGGATTATTTTCCGATGGAAGGGACCCGTTCGACTTTTGTTGTGCTGAAGAAACTGCACGGAAAACTCGGATTCACCAACGGTCTCGGCATGTATTCCTGCGATGGCGAACACGGCTGGGCAGTATCTTCCAGAACAGCGGCGTTAACTTGGCTGCGTCATTTCATCAAAGGGGAAAAAACACCGTTCGACGCACAGGAAAACGGTTCTTTTGCCCTGGATGAAAACCTGCTCCGTGCCATTCCGGATGTCGAACAGATCCCGCCGCTCCCGCATGAATGCGGCAGAGTCACGGAATCCGGACAAGTCCGCGATCTACCCGGCTTTCATTCTCTGTATGACATCATCCGGGAAAGAGCGGAAGAGCTTGCGGCAAAACGGATTCCGCCGCATCAGCGTCCGGCGGAACAGATCCGTGAAACAGTCCGCCGGCGAGCCGTGATCCATCCTCTCAACGCCCTGCCGCCGGAACCGGAACCGCATCATCATCAGTTTCAATGGTGGTATCTGAACGGGACGGAAGGTTTTATGGTTGAACAGCATGCCGCTCTTCTTGCCGCGGAAGGTAAATCCCTGGTCGGGATCCGGGCGGAAGCCATTCTCCGCAATTCGCTGAAAAAAATGGCGGACAATGGCGGAAAGCCGGTTCCGCTGGAAGCCGGCGGCATGATGTGCATTGCCGCCGCACATGCATATGCGGCGGAACCGCAGCTTTTTTCTTCGGTTTCCCTGACCAATCCGCCGCCGTCATGGCTTCAGATGCTGCAAAATCCTGATCCGCGGAAGGATTCGCTCGCGGCGGCAGTCTGGGGTGCGCTGGAAGAATACGACTGGACGGAGCTGGTCCCCGCCGGAGCATTCAAAAAATAATTCTTCACCTGCCGGTCCGGTTGTTTTCCGCAGCCAGACCGGTCATATAATTATCGATCACCGTTTCCGCTATCCGGTCATGGCGGTATTCATTGCGGAAATGCAGAGTCGTTTCAAAGGGCTTCCCGTTCAAACCGGCAAAAAATACGGCTTTGGAACGAATCCGTTCCGGACGGGCAGAGTTCACACCTTTCACATACAGCTGAACCGAGCCGTCGGCGGCGGCAGAAAACTGAAAGTCTGCCGGCAAAGTGCGGTACGGTACAAAAATTTCATTCAGCTTCTTGCCGTTGTCCAGAAAAACGCAAATCAGCTGGTTGGATTTTGCATCATGAATGATCTTCAGTTCAAACTGCTGTTTCGCTTCAGAAAAATGAAATGACAGGGATGAACTGTTGCGCTCCAACCGTCCGAAACTCTGAATCCGGAGTCCGGTGGTAAACCAGGAATGCGGTTTCTGCGGCAGCCGGTACACCGTCCGGCGCAAAGGAATTTTTACCAGATCCAGAGTCCGGTACACCCCCAGACCGGAACGTGCCAGCAGACCGGAATCGTTTTTCTCCGGAATCACTTCCGGATTTCCAGGCCGCTTCACCGCAGGATCATCATAATCATCCATTTCCAGAATCTGCGACACGGTCAGCGGTGCAGCGATTCCCGTATTTTCAGCAGGAAGTTCCGCAGCCGTCGACACCATTGCGGAACAGAACAAAACCCAATGCCATTTCATTGCAAAAACCCTCTCAACAGCAAAAATCAAAATGTTTTATCAGACTGCGGTTCCAGCAGCTCCCGGAACGCCGCATAATAATTCTGTGCGCGGGAATCGGACGGCATTCCGCATTCCGTGCCGCGCACCATCGCAGCTCCGGCTTCCGGAAATCCGCCGAAATGTTTCAAGGCAACCATGCCCGTTACCGCCGCTCCCAGCAGCGATGCTTCGGAATTTTCCGGCAGGAATTTATTCTGACGGAACAAGCCGCCCGCCGCTTCCCGCACCGCTTTTTCCCGGCACGCCAGCGCCTGAAGCATCAGGTTCGGACGCGGACCGATCAGCTGTTCGAACAGATCGGCGCACTGACGCAGCGGGCACAGCGTTCCGAAAACTGCCCCCAGGCACAAATCCGCCAGGGTATGCGAGGCTTTCAGATGCCGCCAGGCACCGTCCGCCGCATAATCCATATACGGCGCACCGCGTCCCAGCAGATACGGCAGAAAAACCGGCAGGTCACGTTCCGGTGAACTTTTTTCCGCTTCCCGGAAAAAACCGTCCACCGTCAGGTTGTGCATCCGCGCCAGCCATTCAAAGGAAAAACCGCCCGCCGGGACCGAACCGAGATACAGTTCCCGTTCCGGGTCGGCATGAGCAAACACGAACAGCGATCCGGCAAGATGTTTTCCCTGCCCCGGTTCACCGGAAGCCAGCAGCTGACCGGCAGTGCCGAGCGTCAGGGACAAGGTTTCATCATTGACTCCGCCGCCGACCGCCGCACTGGCGAGATCGCCGCAGCCCGTGACAACCGGAATTCCGGCAGTCAGTCCGGTTTGCCGCGCCGCCTCCGGGGTGATTTTTCCGCAGACAGATGCGGACGGCAGGATGTCCGGCAGTTTTTCCGGGTCCAGCTCCAAGTCGTCCAGCAGTTCCTCCGACCAGTTTCCGGATTCCAGTTCCATCAGCAGAGTGCCGGACGCATCAGAAGGATCGGTGATAAAATGCCCGGTCAGGAAAAAGGCTATGAAATCCTTGCTCTGCAGAAACTTGCAGGTACGTCCGTATTGTTCCGGCTCCACTTTTTTCATCCGCAGAATTTTCGGCAGGGTGAACACCGGAATGGAGCTGTTGCCGAATTTATCCAGCAGGGACTGACCGTAACGGCGGTTCAGCATGTCGGATTCCAGCGCGGCGGAATTGTCGCTCCACAGAACCGCGGGAGCCACCGGAACTCCGCAGCTGTCCACCCCCAGCAGCGCGTGCATGTTTCCGGTCAGAGCGACCGCATCAATCTTCGGACAGTCCGGCAGAGCAGTCAGCTCCCGCAGCAGGGCGGCTGCGGTTTCCGTCCAGACTTCCGCATTCTGAAGGTTCGGCGAGGATGCCCGGTCCAGACGTCGGCTCAACAGATGCGACATGCGTCCGTTTTCATCAAACAGCGCACATTTGATCCGGCTGGTTCCGATGTCAACAGCGAGTATTTCCGGCATACGGCATCTCCCTCAGTCATTACGGCAGCAGGAACGCATCGCGCACCCATTGCAGATTCATCAGTTTTTCATTTTTTTCACGCCCGCCCGGCGCATTGGAACTCATAAAAACCGGCGCGTCGATTCCTTTATCCATCAGTCTGCGGATCGCCAAAGCGGAAAGCGAGTGCATGATGAACGACCCCGCAATCGTGGAAAGCGGTCCCATGCGGCAGGCGTCATCCAGAGCAACGGCGGCATCGCCCACGGGAACATGGTTGTCAATGACCAGCGCACGATCCCGGAGCGACCAGAGATTGGCAATCCGCGGATGATCCCCGTGCTGATCCTTATAATTTCCGGAAGTCAGCAGAATCAGTTCAGCTCCGCGTTCCAGCGCACATTCCGCCACCGCGACCGGGGCGCCGTTCTTGCCGGAAGTCGAGGCGATCACCAGCACATCCCCTTTTTTCAGCTGGGAACATTCGATCACTGCACGTCCGAGAGCCGCATTGTGTTCCGCCGCGCTGGTCAGAAAACCGGGAGTCGTTGCAATGCTCATGCCCGGTCCCCAGAGCGGACGCCAGAACGCCGGTGCGCCGGCACGGTAGAACACGTCTTCCGCCAGAATTGCGGAATGAGTGCAGCCGAAAACATAAATTCGGTGTCCGGCGGCATAAGCCTCCGCAATGATTTCCGCGGCGCGTTCCAGATTCTGTTCCTCGGATTCCGCAATCTGACGCAGCAGTCCGGTACTTTTTTCCAGATACTCTGATAAAATCGGATTCATGGTCTGTTTTCCTTATCCCTGCGCCCGGCAGAACTCCGGATCTTCGCGCAGCAGTTCATCGAAATATTCTATGGTCTTCCGCAAGCCTTCCCGCAGCGGCGTAACCGGTTCCCAATGAAGCAGTTCCTTTGCCTTGGAGATGTCCGGCTGACGCTGTTTCGGGTCATCCGACGGCAGCGGCATACGGATGATTTTCGAGCGCGAACCGGTCAGTTCTGTCACCAGTTCAGCCAGCTGCAGAATGGTAAATTCTCCGGGATTCCCCAGATTAACCGGTCCGGTGATTTCATCCGGCGTATTCATCATGCGGATCATGCCATCAATCAGATCATCGCGATAACAGAAACTCCGCGTCTGCGAACCATCGCCGTAAATCGTAATATCCTGATTCTGAAGAGCCTGCAAAATAAAGTTGCTGACCACCCGTCCGTCGTTCGGATGCATCCGCGGACCGTACGTATTGAATATGCGGATGATTTTCACGGGCAGACTGCGCTGCATCCGGTAACAGTTGAAAAGAGTTTCCGCACAGCGTTTGCCCTCGTCGTAGCAGGAACGAACCCCGATGGGATTGACATTGCCCCAGTATTCCTCGGTCTGCGGATGCACGGCGGGATCGCCATAGACTTCCGAAGTGGACGCCTGCAGAATCGGGATGCCCAGGCGTTTGGCAAGACCGAGCATATTGATGGCTCCGTGAACACAGGTCTTCACTGTCTGCACCGGATCGCGCTGATAATGAATCGGAGACGCCGGACACGCCAGATTGTAAATCTGATCGACTTCCACATACAGTGGAAAAGTCACGTCATGCCGGATCAGTTCGAAATGGGCGTTGCCCAGCAGATGCAGGATGTTGCGTTTGGCTCCTGTATAAAAATTGTCAATGCAGACCACATCATTGCCCGCAGCCAGCAGTTTTTCACACAGATATGACCCCAGAAAACCGCTGCCGCCCGTAACCAGAACCGTCTTGCCCATATTCGCGCCGTCTCCCTTGTATATAGAATTTTATTTCCCGCGCCGCAGGAAAAACACAAAATATTTGCGGAGCAGATAATTGCCGACAAATCCGACAAGAGAAGCCGCCGCCTTGGCAAACACCTTGCCCAGCCCGACGGAAATCAGCCCCGCCGTGATGCCGTAGTCCAGCAGCCCCATCACCGCCAGCGTAACCGTATACGCGGCAAGCTCCCCGAACGTGTTCCAGCACGCCTTGTGACGGAACAGCAGCAGGATGCACAGGATGTAGTTGACCGCCGCCGAAAGAACATACGAACCGATGATCGCCGCCGGCAGAGACACCGCATAGCTCATGCAGACGGCGAAGCAGATCAGGTTCGCCAGCGCCGCCGTGCCGCCAATGAAGAAATACAGCAGAAGCTGCATCGGAACCGGCGCATTGCACGCCCCGTAATGCAGAATGCAGTACAGCGCGCGCAGACCGTCTTTCCAGCCGATTTTCTTGCCTTCCTCGTAACTCCGGGGATGATACTGGATCGCACATTCATAGACGCGACATTTTTCCTCCGCCACATACGCGGTAACCTCCGGCTCAAATCCGAACCGGTTCTCTTTGAGCCGCGGTGCGATTTTCCGGATCACATCCCGACGGAACAGCTTGTAACAGGTCTCCATGTCCGTGATGTCCAGGTCGGTGAACATGTTGGAACATGCAGTCAGAGTCTTGTTCATCCAGGTATGCCAGAAATACAGCACGCGCCGCGCTCCCGGACGCAGGTAACGCGAACCGTACACCACATCGGCGCGCCCGTCCAGCAGCGGTTCCAGCAGAACCAGATAATCTTCGGGCGCATATTCCATGTCGGCGTCCTGAATGCCGATGTAGTCTCCGGTCGCTTCCAGAAATCCAGTGCGCAATGCCGCACCCTTGCCCTGATTCACTGCGTGCCGCGCCAGTTTGATTTCCGGATGTTCCTTGCATAATTCCAAAGCCCGGTCATAACTCCGGTCTTTGGAACAGTCATCCACGATCACCAGTTCAAGATCCAGACCGGGACGCCGGATTTCCAGCACCCGCTCCACAATTCCGCGGAGAGTGTTCTCCTCGTTGTAACAAGGTATGATCAGACTGAGTTTTACAGTATTCTGCATATTTTCCGATTCCTGCTGATAATGTTTTTCTGTTAATATACACGGACGCCATGTTTTTTCAAACAGGAAAAAACCGTACAGAAAGGAAAATCCGGAAAGTTCCGGGGAAATGCAGTTCCGCACTTGAAAAAAACAGACTGCGGATTTACTGTATCCGTCAACAGGAGTTGTCATGAAAAACCAGATAAGAATATTCCGTCTGAAAGATTTTCAGAAAACAGAACTGCCGCTTGCCGTGTGGAAAACCACGCTGAATGACCGGCATGACACCCGCCACCGGCATGACTGCTATGAAATGATTTTCCTTTCCAGCGGCGCCGGATGGTCCGCCATCAACGACCGGCATTTTCCCATGGTTAAAGGCGATCTGTTTCTCATGACTCCGGATGATTTTCATGAAGCCATGCTGGACAACAGCACGTTTTTCTACAATATTCTCTTCTCGGAGGACCTGCTGCGCTCCTGCGGAACGGAATTGTATAAATCTGTTCAGCGGCTGTTTTCCGGCAGCCGGAAACTGACTTTTCCTCCCACAATCAGTCTGGAACTGGAAAATCTGCTCCGGAAAACCGCCTACGAACTCGCCATGAAAAAAGAACATGGAGCGGAATATGCCAAAGCGCTGTTTACCTGTTTTCTGATCGAAATTGTGCGTTTTCATGAAACCGGACTCCGGACCGGAAAAAGATCGGATGATTTACAGTTCAGCCGGGTCTTACAATATATCAATGAACATAATACAGAAAAAATACCGCTGGAGAAACTGGCAAGAATCACCGGCAACACACCGGCATATTTCGGTCGTCTATTCAAAAATCTTACCGGCATACCTGTCTCGGAATACATCATGCGGAGCCGGATTGAAAACGCCCGCTGCGAATTGGAACGCTCCGGCAAATCCATTTCCGAAATCGCCTCCATGCTCGGATTCTACGATTCGGCATATTTCACCCGAATGTTCAGCCGGATTGTCGGCATGACTCCTTCCGCCTACCGGAAATTGTCGAAAATCCGCTGATTTGTCAGAATACTGCAAATCTTTTCTAAAATAATACTGGTTTTATTCCCGTTTCCGGATTATAATTGTATCCATAGTCAGTACAAAAACCAAAGGAAACTGAAAAATGACAGTTCTTTCATACCTGCCGCCCGGCTCCGTCACTCTGCACGGAGTCCTGGGAAAAGCTCTGCATAATGCCATTCTCAACCGTCTGAACGGAATCAATTATCAGGCGCTGGTCGATATTTTCCGTTACCGCAATGAAACGGACAACCGCTGGCGATGCGAATTCTGGGGAAAAATTGTCCGCTCCGCTGTCCGCTGTCTGGCGTTTGAACGGAACCCGCAGCTGGAACGCCTCATCCGGGATACCGTCGCCGATCTGCTGTCCACACAGACTCCGGACGGCTGCATCAGCAGTTATCCGCAGGAAAAGCAACTGGGCGGCTGGGACATCTGGGGACGGAAATATGTAATGCTTGCGCTGCTCCGGTATTATGACGAACTGGACGCCGCCCCGGAAACAGCTTCCGCGCTCGTCCGGATGCTGGATCATCTGATCAGGCAGCTGGAGGGACGTCCGCTCAAAACTTTCGGAGAACATCAGGGGATGGCGGCATGTTCCATTCTGGGAGCTGTTGTCGGAATTTACCGGATCACCGGAGAAAAACGTTTTCTGGATTTTGCCCGCGGCATTGTCCAATCCGGAGCCTGCACCCGGCACAACATCTATGAGGAAATCCGCAAAGGGACTCCGCCGTCCGGAATCGCAACGGCGAAAGCCTATGAAATGATGAGCTGTTTTCAGGGAATGGCGGAACTGTCACAATTCGATCCGGATCCGGTTTATCTGAATACCGTGCAGAAATTCTTTGAGGATGTGAGGGATCAGGAAATTTTCATCACTGGCGGAGGCGGAATTCTGGATTCCGTCGGGGAATACTGGGATCACGGCAGACAGAAACAGACGCGTTCCGACGCCGGAGCCATCGGAGAAACCTGCGTAACGGTTACTTATCAGCATCTCTGCGACATTCTCCTGCGTCTGACCGGTTCGCCCGCTCCGGCACTTGAAGAAACCCATACCGCCTGCAACGCACTGCTCGGCGCGGTGCGCCACGACGGACGGTTCTGGTGTCATGCGAATCCCACTCCGCTGGCGGCGGCAAGTTCCAAAAACCCCTGCTGTGACCACATGCTCCAGCAAGGCGCAGAACCGTTTCACGGGCATGACTGCTGTCTGGCGCAAGGTCCGGAAGGACTGGCACTGGCGGCAGCGGACGCCGTTCTGAAAAGTCCGGACGGGCTTTCCATTCAGTATTATGAAGATATGGATGTGGATCTGCACGCGGTCTGCGGACATCCCGGCAGACTGGTCATCCGCGGCGGCTATCCATTTTCCGGCAGAGTGAAACTGCAGATTCAGCTGGAACATCCGGCGGAATTTGAACTCAGACTGCTGATTCCCGCCTGGCAGAAAGCGCCTTTCGCGGTCAGACGGAACAAGGAAAGCTGTCCGGCGGTCCCCGGCGAGTATCTGGAGATGAAACAAATCTGGCACAACGGCGATCAGCTGGAACTGGATTTTGATGTTTCCCTGCGGGAAATCACTTCGCCGGACGGACGTTACGTTACGCTGGCGGCGGGACCGCTGCTCTTCTGCCGGGACAGCCGGCTGGGAGATGTGAATGCGCCGGTTCCGACGGATCTGCAATGGAAAGCCGTTGACCCGGAGCCCTTCGGTCCGATTCATGCAGTCCGGGAATTGTCGGACGGCAGCAAGGTATGCGATTACATTTCCGCGGGCGGTCTGTTTCTGCCCGGAAATCTGCTGCGGGTCTGGATGGAATCCAAATAACCGGAGTCCGGCACACGGGAAAAACTCTGCGCCGTTTCAAGGCATGGCGCAGAGTTTTCTTTTGTGTCATTACTGTTTTTTCCGGTAACCGCACTTCGGACAGACGCCGTCTTCGCCCAGCCGGATGCCGCAAAGCGGACAGCGGTCCATCGTGCCGGACGGATGATACTCCTGCGAAGCCGCATTGACTCCGCTGGTGAAAGTGAGTTTGGCGATATTGAGTTTATCTTTCAGGAGATCATACACAATCCGGATCATACCTTCAACGGTCATGGTCTCTTTCGTAACCACCAGACGGCATTCCGGATAGGCGACAGCCAGTTCGGTTTTGAACGCAGGTCCTTTCATGGTGTTGGTCGGTGCGCCATGCCGGATTCCCTGTTTTTCGTACACGTCAAGGATCGCCGGCAGCAGCGGATCATCCTGACGCAGAATCAGGGCATGGTCGAAATTTTTCAGTAGGTTCCATGCGGTCTTCTGAATCTCGTTGCAGGGAAACACCATGTTCACTCCCGGATTGACCGTATCTTCCACTTCCATGGTCAGAATTCCGGTGTGTCCGTGAAGATACTGCGCTTCGCCTTTAAAATTGTAGAAACGGTGTGCATACTGCAATTCAAGTCTGCTGATGCTTCTCATCATTCATCCCCCCATTATTTGCTCTGATTGATTTGCCGGACGGTGTCAAAAACGGTTCATCCATTCCAGAACCTTTGACTGTCTGCCCTCCCTTCCGGTCTGAAAAGATTTCTCAAAGTGCCGCCCCTGGAGAATGAACATATCATCGGATCATAAAAAATCAAGCGGAATGCGGATTTTTTCCGGAGAAATCCGGAAAGAAAAAAGCGTTGCTACTTGTCAAAGTAAACGCACAGACAAAAAAGAAGAGGTGTGCGTTTAGTCTGACAAAAGCTTGTTGTGCATTC
>CAKUJH010000025.1 GCA_934661375.1 uncultured Victivallales bacterium
TACCGCCGGTTCAGCTCGGCTCTCGCTGGCAGCAGGGTGCGTCCCGGTGTATTGATTCAGAGCATTCTGGGACATTGGCCGCGCGTGGACAAGGATGAGGAACAATGGACCCGGACAATCAATATTGAAGGAGAAGCTGCGCGGTTCTGTCCGCTGGATCCGCAATACCGTCAGTATATTTTCAATACCATTGCCGCTTTGGCAAAAGAAAAACCCTGTTTCTTCCTGGGCGATGATGATATCCGCGGTTTTTCCCCTCATGCGGAATGTTTCTGTCCGCTCCATACGGCAGAATACAACCGTCGTACTGGAAGCAGTTTCACTCCGGAAGAATACCGGCAGGCGGTACGGAACAGCAAAGTCGGCGATCCGGTTTTCACGGCATATGAACAGCTGCGCGAAGATACCGTCAACGGCGTCTGCAAACTGATCCGGGAAGCGATTGATTCCGTGGATCCGACCATTCCCGCAGGGACTTGTATGCCCGGCTGGGAACAGCGTTTCAACGGAGACGCCGCCAGAGCCATTGCCGCCAAAGGTCAGCCGCCGGTCATGCGTCTCGCCAACGGATCCTATATGGAATCCACCCTGCAGGGATTTGCCGACAACTTTCTGATGACGCAGACTCTCCGGCTGTTCCATCAGAATATTCCTGTGGTGCTGTGTGAAGCAGACACCTGTCCGCACAATCTTTACAGCAAATCCGCCCGGACTTTTCATCTCGGACTTCTTTCTTCCATGTTTGCCGGAGTGTCCGGCGCCAAAATCTGGTATGTCAACGGGTACAAATTCGGTCTGCCCATTTCCCGGAAATATACGGATATACTGGCAAAATACCGCAATCATGACCAGGTGCTTGCCGCTGCTTTGAAAAACGCAAAACCGGAAGGGATTGTCATTCCCGCCTACGACCGTTTCCCGAACTGGCATCCGCTGAATTCAGGCGAGCACAGTTGGCCCGATGAAAACTGGGTAACGCAGCTGCTGGGCGTTTACGGCATTCCGTTCCAGGCGTCTTTCCGGCTGGATCAGGACCGCATTTACGCTGTTGCCGGTGCGGACTCCATCCGCCGTTTCTCCGATGAACAGCTCAAACAGCTGCTGAGCCGCAGGCTTCTGCTGGATGGTCCGGCGACAGTTGAGCTGGTCCGGCGCGGATTTGCTTCGGAACTGGGAGTGAATGCCGAAATGAAGGATTTCCGTTTCAACCGGGAATTTTCCGCAGACGGCAAACAGCTGTATCCCACCTCGAAAAACCCGAATGTGCCGTTCCTGACGGTTGAGAATCCGGCGGCGGAAGTTATCACCTGGCTGGGATATGCACCGTTCAACAGCTCTCCGGATATTGAAAAGGCGGCACCGGGTGCAGTGATTTTCCGCAATTCTCTCGGCGGTACGGTCTGCTCGACCGCCTATCATCTTTCGATTCTCTGGAGCTGGGCGGCGGAAACCCGCAAACTCTGGCTGCTGAATCTGCTGGAACATCTTAACGGCAAACAGCTTCCGTATGTCCTGGATGAAGATCAGTGGTGTATGATGCTGCATCGCACTTTGCCGGAAGGCGGGGAACTGCTGGGGATCTTCAATCTGGGTTATGACCCGATGGAAGAATTGCCGCTGCGCTGTCCGGAACAGACTGTCCGGTTTGAACATCTGATCCCGGACGGTGTCTGGAAACCGCTTGCTGTCCGCCGGGACAACGACCGCACAATTTTGCCTGTCCGGCTGGAATGCGGCGAAATGGCGGCGATCCGGGTTGTGCCGGGAGCAGAAGATGTGCAGCATGGCAATTGATCTTGCCGCTGTCCGGCATGGACTGATCTGTCTGACCTTTGATGATGGTCTTTACGAGCAATGGCTGCCGCAGCTGCCGCTGTTTGCCGAGTACCGCGCCCATGCGACTTTTTTCTTCAACGGTCTGCTGGAAAAACCGGTTACGGATGCGATGAAACAGCTTCAGGCGGCAGGTCATGCGGTCGGAATCCATACGGTTCATCATCGGGATGCCGACAGCATGACGCCGGAAAATGAAACGGAATATTTGCAGACAGAAATTTTTCCGCAGATGGAAGCCATGCGTTTCGCCGGTTTGCAGGCGGAATATTTCGCTTATCCGAACAATGCGCGGACACCGTATTCGGAACTGGTCATGAAACGGTATTTCCGCCATTGCCGTGCCGGAATATGTCCTGCTGCTCCCAAAGGATACTGGATTGCGGATCAGCCGCAGGCATTCATCGGTCTGGATGAAATCGCCGAAACTCTGACGCTCGGCGGCTGCGGAATCGGCGATTATTATCTTTCAACCTGCGATAATCTGGACGCCGCGCTGGAACGGACCGCCGCAGAGAATAAACTGCTTGTGTTTTTCTCTCACGGCATATCCGCGGATGCGTCCACCATCAACATGAAAACAGCCATGCTGGAACATCTGCTCCGGAAAGCCGCCGCGCTGTCCATTCAGCCGGTATCTTTTGCGGATTTACCTTGAAACGGAGAGTGAAGTTATATGATACAGAATCTGACACAATTTCTGAACGGGATTCCGTTTTTCAGTTCGGTCTGGTTTGGAGTCATCGCCATGGTGATTGTCGGCGGCAGCTGGTGCCTGGTCGGTCTGGTGATGGGAGACGCTCCGAAACGCGGCATTGAACCCAGTCTGGTTCAGCTGTTCGGCGCATGTTTTTCCATTCTTGCCGGACTGGTGATCATGCTGATCATGAATGCGGTTCCGGTCTGTTCCTGGAAAATCTGGCTGCCGGTGTGCCTGACGTATGCGACGGCGGGAGCATTGAATTTCGTGATGCTTCAGGTCATGTCATACGCCATGCAGCGCGGCCCCAATGGCATTATTTGGTCGATTATCCAGTCTGCCCTGATTTTCCCGTTTCTGGGCGGAGTGCTGTTTTTCGGCGTGTTGCTGACGCCGTTCCGGGCAGGCGGTATTCTGACTTTGCTGGCGGCACTGGTGCTGTTCGGTCTTGCCAAAGATCAGAAAACGGGCGTCAGAACCAGTGAAAAGAAACGGGGCTGGCGCGGGGCGGCGTTTCTGTGTCTGGCGATCTGCGCAGTGCAGCAGAATCTGATGACAGCGCCTTCGTATTTTGAGGAAGCCCGCGCGGTAACCAGCATTGCCCGGTCGCTGGCTACGGCTTCCGGAACTTTTCTGGGCGCGTTGGTTTACAATCTGCTGCGAATGAATGCGGAACGTCTTGCCCAATTGCGGAGCAATCTGGGACGCTGGACTTTGTGGCGTTACATCATCGCACTTCAGTTTTTCGGACTGGTGTTTTCCTATACGCTTTTTTATCCCGGCATGAACGTCATGGCGGATGCCGGACTGGGCGGAATCTGTTATCCGATGATGGTCGGTTCCTGCATCGTAACGTTTTCTCTTGCCAGTGTCTGCCTGCTGAAAGAACGGATGACACTGCTGCAGGCCATCGCACTGACGGTCTGCATCACGGGGCTGGTGCTGATCTGTCTGTAAATCCACTGTTCCGGGAAAAGAAAAAACGCACGGACTGTTTTTCAGCCGTGCGTTTTTTATGGGACAGGGGACTGGACAATCAGCCCAGAATCATGAAGCCGCGCAGCGGAGATTCCGGCGGAGCCAGAATCTGCAGAGACGCGCCGCGTTTGCCCAGAATGCGGTTTGCCCAGCGGCGGAATTCAATGATGGACATCATATCCCAGTGCGGCAGAGATTTGCATTTTGCCCGGTCCACGTGTCCGGCATTCACACAGTAAACCGGCAGCACATTGGTCAGCGCAAAAACATCTCCTTCCTGTGCGGAATCCAGATTGGCGCGCACCCATTTTTTCAGAATGTTCAGCGTTGCAGCGGCACAGAGACAGCCACGTTCCGCCGGATCTTCCGCGTGCTTTGCCAGACTGGCTGCCGCCAGAGTCGGCTTCGGCCAGTTGCAGACCGTCAGGTCGTAGAAAGACACCGGTTTGACTGCATCCGGCAGCGGAAGTTTTTTCCACGCTGCCGCCCAGGTAATCCGCCAGGTGCGCCCGTGGATCGGTTCTTCATCCGGCGATTTTTTCGGTTCCCGTTCAAACAGTTTCCACTGCATCCGGACGGTATCTTTTTCCCGGATGACCGTGAACCGCGCTTTGCCGTTACCGATTCTGCCGGCATTGGTCCACCGCCAGAAATCGTCGCCGACCATCCAGTCGAAACGTTCCCGTTCCGATTCAAAAATCAGACCCAGCGGCGGATACGGGGCATCATAAATGACTCCGCCGTTTTCGTCGTAGGTTGAAAAATCCGCTATTGCCGGGGCTTCCATGGAAGAGCCATGGGCGGGGAGCGGCAGAATTCCGATTTTCCGAATGTCTCCGGAGACTCTGATTCCTCCGGCGGAAAGCGTGGTCAGTTCATGGGAATTGCGCATGGCAATATCCATGGTTACGCAGATCAATCCTTCGGCAACCCGGATTTTGCGGCGGATCTGCGGTTCAGCTCCGAACGGAATGGTGTTGTCGGTTTCCAGCGTAAGTTCCTCACCGTTTTCGGAATGGTGCATACGGCGCTTGGTGGAAAGCGACATGGTTTCGGAAAGTTCCCCGATTTCCACCGGAAGCGTGGTCAGGGCGAAAGCTCCCGCCTTGAGCGTGAACGCATCCACGGTCGGAGTATCGGAGGACAGATAAGCTCCGGGCAGTTCTGCACTGATCATGGTTTATCCCTCAATGGTTACGAGTTCGGAAAGTTCCTTGCGGTCGAACGGACGCGGTTCTTCCGCGGCAAAGCCCAGCGGGGACATTGCAAACGCGGAGTAAGGCTCCTGAATGTTCAGCACCTGATTCATTTGCGGACGGCTGAACGCGCAGATCCAGCAGGTACCGAGTCCCTCTGCCGTTGCCGCCAGCACAAAATGCTCCATGGCGATGGACGCATCAATATCTGCCGCCGGATTGCCTTCAAAACGATGCCATGAGGCGGCTTCGTTGGTCATCATGACCGCAATGACGGGAGCCTGTCCGATAAATTTGAAACGGCAGTTTTCCGTGATCAATGCCCGTTTGGCTGCATCACGCACCAGCACCAGTTTGTACGGCTGGCGGTTGCATGCCGTGGGAGCCTGACGCACGGCTTCGGCGATCCTTTTCAAAGCGGCTTCCGGCACCGGGTCCGGCTGATAAGCCCGAATGCTGCGGCGTTTTTTCAGTACATCATAAAATTCCATTTCAGACCCCTTTCTTTCTGAATATCCGGTTGGAAAATGTTTTTACTTCGTCTATCCTCAGTAATATAGCAAGAATCAGGAAGATTGCAAGGAAAATGAACCCCGCCGCCGCCAAAGACGGAAAAATCCCGACTCCGGCAACAGCTCCGATCCGGCTGTTCACCTGTCCGTAAAGCCATTTCGCCGGCCATAATCCCGGCAGGGACAGCAGGACCGTCAGGCAGAAGAAGCGCGCCAGCTGTCCCAGCGGCAGACATTTCAACTCCTTCTGCAGCAGTCCCAGCAGAATCAGGTTGTTCAGATACGACCCGATCACAGTCGCCAGCGCAATGCCGCCCTGTTTCAGCGGAATCATCAGAAGCAGATTCAGCACCAGATTCAATGCCATGCAGGAAACGGAAACCATCATGGGCGTTTTCATGTCTTTGCGCGAATAGAAGCCGGTCAGCACTACTTTCATGGAGGAAAACGCCGGAATTCCGAAGGCATAACAGAACAGAGCCTGTGAAGTTTCCCGCAAAGCCCGTTCGTCAAACGCTCCGCGGAAATAGACCAGCCGCAGAATTTCCTCGTGAAACAGACACATGAACGCCGTCAGCGGCACGGTCAGGAAAAGCAGGAAACGCAGCGAGGCAAACTGCGTGGATACCAGCGTTTCATAATCGTGTTTCTGCGCCAGGCTGGACATTTCCGCCAGCGACACGGTGCCGAATGCCACGGCGAACACTCCCACCGGCAGATAAATCAGCCGTTCGCTGTAACTTAAGGACGCCGCGGCATACGGACTGATCCAGGCGGCGATCAGACCGTCCGCCAGCACGCTGCCCTGATACGCCAGCGCGCCCAGCAGTCCGGGCAGCGCCAGCACCCATAATTCTTTCAGGGCGCGCAGTCTCCGGAAAAGTTTTCCGCAGAGGGTCGGCAGAAAACCGTATTTTTTCAGCAGCATCAGCAGCAGAATAAATTCCAGTACGCCGGAAAGCAGCACGGCATACGTCAGCGCGGAAAGCATACGGAACGGTTCGCCCGTATAAAGCGGACATACCCAGAGCAGGGCGGCTATCATGCACAGATTCAGCAGCAGGCTGAACACCGCCGGCAGAAAGAAAACCTTCACGCTGTTCAGAATCGAAGTCATCACTCCGATCAGGCAGATAAAAATGCAATAGGGCATCAGCAGAGGGACCAGTTCACATGCCAGCACCAGATGTTCCCGTTCAAAACAGGGGCGGAGCAGCAGCGCAATGCCGGACACCGCAACGGAGCAGATACAGAGAATCAGGCTCAGCCACATGAAAATCGTCGAGAACCGCTTCCGGGCGTTCTCCTGTCCGTGCCTGCCGATGGTCTGCGCCATCATGGGGATCAATACGGTTCCGATCAGTCCTTCGCCGAAGATGCGGCGGAACAGATTGGGAATTTTGAATGCCAGACTCCAGGCGGACGCCGCCGCGCCTCCGCCCAGAGCATTTGCCATCAGGATTTCCCGGAGGAAACCCAGCAGACGGCTGGCAAAAGTCGCCCCGGCCAGCGAAGTGGTCTTCTTCAGGATTCTTGCCGCTGCCGAGGCCATGGAGTTACACCGAGAACCGGACGAAGACGGAATCGCCGTCCTGCATCACATATTCTTTGCCTTCAATGCGGAGTTTCCCGGCGAGTTTCGCTTCGTTCCAGGAACCGTACTTGACCAGATCATCATAGGAGACAACTTCCATGCGGATGAAGCCGCGCTGCATGTCGGTATGGATTTTTCCTGCCGCTTCCGGCGCAGTCATGCCGCGGGTGATGGTCCATGCCCGGCTTTCCGTCGGACCCGCCGTGAAGAATGTAATGTAATCCAGCAGACGGTATCCGGTCCGGATCACGCGTTCCAGTCCGCTCTGTTCCACGCCCAGATCTTCCAGGAACATTTTAGCTTCATCGGGATCCAGCTGTCCGAGTTCCTCTTCCAGTTTGGCGCAGACCGGCACCACTTCAAAGCCGTGTTTTCCGGCGGTTTCAATCAGTTTGCGGGAGATATCTTCCTTGCCGAAATTCTTGAAGGAATCCTCATCCGTATTGGCGCAGACGAATGCCGGCATAAGCGTGAGCAGCTGAAGGTCGGCAATCACTTTTTTGACTTTCGGATCGGTGCGGTCGGGCTGCGGGATGCGGCCTTCTTCCAGATCCTTCATGAACGATTCCGCAATTTCATATTCCGCCTTGGTTTCAGCATCTGCTCCGCGCAGTGTCTTGGCAGCTTTCGCCAGACGGTTCTGGAGCAGATCCATGTCGGCAAGCATGAGTTCCGTCAGGATCAGTTCCAGGTCGCGGGACGGATCAACTGTCGAGCTGACATGCACCACATCCGGATCTTTGAACAGACGCACCACGTGCGCAATGGCATCCACTCCGCGGATATGTCCGAGGAACTGGTTGCCGAGACCTTCGCCCTTGCTGGCTCCTTCGACCAGACCGGCGATGTCGATGAATTTCAGGGTGGTCGGTACGATCTTGGCGGAATGTTCCATCTTCGCCAGTTCATCCAGACGGCTGTCGGGAACCGGAACGATTCCGGTGTTGGGGTCAATGGTGCAGAACGGGAAATTGGCGGCCGCCGCGCCGCCTTTGCACAGCGCATTGAACAGAGTGGATTTCCCCACGTTGGGAAGTCCCACAAAACCACATGCAAAACCCATAGTAAATCCTTTTCCTTATTTATATGTTTTATTCTGAAATGTTTTTTATTCCGCCGGTTTCCAGTCAATGGCACGCAATACCACGCCGGCTTCGTTGAGAATCCGCCGGGATGTGGAATCTATGGAATAGCGTTCTCCGTAGACTACTTCCGCAATTCCCGCATTGATGATCATTTTGGCGCAGAGCAGACACGGGCTGAACGTTGTGTACAGCGTGGCGTCCTTGACTGCAATGCCGTGGTATGCCGCCTGCACAATGGCGTTTTCCTCTCCGTGACAGCAGAGGCATTCACCCAGTGCGGTCCCGGACGGCGCATCCGAGGAACAGCGGCTGCATCCGCCGTCGCAGCAGTTGGTGATGCCGCGCGGAGTTCCGTTGTACCCGGTGGAAATGATCCGGCGGTCCTTCACAATGACTGCCGCCACCTGCCGCCGGCAGCAGTTGCTCCGCAATGCCACCACTTGCGCGATTTTCATGAAATACTCATCCCAGTCGGGACGAACCGGATGTTTTGTATTGTTCATCGCAAATTCCTTTCCTCAGGATTCCGGCTGTCCGTCTTCCTGCGGACTGGATACCGGTTTGAATGCAGGTTTTTCCTTGAAAAACAGTCCGCAGAGCTGTTCCGTGAACTGCCGCATGTCCCGGAGGGCATCCGGGGATTCCGCCGGTGCGGTGATCCGCAGTTTGACCAGGTGATTTCCGTACGGAAACAGCAGAATTTCCGACTGATAGGTTTCTCCCGCCAGCCGGAACTGCCAGACCCCGTGCAGGGCGCGGAGCTGTCCGTCATGCACCCATTCGGATTCTCCCGTGTTTTCCACGGCTTCCGTCTGTTCGGATTTTTCCGGCAGATTCCGGATTTGTTTTTCCACTTCTCCGTAGTGTTTGCGTAAATCCTCCGGAGAAATTTTCTGCGGATTTTCCGACAATGCGTAAACAAACACATCGGCAGTGCAGCCGCCCCGGTTTCCCGCGAAGCGGATCAGGGTTCCCATGACCGGATTCGGATTTTTCCGCACTTCCGATTTTGTATAACTCCCGATGACCGCAGGGAAAACCACCCCCGTATGTTCTTCCGTGAAAGCGGTATTTTCCGGCAGATAAACTGTTTTGTTCTGCTGCGCGGAAAGCCGTCCGGCGAACATAAGAGCCAGAGACAGCATCAGAATCCGTGTTATTGCCGAAAACATCGTTCAGATCTCCGGTTTCTCCTGAAGGTGTTTTTCCCAGAATGCCAGCTGCTGTTCGACCTGCCGATACCCGGTTCCGCCGAAAATGTCGCGTTTTTCCACCGCGCGTTCGGGCGAAAACAGATGAAGCATTTCCTCGTCCGCTTCCGGGAACACGGATTTCATTTCTTCCAGTGTGACTTCATCCAGCCGTTTTCCGTGTTCCGCGGCAAAACGGACCAGTGAACCGACTTTATGATGGGCATGACGGAACGGCACACCTTTGCGGACCAGCTCTTCCGCCAGATCCGTAGCCATCAGTCCGGGGTCGGAGGCTGCCTGACGCATCCGTTCCGGGAAAACCGTCATGGTTCTGATCATGTCCGGATAAACCGACAGAATAGCATGAACGGTGTCAATGGCATCGAACAGACCTTCCTTGTCCTCCTGCAGGTCGCGGTTGTAAGTGAGCGGCAGACCTTTGCAGATGGTCAGGATGGAGGTCAGCGCGCCGTAGACGCGTCCGGTTTTGCCGCGGGAAATTTCCGCAATATCCGGATTTTTCTTCTGCGGCATCAGGCTGGAACCCGTGCAGTAGGCGTCGGAAAAGACAATGAACGAAAATTCCTGGGACATCCAGAGAATCAGGTCTTCGGACAGACGGGACACGTTCATGGCGAAAATTGCCAGTGCCGCCAGCACTTCGCAGGTAAAATCGCGGGATGCCACGGCGTCCATGCTGTTGCGGGACATGGCGGGGAAATTCAGTTCTTTGCGGACCGATTCACGGTCGATGGGCAGCGTGGTCCCGGCAATTGCACCCGAACCGAGCGGCAGGACATTCAGACGTTTGCGCGCGTCCATGAGACGCCCGATATCGCGGTCGAACATTTCCGCATAAGCCAGCAGATGGTGCGCCATCAGAACCGGCTGAGCGTGCTGCATGTGGGTGAATCCCGGCAGAATCGTGCGCTTGTTGGCTTCCGCCTGTCCGACCAGTGCTTCCTGCAGGGAACGGATTCCTTCAACCAGAGAAATGATTTCATCCCGGAGATAGAGCCGGATATCCAGACAGACCTGATCGTTGCGGCTGCGGGCGGTATGTACGCGTGCGCCTTCATCGCCCAGCGCTTCGATCAGCGCCGATTCAATGTGCATGTGAATATCTTCCAGATCACTGGTGAAAGTGAAATCGCCGCGGTCGATTCTGTCGCGGATCCGATCCAGTTCCGCACAGATGGCATCCGCCGACGCCTGCGGAATGATTCCGGCTTTCGCCAGCATGTGTGCATGGGCCTGACTGCCCTGAATATCGTGCTTATACAAACGGCGGTCGTAAGAAATGGACTCCGTGAAATTCCGGACGCTTTCCGCCGCGCTTCTGGCAAATCTGCCGCCCCACAAGGCCATAATGACACCTCGCTCCTTTGTTTGGTTCCTGTCGGGAACTTGCGGAAACCGCGGTTCCGGTCTGTTTCCGGATAAATGCTTCGGCTTTCCTTCTGTTCCCCTTTAAATATCCCGAAATATAGCATTGCTTTCCGTTTTCTGAAAGCTGAAAGCAAAAAAAATGCGACAATTTTCAAAAAAAAATGGCATTTCCCTTGTTTTCATCAAAGAATCTGCTATATTCCCCCCAATAAGAAAATTTTAAATGTCAACCAATCAAAACAAACAGGAGATATGGAAATGAAGAAACTGACCAAAGTTCTCGCTTACTCACTCGCCGTCGCCGCGTCCGTGCTGGTTACGACCGGCTGTGCCACCCCGCTTCCGCTGGGCGTGCTCTACACGAAGGTAACCCTTCCCGGTGCTGTCGGCAACAGCGAACTCCAGTGGTCCAAATCCGGTACTGCCAAATGCTACAGCGTGATCGGCGTGATTGCCAACGGCGATGCATCCGTCAACGCCGCATGTCATAACGGCGGCATCACCAAGGTGTCCTGGGTCAGTTACAGCGTCGACAACATTCTCGGCGCGTACGGTGTTTACACCACCACTGTTTACGGTGACTGATTGCAGTTCTGCCGTTATTGAAAGACGTCTTCCATTTCTGCTGAGGAAACGGGACGTCTTTTTCTTTTTATCTCATAATACTTTCCGCAGGAACTTTTATGAATGCCGGAGAATACCGCAGACAGATGATTCGCGAGTTTCAGCAGAACGGATTTGAATCTCCGGAGCTGGAAGCCGCTTTCATTATGGAGGAAGTGCTGGGCGTCCGCGGCATGGAACTCCCTTTGCATGAACAGGATGCGCTGACTCCGGAACAGCAGTCGAAAGCGGCGGAATTCCTGCGGCGGCGTCTGACCAATGAACCTTATCAATATATTTTCGGCTGGACGCCATTCCGGGAAATCGATCTGAAAGTCGGACCGGGTGTGCTGATCCCGCGTCCGGAAACTGAATTCATGCTGGATTTCGTGTTGAAAAAACTGCCGCGCGGCGCAAGAGTCTGCGAACTGGGAACCGGCTCCGGTGCTATTTCCCTGTCCCTCTCTTATGAACGCCCGGATATAGAAGTTTTCGGCAGCGAACTTTCCCCGGATGCTTTTTACTGGTCTGAACTGAACCGGAAAAATCTGAAACTTTCCCGTGTTCATTTCTATCTGGGCAGTCTGTTTGAGCCGTTTGACCCGGAGGCGCGTTTCGATGCCGTAGTGGCGAATCTGCCGTACATCGCCGAAGAGGAGCGGCCGCTGCTGCCGCCCAATGTCCGGGATTACGAACCCCCCGCCGCCCTGTTTGCGCCCGATCATGGATTTGCGCTGATTGAACAGGCGATCCGGGAAGCTCCGCGGCATCTGTTTCAGCATCATGCCCAGCTCTTTTTCGAATTGGGGGAAACCCAGGGAGAACGCGCCGTCAAATGCGCTTTGGACGGCGGATTCTTCACTCATGCGGAGATCTGTCCCGACCAATACGGCGTACCGCGCTGGCTTTTTGCCGAACACCGCAGTTCCTGATTATGCGTCATCCTCATTTTCTTCCGAACGCGCCGCGCTGAAAGCAATTCCGAAGGTCAGCAGCACAGCAAACAATGAACTGCCGCCGTAACTCAGAATCGGCAGGGTGACTCCGGTCGGCGGAATCAGCACGCAATTGACGCTGATATGAATCAATGCCTGAATCAGGCAGACTGTTCCCGCCGCAAAAATGAAAAAACGACGGTCGTCGTTGCCGCCGCGGACTTTCCACGAAATCGCGCAGAATCCGCCCGCCATGAACAGAAATCCCGCAATGACGGCAAGTCCGCCCAGAAATCCGGTGGACTCCACGATGGAAGCAAACAGCGAATCCGTATGCGGCAGCGGCAGAAACGCTCCGGACCACAAGGCGTTCCCCCAGTCGGAACCCGTCCAGCCGCCGTGCGCCAGCGTATATTGGAACTGCTTGATGTGCCAGGCGCTGGCGCTGTATGCCCCGTCCGGATCCAGATATCCCAGCACCCGGAGGAAGGCATATTCATTGGACAGCAGGAAAAACACGGTCGCCGTCAGCATGACACCCGCCGCAATCAGCAGATACTGAAACCGGACTCCCCGCAGCAGGGACACCAGCATGAAAATCACGAAAAACATCAGCGCACCCCCGAAATCCGGTTCCGCCATCACCAGCCCCGCGGTAATTCCTCCCAACAGAAACAGACCCAGCCATTGCCTGCCGTTCAATTCTTTCCGGGGACCGCAGTATACGCACAGATACAGCAGAAATGCCGTCTTGGCGAATTCGGACGGCTGCACATGAAAAATTCCCAGGTCAAACCAGCCGCGCATTCCGTTGACAGTGATCCCGATTTCCCGGAACAGCACAATGGACAGTGCCAGCAGACTCAGAATCAATCCCGGCAGAGCGATTTTCCGGTAGATCCGGAACGGCACGGCTGCCGCCGCCAGGAAAAGCAGTATGCCGGGACACAGCCAGAACAATTGCCGGAATACAAAATTCAGCGGTTCGTCGGCAAAGGATCGTGAACTGTAAATCGCCAGACAGCCCAGCAGCCCGGCGATAATCAGAATCAATGCCGTTCCGAACGGCAGCAGGGTTCTGTTCTGGAAACGGCCTGTCAGTACCGGCATCTGTTTCATTGTCCGGCCTCCAGTTCCGCTTTGGTGAGATTCAGTTTCAGATCATGTCCGTTTTCCGGCTGCCGTGTGACCCGCAGCGTGTCCCGCACCCAGACTCCGTTGCGGTCCAGCATGACGGTCAGACGTCCCGGTTTCCCGGAAAGAGTCAGATCATGCTGTTGTTCGAGTCCGGACACGCCGACGGTTTCCTGCCGGTCGTTGAGGGCGGTTGTGCCGATCACCTCGCGGAGTTCCGGCAGACACCAGCGCTCGAAGCTGCCGTACACCCGGACTTCGGGAAAACGCCGGAAAAAATGATTGTATCTGCGTATGTCTTCTGCGGTGAGACGTTCTTTCAGCCGGACCGGAAACACCTGTTCGTCCGGCGTAATATCGAATCCGGGGAATTCTTTCCGGAGCAGGGCAAGCAGTTTTTTCGCTCTGCCGGAATGTTTCGGCCAGCTCTCCAGCAGCAGATCGCTGCGGAACTGGTCTTTTGCCAGAATGACGCCGTCCCTGTCCAGAATCTGACCGCGTTTCGCCGGAATGCGGGCTTCCCGCCAGGCTATGGTTCGCGCACTTTTCAGCAGCGCATCCCGTTTCAGCACGGAATATGAAAACATGCAGACCGCCGCCGCGCCTGCCCAGAGGAGCAGAGCGGAGAGAATAATCAGGGTTTTGATTTTATAGATTGCGGCAGTCATGATTTCTGCCGGGAGTTTACGGTTCCTGCTCCGGAGACAGTTCCCGGTGGAAAGCCTTCAGCAGCAGTTCCGGATTGGACGCCGCCAGTTTCCAGAGTTCTTTGTCCTGTGCAGAACTGTCAGAAACCAGCAGGGAATTTGCCGCCGTTCTCCATTCATCCTGCGCCTTGTCTTTCTCCGCCTGACGCGACGCCAGACTGTCGCCGATGCGTCCCGCGCCCAGCAGCAGAGTTCCTGCGCCCAGCAGCAGAACGGCAAACGCCAGCTGAAGCCGCGGATTGAACCGTTTCTTTTCGCTGTTCATTTCATATCTCCATTCTGATCTTTATGATTTACCGGGGCAAGGTCGGCGGACATTTCGTTTTCACCCTTGGCACGGGCATGTTCCATACAGTTCATCTGCTCCGTCTTCCAGCGTTCGCGATCCCAGATTTCGATGCCGATCTCCACTCCGACAACCACCACATTCCCGCCGGTGTTCAGCCCGGCGAAATCCCGGTACTCCGGAGGAATGGTGAGCCTGCCTTGCGGGGTGATCCGCTGGGAAACGCTCCATGCTCCGAATCTCCGCAGTTCGCGGCGGAACAACATGCTTTGTCCTGCCCGTTCCGCGGCATTTTCTGCGGCGGTCCGCATTTCCTGATATACATTTTCCGGGTACACGGCAACAGCACCTTCCGGCAGACAATGCAGAACAACCTCATTGCCGCTGTGTGCAAAATCCTCCAGTACGCGCGGACTCAGTTTCACACGTCCGTTGGCGTCCAGGAGACATCTGTCCATACCGCAGAAAGAAAGCATATCACCGATCCTTGAAATTCCAATATATACCACTATATTCCAAAATTTTCCAAATGCAAATCGAAAAACAATAAAAAAACGCTTTTATTGACAAGGGGCAGGGCGACGGCAGAAAACGGCAGGTCGTCCGGAACAACGGCATCTCATAACCCGGACAATGCGGAATGTCACTAAAATATAAGCATGTTTTCACGCGTATTTTGATTTTATTGATATGTTTTTCAATGAAAATGTCATTTTAATGTTGCCATTTTCACAAAATCCAGTATAATTAATAAAAACGACAACGATACAGGACTTGCATGAAAAAAACAAATTCAAAAAACATCCTGAAAAGAAATAAAATGCGGGCCGCGGTGTTCTGTGCGCCCAGCACATCCCGGCAGGATCTGATCCGCAGAACCGGGCTTTGCGGCAGGACCGTTGACCGTTATGCCGCAAAACTGGAACGGCAGGGACTGATAACTGTGGATTCCGCGGACAGTCCGCGGGGGCGTCCCGGCACCATCTACCACTCCAACAGTGAAAAAATTCTTTTCCTCAGCGTTTCTCTGGTGGATCAGAAATTGTGTTATGTGGTCATTGACATCAATTCATTCCTGCTGTACGGCAATGTCCTGCTTCTTTCCGGAAAAATTCAGCCGTCCGAAATGATACGCATTGCTTTGGATGAATTCCAGACGATCCGACGGCGTTTCCCGGACATGGTGTTTGCCGCAATCGCCTGCAATTGCAATACCTACAAGCAGGACAAGAGCAGGATCAGCGCATTTTTCAAGCTGCCGGGCATGCTCCGCCAGCTTTACGACACACAGGTCGTCCTGATGCAGAATGATGAACTGATCTTTTCCCGTTTATGCAAAATCCTCCAGCTGAAAGGCAATATCGGTTTTTTCTGTCCCGGCCATCTCTATATGCTTGTAATGTCCAATGGCGAACTTCGGGACGATCTTTCGGGCTTCTTCCGCAGTTTCAGACATCGGCAGCTTGACCGCACCGCTTCGCAGGTCTGTCCGGTATGCGGACGGCACGGCTGCATAGATTCCCAGCTGTCTTATGAAGGCATTGTCCGCCGTTACCTGAAGGAATGCGGGGGAAATATGGAAAAGGACATGCCGATCCATTACTATTACAACAATATTCTTGCCCACGGAGAAGGCGGCGAGCCTGCCGCCTGTAAAACCATCCGGGAATGCGGCATATTCACGGCAAGAGTTTTAGCCATGATGAAAGAGGAACTGCATCTGGATCAGATCCTGCTCGCCAATACAACACGTCTGTTCCATGATTCCGTTCAGGCGGAATACCGGAAACTGACAGGCGACACCGCTCCTCTGCTGAATTTCAATTCTCTGACCGCAACCGATTCCGTATACGCCGCCGCGGAACTGATGCGGCTGGATTTTCTGGATTTCTAACCGTGTTTTTGAATAATTTTCAACCGAAAGGGAAAAGATGAAGCGAACCGTATTGAGTTGTCTGGCGGGAGTGGTTGCTCTTGCCGCCGTCGCAGGGGAAACCGTTTTCGATTTCACCAAAGGAAAAACTTTTTTCAACCCGTCCGTTCAGGAGCAGAACCGCGGAGTAAAGACGGTAATGGAAAAGGAAGGGCTTCGCGCCGATTATGCAAAGTTTTCCAAAGACACCTGGCCGCTCATCAATATCAGCGGCAGTGAATTGGCAAAACAGGACTGGTCCGGATATGACAATCTGGTCATCAACGTGACCAATCTTTCCCCTGAAATTTCGCCGACGCTCAATGTGGTTCTCCGCAGCGGCGGAAAACTTTGCAGCGCAAACTGCTGGGTGCGCGCCAATTCCAAAAATTATCTGCTGGTCGATCTTGCCAAAGCTGCAGAAAAAATTGACCTTCGCAAAATCACCATGATCCAGCTTGCGTTTCCCCGTCCGCAGACAAATTTTTCCATCCGTTTCGAATCCATTGAACTGATGAAAAACCGGAAAGCCGCACCCGAAGACGTGGTTTCCCGAATTTATGATCTGCGGCAGGAAATAGCGAAGCAGGGACGCGGACTGGCTGTCTACGGTGCCAGCCGGGTCGAGACCCGGAAAGACGGTTCGGTGGTGGTCAGCATGGACCGCTACCAGCCGGGACATGACTGTTGGCCCGGAATCTGGCTGAACGCGAAAGTGGATGATGCGTTATGCAATGGCGATCTGTCGACCAAAACACATATCACGGCGGAATTTGAACCCATGCCGGGAGCTGCCGCGTTTCCATCCTTCGGATTTACCTTTACGGATGGAAACCAGAAGCAATTCTGGCAGTCGGCAGGCATGACTGCCGGCGGGAAATCTGCGATTGACAATATTATCTTCGACATGGGTATCGATCTGACAAATATTGTACGCCTCGGTTTCAGCCGCACCATGCCGCATACTTCCGTTTCCTGCAGGATCAATAAATTCCAGCTGGAATTCCGTCCGGATGAAATTCAGCGCGGTCTGCTGGAAAAACTGAGCCGGATCCGGCAGGACGATCTGCTGCCGGAAGACCGGAAAAAAGTCGACGCACTGTCCGCCAGACTCCATGACCTCTACAATAAAGTCAAGGGGGAAACGGCATTGCGCAAAGACATCAAGGATTTTATCAATACGATTACGGAAGGCAAACGCGAAATCAGCGTGATTCAGCGCAGAAACGGAGACCGCGTGATGAAAGCCGTTGTCCCGTCCGGGGAATACGGCGTGGGGATCGCGGATTCCATGACTTCCGTGTTCCTGGAGGAAGCCGGCTATCAGGTGCGCGGCGCGAAAATGGCGGAACTGGAAATGGCGGGCAATGAAAGCGAAAGTTTTCAGGTGGTCGTCGCCGGAACGGACAAAGAACTAAAAGACGTCAGAGTAACGGTTTCGGAGCTTGCCGGTCCGGACGGCAGCCGGATCCATCCGGCGGTTTCCGTGGTCGGATTCGCCAAAAACAAACGTCCGGCTTATCCGGTGGAATACGTGGGCTGGTATCCGGACTTTCTGATTGAGTATCAGCAGTCCGCGACTGTCCGTTCGGGCGAAAATGTGCCGTTCTGGGTGCGGCTCCGGACTCCCGCCGGCGCGAAACCGGGAATTTACCGCGGCACGGCAACGATCAGTGCCGCCGGAGTGCAGCCGTATTCTTTCCCGGTTCAGGTGAAAGTGTATAATTTCTCGCTTCCTCCCGGATCGCCGCTTCCTTCCGCCAACAATTTTTACATGGCGTTTCTCGGACAGATTTACAAAATCAAGGATGGGAAACTCTTTCAGAAAGTTTCCGATGCCTTCATCGACAAGGCTGCGGACTACAAGATTTCTGCGGACTACATTTACCGCGGTCCTTACACCGATCTCAAAGGAGATGGCGAATATCCTGCGCTGAAACGGCTCAATGAACGCGGACAGCTCCGCAGTTACTGCATCGTCAACAGCACACTGGCATCGAAACATGCGGCGCAGGCCGGAGGCAATGCGGATCATCCGGAAGTTGCCAAACAGATTGAACGCACCCGCAGACATCTTGACTACTGGGTTCCCGTTGCGAAAAAATTCGGCGTGTGGGATAAGGCATTTCTGTACGGTTTTGATGAAGGACGCATTGATGAAATCACCAACCGGGTTTTCAGCACGTTCAAAAAGGAATATCCGGAACTCCCCATCATGACCACTGCCGGGATTACAAATGCGCAGATCAAGGGAATTGAAAACATCGACATCTGGGTGCCGACGGCAGAAACATACCGGAACAGAATTGAACTGGTGAATGAACTCCGCGGAATGAACAAGAAAGTATGGTGGTATGTCTGCAATTTCCCGCGTCCGCCGGAACCGACTTTCCTGCTCGAAGTTCCTGCCGCTGTACCGCGTCTGCTGATGGGCGCCATGGCGCAGAAATACCGTCCGGACGGCTTCCTTTACTGGGCGGTCATCAGCTGGCGCGACCGCGTGAAAACGGGTCTCGGTCCGGTCGGCGAAGGTCCCCGCACCAACTGGAATCCTGCAACATACCGTACAGACAATGAGGAAGGAAATCTGTTCGTTCCCGGCCGAGATTATCAGTTCCTGCCGACCATCCGCGTTGAAAATTTCCGGGACGGCGTTGAGGACCTCTGGTATTACCGTCTGCTGGAAAAACTGGTCAGACAGGCGGAAATGAAACCGGGTTTTGACAAAACGCTTCTGACGCGTGCCAGAAAGGCTCTGGAAGTTCCGGAATCGCTGGTCCAGTCGACGAACCGGTACAGCACGGATCCGGAAAAATTGCGCGGCATCCGCCGGGAACTGGCGGAATGTCTGGAACTTGTTTATGGCTGTCTTTCTGAAAAATAAGCTGAAAACGGAAGCAGTGAACAAAAACAGCGGTGATTGTAAATGATGCCATTGTCAAATAAAGTAAGGAGGACCCGTCCATGAATAAACAACCATTGCCATCCATTTCATCTCTCAATATCCTGTGTCTGACGCTGCGGTTTACACTGATAGAACTCCTCATCGTGATTGCGATCATCGCGATTCTGGCATCCATGCTGCTCCCGGCTTTGAATGCCGCAAGGGCAAAAGCGAAAGCCATCAGCTGCGTCGGCAATCAGAAACAGTGTGTTTCGGCAATGATCATGTATGCCGGTGATTACAAGGATTATGTCGCGCTTTCCTCTGATTCCGGAACGAAGAAATCGGAAACGTGGATCTGCTATCTGATCAATGCATCATATCCCGGACGGGAATCATATCTGGACTGGACGGCAAGCCATCCGGCATATCTTCCCGGTCCGAAACCGGCGTACTGTCCCGCTGTGGAAAAACCGAAATCGGGGAGCGATTTGGGACAATACGAGAAGATATATGGCTCTCCGGCGATCAGCAACTGGGAAAAGGCTCCTCAACAGCCGGAATTCTTTGTTCCTGACGGTTGGAAAAAATGGGCGTCCGGGTTCATGCGTCTGCACAAAATCCCGTCCCGGTTCGGGCTGCTTTATGACTCTGTCAATCATCAGTACGGCGGAAAGATGCCGTGTCATATTGTGAACCCGAAACCGAGTGCGGCGTGGGGACGCGTCATGCTGCGGCATTCGAACCGGACCAACGCCGCGTTCGCCGACGGCAGAGTGGAATCCCTGGGAACATCCCGGCTGAAGGAAATCGGTTTTCAGGGCGTGGTTCATCAGAATGGTGTTACCATCATCAATCTTTAAATCGCTCCGGTCATAACTTGACCATAACCCCGCACGGATTCGATTCTGCGCGGGGTTATGGGTTATCGACCTGATACACTTGCAGATCTTCGCGTTGAAATTCTTTCTGCAGACGGCAGACATTCCATCACTGTCCGCCGCAAATGTATCTTCAATAAAGACTTACGCCATCAGCAGAGCCATAATGGCTTTCTGCACATGCAGACGGTTTTCCGCCTGATCAAACACGATTGAATGTCTGGAATCCATCACGTCATCCGTGATTTCATCGCCGCGGTGCGCCGGCAGACAATGCAGGACTTTGATGTCCGGCTTGCCGAGACGCAACGTATTCATATCCAGACGGTACGGAGCGAGGATCTGCATTCTCCGTCTGGCTTCTTCCTCAAATCCCATGCTGACCCAGACATCGGTATAGACGAAATCCGCATCCTGCATGGCTTCCCTGACGGAAGTCGTCCAGACAGCAGAGCCGGAACCGTGATGAAGGTCCAGCAGGTCCTGACGGGGTCTGAATTCTTCCGGCGCGGCGATGGCAAGATGAATGCCCGCCAGTTTACATGCCAGCATCAGGGAATTTGCCATATTGCTGGAGCCGTCCCCCAGATATGCCAGCTTCAAGCCTTCAGTCTTGCCGGCATGTTCCAGCATGGTGAAAACATCGGTCAGTGCCTGGCAGGGATGGAAATCATCGGTCAGCGCATTGATGACCGGAATCTTCGCATTGGCGGCGAGTTCTTCAACATCCTTCTGGGCAAAAGTCCGGATCACGATTCCGGCGAGATAGCGTTCCAGCACATGCGCCGTATCCGGCACAGTTTCTCCGCGTCCCATCTGAGTCTTGCTCTGATCCAGATAAATGGTATGTCCGCCCAGTTCATAGATCCCCACATCAAAAGAAACGCGGGTACGGGTAGATGATTTGGCAAAAATCGTTGCCACGGATTTTCCTTCCAGCGGACGCGGCTGATTCGGTTTGCCGCGACCGGCCTTCAGACTGGCGGCGAGTTCAAAAATATGATCCATATCAGCCCGGGTGAGGTCCAGACAGGAAAGCAGGTCTTTCTTCATTTTTCAAAAATCCTTTCGTTTTTCAGTTGGCGGAAAGCCGTTCGAATGCTTCATCAATCAGGGCAACCGCTTTTTCGCAGTCAGCCTGGGTTACCGTAAGCGGCGGCACGAGACGAAGCACGGTCTCTCCGGCGGAAAGCGCGATCATGCCCTTTTCGCGCAGGATGGCAAGAACCGGTCCGGCGGGACGGTCCATCACCACACCGATCATCAGCCCCAGTCCGCGGATGCCTTTCACGCAAGGGTATTTCGAAGAAAGCGCGCTGAGTTTTTCCATCAGATAAGCGGAACGGGTCTGAACGTTTTCCAGAATATGTTCACGGTCGAAAGTATCAATCACCGCACAGGCTGCGGCACATGCCAGCGGGGTTCCGCCGAATGTGCTGGCATGAGTTCCGGGCGTGAGAACCTTCGCATATTTTTCGCTGGCAAGCATGGCTCCGATGGGGAATCCGTTGCCCAGTGCTTTCGCCATGGAAAGAGCATCCGGTTTCACTCCGGAGTTCTGCCAGGCAAAGAATTTTCCGGTACGCCCCATGCCGCACTGAACTTCATCAAACAGCAGCATGATGCCGTGCTGATCGCAGAGTTCGCGCACCGCTTCCAGATAGCCGGGCGCAGCAGGAATAATGCCGCCCTCCCCCTGAACCGGTTCCAGCATGACTGCGGCAGTATGTTCGTTGACGGCTTCACGGATGGCATCGATGCTGTTATAATCAACAAATTTGAATCCGGGCATGTCCGGCTGGAAACCTTTGCGGTATTTGGAACGTCCGGTCGCCGCCAGAGTCGCCAGTGTCCGGCCATGGAAAGAGTCATTCATCGCAATGATTTCGTAACGGCCTTGGTCATGTCCGGCTTTGCGCGCCAGTTTGATCAGAGCTTCGTTGGCTTCTGCACCGCTGTTGGCGAAAAAGCAGACGCCGTCGTCGAATCCGTGTGTGATGAGTTTTTCCGCCAGACGCGGCTGCCATTCATTCAGAAAGAGATTCGAGGTATGAACCAGTTTGGCGGCCTGTTCCTGAATGGCTTTGGTCACGGCGGGATGACAATGACCCAGACTGCAAACCGCTATGCCGGCGGCAAAATCGAGAAATTCGCGCCCGTCTGCATCCCAAAGTCGTGTGCCTACGCCGCGGACAAACAGCAGGTTCGCCCGTGCATAGGTCTCCATCACATACTTGTCATACAATGCGCTGATTTCTTCCTGTTTTGCCATTTTTTCTAATCCTCCGTCATAAGACTTGTTGATTCTGCGCTCTTAAGCAAAACACTATAATATCACGTTTTTTATGAAATACAAGAGCCGCCCGTGAAAACTAACATAAAAAACCATAAAAAAAGCCCTTCCCTTGTACGGGAAAGGCTTTTGTGAACCGGATTTTTCAACCGGAAGCGCTTATTTCTTTTCGGCTTCCTGTTTGTCCAGATCTTCCAGCGCGGCTTTGCGGCTGAGACGGATCTTGCCGGTACGGTCGATATCAATCACTTTGACCGTGACATAATCGCCTTCCTTGCAGATATCCGAAACTTCGCGCACGCGGTAGTTCGCCATTTCGGAAATGTGGAGCAGACCGTCCTGTCCGGGCAGAATTTCCACAAATGCGCCGAAATCGCGGACCGTCTTGACCAGACCGCGGTAAATCTTGCCGATTTCCGCTTCGGCGGTATAGGATTCCACTCTGCGCTTGACATCATCCAGCACCGCTTTGTTGCGGGCAAGAATCGTCACCGTGCCGTCGTCCTCGATATTGACCTGCGAACCGGTGGAATCGGTGATTTCCTTGATGTTCTTGCCGCCGGTGCCGATCAGCGCGCCGATCTTTTCCGGATTGATTTTCATGGTTGCCATCTGCGGTGCATTCGGGCTGAGTTCAGCACGCGGCGCGGCAAGACAATCCGTGATGACTTTCAGAATTTTGGTACGGGCGCGTTTGTTCTGTTCCATGGCGCGAGCCAGAGTGTCGATCGGCACGCCCGGCAGTTTCAGGTCCAGCTGGAAGCCCGTGATTCCTTTCGGGGAACCGCAGACTTTGAAGTCCATGTCGCCGTAATGGTCTTCCGCACCGATGATGTCGGTCAGAATCAGTTCTTTGCCGTTGTCATCCGTGATCAGACCGCAGGAAATGCCCGCCACCGGAGCCGTGATCGGCACACCGGCATCCATCAGGGACAGCGTACCGCCGCAGACACTCGCCATGGAGGTCGAGCCGTTGGAGGACATGATTTCGGAGACGCAGCGCACGGTGTACGGGAAATCCGCGGGGATCACCTGGGCGAGAGAACGTTCCGCCAGGTTGCCGTGTCCGATTTCGCGGCGTCCCGGACCGGAAATGCGGCCGACTTCGCCGACACTGTAATTCGGGAAATTGTAGTGCAGATAGAATTTCCGGGTCGGATCGTTGTTGTAGAGGGAATCGCCTTCCTGAGCATCCTGCGGACCGCCCAGCGTGGTGATGACCAGCGCCTGCGTTTCACCGCGGGTGAACAGACCGGAACCGTGAACCACCGGCAGAACTCCGACTTCCGCCGTCAGCGGGCGAATGTCTTCCACACCGCGTCCGTCCGGACGGAATCCTTTTTCGAGAATGGCGCGGCGGATGGTGATTTCGACGAGTTTGTCGAAACCCATGTTCATATTCTGTTCAAAGACTTCTTCGCCCATTTCCGGAACGAATTTTTCTTTGAGGCTCTCTTTGGCAAGCGTCTTGAGTTCGTCAAGAGCTTTCGCGCGATCTTCCTTGCCGGGGATGATGCAGGCGGCTTCGAGTTTTTCACCGAAAACAGCCAGCATACCATCGGTCATTTCCTGCGGAACGAGATGCAGCTCCGGCGTCTTTTTCGGACGGCCGGCAAGTTTCATGAGTTCGAGCTGGGCGTCACACTGTTTTTTGACAATCTCATTGGCGAAACGCATGGCTGCCACCAGAGTTTCTTCCGGCAGCTCTTTGCAGTCGCCTTCAATCATGATGACCTTGTCCGGCAGACCGGCATAGATCAGTTCCATGGTGCTGTTCTTCATTTCGGTGTACGTCGGATTGGCAATGAATTCGCCGTTGACGCAGCCGACGCGCAGCGCGCCGATCGGGCCCTGGAACGGCAGATCGGACAGACACAGACTGCAGGATGCGCCGAGGATGCTCAGCACATCGCCTTCGTTTTCACCGTCGGCAGAAAGCAGCAGACCGGAAACCTGAACTTCATCGAAGAAACCTTCGGGGAACAGCGGACGGATCGGACGGTCCGCCATACGGCAGATCAGAATTTCCTTGTCGGAAGGACGACCTTCGCGTTTGATGTAGCCGCCGGGGAAACGACCTGCCGCGGAATATTTTTCACGGTAGTCGACCTGCAGCGGGAAGAAATCCTGACCGGGTTTGGCGGCGCCGGAACATGCCGCGCTCAGAACAGTGGTATCGCCCTGACGGATCACGCAGGAACCGTTGGCGAGTTTGGCGATTTTCCCGGTGGAAAGAGTGATCTCCTTTCCGGGACCGATGGATACAGTAACTTTTGCTTCGGGCATTGAAATGCCTCCTTGCTTTTAACGGCACGGAAGTACAGGACCGTGCCTGCGGCCATTGACCGGGGCCGCATGTTAAATTCAGGAACGGCAGAAAACCAGCCGACGGGCTGTCGGCGGAATAGCGGTATCAAACTCCGGACTTTTCCGGGGGCTGATACCGACCGGCATTCCACGAAACAACCCGTTCGTCCGTACATACCACGGACGTGCCGAACCTTTTATGTTATTTACATTTAATATAACATGCTGCAATTCAGATTGCAAGTCATTTTCAAAAAAAAACGTTCTCCCTGCGAAGAGAGAACGTTTTCTGGAATCGTACAACAGACCGGGGTCAGATGCCCTGGTCGATCATGGCGTCGGCAACCTTGCGGAAACCGGCGATGTTCGCACCCATGACGTAGTTGCTGGGTTCGCCGAATTCCTTGGCGACCGCATGAGCAGAGGCATGGATGTTCTTCATGATGTTGTGAAGTTTGTTGTCCACTTCTTCGGAAGTCCAGCCGAGACGCATGGCGTTCTGACTCATTTCCAGACCGCTGGTGGCAACACCGCCGGCGTTGGCGGCTTTGCCGGGGCCGAACAGCACGTTGTTTTCCATGAAGACTTTCGTGGCGCCGAGCGTGGACGGCATGTTTGCACCTTCGGAAACGCAGATGCAGCCGTTCTTCACCAGAGCCTTGGCGTCGTTTTCATCCAGTTCGTTCTGGGTGGCGCAGGGCAGAGCAATGTCAGTCTTGACCAGCTGCCACGGACGCTGACCTTCATGATAGGTCGCGCTCTTGAACACTTTGGCGTATTCGGAGATACGGCCGCGGCGGACGTTCTTGAGTTCCTTGATGAACGCCAGTTTTTCAGCGTTGATGCCGTCTTTGTCGATGATGCAGCCGTTGGAGTCGGACATGGACATGACTTTACCGCCGAGCTGAATGGCTTTTTCGACTGCGAACTGGGCAACGTTGCCGGAACCGGAAACGAGAACCTTGCGTCCTTCGAAGGAAGATCCGCGGGTGGCGAGCATTTCCGTAGCGAAGTAGACGTTGCCGTAACCGGTGGCTTCCGGACGGATCAGACTGCCGCCCCAGTTCAGACCTTTGCCGGTCAGCACGCTGTCATAGCTGTTGACAATTTTCTTGTAAGTGCCGAACAGGAAACCGATTTCACGGCCGCCGACGCCGATGTCACCGGCGGGAACGTCGGTGTTCGGACCGATATGACGATACAGTTCCGTCATGAACGCTTTGCAGAAAGCCATGACTTCACGGTCGGATTTGCCCTTCGGATTGAAATTGCTTCCGCCTTTGCCGCCGCCCATCGGGAGGGTGGTCAGACTGTTTTTGAAGATCTGTTCAAATCCGAGGAATTTCAGGATGCCGAGGTTCACGGACGGATGGAAGCGCAGACCGCCTTTGTAAGGACCGATCGCGCTGTTGAACTGCACACGGTAACCGTAGTTGATCTGGATTTCACCCTTGTCGTCGATCCAGGGAACCTGGAAGGTGATGATGCGTTCCGGAATGGTGATGCGTTCCAGAATCTTGTTCTTTTCGTAACGGGGATTGGCATCAATCAGTTTGCCCAGGGATTCAAAGACTTCCGTTACGCTCTGAAGAAATTCGGCTTCCCACGGAGCCGCAGTCTTCAGGTTTTCCAACACACGCTGCGCATAAGCATTCATTGTGTTTTTACTCCTCTTCTTTCTCTCATGTTGTTTGAAGTGATCAAAAAAGTGACAATTAATATACAGCGTTTTTATATTATTTCAAGACGCCGGAGAAAAAGAAAAAGAAATAAAATAGTAAGTTTTCACAAGAAAAACGCATTTTTTAAAATAGATTTTTCTCTTCCGGCTCGTTGCAATTCCGCGAATATGAATTATATTCCATGAAAAAACAATTATACTGCAAAAGGAGCAGAGACCATGGACGAAAATATGAATGTGTATCAGAACCCGCTGACCGGACGTTATGCCAGCAAAGAAATGAGCTACAACTGGTCGCCCCAGCGCAAACATTCCACCTGGCGCCGACTCTGGCTGGCTCTGGCGGAATCCGAAAAGGAACTCGGACTGCCCATCACAGACAAGCAGCTCGACGAAATGCGGGCGCATCTTGACGACATCGACTTTGAAGCCGCAGCAGCGGAAGAAGCCAAACTCCGTCATGACGTCATGAGTCATATTCATGTGTTCGGCGCACTCTGCCCCGAAGCCAAACCGATCATCCATCTCGGCGCGACCAGCTGTTTCGTAACCGACAACACGGAACTGATTCAGATGCGCGACGGGCTGAAGCTGATTCAGGCGAAACTGCTGAAAGTCATCACGATTCTTGCCGGAATCGCAGAAAAATACAAAGACCTGCCCACGCTCGGCTTCACTCATTATCAACCGGCGCAGCTGACCACGCTCGGCAAACGGTTCTCGCTTTATCTTCAGGATTTTGTGATGGACATGCAGCGCGTGACGGAGGAGATCGGCAGGATCCCGTTCCGGGGCGTCAAAGGAACCACCGGAACTCAGGCCAGTTTCATGGAACTGTTCAACGGCGATCAGGACAAAGTCCGCAAACTCGACAAACTGGTTTCGCAGAAAATGGGATTTGATTCATCCATCGCGCTGAGCGGTCAGACCTATACCCGCAAAGTGGACTTCTTCGTGCTGTCCGTTCTTTCCGGCATTGCCCAGAGCTGCTACAAAATGGCGGGGGACATCCGTCTGCTTGCCAACCTCAAGGAAATTGAAGAACCGTTCGGCAAATCGCAGGTCGGTTCCAGCGCCATGGCATACAAACGCAACCCGATGCGCTCGGAACGCGTCTGCTCGCTTTCGCGTTATCTGATGAGTCTGCCGGTGAACTGCGCCATGACCCATTCCACGCAATGGTTCGAACGCACACTGGATGACTCCGCCAACCGCCGCATTGTGCTGGGCGAAGCCTTCCTGACCGCCGACGTTATTCTGTCTCTGATCGCCAATATCGCCGACGGCATTCAGGTCTGGCCGAAAGTGATCGAATCCCACATCCGCGCGGAACTGCCTTTCATGGCGACGGAAAACATCCTGATGGAAGCAGTCCGTGCCGGCGGCGACCGGCAGGATCTGCATGAAGCGATCCGCACTCATTCCATGGAAGCCGCCAAAGTGGTCAAAGCGGAAGGAAAACCCAATGATCTGATCGAACGTCTGGCGAAAGACCCGCTGTTTGCGAAAGTCGCGCCGATGTTCAAGGATATTCTGGACCCGAAACTGTTCATCGGCCGTGCGCCGCAGCAGGTTGAAGACTATCTGGAAAAAACAGTCCGTCCGCTGATCGCCGAACTGTCCGGACAGACCGGTCCCGCCGCGGAAGACGAAATCAGAGTCTGATTCTGAACGGCGTTTCAAACTGTGGGGGAGATGTCCGGAGACAAACGGCATCTCCCCTGTTTCTTGTTCAAAATGCCGGAACCGGATTTGAAAAACCGGCGGATGAATGCTATATTTACGGATTGTCCGGATACAGAAAAACATTGCAGGAGCGAATTGCGGATGGCAACAACAAAAGCGACATATACCATCGGCTGTGCAGCCGGTTCCAATTTTTTCAGTTCGTTCAATCCGGCGTTTTTCTGCTCGTTTGCGGCACTGCTGCTGCATCAGGTGCATCCGGTGTTCGATAAACTGGGCTATGACGTTCTGCTGATCTATGCGCTGTTTTCCCTGCCGCTGCTGTTCACCGGCATTCCGGAACATTATCTGACGACGCGGTATTCCTGCCGGAACGTGATTGCCTTTGCACGGGCTTCGGAGTTTCTGACCATGCTGGCGGGAACGGCAGTCATCTGGCTGGCGCCGACGGTGAGTCATCCGCTGCCGCTGCTGATTATCGTGCTGCTGATGGGCGTGGAATACGCCATGTACCGTCCGGCACTGAAATGTTATTCGGCGGAAATGATCCGCAAAAGCGCCCTGCCCTGGGCAAGTGCCGCCACGGAAGGAACCACTTTTTTCGGAATCAGTCTCGGCGGAATGCTGGCGCTGGCGACTTTCACGCTGGTGCAGGAATATCACGGTCCGCTCTGGCCGGCAGGACTGCTGGCGGCGGCATGTTCCTTTTACAGTCTGATCCTGGCTTCGCGGCTGAATCCGGATCTGCCGCTCAGGCATGACCTCAAATTCCGGGATCTGCCGCGTGCCTGGCTGGATTCGCTCCGCAAGCAGCCCCGTTACCGTGAACTGGTTCTGACGGGAATCGGGGAAAGCTATGTGTTCGGCTCCATGATTCTGGTGGCGGCAATGACCGTGCATTACATCGGAACGCAGTTCACGGATCTGCCGGGCTCGCAGCTGCAGCTGTATCTGCTGATGCCCTCGGCGGTGCTGGGATGTATGGCGGGATGTCTGATCGGCGGTTGGCGATGCAAGGAAAATGTGGAAATCGGGCTGGTTCCTCCGGCGACCATTGCAATGGCTCTGCTGTCGTTCCTGGTCGGAACGCTGCCGTATTATGCCGATGTTTATATTGAAAGCGGACTGCTTTTCCTGCTGCTGGCGGGAATCGGTTTCTTTGCCGGCGTCATTCTGGTTCCGATGCAGACTTATCAGGAATATTTTGTTCGCAAGGAACTGCGTCCGGCTTTCTTTGCCTGGTTTTACCTGCCGTTCGGAGTGGGTCTGCTCTGCGCAATGGGTCTGTCGTTTCTGATGTTCTATTATGACATTCCGATTTTCCGGGTAACGCTGGCGCTGGCTGTCATCTCTTTCGCCCTGGCGGCAGTTACCTTTGTCATGATGCCGCAGTTTCTGCTGCGCATGCTGATGAAAATGCTGCTCAGCACACTGTACCGTCTGCGCATTTTCGGCAAGGAGCATATTCCGGAAGACGGACCGGCACTGCTGGTGTCCAACCGGGCGTCGTTTGTGGATATGTTTTTCATCTCCGCCTGCACCACCCGTCCGGTGCGTTTCATGATGCACGAAAGTTTCTTCCGGAACCGGTTCATGCGTCCGCTGTATAAGGCGGCGGGTTTTCTGGAAGTGCCGAGCGCAAAACCGAAAAAACTCCGGAGGCTGCTGGAAAAGACCCGTGCGGCTTTGTCCAACGGGGAAATTGTCTGCGTTTTTCCGGAAGGCGACATCACCCGCAACGGAACCATGTCCGAATTCAAGGACGGTCTGTCCTCGCTGCTCCCGGAAAATCTGGAAGTGCCGGTGATTCCGCTGCGGATCGGCATGACCTGGGGCAGCATTTTCTCCTGTTATTACGGTGAATTCAAGTTCCGCTGGCCGAACGAGTTGCCGCATCCGGCAAGTGTAACCATCGGCAAGCCGATCCAGAAAGGAACCACAGCCTATGAACTGCGGGTGATTCTGACCGAACTGGGAGCGGAAACGGAAATGGTTGCGGGACCGCAGGAACGTCCGTTTCATGCCCAGTTTGCTTTCATCGCCAAACGTTTTCCTCTCCGGCGGCTGGTCTGGGAATACGGCACGGATTATACGCACTCCATACTCAATCTGAAACTGCTGGTTCATGCCATAGTTTTCAGCCGCAAACTCCGGAAAATTTCGGATGAATCGACAGAATATATTGGAATGATGCTGCCCAACGGCATAGCCTCGGTCATGTCGCTGCTGGCAATTCAGTATGCCGACCGCGCGCCTGCCGTGCTGAATTACACCGCATCCAAAGCAGCGATGCAGGAAGCCATCCGGAAAACAGGATTGAAGCATATCATCACCAGCCGGGCTTTTGTGGAGAAACTGCATTTTGAACCGCTGCCGGAAATGATTTTTCTGGAGGACATTCTGCCGAAACACATGTCTCTGCGAAGGAAACTGATCTGGACGGTTGCCGCGCTGACGCTCAACACGCGGAATCTGATGAAACTGGCATCACCCGCCAGCTGGCAGGACGTCAACCGCTGCGCCGTGGTGATCTTCTCCAGCGGATCGACAGGCATTCCCAAAGGAATCATGCTCTCGCATCACAACATCAACGGCGATGTGTCTTCCGTCATCAACATCATCGGCTGGAACCGCAAAGACGCGATTCTGGGCAACCTGCCGGTCTTCCATTCTTTCGGAATGAATGTGTGTCTGTGGCTGCCGCTGAGTACGGGCTGCCGGACCATCATGATTCCGAATCCGCTGGATGCCCTGACGGTCGGCCGCGCGCTCCGAGAACAGAAAATCACGGTGGCGATGGCAACGCCGAGTTTTCTGCAGACCTACATGCGCCGCTGTTCCGCTGAAGATTTCAAGACCTTGCGTCTGGTGGTTACGGGAGCGGAAAAACTGCGCGGAGACATCGCGGAAAAATTCCGGAAAATGACCGGTCTGATGATTGCGGAAGGCTACGGCTGCACGGAACTTTCGCCGATTGTCTCCATCAACCTGGCAAATTCTCTGATGGAACTGGGAGCGGTTGTAGCCAAGCCGGGCTGTATCGGACCCGCACTGCCGGGAGTATGTGCCAAAATAGTGGATCCGGCGACCTTCGAACTGATGCCGGAAAACACGGACGGTCTGCTGATTGTGCGCGGAGCGATTGTCATGATGGGGTATCTGGGCGAACCGGAAAAAACCGCTGAAGTGATCCGCGACGGCTGGTACATCACCGGCGACATTGCGAAAATGGACCGCAACGGCTTCATTTCCATCACGGGACGTTTTTCGCGGTTCACGAAAATTGCAGGGGAAATGGTTCCGCATGAGCTGGTGGAACGTGAAATCAACAATATTCTGCTGCCGGATGAACGGATCATCGCCGTATCGGGCGGAGAAGATCCGCGGCGCGGGGAAAAACTGGTGGTGTTCTACACCGACCGGGAACGGGTCAAGCCGGAAGAACTGGTGCGGAAACTGCGGGAAGCCGGCATTCCGAATCTCTGGATCCCGAAAGCGGAAAACTTTGTGTGGATCGAACAGATTCCGCAGCTGGGAAGCGGCAAGCTGGACCTGGCCGCGCTGTCGGAAAAAGCCAGAATTTTCTGCCTGAACGGGAAAGTATAACAAGGTTTTTTTCCGATTTACTGGAAAAAACCGGAAAGTGTGATATAGTATCTTATGAAAATTTCAGTGCTGAATGGTCCGAACCTGCAGCTGCTGGGCCGCAGGAAAGTGGAAGTTTACGGCCGGGTTACGCTCGATACGATCGAAGCCCGGCTGCGTGAAGTCGCGCAGGAACTGGGGATCGAAATCTTCTTTTTCCAGTCCAACCACGAAGGAGATCTGGTGGATGCCGTAGCGCAGGCTGCGGCGGACGGATGCGCGGGGATTGTCATCAATCCGGCGGCCTACACTCATACAAGCATTGCCATCCGCGATGCCATTGAGGGAGTCCGGCTTCCGGCCATTGAAATTCATTTGAGCAACATTCATGCACGGGAAGGATTCCGGCATGAATCTATGACTGCTCCGGTATGTATCGGGCAGATTGCGGGACTGGGCGCAGACGGCTATGAATGGGCGTTGCGCGCACTGGTCAATCATATTCAAAAACAAAAAACAGAAAACAAGGGCTGAAAAATGAAGCTTGATGAAATCAAAAGTATCGTAAAGCTGATGTCCGAGAATGATTTGACTGAATTTAAAATTGAATCGGAGGACATGCATCTGTGCATCCGCCGCGGTTCCGCAAATTCGACGACGGTCGTCAGTGCCGCGCCGGTAATGGCGGCACAGCCGGTGATCCAGCCTGCACCGGTTCAGGCACCCGCAGCCCCTGCCGCACCGGCAGCGCCCGCGGCTCCGGCGGAACCGGCGGCGATAGACAAAAACAAAATCATTGAGTCCCCGATTGTCGGAACCTTCTACCGTTCTTCCACCCCCGGAGCGGAAGCCTTTGTGAAAGTCGGCGCAAAAGTGGAAGCGGATCAGACGGTCTGCATCATCGAAGCGATGAAAGTCATGAACGAGATCAAAGCGGAAAAAAGCGGAGTCATCAAAGAAATTCTGGCGGAAAACGGCGAACCGGTGGAATTCGGTCAGCCCCTCTTTGTTCTGGAGTAAGCCAACCCGAACAGGGAGTGAATCATGTTCAATAAAATTCTGATAGCCAACCGGGGCGAAATCGCCCTCCGCATCATCCGTGCCTGCAAGGAGATGGGAATCAAAACCGTTATCGCATATTCGCAGGCGGACGAAGACAGTCTTCCGGTGCGTCTTGCCGACCAGGCGGTCTGCATCGGTGCGCCGCCGTCATCCGCCAGTTATCTGCTGATTGAGCGGATCATCAGTGTCGGCGAAATCTGTGATGTGGATGCGATTCATCCCGGCTACGGTTTTCTCTCCGAAAACGCCCATTTTGCGGAAGTCTGCAAAAGCTGCAACATCACGTTCATCGGTCCGGGAGCGGAACAGATGCGCGCCATGGGCGACAAAGCCAATGCCCGCGCCACCATGCGCAAAGCGGGGGTTCCGGTAACGCCCGGCAGCAACGGACTCATCAACACCGAAGAAGAAGCGTTGAAGATCGCCCGGCAGCTGAAATATCCGGTGATCGTCAAAGCCTCAGCCGGCGGCGGCGGACGCGGTATGCGTATCGCGCACAATGACGCCAGTCTGCTGCAGGGATTCCATGCGGCAAGCACGGAAGCGAAACTGGCGTTCGGCAACGGCGAAGTATATATTGAGAAATACATCAGCAATCCGCGTCATATCGAAGTGCAGATTCTGGCGGACTCCTACGGCAACGTTCTGCATCTGGGCGAACGCGACTGCAGTCTGCAGCGCCGTCATCAGAAGCTGATCGAGGAATCCCCCTCCCCGGCGCTTTCACCGGCTCTGCGCAAGAAAATGGGCGAAGCGGCTGTCAAAGCCGCCAAGGCAGCCAAATACGTCAGTGCGGGAACCATTGAATTTCTGCTGGGCGATGACGACCAGTTCTATTTCATGGAAATGAACACCCGTGTGCAGGTGGAACACCCGGTCACGGAAATGATCACCGGCATTGACATCATCAAGGAACAGATCCGCATTGCCGCCGGGGAAAAACTCACCCTGACGCAGAAAAATGTAACGTTCAACGGTCATGCCATTGAATGCCGCATCAACGCGGAAAATCCGTTCTGCAATTTTGCGCCATCTCCCGGACAGATCACGTTCTACAACGCACCCGGCGGTCCCGGCGTCCGCGTCGATTCCCATGTCTACAACGGATACCGCATTCCGCCTTACTACGACAGCATGATCGGCAAGCTGATTGTTCACGGAGACACCCGTGAAGAAGCGATCGCCCGCTGCCGCAGAGCGCTTTCCGAATTCATCATCGAAGGAGTTCATACGGCCATTCCGTTTGAACAGTTCCTGCTGGATACCCGCGAATTCATCGAAGGCCGTTATGATACGGGCTTCATTGAACGGATCATCAAGGGCGGGCATTTCACGAAACAGAAGAAACAGGGTTCCGAACAGTAACCCAGGAGGAGGTTTTTCATGCCGGCAAAAGTAAAAAGCAAACAGACGGCGCCGAAGGCTCCGGTCTATCAGGAAGCCATCGTCCCCGCGGAGGAAAATGCCCGCGGCGCGATCCGGATTGCCTCAGGAGCAATCGCAACCATCGTCAGACGCGCAGCCTGTTCGGTGGAAGGCGTTACCCGCATCACCGGCAACAGTCTGGTGGACAGCATTGCGGATTTTGTCGGCAGCAAAAAAATCCAGGACCGCGCGATACAGGTTTCCATCCGGAAATCGGCAGTTGCTGTGGAACTTTCGGTCAATGTGTCTTACGGGGTTTCGCTGCCGGCGGTGGCATCGGCTGTGCAGCAGACCGTGGCAGAACAGATCGAATCCATCACCGGACTTTCGGTCAGCCAGGTCAATGTCATCATCCGGGAAATGGAAGACATTTCCGAAGCGGAAGAGGAAGAATAACCGCACAACTGAAGGAGTCTGACTGTAATGAAACAGAATACGATAGACAAAACCAACCGCAGTATTTTTTCCGACGGAACCCCGATTCAGGCACATGCCGGAGTTACGGGCGTAGTCAAAGTCCACGAAAGCGTGGTCGCCTCCATCATCCGGAAAGCAGCATGTTCGGTTCCCGGTGTGATCCGTCTGGCGGGCAATACGCTGGTGGACAACATCGCCGAATTTGTCGGCAGCAAAAAAGTCTATGACCGTGCCATCTCCATTGACATGGGTGACAATGCGGTTTCCGTTGAACTGAAAGTCATCCTGGCGTTCGGCGTCTACATTCCCGAAGTGGCGGAAGCCATCCAGAACACCGTTACCGACGAGATCGGCAAAATCACCGGAATGCAGGTGCCGCAGATCGACATCGTGGTGGTCGATCTGGAAGATCAGGAAGAAGAAACGTCCGAAGAAGATGAGAACGAAGAAAGCGAACCGGAACAAACCAACCGCTGACGGTTGAACTGCGAAGGGGAAAATCATGGAAAAACTGCTGAAAATCGTGGAAAAAATCTGCCCGAAATTTTCTGCGGAAATGCTGTATCCGTTTCTTGCCGGCATAATCTGCTGCCTGGGACTGATTCTGCTGGTGCTGCTCCTCTGGGGCATCCTGCGTCTGCTCTGCTGTCATGAACGCAGGATTCCGGGAATTTCACTCCAAACTGATCACGGTTCACTGTTCATCGCAACCGCCGCAGTCGCGGACCTGATCCGTTCCCTGGAAAGCGGATTTCCGGATTTGAAAATCATGAAAGTCCGGCTGCTGTCCATCAAGAAAGAACTCTGCATTCAGGTCAAAGTCCTTTATGCGCCCGGCGGACAGTCCATGCTGACGCTGACCGACGACTTCCAGAAGCGCGCTCTTGCACTGCTGAAAGAATCCTTCGGCATTGAAAACATCCGGCGGATTGACCTGGTCGTTCCGAAGGGAAGACACTGAGCCGGACGGCATGAAAATCCTATTCGTCATTACGGGTCTGTTTCCCGGCGGTGCGGAAAAAATCGTGCTGGAAACCATCCGCAATCTGCGGAAACAGGGACACGACGCTGCGGCAGTATCGCTTCAGCCGGAACCGGATGCGAAACAGCACGCCATAGTAAGCGAACTGCAGTCGCTGGGAGTCCGGCTTTATTTTCTGAATCTGTCTCTGCGGCATCCGTTCCGTTTTTTTCTTCTGAACAGGATCATCCGGAAAGAAAAACCTGATGTGGTGCATTCCCATCTGATGCATGCCAATCTGCTGACCCGCGCGGCGCGTCTGTTCCGCCGTTTCACGCTGATCAACACCATTCATATTGCGGAACGCCGCAGTTGTCTGAAAGTGCGCCTGCTGTTTCTGCTGGACCGCTGGAGCAGCCAGCTCTGTGACATCAGTACGGCGGTCTCGGCGGAAGCGGCACATTTTCATGAACAGCAGTGCCGTCTGCCGGAACATTCCATCCGGGTTGTGATGAACGGTTCCGATCCGGTTGAACCTGCCGCCCCGGAAAAACAGAAACAGCTTCTGCATGAATGGGGATTGGAAAATGTACAGAAACGGATCGGCTCCATCGGGCGTCTGGATTTTCAGAAAGGATATGATCTGTTTCTGAACAGTCTGCCGGCACTGCGTCCGCTGATTCCGTCGGGGGAACGCTGGGGAATTATTCTGATCGGCGACGGAACGGAACGGAAAAAACTGCAGATTCTTGCGGAACGGATGGAACGGGAAATTCCGGAACTGCGGATTGTTCTGCCGGGGTATCGCCCGGATGCCGCCGCCCTGCTCCCGATGCTGGATCTTTTTGTGATGCCTTCGCGCTATGAAGGTTTCGGGCTGGCATTGACGGAAGCCCTGTCCGCCGGGCTGCCGTGCCTGTGTTCCAGAGCGGATTCCCTGCCGGGACTTTGCGCCCGGTCGCCGGAAAATACCCTCTGCACAGATTTTGTCTGTGGAAAAGAGATGACCGAAGTCTACCGCCGTGCGCTCCGGCTGCCGCATCTGCGGGGAAAAATTCTCCGGACTGCGGAACAGATGACCGCGGACTATCTGGCAATTTACCGGGAAGCGGTCAGTCAGACAAGCTGAGTCCGGCACAGTTCCCCGCACCCGGATTTAAGACAGGAGAGTTTGCACAGCTGGACTATCAGGGCATGGTATTCGTTGTAAAGCTGCGTATTCTGCGGCAGAATATCCATGAAGATCCGCTGCAATTCATCATACGGCAAAGTGCCGTCCAGCCCCAGATGCCGGGCGGAAAAACGGCGGGTGTACGCATCTATGATGAACACCGGCCGCTGGAAAGCATACAGAAGAATGGAATCAGCAGTTTCGCGTCCACACCCTTTCACCTTCAGCAGTTCGCGGCGCAAGTCCCAGACCGGAGCGGAAGAATGCAGCCATGATTCCTCGTTTTTCAGGAAAAAATGCGCCATTGCGCGCAGGTATTGACTTTTCTGGCGGAAAAACCCGGCAGAGCGGATTGCAGACTGCAGAATTTCATCCGGAGCGGCAAGCACTGTTTCCGGCGTTGTCAGTCCTGCGGCTTCCAGCTGATCCAGAGCTTTCTCGACATTGGTCCAGGCGCAGTTCTGCGTGAGAATTGCACCGGCGGCGATTTCCCAGCGGTGTCCGCTCCGGCAGGGCCACCAGTTCTGAACTCCGAAATGCCGGAACAGACGCAGATACGCCTGATATACGGGATGATTCATATTCATGCAAACGTTCCTTCCGCCATAATATAAAACCGGAAAACGGACTATGCAAGTGCCGGATCTTTTCATTTTTTCCGGATTTTGCAGCCGGAACCGCATTTTCGTCATAAAAGATTGCAACATTGCAGGTTTATCGGATTGAAAAAACGTTTTACGGCAGTATATTTCAGAGGTAATGCTATATACAGAAAAAAGAAAGGCTGCGGTAATCATGCGTAAAAAAGTCGTTGTTACCGGCAGAGGTCTCGTCACCCCGATCGGGAACGGGCTGGCTGCCAATATTCAGTCCCTGAAAGAAGGGAAAACCGGAACGGTGTTCATGCAGGAATGGGCGGATCAGGGTCTGGATTCCAGAGTTGCCGGAGTATCCGACCGCATGGTGGAATGTCCGATGTTCACAGTCAAAAACCTGCGGTTCATGGCTCCGAATGCGCGCATGGCGGTTGCCGCTGCCTACGAAGCCTTCAAAGAAGCGGGACTGACACCGGAAGATCTGCCGGACCGCCGGATTGCCATGATCAACGGCTGCGCCGGCAGTTCCTATGCCACAGTTTTCAAAAACATGTCCACCTATGAACGGACTCACAAGCTCCGCGCCTGTTCGCCGTTTTCCGTGCCGAAAATCATGCCGTCCTGCGGCGTTGCCAACATGTCGCTGCTGTTCGGAACCACGGGGGAAAGTTATGACATCACGGCTGCCTGCACCAGCAGCGCACTCGCCATCATTGCGGGTGTGCGGCTGATCCGCGCCGGAGAATATGACATGGTTCTGGTCGGAGGTTCCGAAGAACTTTCCTGGGGACAGGCTCTCGGTTTCAACTCCATGCGCGCGCTGTCCTCCCATAACAACGACCATCCGGAATGCGCAAGCCGTCCGTTTGACAAAGGCCGCGACGGTTTCGTGCTGGCGGACGGTGCGGGAATGCTGGTGCTGGAAAGCGAAGAACATGCCCTCAAGCGCGGTGCTGTGCCGAAAGCGGTCATTTCCGGCTATGCTTCCAACAGCAACGCCATCGACATGGTCATGCCGAATGCGGCGTCCACTGCGGACGTGATGTCCAGCGCACTCCGGGATGCGGAACTGAATGTGGAAGATATTTCCTATGTAAACACGCACGGAACCGCCACGCCGGTAGGCGACCCGATCGAACTCGATGGAATCCGTCAGGTTTTCGGCGAGCACAAGCTGGCGATCAACAGCACGAAATCCATGACCGGACACATGATCGGGGCTGCGGGTGCAGTGGAAGCGATTTTCACTTCGCTGATGATTGAAAACTCGTTCCTGTGCAAAACTGCCAATCTGGATGATCCGGAGGACGGTCTGGAATGGGCGGATCTGGTTCGTGAAACCCGCACGGATGTGGAAATCCGTCATGCGATCAGCAACAGCTTCGGCTTCGGCGGCTCGAACGCCACGCTGGTCATTTCCAAATATTGAAACAACAAATTTTCCCGACGGGCGTGAGATTTCCGCCGGGAAATTTTTCTGTTCATGCCCGGATAGCTCAGGGGATAGAGCAGCGGTTTCCTAAACCGTTGGTCGCAGGTTCAAATCCTGTTCCGGGTGCCATTCTGTCTCTGCATCTCCGCAATCTGCCGGCAGGTCAGCCGGTTCGTTTTCTTCATAAAAACAGCGTTTTTTCAATTGTGTTCCGTTGAAATTGACGGAAGACGTGGTACATTACTGTTCAAACAATATTCCGGCCGCAGTATATCTTAAATTACTGTGCTATACGTATTCATGGACAACAAATCAGGATCGGAAAAAATGATTGGAGCAAGAGAAATGTTTTTATCCCGAATCGGAATTTTCTATGATGGAAATTATTTCTATCATGTCAGCAATTATTATTGCTACGGGCATCCGCGCAAATCGCGGCTGAGCATTCCCGGCATTCACGATTTCATCAAACGCTATGTCTCCCTTCAGGAAAACATCAGCCCTGCATTCTGCCAGATTGTCGACTGTCATTATTTCCGCGGACGTCTGCGTGCGATGGAAGCGAACGAACGCCAGATTCTGCTCAATGAACGTATCTTCGACGATATTCTGATGCGGGAAGGCATTGTTACTCACTATCTGCCGATCACCCGCGGCGGAGAAAAAGGAGTGGATGTTTCACTTGCTTTGGAAGCGCTGGAACTGACCCTGTTCAAAAAATTCAATGTGGTGGTGCTGATTGCCAGCGACGGCGACTACATCCCGCTGGTCCGCAAACTGAACTCGCTCGGAACCCGCGTCATGGTGCTGGGCTGGGATTTTGAATACACCGACGACAACGGCAACACCCGTTACACCAGCACGTCGACCCGTCTGCTCAATGAAGCGGCGTATCCTCTGCGGATGCATGACTTCATCAACGGAACCAAACACTTTCCGGACATCAGCCCCGACATGCTGTTCGTCAACGATGCTCCGAACGACGGCTATGCGCAGTCCAATGACAATTATGACGAAGATGCCGATGACAGCGAAACGCAGCAGCCGTACTCCGATCCGGTCCGCAAACGCGGCAGAATCGTTCAGCTCAAAGGCGGTTACGGTTTCATCTCCACGGACATTCCGCAGAAGAATCTGTTCTTCTTCACGGAACAGCTCCGCAACTGCGAATTCAACGAACTCATGATCGGCGACCTGATGGAATACGAACCCAGTTACAACGACCGCGGGGAATGCTGCAAAAACATTGACCTGATTGCTCACCCGGCGGCAAGGAACTGACGTATGGGAAAACGGGACACGATCATACTGCAAACCGGGGAAACTGTCTGTCTGATCGGCTCCGAACTGCTGACCTTCGTCTCTTTTCTGGGAGAAATGACTCTGGCATGTCTGGAGGCAATCCGCAATCCGCGCAAAATACGGTGGCAAAACACCTTGTATTATATGAACGTCTGCGGAATAAACGGTCTGCCGATCACGGTGCTGATCTGTCTGCTGACCGGTGTCATCATCGGCTATCAGGCGGCGGTGCAGATGCAGAAATACGGCGCGGAATCCTTCCTGCCGGGACTGGTCGGCTGTTCCGTGGCGCGGGAACTGGCGCCCATCATGGTGGCGGTCATTGCCACTGGACGCGCCGGTTCCGCTTTCGCGGCTGAAATCGGAACCATGAAAGTTTCTGAAGAAATCGACGCCATGCGTACCATGGGCTTCGATCCCGCCCGCTTTCTGGTCATTCCCAAACTGATTGCCATGATCTGCATGATTCCGCTGCTGACCGTTTTCGGAGATCTGGCGGGAATTCTGGGCGGACTGCTGGTCGGTGTCGGACAGCTGGACATGCCGCTGGATGCCTATTACCAGACCACGGTCAGCTGGGTCAAGCCGAAATATTTCTTTGAAGGCGTATTCAAAAGCGGCATTTTTGCCTGGCTGATCACGGCAATCGCCTGCTGGCGCGGTTTCCGCACCGGTTCCGATTCCATTGCTGTCGGAAAAGCCACCACCAGCACAGTGGTCATCAGCATTCTGGCAATCGTGGTGGCGGACGCCCTGCTGGCGCATTTCTTCAACACCATATTTTTTGCGGAGTAACCTATGGCGGATCAGATACAGCGAAATCAGCCCGCCATCGAGGTACGGGAACTCACGGCAGGATATGAAAAACGCATCATCCTCGACCGTCTTTCCTTTACGGTTCCGCATGGACAGATCGTAACGGTTCTGGGCGGTTCCGGATGCGGGAAAAGCACATTGCTCAAACACATCATCGGATTGTACCGTCCGCTGAAAGGGGACATTCTGCTCCAGGGCCGCAGCATTGTCCGCAGCGGCGAACGCGAACGGCGCGACATCATGCGCACCTTCGGTGTGGCTTATCAGGGCGGCGCGCTGTTCCGGTCGCTCACCCTGGCGGAAAACATCGCTCTGCCGCTGGAAGAATGCACAGACCTTTCCCGCGCGGAAATTCAGGATAAAGTACAGGAAAAACTGGCGCTGGTGAACCTGCGCGGCTGCGGAGACATGATGCCGTCCGACCTTTCCGGCGGCATGATCAAACGCGCGGCATTCGCCCGTGCGCTCGCATTGGATCCCGGCATTCTCTTTTTCGATGAGCCTTCCGCGGGGCTGGATCCGCTCAGTTCGGCAAGTCTCGACCGGCTGATTCTGGACATCCGCGCCAAGACCGGAGCGACCATCCTGGTGGTTACGCATGAACTGGACAGTATTTTCACCATTGCAGACCGCGCGATCATGCTTTCGCCGGAGGCCAAAGGAATCATCGCGGACGGCGATCCGGAAAAACTCCGGACCGAATCCGACAACGATTTTGTCAGACTGTTTCTCAACCGGGGCAAGGAAATGCCGCACTCAAATCAGAGAGGAAAATCATAATTATGCAGGAAGCCAACAAATTCAAACTCGGTCTTTTTGTCATTTCAGCCATCACCGTGCTGATCATCGTCGTGTCATGCATGGGGATGTTCGACCAGCTGAAACCCAAAGCACACCTCGTCACCTACGTGGAAGAATCCGTGCAGGGACTTTCCACCGGTTCGGCGGTCAAATACAAAGGCGTACCCATCGGCAATGTGGACGATATTTCCATCATTACGGGAACCCAGGAAATCCGGATCGACATTCTCATCGACCTTTCCAAGTTCCGCAGAAAAACCGGCGAATCCTTTCTTCAGCAGAAATCCTCGTCACGCTGGCAATTCTACAATTACCTGCAGAAAGAAGTGTCCCGCGGTCTGACCTGCCGCATTGAGCCGGACGGCATCACCGGCGTCAAATATGTGGAAATGGACTTTTTCCGGGACGCCGACAAGATTCCGCGCGCCAAACGCCAGGTTGAAATCCGTGACGGTATTTTCTACATGCCGTCCACCCCCTCCATGATGGCAAATCTCCGGATGAGTGTTTTTGAAATTCTGGCGTCCATTGCGTCCATCGACTTCAAAAACATCTCCGCACAGCTGTGCGACCTGCTGCGTTCCGCCAATCAGACACTCAACAAAGCGGAACTGGACAAACTGGTTGCCAGCGCAAACAACGTTGCGGCAAAGCTGGATGTTACGGTCAGCAACCTGAACAATTCGCTCAGCCGTCAGAAAATGGATAAAACCATTCAGGGTATTGACACCACATTTGAATCCATCCGCCAGCTGTCCGACCAGCTCAACGAAATTGCCAGCCGGTCTTCGCTGCCCGCAACCACCAGTTCAATCCGGGAATTGTCGGAATCTTTGCAGAGCAGCAGCAATTCCCTGCAGATGTCCCTGCAGAAGGCGAACGACACAATTGACGCTCTCACGGATCTGATTCAGTATTTGAACGACAACCCGTCCTCACTGATCCGGGGCAGAGGTCAGAATAAAAATTTTGAACAGTAAGAAGAAAGATTCAGAGAGCTGCCAGTTCTTTGCGGAAAAGATAAGTGGTCAGCGTTTTTTCCGAAAACACCGGAGTGTTCGGGAACCGTTTGACTTCCAGAAAATTATGCCGCTGATAGTAATCAAAATCGCAAGTGTCATCGGTCCATAAAAGATAACCGCCCCTGCCCTGATTCCGCAGCAGTTCTTCGAACCGGGACAGCAGGAGGCGGCCGCAGCCGGGACGTATGCTCACAAAAAGATCCAGAATAATTTCGCCGGGCTGCAGTGCGGCATGTTCAGCGGAACGGTTGTAATCCAGATAAGACTGATAAGCATCCAGCAGTTCCGTATTGCCGTTTGTTCGCAATGAATCCAGAAAAGCCGCCGCACGGTTCTGAACATGCTCCACTCCATGGGCAAGTAAAAATGCGCAGAGCTGTTTTCCGTCCGTTACCTGAAGATTGAATGGGGAATCTGCATAAAAATAATAATGAGGCAGATACTGATAAATCAGCGGTTTGCATGTTTCCGGTATTTCAGGAAATTCCTGCTGCCATTGCTGGAAAACAAGTTTGCCGGCATCCGGTAAATATTTTTCAGAAAACAGTTCTGTATTCATTTTTCACCTTTCAGAAAACGGTTCATGCCCTAATATGAACCATCCTGCTCTTTTTTCAACCGGAAGAAAGTTGAAAATTTGCTGAATTATGCTATAATACATTATTTACAATCACTTTTACCGGACAGCCGTGTTCCGCTGTCCGAGCAGGAGCCGCACATGAATGACCATCTGCAAATCTGTCCGTTCCCCGAAAATAAACCAGCCATGCTTTCTTTCACTTTTGACGACGGTACTCTGGATCATCTGGAAACCGCCGCACCGGAACTGGAAAAACGCGGCTGGCGCGGGACATTCTACATCAATCCGCAATCCAACAACCGTCCGCCGGAAAAACTGCTGGACTGGAACGGAATCCGTGAACTGTACCGGCGTGGACACGAAATCGGCAACCATACCATGAGTCATTGTCATCCGTCGAAATGGGAAACCACAAAACGCTATGACCTTCTGGCATGGGAAATCGCGGAATCCCAGCGGCAGTTTTCCGAACATCTGGGAATGCGTCCGAAATCCTATACTGCGCCGTTCGGGGCGCGATGTGAATTCATCAGCAGTCTGCTTGCCGCAAACAATCTGCTGGAAACTCCGCGGCGAATCTCGATTGTGACAGAAACCACGCCGGCGGATTTTGCGGAAATCAAACGGCAAGCCCTGCAACCCGGCACGTTCACTGTTCTGGTGAATCATGGAGTGGTTCCCGGCTATGGCGGCTGGGCGCCGGTGTCAAAAGAATTTTTTGTCGATATGCTGAACGAATGGAAAGCGGTTGAGGATCAGATTCACATCGGACCTTTTGCCGAATCGGAAAGTTACCGCCGCAGAGCGCAGAACACAATTCTGACGGAAATCGCGGAAAATGCCTTCCTGCTCCGTCTGAAACCGGAAGCCTCTTTTCTGTATGGTCCGGTTTATCTGCGGAAAACGAATCCGGATATGCAGATTTTCGTTAATCTGCTGCCTGTTCTGCCGGACAAAGACGGCGTATTCCGGGTATATCCCGGTTCCGTGATTGAACTGAAATAAAGTTTCATTCCGCAAAACGCCGAAAAAACCGCAGTCCGTTTCACAGAGTCCGGACTGCGGTTTCGTTATGCGGTGAAAAAATTACTTCAGAACAAAGATTTTCACCTCATACGGGGCAAAATCTGCCGAGAGAACTCCGCCGTCAATGTTGACAGCCGCATCGTCCGGACCGACAGTACAGTTCCGGAATCCCTGCACCTCAAATTTTGCCTTGACGTTTTTCATTACGGAATTCACACAGAACAGATACGTTCTGCCGTTGTGTTCCTTGGTCAATGCGGAAATGGAAGGAAAGCCGAAAACATTTTTCTCCGGACCTTCGCAGATCTGCGGCATGAGCTGGCGTGAAGCATTCCGTTCCGACAGAACCGGCGCGTATGAACTGATTTCTCGGGAAACCGCCGTAAAGATATTCCAGTTTTCCGCCGATGCCGTAACGCCGCGGTTTTTTCCGGAAGAATTGTATGTGTACCAGATGATGCCGTGTCCGCCGTGAATCAGGGCGGCGAAACTCATGGCACGCAGTTCCAGCGGAGTCGGAAACCGCTGCCAGCCCCAACCGTGAAAATACTGAATGATCGGCCAGATGCTGCGCGGTGGAAGCTGCTGTTCGCGGATGTCCGTTCTGCACTGTTCCATATCGCGAATCACTTTTGCCACACAGGATTCCGCTTCTGCCTGACCGAGTTCCCGAACCGCGTAGATTTCCGGCATAAACGCCAGAGCCGTATCGGCAAACGCCCGGAATTTGGAACCGTATTTTTCATCCCATACTTCATCGGCATGAACCGTAATCAGCTGCGGCGCAATGGCTTTGACCATTTCTGTGCGTTCGCGCAGCTGCCAGGGCACATTGTAGACATTGGTGTCGTCCGCGATGTACCATGCCAGCAGCGCAGGATTGTCCATATCCATCGCCAGCGATTTTGCGATCCGTGTCAAATCATTGTCATTGGAGGAACCTTCTCCGGCAATCCAGATTTTCATTCCGTGTTTTGCGGCGGAGTCCATGAATTTCCGGAAACGCGCATCCCGGCGGGTTCGGTATGTCTGCACCAGATTGATTCCGGCTTTTTTCAAAGCGGCGAACGTATTGTCTATATTTTTTCCATGGAATGCGTGATCCGTGACACTGTAAATGCCGAGCGGAAAGAACGGTTTCCCATCCACCAGCGTCATGCCGTCGTCGCGCAGCGTGACCCTGTTCCGGTCAGCGGCTTTTCCGATCCGGAAAAACAGACTCTGGATTGTCCGGTTGCCGTTCCAGTCGGATATTTTCACTTTCAATTCATGAATGCCGGTACTGAACGCTTTTTCCGGCCGCAAGGCAAACCCTTCCTCTGTACGGAATATCCGGGAACGTACGTCTTTGCCGTCCAGCATGAATTCTGCGGAAGCCCAGTCGATTCCGCTGGCATCATCCACCTTGACCGTCAGCGGCAGACTGCCGTCCGTCACCGGGGATTTGCTGGTACGGGTGAGCCGCGGAGCATCGGCATCAAATGCCGTGAGCCAGCCGGAATCTTTACTGCCGCAGACCTCGACCTGTTCCAGAATCGCCGGACCTTTCTGCGATGCGGTCAGCTGCGCTTTGTAACGAACCCATTTTGCCGAGGAATTCAGTTTCGGCAGAGCCGCTCCGCTGTGAGTAAACCAGGTATCGGCAGTGCCGTCCGGTCCAAAGAACGCGGAGAATTTTCCGGGAAAACCCTGTTCATCGGCAGCCGTTGCGATCTGAAAACGCGCGGAAGCATCGGGACCGGAAACTTTCCAGGAGATTGCCGGTTTCCGTGAAAACCAGCCGCCGGAAGATTGAACGGGCAGCGCACCGGAAACGAATTCACCCTGTTTTTCCCATTTGCCGGTGTTGTCCTGAACCGTGAATTGCACATCCGTCAGAGCAAGATAGCATCCGGGCGGAAAATCCGGACCGTCCCCGCCGATGGACAGGACAATGCTTCGGGTTCCTTTGGGACATACCCCGGTAACAGCGGTTCTGCCGTATGCCTTATCCGGCGCGGCAAAACGGAAGATGTTTTCTCCGAGTTTGATTCCATTGGCATCCATGAACATAATACGGTTGCGGTATCTTTCGCCATGTCCGCGGAACCCGACCGTCAGAAAGTCTGCCGATGATTCAAACGTAAGTGCATACTGCCCCGGATTTTCCACTGCAAAAACTTTGCTGGTGAGCATGAACGCGGTATCTTTTTTCATCTTGCTGTCCACCGTGGTGATGACCAGAGCCGGTTTTCCGAGGAATGTTTTCCGTTCCATGCGGAGACGATCCTGGTGATTGACGATTTCCCAATTGCCGCTGTCTTTGCTGAAATCATCCGACAACAATGTTTTCATTGCCGAAGAAGAGACAATTCTGCCGTTCTCAACCGTCACGCCGCGGGGCTGGCAGACGGATTGGGCAAGTATGCCGGAGCATAGGAGCAGCAGGAATCCACTAATGTATTCTTTCATCTTGTTTTCCTGGGTTCAGCAGCTGGATTTCATTTTACGCGGATAACCACGTTAGTGATGGCAAGGAATTTACCCGGAGTGATGTTGGGAGCATCTCCGCCGAAAATCAGCGACATGGATTTTGCATTGGCAGGAATTTTACCGGTTACGGTTTTCTTCCGGAATCCGGTTTTCAGGGTAAAATATCCGAAATGCTGTTTTTCCAGCATCTTGCCGTCGGCATCATAAAACACCACCCGGTTGCTCCAGACCCGGTGAGGCGCGCCGAAATTGTCCGGCGGGAAATTCGCCGCGGCTTCGAATGAGAATTCATACGTCTGCTGACCGGACAGCGGCAGCGGTTTGGTGCTGAGATCAAAAGCGGTGTCGACATCTTTATTGCCGGCACAGGTCAGCACGACTGCCGTTTTGCCCTCTACCGTTTTCCAGTTGATGGCAAGACGGTTTTCGAAATTGATAAACTTCCAGTTTCCGTTGTCTTTGCTGAAATTGTCCGTAAACAGCGGCTGAGTTTCCTGCGCGCCGGCAATCATCGGAGTCAGCACGCCAAGACCGAGAGCCAGCAGAATTCCATTGATTTTTCTGTTCATTGTTTTTCCTCCTGTTTGGGTTTCATGAAATTATAATCGGGTTTTGAACTCAGTAAGACCAGAGTTTGGCACTGCCCCAGGCGAAGGTGTATTTCTGTTCCTCGCTGCGGGGAATGGTGCGCCGGATGGAGGCACTGTGACCGTCAGCATACAGCACATTGCCGTAGTTGTTGTGGCGGAAAGATGCCTTGGTGTTCATATCAGAACCGGCCCAGGGCTCCGATGCCGCAAGACCAAGCCAGGCTTGTCCGGCAGGACTTTCCCGTGTCTCGGCATCCCACATCAGACCATGACGCGCGGGGTGCTTTGCACTTCCCAGCCGGCGTCCGCCGTAGGATTCGCGGTTTGCCGCGTTGTTCCATGGGATGCTGGAATGCAGAACCCCCAATGCGGGGTGGAACAGGAAATTACCGCGGTAAACTCTCTTGTTGTCATAGAGGAAAAACGAGGTTTTTTCCTGATTGGCGGCAGAGCAGAACATGACTTTCGGGGCGTTCTGGGAATTGGCGTTGACATATCTGTATCCAGTATACAGCCCGATCGCCCATCCGGCAAACTGATTGATGATGTTCCGGTATTCCCAGTTCGTGTAGAAATTGTCGCCGACAAAAGCCAGCGGGTGCCATTCCTTGTAATCGCCGGCGTACATGATAACTGCAGTTCCGCAGGATTTCTGATTGCTGACACAGTTGATTTTTTTCGCCATGTCGCGCGCCTTGTTCAAAGCCGGCAGCAGCATTCCCGCCAGAATGGCAATGATCGCTATCACCACGAGGAGTTCTATAAGGGTGAATTTTCCCCTGAGCCGGACGGTGTTCGGTGTGTCCTGTCTTTTCATTTTTTCAAGCCCTCTTGCTGATGCTCCGGCGTCCGGACCGTGTGGCGGACGCCGGAAATGTTTCTTATACAAAATCCAGATTGATTTTTTCACCGGTTTTCGACGGATCGGACTGGCAGTGTTCCCAATAATAACTGTGCAGGAACGAAGCCAGATAAGTCCAGCGGCGGAGTGTCTGGAAATCTTTGGTTCTGCCGATGATTTCCGCAATCCGCTTTTCGGCTGCCGGAATTTTTTCAGGTGTCTTGTTCATGACCGCGAAATTCAGATACTCCTGCGCCAGACCTTCACCGCCCAGCATACCCGCCATGACATCGGCGGCGAACTGATCCACGGAGTTCAGCGGATGATCCGCAAAATACTGGAGTGCCAGATAATTGATTTCCGTATTGGCATGGAACGGCGAGCATTCCCCGAACATGGAAATGGAATCCATTCCAGAAGTATAGGACAGACGGCACATCTCCCGAATGCGGTCAACCGCCAGCGTGTGGCGTCCGCCGTCCCATTGGGTACCGCGGTGGAAACGCTGGATATTGTGATATTTCCGGAAATGTTCCGGCAGAATCGGAGTTGTTTTCCAGATATCCTGTTTGATCCGGCGGTCGCCGCCCCATTGCAGGAATGTTCCTTCCGGCAGAGTCAGCAGACGCTGAACTGACGGATTGTCCTTGTCCGCATAGACCGGATTTTCGCGGAAATGCAGATAATTTTCACAGATGATCCAGGCATCTTTGGAAATGCTCCGGACGGCATTGGCGGCTTCGGGATAGATGCACGCCATATCGCTCAGGGAAATTTCCGGCAGGACCCGTTCACCGCCCCGCATTGCTGCACGGCGTTCCCGGCAGCGTGGGCAAAGACATACCGGGCAGCAGTCGCCGGTTTCCATCTGGATTCCGCCCAGTTCCGGAATCTTCATGAACAGCAGAGCCAGGGCATCCACAATGTATTCATTGACTTCCCGGCTGGACGAACATGCCATGGGTTGCGCCCGGTGTCCGTGCGGATAGCGGAACCGGATGTAGAGAGGGGAACCGTCCAGATCTTTGCCGATGCACTGCGGATTTTTCTGCAGGAACGTGTTTAGAGAGAGCTTGTTGTCTCCTTCGTACCAGAGTCCGCCGTACGTGTAAAGACCGGCAATCAGGTAGACCCGTACGCCTTTTTCCCGTGCGTAACCGCACAATCTCCGGACGCTTTCCTCGCCGCCGTGACAATCCCGGAGCAGTCCGACCACCCCGATGGCGTCGATGCCGTGAGCTGCGCACCAGTCAATCATGCGGGTGAAATCGCGCACGAATTCCTCTGCCGGTTTGGTGTAATTGTTGCTGACCCCGCAGTTCTGGCGTCCGACCGTGTTGAGACACCAGTTGGTGGAATGATCCCAGTTCCAGAAGAACCGGTGCTGCAGTTTTCCGTCAGCCTTTACCACCGGCTGTACTGTCTTTTCCTTCATGCAGAAACTCCTCTTCTTTCTATAAATCGTTTTAGAATTCCATTAAAAAAACTTATTTGAAACGGAAAGACTCCCTTCCAAAATATTGAAAATCCGAGTGAACTTCATCCTGAATCGCTTTATGTTCCACGATGGCGCGAACCGCCTTGACCGCATTGCCGGCAGTGCCGCTGTCGAACGAACTCAGCGGGACACGCATACAGGGACAAAGATCATCGTTGCCGAATCCCAGCACACCGACATCTTCGGGGACCCGCAGACCGGATTCGATCAGACCAGTCATGATGCCGCTGGCAATGATGTCGTTGCCGTAAAACACCGTGCGGAAAAAGTGTTTTTTACGGAATTCCGCCAGACGATGACCGAGGAGACGGCCGGCTTCACAGCGGTTCGGTTCCGGTCCCGGCACCGCAATATATTCCCGCGACGGAATCAGCTCCGGAACAAACAGTTCTTCCTGACCGCTCCAGCGCGCAATCACCACGGGACCAAGTCCCTGATCGATGATTCTGCGCAGAACCGTCCGTTCAAATTGAGCAATGTCATTGCCCATCCGGACCAGTCCATGCTGAATGCCGCCGCCCACCGGACGCGGGAAACGGTAGTACGGAGCATATACAGTCATACTTTCCAGCAGCTTTTCGATTCTGCGCCAGTCTTCCAGATTCTCCTCCCAGAATTTTTTCTCCAGCGGTGTCATGGCGGCCACGGCGTTCTGCTGGCGGATCGGACAGGGTTCTTCCAGATAACCGAGCGTAACGACTTCTGTAACCCGCTGGCTGCGCAGCAGTTCCAGAGCCTTGTGCATTCTTCCGACATGATAGCTGATGACCAGGTATTCCCGGCTGTGCTCTTCCAGCAGGGCAATGGCATCATGCAGCGGCTGAAGTCTCCGTTCGAAACCGTGCGTATCGTTGAACAGGATGCCGACCGGCGGCTGCTTCTGTGAGGAACGGAGATTCACGGCTGCCGCATCGGGGATGTAGCCGCATTCACGGGCGTAGGCGCGAATCCGTTTCGCCTTTTCCGGTTTGATGCAGTAGCGTGGATCTGTATCCCGATGATTCAGACACAAAGACACCGTAGCCGGGGAAACTCCCAGTTTTGCCGCTATGTCCTTGAGTGTCATTCCTGCCTCCGATATATGTTCCTAAAACGATTCATAGCTAAATTATAATACAGGATTCCATTTTTGTCAAGGGGAAAATTCGCAAATTTCTGTTTTTTTATCATGAGGGGGGTTGACAAAAACAATTTTCTGCATTATAATATAGTCAAGATGAAACGTATCACCAAATTAAAAAAAAGAATACTGCAGGGTGAATCATGGCGGTAACAATCAAATATTTAGCGGAGCAGCTCGGAGTATCACCTTCGGTAGTCTCATCCGTAATCAACGACAAAGCCTACTGCCGGGTATCCGACAAACGCCGGAAGGAAATTCTGGAGAAGGCACGCAAGCTCAACTGCTGTCCGAACTCCGCCGCACAGACTCTGAAGAGCGGACGCAGCCGGATGATCGGAATCCTGATGCCTGCGCCTATGATTTCCTGCTACGCCCGTATGGTCACTTATCTGCAGCAGCAGCTTCAGAAAAAGGGGCTGATGTCGCTTTACTATTTCTGGCACGACGCCCGGGAACTCAAACAAATCCGGAATGCATACGGGAAACTGCTGAGTCACGGGGTCGACGGTATGATTGTCTGGAACACCAGTGAGCTGCCGGAAGACCGTGAAATTCCGGTGGTCATGTACTATCCGGATGAACAATATACCGGGGACAGCGTTCAGATGGATGAGGAGATTCTGGCGCAGGAAGTGGCGAAATATCTGAAACAGCGCGGTCTGTCCTCCATCGGAGCGATGCTGGCGCCGCATGATTATGCCAAATCCGCCGCATTCAGAAAATACTGCGGACTTATTCCGGAACATACGATTTTCAGTTTAGGCGATGACCGGGTACTGGGCGAAAAAATATTCCGGCAGTACCTGGAAATGCCGAATCCGCCGCGGATCTGGTTCTTCAGTAATTATGAGGCTTTGCAGTCATTTGTTCAAACTGCGTTTGAGCAGCATTTCCCGCTGGAACAGAATTTTGAAGCAGTTTGTTTCGAGGATATTCCGTGCATTCTGCCGCTGCCGGTGCACGTGGTCAATTTCCATGCGTTCCGCGAAAAAACCACAGAAAAACTGATTGAAACTCTGCTCTGGCGTCTGGATCATCCCGGTGAAGCAAGCCGCAATGTCCGGCTGCCGGTAAAACTGAACGCCGGAACTTCAATGAACGTGCCGGTTCCGGCAAGCAGTTCGGCAGTGAACGGAGACGATCTTTACTGTAACCCGCTGCCGTTGCCGGATTATCCGGAAGGTTTTTTCAGCCCGTCGCGACACGGCAGGGTGGACAGCGAAAGTGATTTCATGGGACCCCCGCGTGATTTCCGTGAACTGGCGGATCCGGACGTAATCTGCGCGGACGGCGTCTGGTACGTGCTGCCGTCATGCCGGCAGGCTTACGTCAGCCGGGATTTGCGGAACTGGACCTATGAACCGATTCGCTTTGCTGATCCTGCGGAAAAACTGGGGTATGCTCCGAGCATTGTCCGCTGCGGAAAACGCTTCCTGCTGACTCACAGTGTGCAGGACTTCTCGCCGGCGAAACTGTTTGAGGCGGAATCTCCGCTCGGACCTTACCGGCTGCTGGGCAGTGTGACCATGCGCGACGGCAGCGCACCTGATCCGCATTACCTGGATCCGGCGTTTTTCTGCGATGAAGACGGCAGGCTTTATCTTTACTGGGGCATCGGCGGAGCAGGATCCGGCGTATACGGAGTTGAGCTGGACGCAGAAAACCCGATTCATGCGGTCACGGATCCGGTCAAAGTTCTGGATTTCGACCCAGACAATCTTTTCGAGCGGTACGGCGAATACAATGAACATCCGGATCTCAGCTATATTGAGGGCGTTTCAATGCTGAAACACGAGGGACGGTATTATCTGCAGTATTCGTTCAACGGCACACATTTCCGGCACTACGGTCTCGGAATGGCAATCGGAGATTCTCCGCTCGGTTTCTTTGAAAAACAGACTGTGCCGATGGCATATTCCCCGCACGGTCTGGTCTGCGGTTCGGGACACGGCGCCATGGCAAAAGGTCCGGACGGCGCCGTGTGGGAATTTTACACCTGTCTGATCCGCGGCGTGCATAAATACGAACGGCGGATTGCAATGGACCGGGTGCATTTTGAAGTGGACGGAACCGTACAAATCCGCGTGAGTGCGAATCCGCAGTCGCTGTCCCGGGGAAACACGGCGCTGCTGCCGGTGTCCGTGAACAAGCCGGTCTGCGGTTCAAGCTGTGCGCCGGGTCATTATGCGGCATTTGCGAATGACGACTGCACGCATACCTGCTGGGTTCCGGCAGCAGAAGATACAGCCCCGTATCTGGAGATCGATCTGCGCGCTGTTTTCGAACTGGGCGCGATGCGGATCATGTGGTCGGAACCGGATCTGAATTATCGGCAGGGATGTGTGCCGGAACCAGTGCGCTTCCGGGTGGATTTTCGGGATGAAAACGGCAAAATTCTGGATGCGTCGTATGACGGTTCCCGGAACACGGAGGATCATCTGATTGAATTTGTGACTTTGCCGGCGGTGAAAGCGCGGTTCGCCAGATTGACTCTGTTGCAGGGAAAAATGCGCCACGGCGTGACTCAGTGGACACTGTTCGGAATCCTCCGGAAAAACCGTTCACAGATTTGAAACCGTTTTCAGTAAACAGGAGTTTGCGATATGAAATTGAATCCATTGTTCAGCGATGGCGCCGTGTTCCAGCGCGATCAGCAGATCGCCGTCTGGGGAAGAACGGCGGCAGGCGATCTGCCGGTGCAGGCAGAACTGGCAGGGAAAAAAGCGTACACCCGGTCGCGCCGGGATGGTTCGGACGTTTCCGTCCTGCGGGACGGCGCCCTGTAAAAGCGGAATACCCGCGAATCCTGCCGCAAGCAATACGGCGGTGATGATTTTCTTTTCTTTCATATTTTTATTTCCTGTGGTTGATGAGGTCATTCAGTTCTGTTGAAATTCAAATTGTTCCATGATGCTGCGCGGTGCGACATCGCATTCGGAACACGATGAATTCCGGAATCGGGTCTGCATGTCTTCCTGCCGGAATGCGGTTGTTCATTTCTGTAATTCCTCCTCGGTTATTATATACATTACCATAACAGTAATGTATTATCATATCACAAACAAACCATTTTTTACTTGAGATAAGGTTAATATACTTCCTGTTTTTTATTTTTCAAGCGTAATCACAACCAAAATAGTAGATATTTTTGAAAAAATTTTTCCCTCAGTCCGGAAAAGTCTTCCGCAATCATTCAAAATATTAGGGAACCTCTATCAATATCTTTTTGACAGAAATTCCGATTGTTTCTGTTTGAAAATCTCCGAATGAGATTTTTC
>CAKUJH010000026.1 GCA_934661375.1 uncultured Victivallales bacterium
CCTACAACTTGTCTACACTTTTTTGGAGACGAGCCGAAAAATTTTTTGTGCATGGCATTGACTGCCAGCCCGTATACCTGAATGCGCGTTAGCCGTTTTTCAGGGTCAAATGCCCTGATTTCCTCGACTTTCTTTGCTGTTTCGGGAGCAACCCGAATCAAAACCGTTTCTTTCATATCTCCTCCTTTTCCAGACAATATATCAACACTTTTTTGTTTTTCAAGTGTTCTTTCAAACTTTTTTGTTGATTTTTTGTTGCGACGCATTATTTTATAGGTAAACGGAGGAAAAACGATGATCATTTTGAATGATGCAATGCGGAAAGCAATCTCTGATGCTGTAAATGACACGGCTGGCGGTCAGGCGGAACTGGCACGCAAAACCAATGTCTTTCAGCAGAACTTTTCACGTTACATTTCCGGGCAGACAACAAAAATCAGTGAGAGGATGTGGCAGCAGATTTATCCTTACCTGAAAAAGTATCTTCCGGACGGGTATGAGCCGGACGGTTTGTCTGCAAGCGGAATTACCGTCAACATTCAAAAAGATTACCGGAGTTCCTTGAAATATTGCATGACGGTATTGAATCAGGATGCTATCCCGGACAAGGTTAAAGTGGATCTGGTCCGGCAGTACATAGAAAGCATTTTGAAATAAACAGGCAACGCGGAAAAGACGGCCGCTTTTCCTGCGAAGCCGGAAGAAGAACAGAAAAAACATAAAAACAATGAATCAGAAGGAGAGAATCATGGAAAAAGGAATGAACAGTGCCATCGACCAGAACAACCGTAACATTGCGGCGGATTGTCCGGAAATGACACTCTCCGACACATGCAGCCGGATCACGCTGAACAGCGGCGCGGTCCTGAACATCATCGAATCCGAATCGGCTTGTTTCAGACACCTGGTCCGGGATCTGCTGGCGAACAGCAATCTGTCCGACGCGCAGTTCAGGCACATGGTGCGGACCATCGCAGGATAAAACGGAAACGGAAACGGAAATCACGTCCGGCGGAATTCACCGTCGGACTTCAGGGATAAAGAAAATGATACAGGGGGAAATCATGAACAGAAACACGATCACAATGACAGCAGCGGCAGTATCAGATACAAGCGGAAAGACAGAAAATCCGGCGGCACTCCGGTTTCCCGTAGTCTTCGTTTGTCCCGGCCATGACTGCCAGCCGTCATTCTGGATGAGACATCATGGCTGTACGTAAGATAAAAAACTTCTGGTATTCCTATTTCCGCGATGAAAACGGCGTATTGCGGACGCGTTCCACTGGCTGTACCGACCGTGCGGATGCGGAAAAAATTGATTCGCAGTACCGGTCAACCGTCGGAATGCGCCGCCAGTATAAAAAAATTCTGAAAAACGCCGATCCTGATTTCGTCCGGAAAGCGGAAGAAATCATGAAAATGGAAAGCCATCCGCAGGTACAGCGCGTCGCTCACAAACGCGGTACGCTTGCCTTGTCGGAAATGCTGGAGAAAGCAAAATCCAAACGCCCCTTGTCAGGAGACCATGAACGCGCGTGGAAATATTTCTGCAAAGGGGTTGATGTCCGGTTCGCGGACGAGGTAACCCCGGCAATCTGTCAGAAGTATCTCGACAGCCAGTTTGGCGACAAATCCGCGAAAACATGGAATAACAACAAAGCTGCCCTGAATATGATTTTCCGCTTGTGCATGGTCGAAGCGAATATAACCATGTCTCCGTTCCAGCCGATTATGAACAAGGCATTGACCGATGTAAAATCTCATCGAAACCTTACCGATGCTGAAATTACTTTGATTCTGGAAAAAGGAGACTTGCAAATCCGGATCATGACCATGCTTGCCCGCTGGACTGCGCAGCGTCTGGAAACCTGCGCCCGGATGACCTGGAACGACTTCGATTTTGAAAAGAAAATATTCCTGATAAAGCCGGGTAAAACTTCGCGGTTCAATAAGTTTGTCTGCGTCCCTTTATTCTCTCCTCTGGAACGCTTTCTGAAAGAACTTGAACCGCAGGTGAAAGACAAATCCGCTCCATTGGTGAATGTGGCCGGCTGGGCAAGCAACAAAGGTTTTTCAAGGAAGTTCATGCGATTTTTGGAGAAATTGAAAATCTGTGATTCGGCGGATGGTTGCGCAACGTTCCATTCCATTCGAGGCACGGCAATAACATGGATGAAAGATGCAGGCTTGTCCGCAGACATCCGACGAGCCATCACAGGGCATTCCAGTTTAACCACGGAGGACATATATGCAAGGTCAATAAAAGGAGTATCGGATGCGGCGAAAGTAATCAATAAATGTATGTAATATCGTATGTAATCATACATTTTAAGGCGGAAAAATGGGTTCGAATCCCATCTGCTCCACCATTCTACACTACTACTCATAATTAATTTCATTTTGAATTTAATTCGTGTTTCAGTCCGTTCTACGCATTCAAGGGTTTCAATGGTTGACATAATCAAATTACGTTTCGTCTCAACATCCAGGCATAATGATACTTTTGCAAACTTATTTCAGCGATTCTAAAGATTTTTTTTGAATGATACTTGTCAGACTAAACGCACACCTCTTCTTTTTTGTCTGTGCGTTTACTTTGACAAGTAGCAAGGCGAATTTTTTTTTTTGAAAAAAATCAAAAAATAAATTTCCTTTTTTGAAAACCGTGCTATATTGGTTCAGTTCAATAATATGTTTTCCTTTTATTTAACAATGAAAAAACAGGAAAGAACACAATGAAAGTATTGGTTATCAATGCCGGCAGCTCATCGCTGAAATTCACGCTTTTCGATATGGAGAAAGGCGAAGAAAAAGTCATTGCCTCCGGACAGGTCGAACGCGTCGGCACCGACACCCCGAATCTGATTTACAAACGTCCCGACGGCTTCAAGTCGGAAGAATCTCCGAAAGTCCGCAATCACGGCGATGCGCTGAAAGCGGTTTGCGCCAAACTGTGCGATCCGGAAGTCGGCGTGCTGAAAAGCCCGTCGGAAGTTACCGCGATCGGGCACCGCGTGCTGCATGGCGGCGAAAAAATCACCATGCCCGTGAAAGTCGACGCACAGGTGAAGGACATCATCCGCGAATGCTTCCCGCTCGGACCTCTGCACAACCCCGCCAACCTGATGGGAATCGAAGCCTGTGAGGAAATCTTCAAGTCCGTTCCGAATGTGGCGGTGTTCGATACGCAGTTCCACCAGACCATGCCGCCGGAAGCGTATCTCTATGCCATTCCGTATGATTACTACAAAAAATACGGCATCCGCAAATACGGTTTCCATGGAACCAGCCATCACTTTGTGACGAATTCCACAGCGGAATTTCTCGGCAAGAAACTGGAAGACCTGAATATCATCACCGCTCACCTGGGCAACGGCTGCAGCATGGCAGCGGTCAAAAACGGCAAAGTCATTGATACCACCATGGGACTTACCCCGCTGGAAGGTCTGATGATGGGAACCCGCAGCGGCGACATGGATCCCGCGGCGGTGATCCGTATGGTTCAGCTGGGCAGCACGCCGGCGGAAGTGGATACCATTCTGAACAAGAAATCCGGTCTGTTCGGCGTTGCCGGCATCAACAGCGGCGACATGCGCGACATTCAGGCTGCCGCCAACAAAGGCGAAGGCAATGCGGAACTTGCGCTGAAAATGTTCATCCGTCGGGTGGTCAAATATATTGGTGCGTACTATGTGCTGATCGGTAAACCCGATGCTCTGGTGTTTACCGGCGGTATCGGCGAACATTCTCCCGAAATCCGTAAAGAGGTCATCAACGGCATTTCTTCTCTGGGAATCAAGGTGGACGAAGCCGCCAATGCTTCTCTGCACAGCAAAGGCGTGATTTCCACGGCGGACAGCCAGTGGAAGGCGATTGTCATGCCGACCAATGAGGAGCTGATGATTGCCCGCAATACGCTGGAAGTTCTGAACCTCAAGTGAATCGGACCGCAAGTGCCGGTGTTTCCGGCATTTGCATCCGCGGGGAAATGGATTTCGGCTCTTTCCCTGTTTTTTTTGCGGATCCAAGGTTGAAAAATCCGAAGAAGCAAGTATAGTGTTGTTTCGCAAAAATGAAACCAGGTTCTTAACAAAACGAATTGGAAACAGAAAAATGTCAGTCAGTGTTTTAGTTGGAATGCAGTGGGGCGATGAAGGCAAGGGAAAAATCATCGACGTGCTCACCCGCGACGCCGAAATGGTGATCCGCTATCAGGGCGGCAACAATGCCGGGCATACGGTGGAAATAGGCTCAGAAAAATTTGTTCTTCACCTGATACCATCCGGTATTCTGCATCCCGGCACGGACTGCATTATCGGCAACGGGGTGGTGGTTGATCCCATCGAACTCAAAAAGGAAATGGAAAGTCTGACCGCCCGCGGCATTTCCGTGGAAAAACTGCAGGTTTCCTCCCGCTGTCATTTGATCATGCCCTGGCACAAACTGCTGGACGCTTTCAAGGAAATGAAGGCGGATCCGGGCAAGAAAATCGGCACAACCATGCGCGGCATCGGTCCGGCGTATACCGCCAAAATGGCGCGGACGGGTCTGCGTGCCGTGGAAATTGCCGACAAGGCGCGTTTTGAAGAACATTTCCGCGCGGAAGCCGCGTCCTATAATGAAACGTATGTTCCGCTGGGCGCGACAGCTCTGGATGCCGACAAGGCTTTTGCCGAAGTCTGGGCGGCGTGCGAATATCTGAAACCTTACATTCAGGATTCCGTGGCGTCTGTTCAGCAGGCAATCAAAGCCGACAGGAAAATTCTGCTGGAAGGAGCGCAGGGGGCTTTTCTGGACATTGACCACGGAACCTATCCGTTTGTTACCAGCAGCAGTACCACCAGCGGCGGAGCCTGTCCCGGAACCGGCATTCCTCCGCGCGCCATCGATTGTGTGTGGGGCGTCATCAAGGCGTACACCACCCGCGTGGGCGAAGGTCCTTTCCCGACGGAACTCAAAAATGCCGAAGGCGACGAACTCCGCAACAAAGGCGGTGAATTCGGTGCAACGACCGGACGTCCCCGCCGCTGCGGCTGGCTGGACATTGTCGCCTGCCGTCACAGCTGTTTCATCAACGGCGTGGATTTCCTTGCCGTGACCAAGCTGGACGTGCTGGATGATCTGGACACGGTCAAGTTCTGCACCGCGTACAAGATTGATGGAAAAATCACGGAGTATTTCCCGGCGGACACCGAAGCGCTGGAACGCGTCGAACCGGTTTATGAATCCATGCCTGGCTGGAAACAGTCCACCACAAATGCGCAGTGCTGGGATGACCTTCCGGAAAATGCGCAGCTGTATCTGCTCCGCATGGCCGAACTGCTGGAAACGAAAATCGGCATTGTGTCTGTCGGGCCGAAGCGCGCCCAGACTTTTGAACGGTGATCTTTCAGATTCCGGAGAAATGCCGTGAAGCAGTCGCCTCTGCTGGTCGTGAAACCGGAAATACGGGATGATTCCGTTTCCGGTTCTTCTCCGGCGGGATTTTTCCGGCATCTGTTTTCGGCTTTCATTTTCCGGACGGACTGGCTTCAGATACTGCCGGCGGTGATCCTGCTGGCAGTCGGAGCTTTGTTCATTTACGGAACCGGACAGCAGATCGGCGGTTTTGCGGCGGCGACATTCTGGAAGCGGCATTTGATTTACATGGCGGTCGGCGGCGGAGTCTGGCTGATTTTTTCTCTGCTGGATTACCGATGGTGCGGACCGTTTTCCGTAGTGCTGTATGTGATTTCCCTGCTGTTGCTGGTTGCAGTGCTTTTTATCGGGAAAAAATATTTCGGCGCGCGCAGCTGGCTGGAGTTCGGTCCCCTCAACTTTCAGCCGTCGGAGCTGGCGAAATTCGCACTGGTTGTTTTGAGCGCGTGGGTCCTGTCGTGGAAAAAAGTGAATGTCAACAAGCCGCTTTGGCTGGGGTTGATTCTGGTCCTGCTGCTGATTCCGGCGGGTCTGACCCGTCTTCAGCCGGACCTGGGTACGGCTCTGGCGATGATTCCGCCGGTCGGAGCCATGGTTTTCATCGCGCGTCTGAAATGGCGTTACATGGCGGTGATTCTGGTGATCAGCGCGGTCTGCATTCCCGTTGCCTATTATTCGCTGAAACCGTATCAGAAGGAACGGATACTGGTTTTCTTTGATCCCGGACGCGATCCTTCGAACCGGGGCTGGAATCAGCTTCAGGCGGAAATGACCACCGGGGACGGCGGGCTGACCGGCAAAGGATTCATGAACGGCACGCACAATATGCTGGGTTATCTGCCGCAGAAAGTGTCCAATTCCGACTTCATTTTCCCCGTGATTGCGGAAGAGACCGGATTCCTCGGTTCGCTGGGACTGCTGTTCATGTACCTGCTGCTGATGCTTTCCATTTTCCGGACGGCTCTGCTGGCTCCGGATGGGTTCGGGCGTTATCTGTGTATCGGGATCGCTTTTCTGCTGTTTTTCCATGTGTTCATCAACATCGGCATGTGTGTGCGGCTGTGTCCGGTGACGGGTCTGCCGCTGCCGCTGGTGAGTTACGGCGGAACTTTTCTGGTGACAACCCTGGCGTATCTGGGAATCGTGCATTCGGTCTACGGACACCGGGAACGAAAAAGCATTTTTGATCTGTAAAACGGAAATTCGGATTTGCATGTTGCCGTTTTAGTGATATAGTAAGGGTATTATGAAAAAATCAATACTGAAAAAACTGACTGTTCTGCTGTGCGCCGGAGCCATGACTTCGGTGCTGTCGTCCTGTTTTTATTTTGAAATCGAACGCAATCAGCAGAATCTGGCGAAAATCCGCAAAGGCATGACCAAAGCGCAGGTGCTGGAAATCATGGGCGAACCCGTCAAAGGGGAAGCCTACTGTTCGGATAAGGTGTTTTATTATTATACGCGCCAATGCTGGATGGACGGTCTGGTCACGCGGGATGAATGCACGCCGATCGCATTCGACGATTTCGACCGTGTCAGAGGCTGGGGACCGGAATTCAACACCGGCGTCTATGATTTTCTGTCTGAATCCGGACAGCAATGACGCCGGGAAATGCAACGGAAAACGGAGGTTTCATGAAAACAAAGTATCTGCTGTTTTTTCTGCTTTTCATCATCCTTGCCGGAGTTTTCACTTTTCTGCGGACACCGATTTCCGATGCGGTCAACACCCTGCTGATCGCCATCGGGGAGGGGCGCAGCATCCGGGTGGACAATACGGACATGGTCAAGCGCAAAACGGAAAAACAGGTCAAGGTGAAAGGGGCGGGCGGCATAGCCCGTGCCGCGCAGATCAAGGTTTTCAAGGAAACGCTTTCCGCTCCGCCGGAAGTTCGATTGACCGAAGATAAATCCAAGAAGAAACGCAGCGAACTTTTTATTGCGGACTGGGCGGTTTTGGGGCCGTTTGATCTGTCGGTCATTGCCCGGCGGATGAATTTGCAGACGGTGCTGAAACAGGAATGCATGAGTGCCGAAACCGCCGGAGTGTCTTTTCAGCAGCTCCCGGAAGGAATGGCCTGGCATCAGGTTCAGGCGTTGAGTGCAGACGGCAGAATCGATTTGGCGGAAGCCTTCCGGAAAAACAGCAAAGCCGCCGCCGTCTGGGCTGCGGCGGATATCGTCCTGGAACAGGAATATCCGTCCGCCTGCATGATGGTCGGCATCCAGCAGTTCGGCAGAGTGTTTCTCAACGGCAAAGAAGTGTTTGTTTCCATGGAGAACTCTCCGGCACGTGCGGACGGCACGGCTGTTCAGGTGCAGCTGAACAAAGGGCGCAACCGGATTATTGTGAAAGCAGCCAGTTTCAATGCGCGCAGCTGGTTTTTCTATCTGCGGTTCGTTTCGGCGGACAAAAAAATTCCGCTGGTCCCGGTAAAATCCGCAAAATAACCGCTTTTTTCAGTCATCCGGCAAAAAAAAGCAGAAAATATGTCTGAATGCCCGGAAAAACATTTGACATGACTTCGGATGATGGTATAGTATCAGAAAGAAGCAGATCAACCAGCGGAGAATTCATGAATTCATCGAAAAACAGACCATCTGCATTCCGCAGATTTTTCCAGTTTGCCGCCGGAGGGGTTCTTCTGTTTTTCCTGGCAGTCTGCCTTCACCTGTCCATCGGCTCATCCGGATCACAGATTTTCCGTCTGACTCCTGCGGGGGAAAGAGCGGGGAATGTTCCGCTTCAACTGACGGAAAGCGGCATAGAACATGATGCGCTGTTCCTGCCCGGACGTTGTCCGGGAAACGGTGTTCTGCAGAAACTGCGGGTCCAGCGTCTTTCCTGGCGGACGGTTTCCCGTCGGAATCCGTTGCAGGACAACGCCGCCGCGGAAGCCGTACAGATGGAATGTCCGACAGTCATTCCGCGTTACACCAGTGTTTTTGATCCGTGCCGGAATCCGGCACTGCATTATTTTACCATCCATTCCTGTCCTGTCCGCGCAGGACCTCAAACAGTCTGCTGATTTTTAGTTATCAGCCGTGCCATGCCGTGTTGTAATGTGTGTAACCGGCAGCCGGCAGCAAGTGCGTCTGTTCTTGACGCAATTCAGATTAATCAGGAGATTTTGATGAGCACCAGTACCATTGTAATCGGTGTGTTCGCAATTTTGGCGATTTTTTCGCTGTTTGAGTTTATTTACTGTGCGTGGGCGGATCGACGCGAAAACCAGACCCGCGAGAATGAACACTCTAAATGAAAGGATGTTAAAATGAAATTGTTTTTTGTCATAATGGCCGTGATCACCGTGACCGTTACCGTTGCAGGAACTTTCTACGCCGTGAAAAAAGAATTGTCCCGCAAGGATGATCCTTCCGATTTCGCGGATTAACGGAATCTGAACGAACCGCTTTCCGGCTTGACTGTCTCCCGGAAGGCGGTTTTTCTTTTTTAAAGAAAAGGCGGCAGACGGAGTTCATCCGATTTCCATTCATCCGGAGCGTAAAAGGTTTTCCGGAGATAAAGTCCCTGCGGCGGTGCAACCATGATGTCATCCGGGGGAACTGCGGGGTGAGCCAGCATGTTTTTCAAATCATCCGCCGATTTTTTCCCTACGGCAATTTCATGCAGCAGACCCGTCAGACGGCGCACCATTTTATACAGAAATCCGCTGCCGGAAAAATAGAAACACCACAACGGACCGAACGGAATCAGTTCCGCCCGATGAATGGTGCGCACCGTGCAGGTGTCGGCTTTTTTTCCGGTGAAACTGCGGAAATCATGAGTTCCCGCAATCAGATTCAGCGATTTTTTCACTTCATCCGGGAAACGGATTTCTGGCCAGTCCCAGCAGAGTTCCTTCAGAAAAACATTGTAGGAGCCGGTATGTACGGCGTAAACATACGCCTTGCCGCAGGCGGAACGGTGGGCATTGAAATCCGGATCGGCGAAAGACAGATCAAGCAGTCGCAGGTCATGCGGCAGACGGCGGTTCAGCAGAGCGGACAGCTGTTCCGCGGCAATCGGTTCGGCTGTTTTGAACGACAGCGTCATTTCCTGTGCATGAACTCCGGCGTCCGTGCGTCCGCAGCCGGTAACGGACAGCGTGTCTTCATGAAAAACGGAACGCAGGGTTTCCTCCACGGTCTGCTGTACGGAAGGGGCGTCTTTCTGCCGCTGCCATCCGGCGTAACGGCTGCCGTTGAATGCGATGGACATCCGGTAATTCTGCATGATCCACCTCAGGAATTGCGCCGGACACGTCCGCGGTGGGGCGGTGCTTCCAGCGGGTTTTCGGGCCAGTCATGTTTGGGATAGCGTCCGCGCATTTCCTTGCGGACAAGGAAATAGGAGTCCGCCCAGAAATGCGCAAGATCCGAGGTTATCTGCACTGTGCGCATGGCGGGGGAAAGCAGATTCATGACCAGAGGGACTCTGCCGCCCGCCAGCATGGGGGTCCCGGTCATGCCGAAAACTTCCTGAAGACGTACCGGCAGCAGCGGCGGGTCATGGGAATAATCAATGCGTATGCGCGATCCGCTCGGCACTTCAATGCGTTCCGGCGCCAGTTTGTCCAGTTTCATCAGACGCTCCTGTCCGATCAGGGTCTGAAACGCCGCCGCCAGAGTATCGCCGCGCAGGGATTCAAGGGAATTGCTGCGTTCCGTCAGAAATGGAGCCAGCCATTCTTCCATGGAATCCGCCAGTGTTTCCGCGGAGAAATCCTGCCATTCCTCACCGCCGAGAACGCGATGAAGGAAAGCCAGACGTTCCAGACAGGATTTTTCATGTTCCGACCAGGGCAGGGGCAGTTTCCGGATGCCGTCGAGCAGAACTTTCTGCCGTTCTTCCGGCGGCAGATCCGGGGTGTTGACCGGCAGGGGTTTGCGGTGCAGTGCAATGGAGCCGAGCCGTTTTTCCCGGAAAACATTCAGGGCGTTGGTTTCATTGTTCCAGATGGCGACGGTTTTTTCCTGAATCAGTTCAGGAAAATGGCGTTCCAGTTCCGGCAGGGAAAGTTCGGCGGAGAGATAAATGGTCGGGACAGCGCCCGCGCCCTCCACGACCGGAGCGCAGAGAAATTCATGTTTGCGCATGTCGTCGTCCGGACGCAGTTTCGCCGTAACGCCGTTGGACAGCACATATTCCCCGGAATGCGGAGACCGGGCGCGGGCAATCCGGTCCGGGTAGGCTTTTGCCGGAAGAATGCCGCAGTATTGCAGATCCTCGGAAGAAAAAGTTTTATCCGTCAGCTGGCGGAATGCTGCTTTGACCCGCTGCAATGCCGCGCGGTCGATGCGGAATGCGGAGTCCGGATTTTTTCCCGGCAGCAGGAAATTCAGCCGTTCGGTCAGATCGGAATGCGGGGCGTCGCGCAGAAAATCGCGGTCGGAAAGAATGGCAGCCAGCGCACAGCCCAAAGCGGGGACATGCAGTTTTTCCGCACAGGAGATCATGTGCGCCAGACGCGGGTGCATGGGACGTTTGAGCAGCTGGCGTCCATGCGGAGTGAGACGCAGATTCTGCGGATCGACAGCACCGAGCGAGCCGAGCAGTTCGAATGCCTGATCGAGTTTTGCCCGCGGCGGAGGATCCAGCCAGCGGAGAGAACCCGCCGTATCGGGAGTCAGTCCCCAGTTTGCCAGTTCCAGGGAGAAGGACGCCAGATCGGCTTCCAGAATTTCCGGTGTGCCGAAACGGGCGAACCCGTGTTCTTCCGCCTGACTCCACAGCCGAATGCACAGCCCCGGTCCCGTCCGGGCGGCACGTCCGCGCCGCTGGTCGGCGGACGCCAGCGGGATGCGCACGGTTTCCAGTTTGTTCATGGCGCTTGCCGGGGAAAAACGCGGAACGCGCATCCAGCCGGAGTCGATCACGATCCGCACGCCCGGCACGGTTACGCTGGATTCCGCCACCGGAGTGGACAGGATCACTTTGCGGAACGGTTCGGGGGCGGGCGCAAGTGCGCGGTCCTGTCCGGCTTCGGAAAGATTGCCGTAGAGCGGCAGAAACAGCAGATGCTGTTCGGCGGCATCCGGGAAAACGCTTTCCAGTTCCGCCATGGCGCGGCGGATTTCGCCTTCGCCGGGGAGAAAAACCAGCAGATCGCCGGGATGATGATTCAAGGCATAGACCACCGCCGAAGCGATGCTCTTTTCCTGCGGGACATTGCGGTTTTCCGGCGGACGGTACAGCGTTTCCACGGGGAAGACGCGTCCTTCGGATTGGATCAGGGGGGCATCATTGCCCAGCAGATTCTGAATCCGGGCGGCATCCAGGGTGGCGGACATGACCAGGATGCGGAGATCTTCGCGCAAGGCGCTCTGGACATCCAAAGCGAGAGCCAGTCCCAGATCCGCCTGAAGACTGCGCTCGTGGTATTCATCGAAAATGATGAGTCCGACGTCCGGCAGTTCGGAGTCATCCTGAATCATGCGGGTGAGAATGCCTTCCGTAATGACCTCGATTTTCGTTTCCGCGGAAACGGCACTGCCGAACCTTGTCCGGTATCCGGCGCGTTTTCCGACCGGTTCCCCCAGCAGGGCGGCAATCCGGCGGGCGACACCGAGAGCGGCAATCCGCCGGGGTTCCAGCATCAGAATTTTTCTGCCGCCGAGAAATTCCGAATCCATCAGGGCAGGGGGCGCGAGTGTACTCTTGCCCGCACCCGGCGCGGCGCACAGAACCGCCGAAGGGTGAGCATTGAGCTGCTGTTCCAGTTCCGGCAGAACTTTTTCGACCGGCAGACCCGTATTCAGGCAAATCATATCTGTCGCAGCTCCTGCATCAGGGCGTTCATGACTTCCGAGGCTTTGCCCGGCAGATAGACGTCGGTGATGGTGTCGGTGAATGCCGAAGGCACGGGATTGATTTCGATGATTTTCGCGCCGTGACGTCTGGCGGTTCGCGGCACCTCGCAGGCGGGCATGACTTCGCCGGTGGTGCCGATCACCAGCACCCAGCCGCATTCCGCAGCCAGCCGAAAGGAATCGTCAAAAACTTTTTCCGGTATGCCTTCACCGAAAAAAACAAAATCCGGTTTCAGCAGTCCGCCGCATTCCGGACAGCCGGGCAGGGGCTGGTCGATGAGTTTGCGGTCCGGTCCGAATTTCGCATGGCAGTTCTGACAGACCAGCGCATCCAGCGTGCCGTGGAACTCGTGAACTTTGTCCGCCGGTGCGCCTGCGCGCTGATGCAGACAGTCGATATTTTGCGTGACAATGCCCTGGATGAATCCCTGATTCAGCAGTTCCGCAACCCGGAAATGGGCGTCATTGGGTTTTGCCTGTCCCCAGTGATCGTAAAAAAGTTCGCGTATTTTTGCCCAGCAGGCGGCGGGTTCTTCGAAAAAACGGTCCAGTTCGATGAAGGACGGATCGACTTTGCTCCAGAGTCCGTTTGCACCGCGGAAAGGGGGAATGCCGCTTTCCACCGAGATTCCCGCCCCGGTGAATGCCATGCCGCGGCGCGGCGAATCCCTGATGATTTGGACGGCATTTCTGATTTTTTCGATAAAATCCATGAAAAAAACTCCTTTCCCGTTTGCATTTTTCCGGAACACAATTACTTTGCCTGTCATTATACAGTATCAACGGCAGAATGACAAATCAAAATTGAAAGAAATTCAGAGAATATGAGCAGAAAAAGCAGCAGTAAAGGGACCGGCGCGAAACTGCGGCGCGCCGCAGCCGGAGCCGTCCGGAAAAAAGCCGGCAGCGAAGTCCGTAAAAACGCCCGGAAAGTATTCCGGAAAATTCCGCTGAAAATCCTGATTCCAGCCGCGGCCGCGATCTTCGGCATTCTGGCAGGAGTCACATTCGTTCCGGAAGAATGGGTTCCCCGCGCATTGGAAAAACCGCATACCGTACTGCTGACCGCCCGCAACAAGCTGATCCGCATGAGCGGACTGCCGATCTCGCGTTATGATGATACATTCATTTTGCCGAACGACGGTTCCGCACCGATCCGGCTGTACTTTGCACCGTCCCCGAAAATCTGTCCGGCAGTGTGCGCGTTCATCCGGTCTGCGGTCCGCTCGGTGGATGTCTGCGCTTTCGACATCAAACTGGACGCCGTTGCCGACGCCCTGATTGACGCGAAAGCGCGCGGGATCAACGTCCGGGTGGTTACGGATACGGATTATCTGAAAAATCCCGCTCTGTGCCGGCTGTCCCGCGCCGGAATTCCCATTGTTTCCGACCGCAAATCCAGTCTCATGCACAACAAATTCATTGTGGTCGATTCCCGTTTTGTCTGGACCGGTTCCTACAATCTCACGGACAACGGCACGGAACGCAACGACAACAATGCCCTGCTGATCGAATCTCCTTCCATTGCAAAAGGTTACGAAGAACGGTTCGAACAGTACTGGAACGGCAAATTCAGCACGGATGGGAAGCGGTCGGCGCCGCAGACGAATGTTTTCATCGGACGGATTCCGGCGCAGTATGCGTTTTCGCCGACGGATAAAGTCTGCGATATTCTGATGCACGAACTTTCCGGCGCAAAACATACCGTGGATGTCATGGCGTTTTCCTTCACCGGAGCGGAACTTGCCGGAAAACTGCGCGAACTGGTCAAACGGGGCGTCCGCGTCCGCTGTCTGTTCGATTACGGTCAGTCGAAAAACAAAGCCAGCCGCGACGGGTATCTGCGCAAAATCGGCGCACAGGTCTATTATTCTCCCAACCGCACCGGAAAGATGCATCACAAAGTTTTTATCATAGACGAAAAAACGGTTATCACAGGAAGTTACAACTTTTCCCGTAATGCCGAAAAACGCAATGACGAGAACATCCTGCTGATCCGTTCTCCGCGTCTGGCGGAACTTTACACCAGAGAAATGGATCGCTGCATAAAAGGCGTCAAAGGGTATTGATTCTGACCCGGCGGGGCAGACAGCGCAGGTGCAGGTTGGCGTAACGGCGCATGGCAATGACATATGCGCCCGCCAGAATGACGGTTGCACCGACCCATGCGGAAGGCGACGCGAGACACACTCCGTTGTATCCGAAGAAGCGTGCCAGCACCAGTGCGGCAATGACCCGGAACACCAGTTCGGCAACTCCGCCCATCAGTGGCACAAATGCAAACCCCATCCCCTGCAGCGTGTTGCGGAAGATGAACAGCAGTCCGAGGAAAAGATAGAAGCAGCCGTTCAGCACCAGAAAGGTCTGCGATGCCTCCACCACTTCTGTTTCTCCCGCGCCGACAAACAGCCGGGTCATGGGACGCCCCAGCAGAACCACAAAGGCACATGCCAGCAAACTCAAAACCACGCACAGCACAACGGAGCGGTTGACTCCCGTGCGGATGCGCCCGACACGTCCGGCTCCGTAATTCTGTGCCGCGAATGTCGCCATGGTCATACCCAGCGACGCCATCGGCTGCATTGCCACCAGGTCGATTTTCGAACCTGCGGTGAATCCGGCAACGATGTTCGAACCAAAAAGATTCAGCACTCCCTGCAGGATGATGCACCCGATGGCGGTAACGGAAAACTGAAAAGCCATCGGCAGTCCCACCCGGAGATGTTCCCGGGCGAATGCGGTGTCCCATTTCCAGTCGGAACGTTTCATTTTAAGGATCGGGAATTTGCGGATCACGTACCACAGACAGAGAAACCCGGAAATCGCCTGGGACAGCACGGTCGCCCATGCCGCGCCGCCGATGCCCATATCAAAACTCAGAATGAACAGAAAATCCAGTCCGATATTCAGCACGGACGCCACCACCAGAAAAAACAGCGGAGTCATACTGTCTCCAAGGGCGCGGATGATATTGGAAAGCAGGTTGTAGAACACCGAAGCCCAGATGCCGTAATAGATGATGACCATATAAATAACTGTGTCGTCAAAAATGTCATTCGGAGTGTTCATCAGCCGGAACAGCGGTTTTGCCGTAACCACACAGAGAAAAGTCAGTACAACTGTGGTAATAATGCTCAGGTAAGTGGAGATTGCCACCGAACGCCGGACGCCGTCATGGTCGCCTGCGCCGAAACGCTGTCCGGTGATAACCGAAAAACCGCTGGTCAGCCCGAAGAAGAAACCCAGCACCAGGAAACAGACTCCGCCCGTAACTCCCACTGCCGCCAATGCCTGAACGCTGATGGTGCGTCCGACGATAATGGTGTCCGCCATGCTGTAAAACTGCTGGAACAGGGAACCGAGGAAAACGGGAAGAGTGAAACGGAGAATCACTTTGAGCGGATTGCCGATTGTCATATCCTGTGTCATGCTGCGCATCCTTTCCGGCGGACGTCAGTTGTCTGCCTGTAAGAACGGCGTAATATACAACGGCTTTTTTATTATTCAAGACCTGTTTCCGCGATAATCGGAAGGAGAAACGCCGGTGCGTTTTTTGAAGAGCCGGGAGAAGTAATATTCGTCCGGAAAACCGATTTCCGCCGCGATAAGTTTGACCGGCTTGGCGGATTCCTTCAACAGAATTCCGGCAATTTCGATTTTCCGTTCCAGCAGGTATTGATGCGGCGGCATTCCGAAATCTTTCCTGAAAATCCGGATGGCGTACGGCAGCGAACAGCCCACGGCTCGGCAGATTTTCTGAAGAGATGGAGCTTCGGTATAAAGATATTGTTCCAGCAGCAGTTTGAGCCGTTCCGACTCCGGCGAATGTTCCGGCTGAGGAGTGGAACGCGTTTCCGCAATCGCCATGATGACCTGAAGCATGACTTGCGGTCCGAGTTTCTGCACCTGTTCCGGATGTTCACGCAGCAGTGCCAGTCCCTGTTCGAATTCATTGCGGACCGGACAGTCTTTCAGGTGATACACTCCGGTCAGACGGTAGGCGTCCAGCAGAGCCGGAATCAGCGGACCGCAGACATTGAACCAGAGTTTCACCCAGGGATCGGCGGCACTGGACCGGTATTCGTGTTCCGAATAATGCGGGACAATATAGACATCGCCGGCTTCCGGGTAAAAATGCTGATCTCCCAGCCGGTAATGCCCTCTGCCTGAAATGACATATTCAAACACATTGGTGCTGGAACCGTTCCGTTTCATGCAGTAACTGCCGTCGCACCAGGAAATGCCCGCCAGCTGAATCAGCAGCGGGCTGTTTTCCGGCTGGGGCGGAAACATGATGATTTTTTCTCTGGTCATTTTTCGGTTTTCCCTCTTATCCATACTATAACAGAGAGAACCCGGAATGTCAAGAGGAAAAAATCAATATTTACTCCAGTCCGGTTTCCGGCTGAAAATCCGGTGAATTTCGTCCATGTCGAACTTCGGCGTCCGGTCGTAATTATAAATACCGTTCTGTTCCTGCTCAATATCGGTGAGCTGGGTGTAGCAGTAGCCGCCGACATTCTGGAGATCGACCAGCATATTGGTCTGATCGCGGATTCTGCCGAGTGCTTCTGTCCGGCTGGCGGGATCGGAGCCGTATCCCCATGAATTGTCGGCGAACGCCGAACGGTCTTCCGGAATGAACCGGACTCCTCCGTATTCATCGACAATGTACGGCTGTCCGTGGTATGCCGGCAATTCATTCTGCGGTTCAACACAGTAGACCGGCTGGTCTGCCGGACACAGTGCCGCGGCAAGTTTCCGGGCGTCCTGTTCATAGTGATGCACGGTCCAGAGATCTGTATCGACATGGATATAGCCGCTGGAATCGTTCACCGGACGGGTCGGGTCAAACTGCCGGGTGAGACTGACTGTTTCGGCGATGACGCGGCGGTGTTCCGCCAGACTCCAGTAACCTGCGGTTTCATTGAACGGAGTCCATGCAATGATGGACGGATGGTTGAAATCTCTGTCCACAGCGGCAGCCCATTCGGAACGGTGATTGCAGAAACCGCGGTAATGGTCGACTTTCCGGTCTACGCCGAACGAATGATCCCAGAATGCCAGTCCCCAGTCCGGAAATTCGCCCCAGGTGAGATACCCCATCCGATCCGCCCAGTAATGGAAGCGTTCCTCAAAAACTTTCTGATGCAGACGCGCACCGTTGAAACCCGCTTTCATGGAGAGTTCAATATCCTGTTTCAGATCTTCATCCGAGGGCGCAGTCCAGATTCCCTTCGGGTAAAAACCCTGATCCAGCACCAGCCGGAGAAAAACCGGTTGGTTGTTCAGATAGAAACGGTTCCCTTCAACATGACATTTCCGCAGTCCCGCATAGGATTCTACGGAATCCAGCAATTCTCCGCCGGCGTTCCGGACTTCGTAATGCACATCGTACAAATGTGGCTTGCCCGGTTCCCAGAGAACCGGCGACGGAATTTTCAGTTCGACGGGGATGCCGCTGCTGCACGGCAGTGCGGTCCGGGCGCAGATTTCCCCGTGCGACGAGACTTGAATATACAGGGCGTTTCCGCTCTGCAAAGAATGAAATTCCGGGATGAAAATCAGCATTCCCCGGTCGATGTCCGGAATGATCCGGCATTTCTTCAACCCCTGCGGTGAAACTTTTTCCAGCCAGACAGTCTGCCAGATTCCGGTTGTCCGGGTGTAGCTGCAGCCGGCGGATTTCCATCGTACGCTTTGTTTACCCAATGGCTGACAGCCGCCGCGTGTATCATCCGTCACATGCAGCACCAGCTCCGCGGGAACGCCGGGCTGGACAAAACGGGTGATGTCCAGAGTGAAGGAGACCGTACCGCCGGTATGCATTCCAACGGAAACGCCGTTGATGAAAATTTCGCATTCGTAATCAACACCGCCGAAGTGCAGCAGAATGCGGGAATCCTGCCAGTCTGTCGGAACGGTGATGGAACGGTGATACCATATTGCTTCGATGAAATCGGTGTGATGAACACCGGAAAGTTCCGATTCAGGACAGAACGGCACCCGGATTCCGGTTTCAAATCCGCGGCTGTTCTGCCAGCCCTGTTCCAGACCGCTTTTGCCGGGGTCCAGACGGATTGTCCAGGTTCCATTCAGATTCAGCCAGTTTTTCCGGAAAAATTGCGGCCGGGGATGCTCCGGACGCGGAATAGACGTGTTCATTGCGCGAGTCTCCTTATTTTCTGTAATAGATTTTTTTCTCCGACAATATCTCTGTAAATGATATTATAACCGGAGTTCCGGATTTTGGAAATGGACAAAATAATCAATATGATAGACAGAATTGACAAAAAATGCGATGTGAGGTCAGAAAAACTCTGTATGCGGCATGGTTCTGCGGAATTCTGCCGGACTTTTGCCGAAACAGACCCGGAAGACTCTGGCAAAATAATTCTGACTGCTGAATCCGCACAACGCCGCCGCTTCTTTGACGGAATAATTGCGTCCGAGCAGACTGACCGCCCGCTGAAGCCGGAAGGACGACAGATATTCCTGCGGGGAAATGCCGCATTTCGCCGTGAAAACCCGGTGCAAGGTGGAACGGTGCACGGCAAGCCGCTGCGCCGCCTGGGCAATGGAAAAATCCGGATGATCGAATTCTTCCGCGGTCATGCCTTTGAATGCGCTGACCAGATCTTCTTCCGCGGCAGGAAAAGGATTGGCGGCTCGGCTCAGAATTTCACAGGCGCGGATTCCTGCCTGAAGCACTCCGGACAAGTCAATCTCGGTCAGGTCAAGGATCATCCGGTTGAACAGTTCCACCGGACAGGCTCCGGCATGACGGACGGTCTGCGAAAAACCGAAAGTCCGGATCAGGGCGGGCAGGTCCGGTCCGTCGATGGTCAGCCAGTAGTATTCCCAGTTTTCCCGGTCCGCAAACAGCTGATGTTCGTCGCCCGGCAGATAGCAGAACACATCTCCGGCGGAAATTTTCATGACTTTGCCTTCATGCACGGCATTTCCGCTGCCGTCTGCGCACCAGAACAGTTCAAGAAAATCTTTTTTCATGATCATGTCCCGGAATCCCGGTTCTGCCAGATAATGCCCGGCGGAACGGACATGACAGAATTCCCGGATGGCGTCCGGTGCCGTCGCCCGGTATTGTTCCTGTCTGAATTTCAAAAGAGCCATAATTTCCCTTTCTGCGACATTTCTGCTATATAAAATACATAACTTCCCTTGAAAAAGCAAGCAGGGAGTGTATTGTTCTGCAAACAAAATTTTCAATTATACCATGAAAGGAATCTTTACGATGAAGCCGACAGAGATTTCCCTGAACGGGGAATGGGGATTTTTTTATTCTCCGCAGAAATTTGATTATGCCGCCGGGATCCTGCCGGAAACCGGAGAATATACCGGAAAAATGGTGGTTCCCGGTTACTGGGATGACCACTATGAACTGTTTGACGAAGAGGATTTCTTCGGTCTGACGGCGCGTTTCAACCCCGATTACCGCAAACCGCATTTCCCGATGGGGCGTTCTCTGACTCCTCATGCCGCAAGTTCCTTCCTGATCGGCACAGGGTATTACCGCCGGACTTTTGTTCCGGAGTTTGCCGCCGGGCAGCACGCCGTGCTGACTGTCGGTCCCGCCATGTGGGGCTGTTCCGTGTTCTGCAACGGCAAACCCGCCGGCATGGTTTCCGGATATTCCACGGCATCGGAGTTTGACCTGACCGGTCTTCTGCGTCCCGGTGAAAGCAACGAACTGATCATCGTGGTCTGCAATGTGCATGACGACGGCGGCGCGTATCACCGGGTGGACGGTTCGCATGACGGGATTCCGTTCGGAGCGCGTCCGGGACAGCATCGCGGTCTGGCGGCGCAGGGCTATCAGTCTGAACGCGCCGGAATCGGCGGCGGAGTTTCCCTGAAAATTTCCGGAAACGCCGTCATCTCCGACTGGTGCATCACCTTTGAAAAACAGAAACCGCACTGGCATGTGGAACTGTGCGGCGGTGCCGGCAAAACTTTGCGCTGGTCTCTGCTTCATCAGGGGGCTGTGCTGGATTCCGGAAGTGTGAACTGCACGTCCTGCCAGCTGGATTTCGTTTCGGAAAAAGTTCCGCCGCAGCTGTGGAGCGACCGTTCGCCGGCATTGTACGACGCCGTGCTGGAACTCTATGACGGCGAAGAACTTCAGGACCGAGTCTGCCGTAAATGGGGCGCGCGCGGCATCCATACGTCCGGCAATTCCATTTATGTCAACGGTCTGCCGACGTATTTCCGCGGCGCGACGGAACACTGTTATTTCGCGGAAACCTGCAATCCGCATTTCGACAAAGACAAATATCTGCATGATCTGGGCGTGCTGAAAGCGGCGGGGTTCAACTTCATCCGCTGCCATACCTGGTGTCCGCCGGAACCGTTCTACGACGCCTGCGACGAACTGGGATTTCTGGTGCAGACGGAACTGCCGTCGGTATATACCTTTGCCGAAGCCGAAGCCATCATCCGGCTGATCCGGCGTCATCCCTGCGCCGTGATTCTCTGTGAAGGCAACGAGAAAATCATCTGTGAAAAAGCGATTGAACGTATGCGTCATCTGGTGGATATGCTGCATACTCTGGCGCCGGGAATGCTGTTCAATCCGCAGGAAGCCATGCGCGGCATTGAATATGAATTCAAACCGGAACAGAAAATCTGCAAAACTCCGTTTGAACATGATCCGGCGCGTTTGGCGGCGACCGGCGAATTCTCCGATGTGTACGGTTCGCTGGGCGGCGGATATTTCAGTTATGCCCATGACACGTTCCCCGGCGTTGATGCCGTGAACGAAATGCAGTCCATCTATCCGAAACCCTGTCTCAGTCATGAGATCGGCATTCTGGGCGGCTATCTGGATTTCTCTCTGGAAAAACGCTATGAAGGCACATTCATCGGAACGGATCTGTTCCAGGCCGCGCGGGAAAACATGCAGAAACACGGCGTTTACCAGTATGCCCGCGAATATTATGAACGCAACTGTCTTTTCATTTCCTCCATCCGGAAACAGCTGATCGAAAATCTGCGTGCCTGTTCCAGTATCGCCGGTTATGATTACCTCGGCGGCATTGACACACATTGGCATCTGATCGGTTATCCCTGCGGTATTTTCAATGAATTCTACGAGGAGAAATACGGCGAAACCATTGCGGACGTCCTGCGTTACAATGCGGAAACGGTTCTGCTGTGCGGCGCGGGAAACCGCCGGAACCGTCAGGCTGGCACTCGTTTCGCCGAGAATCTGCTGATTTCCTATTATGGCGCGGCGGCGTTGACGGAAGGTGAACTTTCCTGGACGTTCTCGCTGGAAGACGGAACGCCCGTTGCTTCCGGAAAATCCGCAGTCTGCGGCATCCAGCCGGGTTCGGTGGAGGTTATCGGACAGGTCGAATTCGAGCTGCCGGACTGGAAATCCGCCCGGTGCTGCCGTCTCCGCGCAGTGTTTTCCGCCGGTGGACATGTGTGGGAAAACAACTGGAAATTCTGGGTGTTTCCTGCCGCGGGGGCTGCGCTTCCCAACGGCGTCCGCTGCGTAAAAATGCTGACGCCGGAAATCATTGCGTTCATGAATGCCGGCGGAGCCGTTCTGCTGACGGATAATTTCCCCGGCGAAACGATGGCGGAGACGTTCCGTCCGCACACATCCGGGCGTTCGCTGGGACATTCCGGGGCGATCCCGCATGAGCATCCGGTCTGGCATGAATTTCCGCAGGACGGTTTTGCCGACTGGCAGTTCTTCCCGATGATGACCGGTTCCGTGTCGCTGATCCGCGATGAGGATATGCCGGAATTCGCCCCGATTCTGGAACTGATTCCGAGCTTCAAACTCATCAAACGCAAATCTCTGCTGTCGGAATACCGGGTCGGACAGGGCCGTCTGATGATCTGCGGTTTCCATCTGCGGGAGGATGACCCGGCTTCGGTCTGGATGCGGCATATCCTGCTGGAATATCTGGGCAGACGCGATTTCGCAGACGCTCCGGAATGGCAGACGGATAAACTGCTGTCCCGTTTGAATGCCGGAGTGCAGGCGGATACCGGGAAAAAGATTGACGCCGGAGGACGTCCGGTCGATTGATTGAGTTTTTCCTTTAGAACAGAAACGGACTTCCGCAGCTTTGTGCCGAAGTCCGTTTTTTTCTGTTTTAAAAACTATGTCCGCTGGATTTTCCGGAAAGTGAACCTATATTATGCGGAAACGGGAGATACACACAAACATGGCTGGGACAACCGCAAAACGCGCACCGCGCAACCGGACGCTGACTCTGTCGGCGGAACGCCTTGCGCAGCTGCGGAAAAAACTGGAATGTCCGGAAACAAATCTGTCCGCGGAGACCATGCGCGACCGGATTTTCTGCGGAGATTTTTTCCGGCTGATCCATCTGTTTCCCGCTCATTGCGCCGACCTCATGGTCATAGATCCGCCTTACAATCTGTCGAAAAATTTTCACGGTCTGAATTTCAGCCGCAAAAAAGACGCCGGTTATCTGGAATATCTGGAATCCTGGTTTCCCGGACTGCTGCGCCTGCTGAAACCGGGCGGTTCCGTTTACCTGTGCGGCGACTGGCAATGCTCCGCCGCCGAGTATCAGGTGCTGTCCCGTCATCTTACGGTCCGGAACCGGATCGTCTGGCAGCGCGAAAAAGGACGCGGTGCGGCGAAGAACTGGAAAAACGGCTGTGAAGACATCTGGTTTGCCACGGCGGGAAATCAATATTATTTTAATGCGGATGCGGTCAAACTCCGGCGGAAAGTGCTGGCTCCTTACCGCGGCCGGGACGGTCAGCCGAAAGACTGGGAGGCAACCGAAAACGGCAAATTCCGCATGACCAGTCCGTCGAATTTCTGGGACGATGTTACTGTTCCGTACTGGTCCATGCCGGAAAACACCGATCACCCGACGCAGAAACCGGAAAAGCTGATCGCCAAACTGATTCTGGCGAGTTCCCGTCCGGGCGATCTGGTGTTCGATCCCTTCATGGGCAGCGGCACCACTGCGGTTACGGCACGCAAACTGGGACGTCATTTCGCAGGGATCGAGCTGAATCCCGAATACTGCTGCTGGGCATTGGAACGGCTGGAACGCGCGGAAAAGAATCCCGCCATTCAAGGCTATTCCGACGGTGTGTTCTGGGAACGCAACACCGAAAAAGAACAGTCCAGCGCCGGGCGCAAGAAACGCACGGAATCATGACTTTTTCGCAGGAAAAACAATTTCACAGCATCGCCAGTCGATTTCATACATCCGGGTTTCACCGCAGAAAACGGCTCCCGCTTTTTCATAAAGACGCAGGGCAGGGGGATTGGTCCTGCTGACCAGTATGCGCATTCCATCATAACCGCTCCGGACGGCGGCTTCGAGCAGTTTATGCAGCAGCAGTGAACCCAGCCCGCAGCTCTGTTTTTCCGGAAGAATGCAGATCCGCATGAGGTCGCAGGGGTGCTGCATACGGGGATTCCAGAATGGCAGTTCGCTGTGTTCCGGACAGAGCCGGATGGTGCCGGCACCGAGCAGTTTTCCGGCGGGATCCGTCAGACAGTACAGCGAATGAATCGTCAGGTCATCGGAGATGTTTTCCTGTGCCGGATAGGTTTCATCCCAGGCGCAGCCGGGCAGTCCCAGCTGAGCGCGGTACAGCTTCCAGATTTCCGGTTCATCGCGGTGTTCCGCTTCCCGGAAAATCAGATTTTCATGTTTCATCATAGTCTGTCCTGTAAGAAAAAAGGATGTACCGCATACACGGTACATCCTTTGCGATCAGTAAGAACGGCTCTTATTTCATCGCCTGGGCGACAGCGACCGCGACGTCGACGGACGCGCCGACCATCGGGTTGTTGCCCATGCCGATCAGACCCATCATTTCGACGTGCGCCGGAACCGAGGAGGAACCCGCGAACTGGGCGTCGGAGTGCATACGGCCCATGGTGTCGGTCATGCCGTAAGAGGCAGGACCCGCAGCCATGTTGTCCGGGTGCAGGGTACGGCCGGTACCGCCGCCGGAGGCAACGGAGAAGAATTTCCTGCCGGCGGCAAGACGTTCTTTCTTGTAGGTGCCCATGACGGGGTGCTGGAAACGGGTCGGGTTGGTGGAGTTGCCGGTGATGGCGATATCCACGTCTTCCTTCCACATGATGGCAACGCCTTCGCGGACGTCATCGGCGCCGTAGCAGCGGACTGCGAGACGGTCGGGGTTGCTGCCGTATTTCTTTTCGGAAACGATTTTGAGTTCGCCGGTGTAGTAATCGAATTCGGTTTCCACGCTGGTGAAGCCGTTGATACGGGCGATGATCTGGGCGGCGTCTTTGCCGAGACCGTTCAGGATCACGCGCAGTTTGTTCTGACGGACTTTGTTGGCGGATTTCGCCAGACCGATAGCGCCTTCCGCAGCCGCGAAGGATTCGTGACCGGCAGTGAAAGCGAAGCATTTGGTGTCTTCGGAGAGCAGCATGGAAGCCAGGTTGCCGTGTCCGATACCGACTTTGCGGTCATCCGCGACGGAACCGGGGATGCAGAAGCTCTGGAGACCTTCGCCGAGCGTCTTGGCGATTTCGCTGGCGACCGTCTGTCCGCGTTTGATGGCAACGGCGGCGCCGACGAGATAAGCCCAGCAGGCGTTCTCAAAGCAGATGGGCTGAATGTCTTTGACACGCTGATAGATGTCCAGACCTTTGGCTTTGGTGATTTTTTCGGCTTCCTCGATGGAGGCGATGCCGTTGTCGTTCAGAAACTTGTTGATCTGAGCGATTCTGCGTTCATAACTTTCGAAAAGAGCCATGATGTTCTCCTTAATCCTTGCGCGGGTTGATGACTTTGACGGCGTCGCCGAAACGGCCGTAGGTCTTCTGGAACTTGGCAACGAAATCTTTGACGGTCATCTTTTCGAGATCTTCCGTGGCGGACTTGTTGACGAATTCCATCATTTTGCCGAGGTTGACAAACTGGTAGCCGATGACTTTGTCTTCATCATCGAGAGCCAGACCGGTAACATATCCTTCCGCCATTTCGAGGTAGCGGACGCCTTTGGAGGCGGTGCTGTACATGGTTCCGGTAATGGAACGCAGCTGTTTGAGGTCTTCCAGTCCGGCACCGATGGGGAGACCGCCTTCAGAGAAGGCCGTCTGAGTGCGTCCGTAAACGATCTGGAGAAAGAGTTCGCGCATGGCAGTGTTGATCGCATCGCAGACCAGGTCGGTGTTGAGGGCTTCGAGAATGGTTTTGCCGGGGAGAATTTCGGCGGCCATGGCGGCAGAGTGGGTCATGCCGGAGCAGCCGATGGTTTCGACCAGTGCTTCCTGGATGATGCCGTCTTTGACGTTCAGGGTGAGTTTGCACGCTCCCTGCTGCGGGGCGCACCAGCCGACACCGTGGGTCAGACCGGAAATGTCTTTGATCTCCTTGGCTTTTGTCCAGGCGCCTTCCTGCGGGATCGGCGCGGGTCCGTGCTTGGGACCCTTGGCGACGCAGCACATCTGCTCGACTTCATGTGTGTAATTCATCGCATATTCTCCATTGTTTACGATGTTAGAGGGTTGCATAACGAATTCAATATATTAATTTACTGCCGAATCTCTGTTTTTTCAAGCGGGAAATATTGCGGAGACGGGGAAAATTTCAAGGAAGTTGACTGGATGAATGGCAGAATATGTGCTGTCGGCTGGATGGAAGCTGGAACAGATAAGTTTTCTGAAAATCTCTTTTCAAAGTCCGGTGTCGTCAAGTTCAAAACGGACATTTTCTTCCGGACCGGTGTTTTTTGCCGCCGCTCTTTTTCCGGCGACTGTATCCCAGAGCGCGGTCAATGCCCGCAGCTGATCGGCGGATTTGTCGGATTGCGAAACAATGGCAATGTATTTTTCCTTGATCCATGCTTCATCCGCGATACATTGTTCCGCCTGTAAACGGCGCAATTCGCGGATCCTCCGGTTGATTTCCGGATTTTCCAGCAGATGCCTGAGGCGTCCCGGACTGATTTTGTAGCCCGCTTTCATTGCCGCTTCGGCTGGACGCCCCCAGCATTCCAGCGCGCAGATGCGGCAGAACTGCTCCTGTTTCCGCGTGAGCCGCGGACGGTTTTCTTTCTGAATTTTTCCTTTCGATGTTTTCATTTGAACTCCTTTCCGATGCGGTGCGGAACGTCAAATGGAACACCTGAAAAAACGGAACGGACTCCATTCAGAAATCCGTTCCGCTGAAAAAGATTCAAAGCGGCTGATTCGGGAATTTTCCGGGATCGACCTGATCCTGACTCCATCCTGTCTGTTCGTAATGCACGATATTCATATCCCAGCCGACTTGCCGCATATGCTGCGCCACCGCCAGCCGGAGCGCCAGGGTGGTGTCATGGGCTTTTTCCGGATTCCATGCTGCCGCCGCCGTGATGCCCAGCGCATGGCAGTGGCGCGAGAAATGATAGATATGCCAGGTGGTTTCCAGCATACCGAACATGCCGGAACGTTCCGCATATTTGCCGATGCTCAGCGTGCCGGCGGCATTCTGCCACGGACAGCCCAGCACGTCGAATTTTTCCTGCTGGAAGAACTGCATGGTCGGCCAGACTTGTTCCTTGTCTTCGGGGTTGGCGTGTTCGCCGTACTGCCAGTCGGCAATGATGATGTCGCGCGGCAGTTCCTTGTACAGCTGGTCGAGCTGGTGTTCCGGCAGACCGCAGACAATATAGCCTTTCCAGCGGGGATCGCCCTGTTTGAGCAGCATGTCATGCCACATGATGACTCGTGCGCCCTGTTCTGCCAGCAGGTCACGGAAATACCGAATATGATCCTTCACCAGATCTTTCAGAACTTTTCTGCGACAGTTGCGGCAGGTCCCGATGTTGTCCGCTTCATCGCAGCCGATGTGGAAGAACGGCGGATGTTCATAGAATTCATCCAGTTCCAGTACCAGGTCGGTCAGGATGCGGCGGGTTTCCGGGTTGGTGAGACACCAGGTCCAGCCTTCCGGTTCGAACAGCGGCTGAAGCGCCGGATTGTAATCCAGAATGGCGTGTTTCCCCGTAATGGAACGCGACGCCGAAGCATGACCCAGCAGATTGAACTGCGGAATCAGGGTGATGCCCAGTTCCCTGCCCAGATGAATCAGCCGTTTGAGGTCCTGCCGGCTGATCTTGCGGTCCGTCCAGCCCATTTCCGGATGTGATTCAAAGGGAAAGACGCCCCAGGTTTCAATGACGGCGTAATTGAATTTGTGATATGCCGCCAGACGGAGCTGTTTTTCGATGTCCCACAGCGGCGTTTCCGGAAAAATGCAGAAATGAATGCCGCGGAACGGCATCGCCGGTTTGTCATGAATGGAACACTGCACCAGAAAATAGCCGGAGACTTTTTCCGTGCCGCGCTGAACTTCCGCCAGCTGCCGCAGAGTCTTGAATGCGTTCAGCATACCTGCCTCATCATCAGCGGTGATGGTCAGTTCCGTTTCCGTGATTTCAAGCTGATATGCTTCCGGGCCGAGTTTTTTTTCGGCGGCGCACACGGTGATGGACGGAAAAATTTTCCAGTAATCTTCCGCCAGCTGCTGCGCTCTGGCAACCGGCCGGGCGGTCCCGTCCAGATTCAGGATCATGCGGCAGCCGTCCTGAAGCAGATACTCGGCTCCGTCGCGGAAACTGATTTCCTGCGGAACAGGAATCAGACGTTCGGTCAGTATTTTGATTTCGTGAGAATCCATAAAAAAATCATCCTTGTTCAGAAAGAAAGTTGGGGTTGGAAAGTGCTTCAATGACACGGAAGCGATCCGTCTTGGCACGGTCATAATCTCCGCATCGGGTGGTCAATACCACTGCAAAGAAATCATTCCTGAAATCCATGAACAATGTCTGTCCGCTCCACCCGGAATGCAGCAGTGAAGTCCCGAATGAGCTGCCCGGCATATGACTGTCGCAGATGACCCAGCCGAACCGCCGGTATCCATCGGTTGCCGAACCGCGGTCCGGTGCAATTTGCGCGAAGGCATCTTCCGAAAAGATCCTTTGTCCGCCGGGGGCGGTTCCGTGCCGGAGATAACAGCGGAGAAGTTTTGCCAGGTCTTCGGCGGAGGAAAACATTCCGGCGTTCCCGGTGGATATTCCATCGCGCCAGAGCCGGCACGCGACAAAATCCGAAATCATGCCTGGTCTGTCGGTTCCGATGGTTTGCGCCAGACGTTCCGGCGGAATATGTTTCAGCGGACTGCCCAGCGAGGAATCGTTCATTTCCAGCGGCAGGAAAATTTCCTTCCGGCAGAATTCCGCAAACGGAACTCCGGTGATTTTTTCGACAATCTGCCCGAGCAGAATGTAATTCCAGCAGGCATAATGTGCGTTTATGGTTCGCGGATGCGGCGGCGGAAGCGTCAGGACTTTTTCCAGCATTTTTCTGCCGGATTCATCGAAATACGGACGGGATTCGCCCGGCAGTTCGTAAAATCCGGAACAGTGATTCGCCAGATCCCGCACGGTAACCGCCTCTTTCAGTTTCGCCCGGTATTCCGGAAGATATTCCGTGAACGGCCGGTCAAAATCAATGAGTCCGCGCGAATGGCAGACCAGCAACGCCGTGATGCAGGCGGCGGCTTTCGTGACGCTGGCAATATCGATCACGGTGTCGGTACGCATGAGTACTTTATGGCTGTTGTCCGCAAAACCGAAACTGTTCTTATACAGATCCTGTTCCAGAGTTCCGGAAAAAACTGCCGAACCATTGATTATGCCATCGCTGATTTCGCTTTCGAAAATTTTCTGAACCGTATTCATCTCATTTTCCCTTCTATGATAGGTTTTGTCAAGCTCCAGCACGGCGCTGGCGGTTGCGGCGATTTTCTCCTCCGTGAAGAGCGCGCATCCGGACAGGGTTGCCATGCCGAGTGCGAAGGCGGCGAGCATGGAGATGACGAGGGCGAGTTTCTGTTTTCTGGTCTGCATGAGTTGTTCCTTTTGAGTTTAGCTGACATTCAACAGGAAATATAGCGGAGAGTTTGTTTTTTGCAAACGGAAAAAAGAAGACCTGAAAATTTTCAGATCTTCTTTCCGGCTCAGACGCAGACTTTTGCGGGAAGTCCGGACTGGACGCTGGCATAACAGGCGTTCATGCAGTCGATGGTGCGCCGATGCCATTTGAGGTTGATTTTCGGCTGTTTGTGATTGCGGATGCAGTCCACAAATTCGTCGATCAGTCCGATCCATTCATCGAAGTACGTGTACTGGACCGTATAGCGGTCATTCGGTGCGCCGTTGTGATAGACGTTCGGACCGAAGCAGTCGCACATGATGGTTCCTTTTTCACCGGTGATGGTCACGTTGACTTCCATGCGTTTCGGGAAAACTTCCCAGCCGGGGGCGGGGACTTTCAGCCGTTCTTCCATGCGGGACCAGGAGGGGTCGAACAGGAAGGAGACGCCGTTTTTCATTTTGCCGTTGACCAGAATCATGTCTTCGACTTCGAGTTCGGGCCGCAGGTTCGGGGCGACTTCCGAATAAACGTAATCGAAATCGGAACCCGTCAGCCAGCGGATCAGGTCGAAGATGTGCGGATGGTCGCACAGTGCGCCGCCGCGGAAACGGGGATCGCCCGCGCGCAGCGGAACCCGGCTGCCGTAACTGGCTTCCGGGCTGCCCTGCCACGGAAACGCCCACACCGGCGACAGCGTGATGTTGGTCGCCTGAACGGACAGAATCTTGCCGATTTCGCCGTCGGCAATCAATTTCTGGAGACGTTTCACCACGGGGTTGTAGTGCATTTCCAGTTCAACCTGGCAGACAATGCCGGCTTTGTCGACCATTTCAATCATTTCGTCATATTCTTTCGGATTGAAAGTCGGGATCTTCATGGAAAGAATATGCACGCCGCGCTCGGCGCAGAGTTTCATTTCTTTAAGATGCTGATCGTTGGCGGAGGCAATCACGACTGCTTCAATGTCGGGGTGTTTTTCAAACATCTCCCCGGCGGAAAGATAGCAGGGAACGCCGTTGTCGTAAAGGTCATAAACATCTTTGGCGCGCTGGTCGGCGGCGCAGGATGCAACCCAGTCCAGTTTGGAATTTTCCCGCAGAGTCTGGTAATATTTGCGGGTATGACCGTGGGTCAGAGCCATCATGGCAATTTTTACAGGTTTCATGATTATTTCTCCTTCGTGTAAATGACCGGCTTGCCGCTCTTTTCCGTCGCCAGGGCGTCGGCAGTCTGCTGAATGAGTTTTGCATCAATTCTGTTCCATTCCGCGGCGAGGGCGGGATCGGAAAGAACCGCGTAAGCGGCGCGGATCAGCAGGATTTCTTCGGTTTCGAAACCGAACAGTTCCGTGTCAATGTCGGTGAACCGTTTTTCGCCGTCCGCCGTGAACTGGTAGATGGACGCCTGCGGGACCTGGGTATCGACAGTGCGGTCGCACGCCACGCCGCGGCGGGCGATGATTTCGTGACGGTCCATCTCCTCTGCGCCGGAGGGCAGGGCGGCGGAACATTCCACGGAACAGCTTTTGCCGTCGAACAGTTTGATGACCAGATTGGCGGTCTTTCCGCCGGTCACGGCGAAAATCGACTTGATTTCCGATTCGCCCAGATACGCGCAGAGATCCAGTTCGCGGTAAAGCAGTTTTTCCAGTGCTTTATCCGACACCATCCAGGCGAACCGCAGGGTGGAAACCCCTTCCAGCGTTTTGCCGTCAATGATTTTTTTGAGTTCCACAAAACGGCGTTCGATCCGCCACGGCAGCAGCTTGACCAGCGTTCCGTCATTCATTTTCAGTTCGGCGGCGGCTCCGATGGAGCCTTCTGCACTTGCAGCCAGTACGCCGTCCGCCTGAACCGCATACTTTTCGCGGAGCCATTGCAGCGCCGCATTCATTTCTTTCAGTTTCATATTTCTTCACTCCTTGGTTAGAGTTAAAAAGTATCTGCAATCGGGAACAGCAGGGTTCCCTGTTTCACTTCCGCTGTCGCACGGATCATGCGGTCCGTCTGAATCTGCGGCAGGTTCAGCATGAGTTTGTTGTCATTGTGTCCGCCCTGGACCGGCACAAACTGCCGGACCGGATGTTCCGGATCTGCCGAAAAGGCTTCGAGCAGCTGTCCCTTCCGGTAAAGGAAATAAGTATTGCCGTCCAAAGCCCACTCATGTTCCGGTTCCGCAAAAAGTTCCAGCCAGGTCTTGACGGATCTCCGGCACTTGCCGTTGAAGCTGCCGCCCTGACGGTAAATATCCCGGACAAGCTGGAAGTTTTTTTCCTCCGGCGTTTCCGCTTCCCGCTTTCCGGACAGATATTCCGGATGCAGGGCGGACAGGTTCAGCCGGAACGTTTCGTGCGCGGGAAAATCTTCTGTGCGGATTTCCCGGCTGCGGTCCGGTTCATAGAGCTGCCAGCCCATCGAAAGATATACGCCCGGCTTGTCCGTGTAGAGCGGCATCATGGGACAGTCCGCATACTGTTCGCGGCAGAACTGCAGGGCAAACTGCTGAAGCTGCCGCGCATAACCTCGTCCCCGGAAATCGGGATCGACCCCGACGTCGCAGAGTCCGCCGCAGGATACCGTTTCGCCGTCCAGCAGAAAAGTGTACTCATGCACGCCGACAGTCCCGATCATCTGTCTGTTCACGCTGGCGCAGAACAGGGTCAGGTCATACGGAAACGACTTCATGCCGCGTTCCAGCCGCGGCGTCCAGAAATCCGGAAAACAGCGCAGCAGGAGCGGAGTCAGTTCGTCGAAATCCGAAAGCGGAAATTCCTTTATGATCAGCTCTGCCATGAGTTACAGACTCTTCACCAGCGGTTTGTATTTTTTCAGATATGCGGCGTTTTTTTCGTCGCCGCCCGGAGCGTTCGCACTGTTCCAGACCGGCGGGATGATGCCGCGTTCCAGGCAGATGTTGCAGCATTCGATTTCCAGCAGATGTGCGATCGTGAAATCCACCACGTTAGAGACCGGCGCAATCGGTGTGTCGAGTCCGGGGATGTTCACAATGGCGTCGCCGACCGGATTGTAATCGTCGATGCAGACGTCGGCAAAGTCGAACAGATTCTTGCCGGAAGGATGCCGGATGAAATGATCTGCCGGCATTTCCTTCTGCCAGTATGAGCTGGCGACCGCAATGATTTTGCCGCCGCGTTTTTTGATTTCCATGGCGGCGTCGATCGTGGCGGGATTGATTCCGATGTTATGGAAAATAATGACCAGATCGTCCTGTTTTAAATCATAATATCTGATGATGGACGTTCCGAAATTGACGGTGCGTTCGAGTTCCAGGTATTTGAGGGCCTGATTGAAAACCGACAATGCGGTTTCCATCAGCGGGTTGATGTTGGCGAGACCGCCGGCGCGGAAGAACATTTCTCCCATGGCGAGCGTGGTATGCCCGCCGCCGGCGTACACATTGATGAGCCTGTCATTGGCAATGGCGTCCGCCATCAGTTCCGCCGCCTTGCGGATATTGCCGCCCTGTTTTTCGACAACTTCGCGGATGTTGGCGATTGCTTTGTCCACGTACCCGTGATCGTTGATTCCTGCCATGGCGATTTTCCTTTATCTGATGATTTTTTCTGTTGTTTCCGCCAGTTTTTTCAGCGTGGCGGAGAGTTTTCCGAATGCTTCGGCATGATCCGGAGCCAGGTCTTTGAGCGGTGTTTCGTAGAACTTGTCCCGAACCGTTTTCCAGGTTTCTTCAAACATTTCGGGATATTCCCATGGAGTATGATCATCCGCTTGGATTTTTGCCGCTGCCCATCCTGTATATGCTTCCATTTCCGGCAGATAAACTCCGCTGAAAAGTTCGCTGATGTAGGAACGGCAGTAACCGTTTTCCGCATTCCCTTTGAGTGTTTTTTCGAAAAGCGGATAAGTTTCGTGTTTTTTCTCCAGAAGTTTCAAGGCGTCATACAGGGAATAATCCTCGTGAGCCGCCAGCAGATCCGCTTCCAGACGCACGGTTTCTTTCATGTCTCCGAGACGTTCAAGCACGTTTTCGGCAGAGCATTTTCCGTTGCGCCATTCTTCCATGGAAAGCGCAAGACGGGCGAAACCGTAGCTCTGCACTCTGGAGACAGTTGTTCTTGCCAGGTCAATGATGTCCCGTCGCATGAATTTGTCCAGATCGTCCAGATTCAATGCTGAAATTTTCCGGAAAATTTCCGGAGCTGCGTTGATTTTTCCTTCGAAATGTTTCTGTTGTCTTTGCAGTCTGCCGAGGTTTTCCACATTCAGAGTGGAAAGCACACTGTTCGACAGCAGGCGGAACAGCATGTCGGAGAAAGAACAGCTCAGCGCGGCGGGGTCCTGCGGTCCTGACCAGCCGGTCAGTTTTGCCAGCGGAAGAACCCTCCGCCAGATTTCATACATTTCCTCGGTGTGTTTCACATAGCGGCGCCGGCAGAATCCGGGGAGGAATCCGTCGATCCGCACCTGATCCGGATTCCAGGCGTTTGCAGGCATGTAGTCCAGCATGAGGGTGTCCGTGTGCGAACATTCCGGCCAGAGAACCAGACCTTTGCACATGGGATCATCCGCCGCGAGCGGCAGACGGCGTTCGATGATATCGTAATTTCCGCGGATTTCGTTTGCCGGCTCGTAAGCGTGGAAAATGCCGAAGATCCACGGGAATTTCCGGATGAGACCCCAGTTGGTGAAGTTGTTGATTTCATCCGTGGTGTCGGAAGTGTATTCGAAGATCAGGGTATGTTCCGGGTCGAGTTCCGCGGTCAGCTCCTGAACTTCTTTCGTATTCCAGTACATGCAGAAATCCCAGCTGCCGATCAGCAGCGGCGCGTTCGGATATTTTTCACGCAGTTTGCTGATGATGCGGCGGTAGGTGTAAAGTTTCATCTGATGATTGGAGGCATGATCCTCATAACATCTGCGTTCCGCCAGTCCGATCGTGTGGAAAATTTCCGGCGCGCCGTATTCCCGGATATGCGTTTCGGTCAGTTTGAAATAATTGTCCAGATTTTTGTCGTCCCGGATGTCCCATACCAGACCGGTCGGCTGGTTGTAGCCTTTGGTCGCCTGCGGCATGAATTTCGGCTTGACTTTATTCAGAAAATCATACGGAGTCCGGCTGTACCAGTGGGTCATGGTGCCGAGATCTTCCGGATGAAGCAGGTCGCGTTCCCGTGCATAAGCGAGAATTTTTCTGCGGAGTTCGCCCCGGTATTTCAGGGACCAGAACAGGTTGCGGTCGTCGTACGAACGTTCCTTGGATTCCGGCACTTCATATCCCGGATAGTCCACCAGTTCCGGGAAGGCTTTCTGAAACAGATCATCAATCCCGATCCGGAGCATGAACAGATTGAGACGCTTTTTGAGCATCCAGTCGATTTCCTGTTTCCACTCGTCGAAATCCCAGTGTTCCGCCTGGAAACGGTTCAGGCTCCGGTGTGCGAAATAACGCAGACCGCGGTATTCGAAACGCGGTCTCGCAGTAATGCTGACACCCGTGATGTCGATCGTTTCCTGCTGCGGAATAATATCGCCGTCCCAGAAATAACGGCAGTCCGCCCGGAATTCAAAAAAATGGTAGACTCCGTACAGCAATGCGCGGGGACGCCCCCCGGCGATGAACAGCAGATGCCGTCCATTGTCTGCCGCGGAAACCAGCTGGTAGTCATCGGTATTGGTCCGTATGGTGAACTGCGGAATGACCTTTTCAATGATTTTGCCGTGAGTGAATGCGTTGACCGCATCGGAACCCAGTACGGCAAGATCGCTTTTTCCGTCGTCTTCCGTGACAACTTCGGGCAGCTGCCCCGTGGCTTTCCGCCAGAGCGCGGCAAATTCATCCGACGCAATTCTGCAGATGCCTTCCTTTTTCGGAATAAGAATTTTCAGCATGAGTCCCCCCTGTTTATTTTTTGAGCAGCCGTTTATAGTTTTCCCCGATGGTGTCCCAGAGTTTCAATGCGTCCGGCGCGCCGACCACGGTTCCGTAACCGCCCCGGTACGTCCAGGCGGCAATGCGGTCCACTCCCAGTTCCGCGGCAATGTCCGCCCATCTGGCAACCTGCGCCCAGTCCTTCGGCTGTTTGTAGTAACCCATGAGCCAGCGTTCGGATTTCTTGCCGTATTTCTTTGCAATGGCGACCGTGCGTTCGGTGATGTCGCGGAAGAAATCTTCCGGCAGCGCCCAGTTCACGATCGTTGTGGAGAACACGTCGAAATACGGACACGCCGCCACCATGTCCCAGTTGTCGTAGCCTCGGTATTCGGAAACGTAATACCCGTTCTGTGTCGCATGGACGCAGCAGGTGATTTCCAGATCCGGGTTGATTTCCTTGAGCGCTCTGGATGTGTCGGACAGCACCACCAGAGCTTCGCGCCAGCGGAACTGCTTGACGTCGTTGGTCATATAACGCGGCATGGCATAGCCGTAGTAATCTTCGAAACGTTTGCGGCAGACCGGGCAGTAGCAGGTCCAGTCATCGGCAACACCGCCCGTGATGGAGGCGATTCCTTTCGGAAAGGCGTAGTGCGGTTCGTCCCAGAAGAAGCCGTCCGGATTGCATTCCCGTGCCAGCGTCACGCAAAAATTCTTGAAATAATCGCGGTAGCTGCTGGTGTTGAAACACGCATACGGCAGTTTTTCGCCGGTGAGGGCGGAGACCTGACGGTTTTCCACGTTGTCCTGCAGAAATTTGCTGACCTGTTCACCGCCGAAGTATTTGCCGTTGCCCCACGGATCAATCAAAACACGCAGTCCCATTTCGTGTGCTTTCGCCACGATTTTCGGAATGTTCGGACGCCAGAAATCGAAATCAAATTCTGTAACTGCCAGAATTACCGTCGTGCAGCCGTGTTCGATCATTTCCGCGAAATCTTTTTCCGCGTGTTCAACATAGTTCAGCCCGTAATAGCTGATGGATGTTTGCGTGATTGCCATTGTTGTTGTCTCCTTTATGGGGTTTATGGTCAAATCGTCCAGATCGTTTATTGTATCTTCATCCGGGTGCTTTGGCGTACAACCAGTTTTGAATCCAGGTAGCGGCAGACTCCGCCGTCTATGGATTTGAACTTGATTCTTGCATACAGGGATTCAAATGCCAGACGCGCCATATCCTGAACCGGATACGATACGCTGGTCAGCGGCGGATACGTTTCCGCCGCAGCCGGAAGATCGTCAAATCCTGCTATTGCAGCTTCATCCGGAACCGGAATTCCCAGCTCGTGACACAGATTGATTGTACGGGTCGCAAACAGGTCGTGATAACAGAAAATTCCGAGTCTTCCATCCCGTTTCCGTTTCAGCAGTTCCGTGATTTCCCGGCGGCATTGAGCAGGATTGTTGTAATCCAGCCGCAGAATGTTGGATTCGGGCAGCGGGAAGCCGCTGTCCAGCAGACCTGCCCGGAATCCGAACAGTCGTTGGTCGTGCAGTTTGCCTTGCTGTCCGATATAGGCAAATTCGGTCAGACCCTGTTCAATCAGATGCTGTGCCATTTCCTGTGCCGCTTTCTGGTTGTTGACCAGAACCGCGTCGCAGCTGACGGTTTCGAGACGGCGTCCCAGCATAACATACGGAACCGGAAGATTTTTATAGAACGCTTCCTGTTCCGGAGTGGACGCCCAGGGACAGATCAGGATGCCAGCCACCCCCTGACGGCAGAACATTTCAAGCCGCTCACATTCCGTCTGGAACTGATAATTGCTGGAAGCGATGATCAGGCTGGCTCCGATGGAATGGGCAAATTCTTCGGCATGACATGCCAGTTTGGCGAAGTACGGGCTTTCCAGACAAGTTGCCAGAAATCCGATCAGCAGCGGTTTGCCCTGTTCACGCGAACGCGGCAGTATTGCGGCTATCCGATGGTTGCGGCCGGATTTTTCCAGAATGCCTTCCTCTTTCAGCCGGCTCAGAATCCGGACTGCTGTTTTCAGGGAAACCTGTTTGTTTTCGCTGAGTTCGCGGGTGGTCATGAACACGTCGCCGCAGCGGCCTAATTCCCCTGTGGCTATCCCGTCCATCAATTCCCGGACGATCATTTCTGTCTTGATTTGTGGCATTGTTCTACTTTTGTTATACTTTGATTTCTCTTTATGTATAACTATAATCGAACAATCAGAGAATGCAAGTCGTTTTTTCTGAAAAAAAAGAATTTCTCTGTTTTTTTTGTTGAAAGAGCTGTTTTTTATGGGCGGATGTCTTGAAAATCCCGAATGTTGCGCTATCTTTGAAGCTGTGTGTATTATTTATGGAAAGGAAAACAATGAAAAATCTGAGTGGAATCGTTCGGTGCGCATTGCCTGCCATGTGTCTCGGCCTTGCCGGCTGCGCTTCATTTTCATCTGACAATGCGCCGGAAATCCGGGCGGCGTATGTCGAAAAAGGTCCGGTGCTGGATGGCTTGCTGAACGACGACGTCTGGAAAAAAGCTCCGGTATACGAGACTGGACTTTCCCGTCAGACGCTGAGCAAATCGCGTCCGGAAATCCGGAATTTTTACCGGAACGGTATAACAGACAAAGGGTATTTCCGTCTGCTTCGGGACGACCGGTTCCTGTATATCGGCGTTGAATTCTATGATAAGGACCTGGAAGCGGAAGGTCTGTCGGATCAGCTGAAGCATGAGACCATGGGGGACGCCGCCGTGATCTGTCTGAAACCGGACAACGACCCCGGCTTCTGGACGATCTGCGTAACTCCGCGCAATTACCGGAGTGTGTCGCTGTTCCCCGGCCGCGGACTTCAGGGACTGCCGTCGGTGCTGCCGGAAAACATTCCTCTGAAAAATCTGCGGACTGCCGCCCGGTTTGACGGTACGTTGAACAGCGCGTTCGATCAGGATGTCAAGTGGACTGCGGAAATTGCGATTCCGCTGGATGAACTCCAGGTGATGGGTATCCGTCTGACGCCGGAAAGCCGTTGGAAGATTCTGCTGGCACGGCGTAATTATTCCCGTTATCTGCCTCAGATCGAATCCAGTACAGTTCCGCAGCTGGACCGGAATGATTTCTCATCCTATGAGGAATACGGCAGACTGATCCTGGATAAATGACGGCGGAAAACATTCATTGTCCCCCCGTAATTTTTCAGCTGGAACCATTTCCAGCCGGGGTATAAACAAAATAACAAAGGAGCAAGAAAAAATGGACAAGAAAAAAATGATGGTCCTGGCAGGGGCTTATGCGGCTGTGCTGACGATGGCGACAGGGTGCCATACCGCGTATGTAAACAACTATGGTTTCGGCTCGACAATGCCGGGGATCATCTATTCCGCCCAGACACGGGGAACTTTCATGCTGCCCAAAGCGGAAAATCTGGACGGCGTGGAAAAGCTGGGCATGGTGCGCGGCGAATCCAGTTCCATCAATATTCTGACTCTGGTCTCCATCGGGGACGGCGGCATCCATGCGGCAAAAATGGACGCGCTGAACAAATATCCGCAGGCTGATGACATCATCAACGTGGAAGCAGACAACGAACACACCTCCATTCTCTGCATCTACAACAAGTCGACGACTGTTCTGCGGGGAATGGCAATCAAATACAAGACGGGCAGGAAGCAATGACGGAAAAGCCCCGCCGGACAATTCCGCTGCGGGGCTTTGCTTCACGCATTGGCGCGGATATAATCCAGCGTGGCATTGACCATGAGTTCGGAACGAGACAGACGGTTATGCTTTGCATAGTCTGTGATTTCCGCAATTTTATCACCAGGAGCAGTGATATTGATCCGTTCCGTTTTTGCCGGAGGGTAAACATTTACCGGTACTACGCAGAAAGGAGCATGTTCCAGTTTTGCCCGGAATTCTTTGCCGCTTGATGGAGACGGCAACGCGATGCCGTGTTCAACCATATCGGCGACGGTAAAATTCAGCAGTTCCTTTGCGTTTGAAATCAGTTCTTCCAGAGTATCTCCTTCGTCCACAACACATTCAAAATCAGCAAAATCCCCGTTGAATCCGCCGTTTTCATTTTCGTAAACAGCCAAAAAGTAAGTTTTCTTTTCCATTTTCCGACTCCTTTACTGTTTTATCCCGGCCTGTTTTAAAATTTTTTTCTGAGTGTCTTTGCTCATTTCCTTGCCGCCATGATTGTGAAAAGGAAATTTTTTGCCGTTCGGTCCTGTCATCATAATGCAGCTTCCTGCGCCAGTTCGGGTTACTACGCATCCTTGCTGTAATAGATATCGGTAAAATTCATTGAAACTGCTCATCAATGTTTCCTTTTATTTTATAATATACACATCTTTATTGTGTAGTCAAGTTGTGTCTTTCAAAAAATACATCTTTTTTATTCTGAAATGGGCAATAAAAAACCACCGGGTGAGCCGGTGGTTTTAATTCGAATCGACATTTTTCCGGAAAAATCCGTTATTTCAAACCCAGCACATCCTGCATGTCATACATACCGGGTTTGGCATCCGCCAGATAGCGGGCTGCGCGCAATGCGCCTTTGGCGAAAGTGTCGCGGCTGGAGGCTTTGTGAGTGAGTTCCACTCGTTCGCCCTGCGCGGCAAACATGACGGTATGATCGCCGACAATATCGCCGCCGCGAACCGCGTGCATTCCGATTTCATGTTTGGTCCGGGCGCCGACAATGCCCTGACGTCCATGCCGGACATCCTTGTCGTAATCCCATCCTTTGACCTTCGTGATGACTTCCGCCAGACTGACCGCCGTTCCGCTGGGAGCGTCTTTTTTCTGGTTGTGATGTGCTTCAATGATTTCAATATCAAAATCATCGGAGAGAGTCTGCGCGGCAATCCGGGTCAGGTAAAACAGCAGGTTCACGCCGACACTGAAATTGGTAGTCTGGACGATGCGCGCTCCGTTGTCCGCCAGTTTTTTGAGTTCCGCTTTGTCTTCGGCAGTCAAGGCGGTGGTTCCGATCACGATGGCAAGACCTTTTGCCGCCGCCAGTTTTGCGTTTTCGACGACGGCGCCGGTGCTGAAATCAATGATGGCGTCTGCCTGATCGAACAGCGGAGCCAGATTTTCCGTGATTTTGACTCCGAGCGGCCGGACGCCGGCAACGCTGCCCGCATCCATGCCGAGAAATTCCGAACCGGGACGTTCCGTTGCGCCCGCCAGCTGCAAATCGCCGGACGCCGCAATGTTGGCGACAAGCCGTCTGCCCATGCGTCCGGCTGCACCCGTAATGATGATTCTGATCATGTGATTTTCTCCTATCTTAATAATCAGGTTGAATCTGCATCAGTATTCTCTGTGCGGCGAAATCTCCGTTGCGAACCGCCTCGCGAAGCCATTTTTCCGCCTGTGTGATACTTTTATCTACACCGATTCCGCGCAGATAACAGTCGCCGGTCCGGCGCATTGCCGCGGTGTCTCCCCGCTGCGCCGCCTGCTGAAACCAGTAAAAGGCGGCTTCCTTGTCCGGTTTCAGACCGATTTCTCCGTCATCGAACATGCACGCCAGGTTGTATTGCGCGCGGGCATATCCCAGCTTCGCCGCCCGGAAAAAATATTCCGCGGCAAGCGCAAGATCTTTCCCGACTCCCAGTCCCTGATGATGCATGACGCCGAGTTTGAACAACGCCTGCGGACAGTTCTGCGCTGCGGATTTTTTGTACCAGGGCAGGGCGTCTGCGATGGTTTTGCCGGGATAAACTCCTTCCGTCATGGCTTCGGCATATTTGAATTGTGCCATGGGGTGTCCGGCTTCCGCGGCTTTGCGGTAACATTCCCGCGACTTTGCCGGGTCCGGCGGAACCGTTTTCCCGTATTCATACAGAAAACCCAGTTTCGCCAACGCTTCGGCATCATTCTTTTCCGCCGCCTTGCTCAGCAGCTGCATCGTCCGGTTCCAGTCCGGTTCACAGCCGTACCCGGCGGCATAGCAATCGGCGAGCATTCGGAAAGCGGACGGCATACATTGCGGACGTTCCGTGATTTTTTTCAGAAGGCTGAAAGCGCGTTTCTGTTCTTCCGGAGCGGCTTCGCGGCGCATCAGATATGCCGCCAGTTCCAGTTCGGCAGGTTCATAATTGCGCGCAGCCAGCTTTCCCAGAATTTCCACCGCAGTGGTCATGGACGGCTGGAGCTGAACCATTCCGTTTTTGTCCTGCATTCCGGACATGTAAAATTTTGCCATCCGGAACGACGCCGGTTCGAATCCGCTGCGTGCCGCTTTTTCATACCATGCGAAGGCTTCCTGCAAATCGCGTTTGACGCCGCGGCCGCTTTCCAGGCAGCTGGCATAATTGAACTGTGCTTCGGGGATTCCTTTCTCCGCGGCTTTCAGGAACCAGTATGCCGCCAGAGTATAATTCTGTGTCCGGTTTTCACCGTAGAAATATTCACTGCCGAGGTAGAATGCGGCTTCCGCCTCGCCTTGCGCGGCTTTTGTGCGAAGCGTGTCGTTTTCCGGCGCATGATCCGCCGCCGGGAGAGTCAGACTCATTCCCGACAGCAGGAGCAGCGGCAGTATTTTTTTTCTGTAACAGAAAGACATATTGATTCATCGCCGGGGCTGATTCATCCGGCAGCGGTTAATATAGCTCCCCAACGGAAAATTGCAATCGGGTTTGCCGCCGGCGTATGCACTTCCTGCAGTTTTTCCGCAGATCGTGCATCGTCCGCCGGCTGATTCCGTTTCCGGCGGGCGTGTGAAAAAAATTGGTTTTTTTTTGATTCCGGCACTTGAAAATATCATCAGCAGGCGGTAATGTAGGATGTAAACAAAGTGGTATACAATTAATTGGAGTGTTTCAACATGGTTCTTTTGAAAGATGAAAACCAGCCGGTATATAAACAGCTGCGCGAGATGCTGGCAGACGAAATAGCATCGGGCAGACTGAATCCGGGCGACCGGATTTATACGGAAGGCAAACTTGCCGACCGCTTTCAGGTATCCAGGACCACGATCCGCCGTGCGCTGGGCGGGCTGGAACGGGAGGGACTGATCGTAAGATTTCCGGGGAAGGGGACATTTATCAATCAGTCCGGAAAAACGCCGGATCCGCAGCATTTTTCAGTCGGAATCAATTTTTTTGTGAATTTCTTCCAGAGCAATTATTATGGTCCGCTTGTGGAAGGCGTTCTTGCCGAAGCGGAGAAGAGCAGCATCTTGATCAGAATAGTGTCTCCGCAGGAATGTGAAGAACAGATTCCGGACGATATTGACGGATTTCTTTTTACCGGCGCATTGAATCCGGATTCGGAAATCCACCGGCGCATAGCGAAAGGGATTCTGCCGGCAGTCGGTTTCAACAGCCGGGTCAATAAGAATATCAGTTTCATCGGCGTGGACAACTATGAAGAAAGCAGAAAAGGGGTTGAATTTCTGATCCGCCGCGGACACCGCAAGATCGGATTTTTCGGAAACAGACTGTCCTCAAATGCCAGCCGGGAGCGTTATCGCGGGTACGAGGACGCCATGAAGGATGCCGGTTTGAAGACGGAGACGCGGAATATTCATTTTTTTGATCTGGATGCGGACCGTTACAGTCAGGGCGTGGAATATCTGCGCCATGCGGATGTCGATGCCGTATTCGTTTCCCTCGCGCCGGTTTTCACCAGTCTCCTTCATGCAATGAACAAACTCAGAATATCGACCGACGATTTGCAGCTGCTGTGTTTCGACGATCTGGAAGATTACAGGCTGGACTGGCCCGGAGTGGCATATATAAAGATGCCGCTTCAGCTGATCGGGGAGAGGATGGTGTCCGCGCTGAGGCAGAAACTGATCCTGGACGACCGGGCTCCTGTCATCAATGAATTCTATAAAGCCGAAATAAAGATAAAGGAGCGAACGGCATGATCAATGCATGCGGGATGCTGAAACATCTGGGAGTTCCGGAAGGACAATGGGCGGGACTGATTCCCGGCTGGGGGCAGGCCATGGCGAACATGCCGAAGCGGATCGGCATTCTGACTCCGGAAGTGATCCATGACGTCTGCCGGCAATGTTCATTGGACGACGGACTTGCGGAGCTGCTGACCGAAGCCGCGGAAACAATTTCCGCGTCCATGCCTTTGCGTTCTTTTTTCTGGCATACTTTCTTCAAACTGTCCGTCCTGCATCATACTTACGGCAATGCTTCCTCCGGTTTCGGCGGATGGCCCGTCCTGGAGCCGCTGCGGGATAAATCCGGTCTCTTTTATCTGCTTGCGGCTCTCGGTCTGATTCCCGCTGCGCTGAAAAAATACCGGGAAACGGGTATTCCGGATAATATTATAAAAGACACGCTGAACTGCCGGGCGAATGTCGATTTCCACCGGGCCATCCACGGACAGCCGGGACTGGATCCGCAGGTGATCCCATGGTTCCGGCATTATGCCGCCGGACGGATTTTCACCCTGGGACGCTTCCAGTATAAAATCGCGGAACTTTTTGCTTTCGGGGCGATGCTGCGGAACCGGGCGGACGGCCGCAAGGTGCTTGTCGCGGAAGGGGGACTCCGCATCGACCGGGCGGGATATGTCGTTTCGGGCGGATGCGAAAACGATTCGGACTGGTGTTCGTCTTTTGAGGAAACCGGAGATGAAATCCGCGGACATGCCGTTTCGCCTTGCGGGTTTGTTCTGCCGGGAAAACGGAGTTTTCCGAAAAAGGAATGGGAAACTGTCCTGTGGCGAGGGGATATTCTTCTGGACATGCACATTCCGCCCGGAGGAAAAATGACTCCGGCGGCGGCGTTCGAATCTTTTTCCATGGCGTTCCGCTTTTTCTCCGGACGCTGCCCCGGCCGTTTTGTTCCGGCGATCATCAGCCGGTCCTGGATTTTCAACACGCAGTTTGAAGAACTTCTGCCGGATTCCAATATAGCGGAGCTTATGCGGAAATGTTATCTGTTTCCCTGTGCTTCCACCGGGAAAGACGGTTTCTTTTTTCTTTTCGGCAGAGATTATTCCACTCCGGAGGAGGCTCCGCACGACACAAGCGTGCGCCGTGCCATGCTTTCGGTCCTGGAACGCGGAGATCGTCTCCGTCTGGGCGGCATGATTTTCCTTTATGAGGATTTGGAGCAGTACTATGATAATATTTACAGAAAGCAGTTCAAAATTTAACAGGAGGAATTTGCGATGCGGAAAGACGGAAGGTTTTTAAATTACGGAAAAAGTTTTGCTGCGGGAATCCGTATGATTCACGGTTTTTTCCGCGGAGCAGCATTCGCGCTCATCGAACTCCTTGTGGTGATCGCCATCATTGCGATCCTGGCGGCAATGCTGCTGCCGGTATTGAACAAGGCGCGCGGAAAGGCCCATGAGATTTCCTGCTTGAGCAATGTCCGTCAGCTGGGAATAAAACTGGCGGCGTATGTGGATTCGCAAAAGGAATATCTGCCGCCCCGATACGATTCGCCGGGACTGTCGATCGAGGATCCGAAAGAAATGTGGTATGGCATTCTTGATATTCAGAAAAAAATATTGCTGGGCTGCGGAGCTGCAACGCCGAATTCAGGCGCGACTGTCTTACGGGGCATGGTGCATTACGGCATGAGCGAATTTTCCACTCGCGGAGAACATAGACGGGCTCCGAAACTTGCCGAAATCATCACTCCGCAGAATATGATCGCTTTTTCCGACAGCTCGCATGTGGAAGATTATAATCCGTGGATCGTTTTGCCCGAAGCGGGCAACAGGACGCCTGCAGATCAGAGACCGTGGGTTGTCAGCAATCCTGCATACGGCTCATACACCCGCTTCCGGCACGGAAATAAAAATGAGATCATCAGATTTGCGACATCTACATCCAAGCAGACAAATCCAAAGAAAAGTCAAAGCAGCGCTTCATTTGCCTTCATTGACGGACATGCGGAAATGCTTTCCCCGTATGAAGCCTATCAGCCGGCAGGCAATTCCAACTGGACGGCATGGCATCAAGGTCAGGCACGACTTTACTGGAAACACTGGAACAACAGAATGCCTGTGCAATGAAAACAATAATCAGGGAACAGAAAACGAAAAACAAACCTGGAGGACAGACCATGAAAAAAATGCTGAAGATTGCGGCTGCGATCCTTTCCGGAACCGTAATGGCTGCGGAACCGACGGATTTTCAACCGGAACGGGACGGCGGCTGGCAGCCAAAAGCCGAAACAAAGGACGGAGCAGCTGTTTTGACAGCGAAACAGGCCAAAGTCGTTTCCGCAAGGAGCTTCGAGGTCGATCCGAATGCGGTATACCGTCTTTCCGGAAAATTCCGCAGTACGGACTCCGCGCAGAAAACACTGTTTTTCGGCATGGAAGCAATGAACGGGAAAGGCGCAGTCATCAGCTCCCCCGCGGTGTTTGTCATTCGCGGAACGGAAACCGAGCTGGTGGAGGAACTGAAAAAAGGAGACACCACTGTAACGGTGAAAGATGCCTCCAAATGGGACCGGAATTCCAATGCGCGGGTTATCGCCTTCAATGTCAAAGATGATTTCGGCGATCTTCCGAATATGCAGTACAGCCCGAATATCAGGAAGATCGAACAGGCGGACGGCGTCTGGAAGATCACGCTCATCAGACCCTCCTGGTCTGATTTTCCGGCGGCAACCCGGATCCGTCAGCATTCCCACGGCATGGGCAGGATATACAACGCGGCTTTTTCAAAAAAAATGCAGGGGGAACAGTGGCAGGAATTCAGCGGCGAAATATCCGGGATCGCTCCGTCCGGCGCACCGGCAAACCAATGGTGGCAGGGCACGAAAAAAGCCCGGATCATCATTGCCGGCACTCCGGGGATCGCATTCAAGGACGTCAAATTGGAAAAAGTCGGCGGCAAAGTCGAACTGACCCATATTCCGCGGACGCGGCAGAACGCGGAGCCGGCTGCTCCGCTTTTTGCAAAATACCTCAAGGAGCTTCCCCGGAATTATCCGAGACCCCGTCTGCTGTTCAACGATGAAAAATTTGCCGGGATGCGCCGGGATTTATCCGCAAATCCGCTGCTCCGGCAGTTTTTCGCCCGTCTTCGCGGCAAGGTGGACAACTATCCCGACGACATCAATGAACAGACTTACCAGAAACATTTTTATTCCAAAGACAAATTCGGTCCGACCGCCATGCGCGCGGCATTTGTCTACAAACTTACCGGAGAGCCGAAATATCGCGACAAGGCCATAAAAATCCTGAAATATGCGTCGGAATGGTATCAGCGGCAGTATGCGGAAGAAAAAGCGATCAGCTGGACCGCTTTTTCACGGATATCCGCCCTGTGCGCCTATGACTGGCTCTATAATGAAATCCCCGAAGCGGAAAGAACCGCGATCGGGCGGCGTTTGCTGGCGCATATTGAAAAGGCGCAGGATACGAACTGGATCATCAGGTCCGGACTCCAGAACAAAGGAGAAGGCACCAGCAGGTGGAATTCCAGTTTTTATGGAACGCCTCTGCTGAAATTTTATGCCGGACTTGTTTTCCATGACAGCGGAATCAATGACAGGCTGGCTTCAAAATTTCTGAAAGAAGGCGTTCAGGATCATATCCGGATGCTTGATTACCGTTCCAATATGGCAGGCAATGACGGCGGCGGCAACAACAGTTCTCCGGGATATGTCTTCGGGGACGGCCCGGTTTGCGAATGGCTTTTTTACGTCTCATGGGAAACGCTCACCGGCAGAAATATCGCCATGGATTTCCCTGCCAACGGTTTACTCCCGCACTGGCTGTTCTATGCCACATTTCCCGGTATGGACGGCCGGCTGTACGAGCACGGAACAGGCGGCGCCTGGCATTTGGACAACAAGGTTAAAATGAATCTGCGTTATCTTGCCCTGTATAAATATTTTTTTAAGAATCATCCCGCATCCGGTCTGATCGATTATTTTATTTCCACACAGGAAGAATTCAAAGACGACAATCATATCTACGCATCCGGCACCTGGAATTACAGCGGATATTTCCCGTGGCTCCCTTTTTTGTATCGTTATACGAAACAGGCGGATTACAAGCAGGACAAGACATATTTCAGCCGTTTCCCGAACGCGTATTTTTTCCGGAATCTCGGTCAGACCTATATGTTCAGCGGCAGCGGCGCGGATTCCACTTACGCAATGTTCACCTGCGGAACAAAGAGTCCGGCGCACAAACAGCCGGATGAAAACAATTTTGTCATTTACAAAGGCGGATTTCTCGCGCTGGATTCCGGCACCCGAAGCGCATCCGGGATGAAGAACTGGCTGGATGACATGTGGCATGACAACAATTACTATGCAGCCAGCATCGCCCATAATGTCATCACCATTTTCATGGAGGGAGAAAAATTCACCGGATGGCCGGAACAGAAATATGCGGTTGCGAACCACGGCGGCATGTACAAAACCACTGGCGGAGCCGTGAAGGCTTTCGAGACCAATGAATTCTACACTTATGTTTCTGGCGATTCGACTGCCTGCTACCGTCCGGAGAAATGCAAAAAAATGATCCGTCAGTTTGTTTTCGTCCGCCCGGATTATTTTGTCATCTGCGACACTGTGGAAAGCGTGAAGGACAATCAGACTCAGACATGGCTGCTCCACTCTCAGAATGAACCGGCGGAAAACGGCGACACATTCCGTTTTGACGAGGGGGCGGGAAGGCTCTTCTGCCGGACATTCCTGCCGAAGGATTTCAAACGGACAAAAATCGGGGGTCCGGGAAAGGAATTCTGGTCGGACGGGAAAAACTATCCGCTCGGAAAAACCCGCCTGGATGATTACGCCAGACGCGGAATCCGGAATCCGCTCTGGGGAAACTGGAGAATGGAAATCTCTCCGGGGAAAGCGGTCGGGAAAGTCCGGTTTCTGCATCTGATCCAGGTCGGGATGAAGAAAGAGCTTGATGCGATGGTAAAATCCGAATACATACAGGACAAAAACAGGGACGGAGTCCGTTTTATCGCGGGGGACCTGGAATACAGCATCTGTTTTGACGCAGATGGAAGCGGCGGGCACATCAAGGCGGTCCGCGGCGGAAAAACGGTTCTTGACCGTGCGTTGAGCAAAGGGATCCAGACACAGAAAGCATTTTCAAACTAATACAGGGAAACAAGAAAATGAAACGATGCAGAATCAGTTTTTGCGGAGCGGGCGACTGGGTCCGAAAATTCCACATTCCCGAATTGGAAAGACGTGCGGACCGTTTTGAAATCCGCGGATTCTACGATATTTTTCCGGAAAATGCGGCGGCCGCCGCCAACGGGAAATACCGGATCTTCAATTCGATGGAAGAATTGACGGACGATCCGGAAACCGATGTGGTCCTGGCAGCCACCAAGCCGGTGGACACGCATTACGATGTCGTCATGCGCCTGCTGTCCGCGGGCAGGAATGTCATCCTGGAAAAGCCGATGGCTTATACTTCCGTCCAATGCGACGCCTTGATCGCCAAGGCAAAAGAGGAGAAAGTCATTCTCACGGTCAACCACAATTTACGGTTCAGCACCGCCATGAAAGCCGCACAGGAAGTAATCCGGAGCGGACATGTCGGCGTTCCGGTATCCGTGGAGATCGTCTCTCCCCGTTCCTGGTACGGACATGTTGATTTCAGCAATTACGCGGTCCACATGATAGATCAGGCACTGGCCCTGAACCGTTCACCGCTGAAAGAAGTTTCCGGGACCACGGTCCATCCGGACGAACCCATGTCCAGCTGCGGATACGGAGAAGCGCAGCTGCGCTTTGAGCAGCCGCCGCTGATCCATCTTTCGCTGAAACCGTCTCCGGAGCGGCAGCATGAACCGGACGACCGTCCGTTCCGCGGCTATTTCCGTTTTCTGGTCTGCGGCACGCGGGACACGTTCGGCATCGGCGACCTCGGCTACATTCCGAGACAGAAAGACCTGCTGTGCGGCAAATACTGCTATTTCGACCAGAAAGAACCGGATTTCTCGCGTCCGGAATTTGTCCGTTCTCTGGATAAAGCCTGGTATGACTATTTCCACGAAAGCTGGGCATCCGGTGCGCCGCTGCCGGTTACTCCGGAAGAAGCGCGCAACAACATCCGCTGCGCGGAACTGATCACCGAATCCGCAAAACTCAACCGCACGGTGGAAGCGGCCGGCATGCTTCCGCCCAGAAAGGATTGCATCATATGAAAAAAATACTTCTGATGGGCGGGGGCGAATTCCATGATTACGCCGGCTGCTGCGAAGTCATGAAGAAACATCTTGAAGAACTGTCCGCGGAATACACCGTCGAGACTGCGCTCAATGACCTCGACCGGTTGTGCCGTCCGGCGATAGACTCCTGCGACATCATCATCTTTTACTGGACCAAAGACCATCTGACTCCGGAACAGAAACGGGGGCTGCTGGAATGGTGCGCGGAAAAAGGAAAGTTCATCGGAGTCCATTGCGCCGCCACCGCCTTCCGGGATTGTCCGGAATATGAGGCGATGCTCGGCGGACGCTTCCGGAAACATCCGCCGTTCCGGGAATACTATGCGGCAGTCGACATGAAACATCCCGCCATGCGGTATTTCGACACGGTCCGGGTCCCCCCGGAATGGAAGAACTGGAATGTCCATGAATGCAAAGTGGCGGATGAACAGTTCCTGACACAATATGACGCCTCAAGAGTCAATATTGCCGCAACGGCGGCTTTCCGGAACCGGCTCTGGCCGGTCGCCTGGAGTAAATCCTGGGGAAACGGGAAAGTGTATTACCTGGCTCTGGGACACGATGCAGAAGCATGTTCCGCGCCGTTCTTCAAACATATGCTTTTTGCCGGAATCCGGTGGGTGGATTCTCCGGAGCCGGAGCCGTCCGATGCGGAACGTTTCACAATCAATTAACTGTCAGGGGACATCACATGTATAAAATTTTCACTGGATCGGAAAGTCCGGCGGTGCAGCTGGCGATGGAGGAACTGATCCGTTACGGGAACGGCGTTTTTGCTCCGGCAGAGGACGCCGGGCAGGCGGACGTGCTGCTGCATACGGAAGATTCCAGCCGGCTGCAGGATTCTTTTTCGCTCAAAAGTTCCGCGGGAAAACTCTTCATAACCGGTTCCAATCCGCGCAGTGTGCTTTACGGTGTTTACGAATACCTGAAACATTTCGGTTTCGCATTTCTGTATCCCGGACCGGAAGGGGAAGTCATTCCGCCGAATCCGCAATTCACCGTGGACGGCTTTGACCGGCAGGAAACGGCGTCGCGGACTTTCAGGGGAATTGCCGCGCGTCCCGCCCCGGGCAAGCTGGAAGAAGGCATTCAGCTGATCCGTTTCATGGTGAAGAACAAATATAATCTTTTTTTCATGGAAGGATATGATGAAGACCGTCCGGGCGATGAATATTCAGTCCGGGACGGGATACATCCGCTGCAGCATGTCGAATATGCCTTGAAGGACAAAAGCTGGGAGGAACGCCTTGAGATTGCCCGGGAACAGAAAAAGATGGCGGAAGAAGCCCGGCGCTGCGGTCTGCTGGTCGAACGCGGCGGACACGGATGGAATTACGGCGTCCCGGAACATTATGGGTTCCTGCATCATCTGTCCGCGGAAGAAGCGCGGAACATTCTGAAAGCCAGGGGGAACGTCAACAAAATGGCGGAAGCCGCGGTTTCCACCTGGTTCCAGATCTGTCTCGAAAAGGAGGAAGTCCGGGAAATCTACGCGGAACACATAGTCTCGTATCTCCTGAAGCACCGGGGCGAATTCGATATTGCCGCGATCTGGCTGGGGGACGGCTACGACAACAA
>CAKUJH010000027.1 GCA_934661375.1 uncultured Victivallales bacterium
TTTTTGCCACCTGAAGCTAAAGCTTTTTCGTTTACTTACCGGCATAGCCGGTAGTTTTTTTGTCCTAAAGGGGATAAGAAAAGAAAAAACCGCAGCGGGCTGTACAATCAGCCGCCGCGGTTTTTCTTTGTCAGGAAATGGGTTCAGGCGACATCTTCCTGTGTCAGCGATTTGTCCACCATGGCGCAGACGCAGGAATCCGACCAGACGTTGACCGATGTTTCGATCATGTCAATGACGGTATAAATCGGCAGAATGATGCCCAGGATTCCGATCGGCGCACCGGCTCCCGCCATCAGAGAAAGCGTCAGGAAATAGCATCCCATCGGAACGCCGGCATTGCCTACCGCCGCGATTACGGAAATCAGCATCCAGATCAGAATGATCGGCAGAGTCAGCGTCAGACCGCTGTTCTGCATGACAAACATGGAAGTCACCAGAATGAAGGCGGCACAGCCGTTCATGTTGATCGTGCAGCAGAGCGGCAGAATCACACGCGCAACTTCCGGTTTCGCTTTCATATTGTTTTCAGCCGAAGCAATGGTTACCGGCAGCGTGGCGGCGGAACTCTTGGTGAACAGCGCCATCAGCACCGCCGGCAGCATGTTGCGGAACACTTTGAGCGGATTGATTCCGCGGCACAGCAGGAACAGCGGCAGAATGATGAAGAACTGTATCACATTGCCGCCCAGCACCACGGCGACATATTTGCCCAGCGAACCGATGATGACTCCGGCGGACATCTGGGCGGAAAGCTGTCCGGCAAAAGCCACAATACCCAGCGGGAGAGCCCAGACCAGCGCCCGGATCAAAGCGAACAGGACTTCCTGCAAGCCCAGAATCGCCCGGGTCAGCACCCGCACGTTTTCCGATTCCTTGAGCATGGCAAGCGTCAGCCCGACAGCCGCCGCAACCAGCAGAATGCTCAACACGTTTCCGGAAGCCAGCGGAGAAATAATATTGTTCGGAACCACGGAAAGAATGTGGTCGTAAACCGTCAGACGCCCCAGATTCTGCGGCACACTCTCCTGTCCTTTCAGGATCAGTTCAGCCGGCAGATTTCCGGGCTGAATCAGCAGATACAGCACCGCGCCCACTGCCGCCGCAACCAGTGTGGTCAGCAGGGTATACGTTACGGCATGAAGAAAAATTTTGCCGGTATTTTTTCTGGCTCCGAGTTCCGCCAGAGTTGTGGCAATAGTCAGGGCAATCGTCGGCACGGCAACAAACTGGAAGAGCCGGGTGAAAACCGCCGCAATGAAGTTGAAGAAATTGTTGAGTCCCGTGATGCCGAGAGAACCGAGTACTCCGCCGATTACAAGTGCCGCCATCCAGATTGCAAACTGTTTTCCATTGAATCCGGGTTTCGGGTTGGTGTTTTTCATCTGAAAAAATCCTTTATTTTATGATAAACAAAAAAGCAAATGCGATGTCAGTGTCCGTGACGGGCAAAAATATCCTTCATCGCGGCAAGGACATCATCCTGATCTTTTTCCGTCATATCCGGGAAAAGCGGCAGAGAGACAATACGGTCGGAGTTCCATTCCGTATTGGGCAGAGTGCCGGGCTGACAGCCAAGCTGTTCGCGGTAATATTTCTGAAGGTGGGTACAGCGGAAATGCAGACCCGTGCCAATATTGCGCTGTTTCAGTTCCGTCATAAACTGATCGCGGGTGATTCCAGCCTTGTCCACGTCCACCCGGACCACAAACAGATGCCAGGCATGTTTCATCGGATAAGCCGGATCCCGGAGCGGAATCAGTTCATCCATATCTTTCAGGAGTTCGCGGTAACGCATCGCCAGCTGACGGCGTTTTTCGTTCATGGCATCCACCCTCGCCAGCTGTCCGAGACCCAGAACCGCCTGCATATCCGGCAGATTGAACTTGTAACCCGGTTCAATGACCTGCGCCTGCGGAGCGCGGCCGTGCGTCTGACGGTCAAACGCATCCACGCCCAGTCCGTGGAATTTCAAACTGCGGACATGATTTGCCAGCTCAACATCATCCGTGGCAAACATGCCGCCCTCCCCTGTCGTGATGTTCTTGATGGGATGGAAAGAGAACATGCATGTTCCGTGCGCTCCGATTTTTTCGCCGCGCCATTCGGAGCCCAGCGCGTGAGCGGCGTCTTCCACCAGCATGACGCCATGCCGGGCGGCAACTGCGCGCAGCGGACCGAGATCCAGCGACGCCCCGGCAAAGTGAACCGGCACAATCATGCGGGTGCGCGGGGTGATTTTCTTTTCCACTTCCTCCGCGGAAACCATCAGGGTATCCTTGTCCACATCCACGAACACCACTTTCGCCCCGAACAGCAGAGCTGTATTCGGCAGTGAAACCCAGGTCATGGACGGCGTAATGATCTCGTCGCCGGGACCAATGTTCAACGCCCGGAACAGGGCGTGCATGACGGATGTTTCAGAGGTCATGGCGACGGCTTCGGCGCAGCCGGTGTACGCTTTGAAATCCGCTTCCAGCTGAGCGCATTTCGGTCCGGTGGTGATCCAGCCGGAACGCAGAACGTCCCCTACGGCATGAATATCCGCCTCGGTAATGCTCGGCTTGGAAAACGGCAGAAATTCGGTTCTCATTTACTCTATCTCCTGTGTTTTTTGACTCAAATTCTTTTTCGTGAAGAAATCACCGGCTTTCCCGCTGTCCGGCGGAAAGTTTCATTTCCGGGCGTTTCAGTTCAAGCCAGTCTTTCATGACATTGAGTGTTTCGTCCAGATAAAGATCTTTTGCCTCATTTTTCCGGGAATCATCGGTATTCACACGCAGAAGTTTATCCTGTTCATCCTGCAGTTTCCGTTCCGCGAGATATTCTTTCCAGCGTTCTTCCAGATTCAGGGAGACCGTTTTACGTTCCCTGATATTGCGGTAAACTTCAATATCACGGCGCAGCCGTTTGAATTCCGGACTCTGCTCCACACGGGCATTGGCGCGGGTGCGGAGAACAGGAATCAGAGACGGCAGATACGGGTCAAACACTTTGTAATCCGCAACGGGAACCGTATCCCATTTCATGGCGTGCGGCAGTTTGTCTTCCCCGATTTCCATGGCATCCGTGAACGACGGGAACACGATGTCCGGCGTAATTCCCTTGAGCTGTGTCGAAGCTCCGTTGATACGGTAGAACTTGGCATTGGTCAGCTTCATGGAGCCAGACGGAATCCGCGGTTCCAGAAACGCCGTGAAACGATCCAGTTCGATGATGGTCTGCACTGTTCCCTTGCCATGCGTTTTGCTGTCGCCGAGAATAATTCCGCGCTGATAATCCTTGATCGCTCCAGCAAAAATTTCCGAGGCGGACGCGCTGAGCCGGTTGGTCAGAACCGCCAGCGGACCGTCATACAGAATCAGCCCGCCGTCACGGTCTTCATCCACCTTGCAGCTGCGCTGGTCGCGGACCTGAACCACCGGACCGTCCTTGATGAACAGTCCGGTCAGGGACACAGCTTCCAGCAGACTGCCGCCGCCGTTGGAACGGAGGTCTATCACCAGACCGTCCAGCGGAGCGTCCTTGGAATATTTCCGGATGAGATTGGCAATGTCGCGGGTGGAACTGCGGTAATTTTCGTCGCCGCGGTATGCCGCCGCGAAATCAATGTAAAACAGGGGCAGCGTCAGCACGGCAACCCGCTTTTTCCCGGAAGACGTCTGAATCTCATGCAGTACGCCCGATGCTTCCGATTCCTTTATCTGCACTTTGGCACGGGTCAGCGTGATGTTGACCGGAACTGCTGAACTGCCTTTTGAGGCTTCCAGAACCGTCAGCGTGACTTTGGTTTTTTCCTTGCCTCGGATCAGATTGACCACTTTGTTCAGCGGCATATCCAGAATATCAACAGGTTCGGCATTCTCCTGCGCGACGGCAATGATGCGGTCCTCCGCTTTGAGCCGTCCGTCCAGATCTGCCGGACCGCCGGGAATTACCCGGACAATCTTCGTGTAGCCGTCCTCCGGGGAAAGTACCGCACCGATGCCCACCAGAGAAAGTCTCATGTCGATATTGAAATCTTCCTCGGAACGCGGCGACATATACAAGGAATGCGGATCATAGATTTTAGTCAGACAGGACAGATAAAGTTCCAGCACATCAATGGGTTCCAGCTTCTGATAATAATGGATGAACTGGGAAATCCGCTGCAGAGTTCTTTCCTGCGGAGTCTTCGCCGGAGCTTTTGCTTTTGAAACAACGGAAACAACAGCGGACTTTTTATTGTCCTTCGAATCGTTTTTCTTTTCCGCCTTGGAACGGTCCAGCAGTTCCAGCAGAATCAGGTCGTTGCGGATTTTCTTTTTCCAGAGCTCTTCGAGTTCCTGCTGACTGGAAGCCCAGGGGGCTTTGGTCCGGTTGAATTCATAAAGTTCATTGCTGTTCAGGGAAGGATTGGTGCGGAGATACGCCGAAGTGAATTTCTGGTAGGCTTCCAGTTTACGGAGAAAGAGTTTGAAAACATCGAAAGCGAACCGGACATCGCCGGTACTGATCTGTTTTCCCAGTTTTTTCCGGACACTGCTGAACGATTCCAGATCCTGCCGGGTGAAAAACAGATGGGAAGGATCAAGTTCCTTGAAATAATCTTCGAACAGCTGTTCGGAGAGTTGTTCGTCCAGTTTCCGCTGGCTGAAATGGCTGTTGGCCAGCAGATATGCGGCGGAACGCGAAATTTTGGACATGGCGGCAGTCGGTTTCAGCTCCCCCGCCGCTTTCGGCTGTGCGCAGAATGCCGGCAGGAATGCCACGATCAGGACAATGACAAGATATTTCCGGAAGTCCGGCAGATTCAATCGTTTCATGGGAAAATTCCTTTCAGAGTTTTCAACAGATTTTCCATACAGAATGGTAACAATACACCCGGCAAAGAGTTTTTTCAATGCAGAGAGCGCGAACTTTGCCAAAATAGACAAGGAAAAATGCAAAAGGATGCACCGGATTCACGGGAAAAACCGTAAATCCGGAGAGAAACGGCGAATTATTCGTAGCGCAGCGCCTCAATTGGATCCATCCGGGACGCTTTCCACGCCGGATAAAAACCGAACACAATTCCCACGGCGGCGGAGACAGCCACAGCAGTCAGCATTCCGCCGGGACTGGGTTCAATCGGCCATTGCAGCTGGCTCTTGACCAGCAGCGCGGCGCCGCGTCCCAGCAGGATTCCGACAATGCCGCCCACCAGACACAGAATAATGGATTCCACCAGAAACTGCTTGAGGATGTCGCGCGAACGCGCTCCCACAGCCATCCGCAAACCAATCTCGCGCGTCCGTTCCGTCACCGAAACCAGCATGATGTTCATGATGCCGACACCGCCGACCACCAGGGAAATCAGCGCAACCACCATCAGCAGATTCGTCATCAGACGGCTGGTTCCGGACAGCGTTTCCATGAACGCGGCGGAGTTGCGGACCCAGAAGTCATCTTCCTGATCCGGACGCAGATTATGGCGTTCCCGCAGAACCGCAGTCAGTTCGCTGACCGCTTTGTCCACATTCTTCGGATCGGTAGCCATCAGCATGATCTGGTCAATCTGTTCAAACTTGGGAACCAGCAGCGTATCCGTTTCCAGATTGTCCGACTGTTCCGGATAAAACGCAACGCCGGTCGCCGGGTACAGCGCGCTCGGTGAAGTGGACGCCGTGCTGGTCGTATTGGTGGCAGTTCCGGTTTTCAGCCCGGTAATCCGCAGCCGGACCGTTGTCCACGGGGCAAGAATCACATCGTCTTCGTCGAACCCCATCATATTCGCGCCTTTTTCCTTGAGAACGCCGATGATGGTGAAAGTAACATTATTGATGCGGATTTCCGAATCAACCGGAGATTCTCCGCCGAAAAGTTCATTGACGATTTTTTTTCCGACCAGGCACACCCGCGCACGGGTTTCCACTTCCCGCGCAGTGAAATTGCGTCCTTCCGCCAGATCCCAGTTGCGGATCTGCAGATATTCCGGAGCAGTGCCGTAACACTGCTGCGGAGTCCAGTTCTGATTCCCCGCGACCGCCTGCACCGAGGACGCCCGGACCAGCGGAATCGCCACCGCCACGTTCGGACAATCCTGCCGGATCGCTTCACAGTCGGCAGGCGTCAGGGAAACTCCGCTGCCGGACCCCTGACGCACTCCGCCCGGAACACGCGGCGCTCCGGGCATGATCAGTATGGTGTTGGCGCCCATGCTTTCAATGGACGTGCGGATGGCTTTCGATGACCCGTTGCCGATTTCCATCATGGCTATGACCGCCGCAATCCCGATCACAATTCCCAGCGCCGTCAGCAGGGCGCGGGTGGGATTCCGTTTCAGCGCAACCAGCGCAACCAGCATTGTTCTCCATAACGACATGGCTTTCAGCCTCCTTTGTACGCGCCGCGCACAATCTGACCGTCCTGTATATGGATGGTCCGTTTGGCACAGTCCGCAACTTCTGTGGAATGGGTCACCAGAATAATGGTGATTCCTTCCTGATTCAGCGATTCAAAAAGTTTCATCACATCGACACTGGTTCTGGAATCCAGATTCCCGGTCGGTTCATCGGCAAACAGCACCGGCGGATGATTGATCAGCGCACGCGCAATCGCCACGCGCTGCTGCTGTCCGCCGGACAGCTGGGACGGTTCATGATCCATGCGGTCTTTCAGACCGACCCGTTCCAGCATGGCACGCGCCCGGCGCACGGCTTCCCGCGAAGACAGGTCGCCGGCGGTGTAATAGAGCGGCATGCAGACATTCTCCACGGCAGTGGTCCGGGGCAGCAGATTGAAACTCTGGAACACAAACCCGATGTAACGGTTGCGGAGCTGCGCCCGCTCGTCGCCGGAAATGCGTCCGACTTCCCTGCCGTTGAACAGATAATCCCCCGATGTGGGACGGTCCAGACAGCCGAGGATGTTCATCAGAGTGCTTTTTCCGGAACCGGAAGCCCCCATCAGTGCGACGTATTCCCCCTTCTCAATGGAAAGCGAAATTCCTTTCAGAACCGGCACATCTATTTCGCCGAGCGAATACGTTTTCCGAATATCATGCAGTTCGATCAAGCTCATTTTTTCTTCCCCGGACGCTGCGGCGGTTTCGGCAGGAACGGACTCTGCTGGGCAGAAGATTTTCCCGCAGCGAGCTGTTTTTCTGCAGTAATCACTTCGGTTCCGGTTACCACTTTCATCCCTTCCCGGAGTTCCGGAGAGGAAACTTCCGTGGACGATCCGTTGTTCAGACCGGCGGTCACCATCAGCGGCCGGATTTCATTGCCGTCCTGAATCCAGATCCGCCGTTCACTGCCGTTCCGGTTCGGCGAAGCAAGCTGATCGCGGTATTTTTCCGGAACCAGCGCGGCATCCGGGCTGAAACGGAACGCTGAATTGGGAACCGCCAGAACGCCGTCACGCTGCGCCAGCAGAAACTTCACATTGGCAGTGAGATACGGCAGCAGCGTACCGTCCGAATTGTCGGTTTCAATCTCCACGACATAGGTAACCACGTTCTGCGACATGGTGGCGTTCAGACGGATTTTCCGGACCGTGCCTTTGAATTCGCGGTTCTGGAACGCATCCACGGTGAACACGGCGGGCAAACCGACTTTGATCTGTCCGACATCCGCCTCGTTGACAGACACCCAGACCTGCATTTTCTTCAGGTCCTTGGCGATCAGGAACAGACTCGGTGCACTCATGCTGGAAACCACGGTCTGACCGATATTCACCCGGCGGTCAATAATGACTCCGTTGACCGGCGACTTGATGACGCAGTAAGACAGGTTCCGGGCAGCGCGTTCCTGGGTGGCATTGGCTGCGGCAAGCTGAGCCTGCGCCTGCGCTTCGGAGGCTTCCGCCACGGAGAGATTGGATTTCGCCACATCGTAATCCGCCAGCGCGCTGTCGTAAGTGGTCTGCGCAATGGCATTGGTCGGCAGCAGCTGTTTGGCGCGCTTCAGATTCACGGCGGCAAGCTCCAGTTTGGCTTTGGCTTGAATGATGGACGCCTTGGCAGAATTGATGGCGGCTTTGGCTTGCAGCTGCGACGCTTCCGCCGATTTCAGTTCCGCAGTATACAGAGAATCATCAATCCATGCCAGGACTCCGCCGGCTTTGACTTCCGATCCGTAGTCCACCGGTTTTCCGTTAGTGTCCGGACCGAACCGGGTAATCATTCCCTGCACCTGCGCTCCGACATTCACCAGTTCTTCCGGTTCCACCGTCCCCGTCGCCGTTATGGAACGGACCAGATCCGTTTTTCCGACTGTTTCCGTGCGGAACACCATGGTGTCTCCCGGTCCCGCATATTTCCGGTACGCCAGAACCGCCAGATAAATCACCAGTGCCAGAATCACCAGTCCAATCAATGCACGCAATACTTTCTTCATGCCTGTTTCTCCCGAAATAAATTTCCTTTTGCCGTTTTAAACGTTTCCGGAACGCATTTATTGTACTTTAAAAAACAAACTATTCAAAAAAAATCAGGAATCATCCGGGAACGATTCCTGACCAGTCTTTTCAGCACGGGGGGTCTTTCCTGAAACCCGAACGCCATTCCTCCACCAGGTCTCTGCCTTTGGCAAACTCTTTCTCGAAAGCATCGAAATCGCCGGAAGCGATCATTTCCTTCATCCTGGCGTAACGGACCTCGTAAGTCGCCATGGCTTCCAGCAGAGCCTCTTTGTTGTGGGAAAAAATCTCGCGCCACATTTTCGGAGAGGACGCCGCCACCCGGATGGTGTCGCGGAAGCCGCTGGCACATCCGGCAAAACGCCGTTTCTTGAGTTCGCCGCGGGTATCCAGCACACTCAAAGCAAGGGCGGAGGAAACCACATGCGGAACGTGGCTGGTATGGGCAACCAGCTGGTCATGCGCTTTCGGTGTCAGAATCATCGGCTTGGCTTTCACCGCCTGCCACATGCGCGCCACTGCCTCGATATCCGCATCCGAAGCTCCGCGCGGCGGCACAATGAACACGGTTGCCTTTTCATAAATTCCCGGCACCATTGCCTCCGGACCGGAAAATTCCGTTCCCGCCATGGGATGCCCGCCGATAAAACGCACTTTCTGCTCCTGCGCAGTCTTGACAATACAGCCTTTGACACTGCCGATATCCGTAACCAGCGTCTGCTTCATGGATGCGGCATACCGTTTCAGAAATTCGCGGATGGTCGGGATCGGCAGACACAGCACTGCGATATCTGCCTGCCGCAGAGCATCCTCCACGTCCGGCACAAACGCATCTATGACCTGATGTTCTTCCGCCCACGATCCGACTTCCGGACGCCGAGCCCAGCCGATCCGGCGGTATCCGCTTCTGTTCAGGGACGCGCCCAGACTGCACCCCAGCATTCCCAACCCGATAATTGCTACTGTCTCTTTCATATTTTCTCCGTCACGGTCTGACCGGTACAACCAGCCATGCCGATAATTCAAAAGGAACCGTTTTTCCGTTGATTCCGGTTCTGCCGTAATTGCGCAGCAGATCTGCAGCCAGCACCCAGTTTCCACGCGATTCCTCAATTTTCAGATTCACTCTGATGCAGCCGTTTTCCTCCTGAACCGGAATTTCCATAAGAATCCGGTTGTCCTGAACGGAAACCAGCTGCCGGCTCCCGTTGACCGTCAGAATTGCCGAACCGCCGGTCCCCGGCGCAGCCAGCACCAGCAAGGCGCGTTTCGCCGCCAGCGGCTTGCGGATACGGAAAATTTTTTCCAGTTCATTTCCGTTCTCCAGCGGAATCCAGCCGCCTTTCAGCGCAGAGGAATGATCCGACACCTGCAGAAAATGCCGCTGTTCCGGCGCATTTTTCCACGGATAAGACGGTTCATTGAATTCAGTCTGAACACCGTCCGGACGAACGGCGGCAAGAATAACCGGTTCATATGCCGAGGCGTACAGCGGGGCAAATCCGTACACAATGAAACAAGCCAGCGCACCCCAGCCGAACAACCGGATCCGGACTGCTCCCCGGCTGCGGATGAAGCGTTCAAGCCAGACTCCGCCGCTCACACACAGCAGAGGCAGAACCGGCAGACGGAACCGCGCCAGAATATAAAACACGATGATGGACAGCGAATACAGCAGGATGAACGCCGCCAGCAAAACGAATCCCCGGCGTCTGCCCGCAAAATGCCGCAATGACAGCAGACCGGCAAGTCCCAGCAGGACAATGAAGCCCGTCGGCAGAAAATGCAGTGTCCGCATCAGACTGCTTTTCGCCGCATTGTATTCGGAAATATTGTTCGGGTAATCCATTGAATCCCAGAACAGAAACAGTTTCTGAAACTGCTGTTCCAGAAAAGCGGCAGGTTCCGCTTTCAGCCAGTCGAACATGCGCCGGGGGATGGATATTTCCTTTTCCGTCGACATCCACAGCTCATAAGTACGGGGATACGGCAATTCCAGTCCGGCAGGCGCACCTTCCGGGTTGTTGCCGATCGCCAGCACCGCGCCGCCGGCAGTGGACGGTCCGGATAAATGTTTCTGCTGCACAGTGTTGTAAAGGGCAAACGGCAGCTGCGGCAGCAGAACACACATCAGCATGACCAGACTGTTCAGCAGTGTTTTCCGCCATTCCGCGCGCCCGCGCATCAGCAGCACATACAGAACCGGCAGCGGCAGAAAACACCAGGTGTTGCCGCGCGTCAGAATCGAACAGCCGAGAATGAATCCCCAGATCCCCCAATGAATCCAGGTGCTGCGCCGCGGCAGACGCAATGCCAGATAAAACAGCAGTACGATCCAGAATCCCTGAAGCAGTTCCAGCAGAGCGTACGGCGTAAAATAAATGTGAATCGCGCAGAAACAGCAGAGCAGTCCGCTCCACCATCCGCTGCGGCGTCCGCAGATCAGCTGGGCGGAACGTCCGGCAAGATACACGGTCGCCGCTCCCAGCAGGGACTGCACCAGTGCCAGCACATAAGGCGACGGAGTCAGCAGACGGCACAGCGGCAGAAACACCGCGTAATAAAACGGCTGATAATAAAACGTCTCCGGCAGACTGCCCTTCAGAATCTGATCCGCGATATCCATATAAGTCCGCATGTCGGTTATGATGGAAGGGGCGTACGCGGCGGGATCGGCGGCAATCAGCTGACAGGAAACCGCGAAGCGAATCCCGAATGCAATCAGCGCGATAACCGGCAGAAACGGAAACACCGTCCCGCCCTTGCGGGAGGAACGGTGCATGGATTCCGTTGAAGATTTGGAACGCAGCAGCTTCAAATCGTCATCAGTTCCTTCTCTTTGGCGGCAGCCATGTCTTCCACATTCTTCGTGTAGGAATCAAGCATCTTCTGGACTTTATCCAGATTGTTCTTCAGTTCGTCCTCGGTGATTTCAGAAGCCTTCTGGGCTTTTTTGAGAGCTTCATTGGCGTCGCGGCGGGCATTGCGCAGTTCCACTTTCGCCTGTTCGACACGGGCTTTGACCTGTTTCGCAAAAGCAGCGCGGCGGTCCTGGCTCAACGGCGGAATCGGCAGACGGATCACTTTGCCGTCGCTGACCGGAGAAATGCCCAGCGGAGAAGCGATGATTGCTTTTTCCACAGCCTTGACCGCACTCTGATCCCACGGCTGAATGGTGATGAGACGGGCTTCGGGCGTTGCCAGACCCGCAATATCGCGCAATTTGGTCATGGTTCCATAGTACTCGACCATGATATTTTCCACCAGTGCGGTGGACGCCTTGCCCGTACGGATCGCGGTCAGATCCGTTTTCATGGCATCTTCGGCATTCATCAATTTTTCTTCCATGGTGTCAAAAACATCACTGATAGCCATTTTATTCTCCTTATGTTTAGATTGGCTTGCTGTTTCAATGTACAATGGTTCCGACGGAATAATCGCCGGTCAGAACTTTTCCCAGTGCGCCCTGCTCCGAGAAATTGCAGACAATGATATGCTGTCCGTTGTCCGAGCAAAGCGCAAACGCGGCGGCATCCATGACTCCGTAATGTCCGGCAATCGCCTCCTGGAAAGTGAGAGTGTCGAATTTCCGGGCAGACGGATCCTTGACCGGGTCTGCCGTGTAAATACCGTTGACTTTCGTCGCTTTGACCACGGCATCCGCCTTGATTTCCAGCGCACGCAGAGCGGCTGTGGTGTCCGTGGTGAAATACGGAGAACCCGTGCCGCCGGCAAAAATGATGAGCTTGCCTTCGGAAAGTTCAGTCAAAGCCAGGTCGCGGTCAAATTTCCGGGCGAACGGCTGCATGTCAACCGCACAATGCACGGCACAGGGAACTCCCGCCGCAGTGAAAGCGTCTTTCAGACACAGAGCGTTCATGACGGTTGCCAGCATCCCCATATGATCGGCGGTTACGCGGTCCATGCCGCCTTTGGCGCCGGCGAGTCCGCGCCAGATATTGCCGGCACCGACCACCAGAGCGATCTCCACGCCCAGTTCCATTGCTTCCCGGATGCGCGCCACGATTGACGCGACCGCTTCCGCATTGTAGCCGTGTTCCTGATTGCCTTTCAAGGCTTCTCCGCTGATTTTCAGCAGAATCCGTTTATAAAGCAGCTTTTTTTCCGCCATTTGAATCCGCATCCTTTCATTTTCCGGTAAGATACTGCCGAAACTGCGGTTCGTAAAGCGGACAAAGCAAAAAAAACGAAAAAAAATCCTGCGCGTCAACCCAATGCGGTGCAAACCAGACCGGTTACAATCAGAATCATGCCGGTAACTTTCGGCAAGGTTCCCTTTTCCCGGAAGATAATCACCCCCGCCAAAAATCCGATCGGCAGACTGATCTGACGGAACGCCTGTATATAGCTGACATTGGTCACAAAAGCCATCGCCAGCAGAACCAGACCGTAAGCCGATGAACTGCAGACGCCGGCTATAACCGGATAGATGCTCCGGAACGCCATCTTTTTCAGCAGCTTCCGTTCCAGCGGACTGCACAGAATGCAGAACAGCAGCAGAACAGACTCCCCAAACTCCACCACGAACAGAAATCCCAGCGTATCCAGCACGGATACACGGTGCATGACATCCCGGATCATCTGGAGCGCATGACTGTCAAGAATCGTATACATGGTTGTGCCGGCTGCCGCCAGCAGGATGAACCCGATCACCGGAGAACAATACGGTTTCAGGGAAAAATCCGAAAACCGGTTCAGCGGCATGATCAGGCATCCCACCGAAATCAGCCCCATGCCTGCCAGGGCAATCAGACCGGGCGTTTTCCCCAGACCGAAAATAATGGTTGCCGCGGCAACCGTCAGCACCGGCAGAGCACGCACAACCGGGTACACCAGCGAAATATCCGCTTTCCGGTACGCATGAGCCAATCCCAGCAGATAAAAAACATCTCCGGCAAAACTGAAAAGCATGATCACAAAAAACTGCCAGGGCAGATCAGTCAGTTTCCAGGGAGCCAGAATGAAAAACGGCAGCCAGACCAGAGAAGATGTCGCGGTCATGATAATGTAGAATGCCAGCGAAGGCTTCGAACTTTTGGACAGCATATTCCAGGCGATGTGCAGAAAAACCGAAAGGAATACCAGCAGAAACGCAATAAAAGTCATGACTGTATTTTCTCCTTCATAAATATTCTCACTTTTTTTAATTCTGTCGGTGACTTTTTACAGAATGGTGATATTATACTGATAGTTATCGCAAATTCAAGCTGAAAACAAAAAATAAAAGATGTCGGTTTTTTACGACATTTTTCAGAAGGAGAAAGTAAGAATGGAAATTCTGGATGGTCTGACCAGTCTTGACCTCAGTTCCCGGCAGGCGAAAGTGTATCTGGCTCTGCTTCAGCGGGGAAGCGCATCGGCAATCGAACTGGCGAAAAGCACCGGATTCAAGCATCCGACAGTCTACGACGTGCTGGATTCGCTGAAAGAACGCAACCTGATTTCCGAATGCTACACCGGCAGCAAACGGCGTTTCACTGCCGAAAATCCGGAAGTGTTCAAAGAACAGGAAGCCAGGCGGATGAGCTCCCTGGAAGCCATCCTGCCTTCGCTGCTGGATTTGTATCAGTCCGGACCGCGCCGTCCGGTAATCCGGGTTTATCAGGGACGCGACGAAATCCGCAAGGCGGATGAGGAACTGCTGAATGTCAAATCCAAGGAATATTTCTATTTCGGCTCGATGCAGGAAGTTTTCAATCCGAATGATGAAAAATATCTGCGCGATTATTACCGGCGCCGGATCGAACGCGGAATCTGGTCCAATTCCATCCGCAACAAACCCAGCGAAGCCACAGCGGACTACTCCCGGCCCGGCGACCATAATCTCCGCCGGGTACGGTATCTGCCGCAGCAGATTTCGGAAAAAGTCGCGGAACTCTTTTTATATGATGACAAAATTGCGGTACACTCCACGATGATGGAAAACTATGCAGTCATCATCGAAAGCCGGGAACTTTTCATTCTGCTCAAAACCATCTGGGACTGTCTGTGGGCGGTTTCGCTGGAACCGGAAGAAGCGGAAAAGAAAGCAGCCTCCGGCAGGAAAACACAGCAGAACTGAACGGCATCAGTTCAGCAGTTCTTTCCAGAAACCGCAGCGCGAGCGGAGCTGTCCGTCCAGCACAACAATCTCGCCGTCCCGTTCCCACGCCGGCAGAATTTCCGTGGGAACACCGCCCGGCACAGCAAGGGTTTCGCGACGGTGAAAATGCCCGGTGAACACCCGTTTGATCTGTCCCTGCACAGCATTCCGGCTGTAATTTTCCAGATGCGGCATCGGCAGCAGGCGTTTGTAACGCAGATTGGTGTTTTTGAGGGACATGCGGACTTTGTCCGCCACCTTCGGACCGATGTTCCGCGCGGTGAGCCGCAGCAGAAAACGCGTAAACGGATTCCGGATCAGACGGCGCAGCAGCAGATAGCGGCGGTCGTCGCGGTTGATCAGATCTCCGTGAATGAACTGCACTCCGTTGTCCAGCGTATGCGACACATCATCAATCCAGGAAAACGCGTCGCGGTGCGTCTCCGAAACATAAAACTCATGATTGCCTTCGATGAAGCCGATTTCAAAACGTTTTTTGTGTTCGGAGCACCATTCGACAAACTGGGCATGTCCGAAGGATTCATATCCTTTCAGAGCAATCCAGAGTTCAAAAATGTCGCCGAGAAAAATCACGCCTTTCGGGTTGACGGCGTCAATGCGGTCCAGCATTTCAAAAAAATCGCCTTCCGCATCGGAATGCGCGCGGATATGACAATCCGCAATCAGTATGTAGTCCCCGCTGTCCATGTTGAAATCAGAATTGCAGCATACGGTCGATGGGTGCGCGCGCTCTGGCAATGGTGTCGGCATCCAGTTCGATCTGCGGCTTCATATCCTGCAAGGCGAACAGCACATCTTCCAGCGTGATTTTTTTCATGTTCGGACAGAGCGGCTCCGGCTCCAGCGGGTAAAACACTTTGTCCGGATTTTCCTTGCGCATACGGTGAAGGATTCCGGTTTCCGTGCCGATGATGAATTCCCTTTCTTGGGATTCGCGCACGAATTTCAGCATACCTCCGGTACTCAACGCCTGATCCGCCAGATCCGCGGTTGCCGGGGGACATTCCGGATGAACGATCACCGGCGCACCGGGATGAGCGGCACGGGCTTTTTCAATCTGCTCCGGCATGATCCGGTTGTGAGTCGGACAGAAGCCCGGCCAGAGATCCATGGGACGGTTCAGTTTTTTCGCCACGTTGGCGCCGAGGTTGGCATCGGGCAGGAACAGAATTTTCTGGTCTTTCGGCAGTGCGCTGATGACCTTCTCCGCATTGCCGGAGGTGCAGCAGATATCGACCGCTGTTTTGGTGGCAGCCGTCGTGTTCACATACGCAACCACCAGAGTATCAGGGTGTTCCGCGCGGTATTTCGCCACCGCTTCGGGATCCGCCATATCCGCCATGGGACATCCGGAATGCGGATTCGGATGCAGCACAATGGAATCCGGAGAAAGGATTTTGGCGGTTTCCGCCATGAACCGGACGCCGCAGAAAACAATGACCGGCGCATGACATTCCGCCGCTTTCCGGGAAAGTTCCAGGGAATCACCGACAAAATCGGCGATATCCTGCACTTCCGGCGCAGTATAATTATGAGCGAGAATGACTGCATGGCGTTCATCACGCAGTTTCCGGATTTCCTGTTCAATATTCATGGCGTCAACTCCTTGTTGTCATAGCATTTTTTACCGCATACAATACATGTTCCCGCCGGATTTTCAAGTCCCGTACCGGAAAACGGCTGGGAAAGTTGCATTTCCGCGGAAAATGAGTACACTCCGATTCCGAATACGTATTTTACATGACTTTACAGAAAATCATGTAAATATTGCATTGTTTACATGGATCTTTTCATAAAAACGCATATTTTTTTCTTGTATCGCGCCGGCAACCTTCTATATTATGGATGAATTCCGGAAGTTTTCGCTTCCGAAACAACGGCATATACCAGCGAACAACCACAGGAGACAATGATGAAACGGCGAATCCGGATTGCACAAATCGGCATTGGACACAACCATGCGGCAGACAAAATGCTTGCTCTGCGCCAGCTCCCTGAAGATTTTGAAGTCGTCGGGTTCTCGGAGGATGATCCCCGCTGGCTCGAACAGCGCGGCGGATTCAGCGCATACAAGGATCTGCCGCGCTTCACGGAAAATGAATTGCTCAATATCCCCGGACTGGACGCCGTTGCCGTGGAAACGGACGGTTTTGAACTGGTTCCGACCGCTCTGCGTTGTGCGGAACGCGGACTGCATATTCACTGCGACAAGCCCGGCGGGGAATCGCTGCCGGAATTCAGGAAACTGCTCGCCCTCTGCGCGGCGAAAAAACTTGCGTTCCAGCAGGCGTATGTCTACCGTTACAATCCCGCAATCCGCTTCATCATCAATGCCGTCAAAAAAGGTTGGCTCGGCAATCTCTTTGAAATTCACGCAGTCATGAGCCGTTACGACGGCGACAACTCCGCATACCGCAAATGGCTCGCGCAGTTCAAGGGCGGCGCCATGTATATCTTTGCCGGTTACCTCATCGATCTCGTGATTCAAATGCTCGGCAGACCCGAAAAAGTTACACCGTTCATGAAACAGACCCGTGGCGACGGACTGATCGACAACGGTCTTGCCGTGCTGGAGTATCCGCGCGCCACTGCCACCATCCGCGTTTCCGTGGAAGAAGTCGACGGCATGAAACACCGCCGCCTTATTGTCTGCGGAACCAACGGAACCGCCGAACTCTGCCCGATCGAAGCTCCCGGAAATGTCTATTACACCCAGCACCTCCCGGTTCGTCTCACCCTCAAAAACGGAAATGAGGAATATGCCGCCGGCACACACGAAGCGGACTGCGGCGTTCTCGGCGACCGCTACACCGGACAGCTGACGGAGTTTGCGAAAATCATCCGCGGGGAAATCGCCAATCCCTATCCGTATGAACACGAACTGCTGGTCCATGAAATCCTGCTCGACGCGTGCGGATACGCAAAATAAAGGATCCTTATGAGGTCCGCACTGACAGGACGGAAGCAAAAAAAAACGATTTCAAACAAACCGGAAAGGAATTTCACCATGCTGAAACTGAAAAACAGAACGGCTGCCGTTACGGGCGGTGGCGGATACATCGGCTCCGAAATCTGCCGCAAACTCGCAGAACAGGGCGCAAATATCGCGGTCATTGACATCCGCAGGGAAGCCGCGGATGCCGCCGCCGAATCCGTCCGCGCCGCAGGAGGAACCGCCGAAAGTTTCGTCGCGGACATCACCGACTACTCCGCCGTCGTCAAACTCATGGACTCCATTGCGGAACGGTTCGGTTCCATTGATATTCTCGTCAACGTTGCCGGCGGCTCCGCCCGCACAAAATGCCGGGAATTCAAAGATCAGGAAATGGACGTCATTGAAGCCGTCCTGAAAATGAACCTATTCAGCGCGATCTGCTGCACCCGCGCGGTCGTCAACCGGATGGTCGCGGCGAAATGGGGCAAAATCATCTTCATCGGCTCCTCGGTGGGAGTCGGCGGTCTGCCGTACGGCGCGGAATATGCGGCATCCAAGGGCGCAATTTTCTCTCTTACTCGCTCGCTTGCCATGGAACTCGGACCGTACAACATCAATGTCAACTGCGTCTCGCCCGGCATCGTGCCGCGTCCGGAAGAGGAACGCTCCCGCGGGGAAGCCGCGGAACGGACCGCGCGCGAAAAAAGCTGGACGACCCGTATCGGAAAGCCGTCGGATATTGCCAATATGGTAACGTACCTCTGTTCTCCCGAAGCAGAGTATGTCATCGGGCAGAATTTCATTGTGGACGGCGGACGCACTCTCGGGTTGAAAGGAAACTGACCATGAATATGCACGCAATGCTTGTCGGAGAAAACCAGTCTCTCCGCTGGTGTGAAGTCCCCGCCCCCGTTCCCCGTGCGGATGAAGTGCTGATTGAAGTTCACGCCGCGGCTCTGAACCGCGCCGATCTGCTCCAGCGTGCCGGAAAATATCCGCCGCCTCCGGGATGGCCGGAATGGATGGGACTCGAAATCGCCGGAATTGTTCTCCGTGCGCCGCAGGGTGGACGCTGGCGGCCGGGCGACAAGGTCTGCGCACTGCTCGGCGGCGGTGGTTATGCGGAAAAAGCTGCGGTTCCGCAGAATATGGTTCTTCCCGTTCCGCGCGGATTCAGTTTCGAGGAAGCCGCCGCAATTCCAGAAGTTTTCGCAACTGCCTGGCTGAATCTGCATTACGAAGCGGAACTGAAAGCGGGCGAAACCATTTTCATTCAGGCGGGAGCCAGCGGACTCGGCACGGCGGCGATTCAAGTGGCGAAACTCATGGGCGCAAAAGCGGTAACCAGTGTCGGAGCCGATGACAAACTGGAATTCGTGCGCAAACTCGGCGCAGAAGATGCCGTCAACCGCAAAAAGGAAAATCCTGCCGTGCTGTTCGGCCGCCACGAAATCAATGCGGTGCTTGACTGTGTCGGCGGTGCCGTCCTCGGCGAAAGTATCGGCAAAATGGCTGTCGGCGGGAGATGGATTCTCGTTTCGACCCTCGGCGGCGAAACCGCGGAAATTCCGCTGCGCCCGATTCTCAAACGCGCAATCACGCTCAAAGGAAGCACTCTCCGCAGCCGCACAAACGAAAAGAAAGCACAGATCCTCGCCGATCTGGAACGGGTGATCTGGCCGGCATTCGAATCAGGCAGAATCCGTCCGGTCATTCAGAAAATTCTCCCGATCCGGCAGGCGGAAGAAGCTCACGAACTTCTGCGCGCAGGACACGGCATCGGAAAAATCGTGCTTACCGTAGGGAAAGCATAAGATTTCTCTGCGGAAACAGCAGATCTCACCCTATTGAAAAAGCCGGGACTCTCACACAACGGGAGCCTCGGCTTTCTGTAAAGACATTCAGAAAAATCAGCTGCGTTTCAGCAGGACATTCTTTTCATAATCTTCAATTTCATCCATGAAGGAAATACCGGCGGGAACATCGTTCTTCGCGCAGAAATAATCATAGACCGCGCCCATCGGCATGGCTTTGAGTTCTTCCAGCAGAGCCAGTTTCCGGGAATTGGACGCCTTCTTTTCCATGGCAGCCAGTTCCTTCTGCGGCTGAAGCAGCGCCGCCAGCAGAGCTTTCTGCATATTCCGCGTGCCGATCGTCCACGCCGCAATACGGTTGATCGTGGCATCAAAGTAATCCAGACCGATATGAACCCGTTTCGGATTGTTGCGGACAATTTCCGCCGCAATGTTCTGAAGTTCATCGTCAAACAGAACCACATGGTCGGAATCCCAGCGGACCGGGCGGCTCACATGGAGCAGGATTTCGTCCAGATACAGCAGAACCGCGCTGATTTTGTCGCTGATGACTTCCGTCGGATGGAAATGACCGGAATCCAGACAGAGCAGCAGGTTGTTCCGGATGGCATAACCCAGATAGAATTCGTTGGAACCGACCGTGCAGGATTCCACGCCGATACCGAAAAGTTTTGATTCCACGGCATCCCGCATGTATTTCGGGGAAATCTTTTCCGCGAACACAGTATCCAGCGATTCGACAAGACGTTTTCTTGCGGCGGCGCGGTCAACGGTGATATCTTTGAATCCGTCCGGAATCCAGGTGTTCATGATGCAGGGCGTACCGAGTGCTTTCCCCATGGCGGCGGCAATTTTGCGGCAGGCGATGCCGTGTTCAATCCAGAAATTGCGGATGCCTTTGTCCGGGCTGGACAAGGTCAGATTGGAAGCCGCTTTCGGATGTCCGAAGTACGACGGATTGAAATCCAGACCGGTTTTCTTTTCCTTCGCCCAGTCAATCCAGCTCTGGAAATGTTCCGGTTCGATTCGGTTGCGTTCGACAGCGCGTCTGGAATCCAGATAAATGGCATGGAGATTCAGACGTTTTGCGCCGGGGATCAGACGGAAAGCGAAATTCAGGTCGGCGCGGAGTTCTTCCACATTGCGGGCGCGTCCGGGATAATTTCCAGTGGAAAGAATCCCGCCGGAAGTGCCGCCGGCATCCTTTTCAAATCCGTTGACGTCATCCCCCTGCCAGCAATGCAGGGAAATCGGAATCTGCGCCAGTGCGGTCAGTGCTTTATCCGTATCTATGCCCATTTCGGCATAACATGCCTTCGCCGTCTGATAGCGTTTTTCGATCTCTTTCATTGAACTCATACCTCTCTATCTCCTTCTGATTTTGAATTTATTTGACCACCAGATTCAGCATCTTTTCCGTCGCGACAATTGCGGCAGCCATCTGGTCGCAGTCCACCCCCGTTGTAGTGAGACGCCGTCCGGCGGACAGTTCCCAGCAGATCGTGGTTTCGACCAGGGCGTCGGTTTTGCCGCCCGGCGGGATACGGACTTCGTAATCCGCCAGTTTCGGGAGCTGAATTCCCTGTTTGCGCAGCTCGCGGCGCAGCACTTTCACAAACGCATCATAACCGCCGTCGCCGGAACCGGATGCCACCACTTCAACACCGTCGATCCGCAGTGTAACCGTTGCCTTCGGCAAAGATTTCATACGCGATTCGATCGTATAATCGACCACCTGAATCCGTCCGGAAGTGGGCGTCCGCAGAACGTTGGAAATGATGAACGGCAGATCGGCGGGCGTAACCTGTTTCTTGCGATCCCCCAGACGCACGATCTCCTGCAATACCTTGTTCCGCTGTTCCGGCAGCAGTTCCTCTATTCCGAACAATGCCAGATTCTGATCCAGCGATGCCTTGCCGGACAGTTTGCCCAGCGCATAATTGCGGTTGCGACCGAAACGCTCCGGCAGCAGATCGTTCATATAAAGATTGCCTTTTTTGTCGCCGTCGGCATGAACGCCGCAAGTCTGCGTGAATACATCGCTTCCGACCACCGGAGTATTCCAGGAATACCGTTTTCCGGAAAGAGCCTGCACCACTTCAGACGCATGTTGTATCTCTTTTTCCGCAATACGGGTGCGGCGCTCCGTCTGGTCATGAACCGAAACCACCAGTTCCGCCAGCGGCTGATTGCCGGTGCGTTCGCCCAGCCCGTTGATGGATGTATGAATACCGGAAACCCCTGCCCGGACTGCCGCCAGCGAATTGGCGGTAACCAGTCCGTAATCATTGTGTCCGTGAAAATCCAGCCGGACATCCGGAAACGCGGAATAAATCCAGTCCAGATACCTGGTCATGCGGTCCGGCGTCATGATCCCCAGCGTATCGGGCAGCATGATGCGTTCCACCGGACAATCCTGCAGAGCTTTGAAAAACTCGTAAACATACGGGAAAGAGGACGCCATGCCGTTGGACCAGTCTTCCAGATACACATTGACCGACAGACCGAGAGCGGCGGCTTTCTCAATTTCCGCGCAGACTTCCGCCCGGTGCTGTGCTGGTTCCTTGCGGAGCTGAATCCGGCAATGGCGTTCCGAACCCTTGGCAAGCAGATTCAGTACCCGTCCGCCCGCATCCTGAATCCAGTGAGCCGATTTGCCGTTGTCCACAAATCCCAGAATTTCCATACGTTCCGCACAGCTGCGGTGATCCGCCCATGCCAGAATGTCGGCAATTGCCTGCCGTTCCCCTTCGGAAACCCGCGCAGAACCGATTTCCAGACGGTCTACATGCAGATGATTAATCAGCAGCCGCACGATTCCGAGTTTTTCTGCGGGAGTAAATGCCACTCCCGGTGTTTGCTCTCCGTCACGGAGCGTTGTATCCATGACCTCGATATATCGGTCGTTACGGTTCTTCATTTTCATACATCACCTGCCTGTTGATTTGATAGACTGATAATATACTTGCGGCGGAAACATTTGCAAGCGGCGCAGAAAGGAAAAATCCGTTCAATCTGAAGATTTTGAATCCGAAGGAACGGCTGCTGCTCCGCTCATGCTTTGCCGCCGGCAGCAGAAATCCGGCGGATTTTCCAGAGCGTAAAGCCTACAAACGGGATCAGCAGCAGGAACCCCAGGGCGGCTGTAATGTAAACGCTGCGGACTCCCCAGTGATAAATCACGGTTCCGCCCAGCAATGCAGCCAGCAGAATTCCCGTGGTACGGAACGTGGAACTCCAGCCGAAAATCTGTCCGCGCCGTTCAGGCGGCGAGGCTTTGGACAACATGGTCAGAAACACCGGTTCCAGTCCGCCTGCCGTAATAAAGGAAAAGAAACGCGCTCCGCCGAGAACCGCAAGGCTGGGCGCAAATCCCTGTGCCAGCACAAACACGATCGACAGAGCCAGCGCGGGAAAAGCAATTTTCCCCGGCGAAAAGCGGTCGGTCAGCCAGCCGATGCTGACTCCCGCAATCACGCCGCCGCCCGCCGCCAGGGCGCTGATCCAGCCCGTATGAAATTCTGTATTGGCTTTGCCTGCAATCTGTTCCACCTGCAATGCCAGATAAGATTCATCAAAGCGGCGCGCAAACGCCATCAGCAGAAACAGTCCCAGAATCAGCCAGACCGTCGTCCCGAAATCCGGCAGATGCAGTTTCGGCTTTTCCCGAACAGGTTCCAACAGTTTTTTCGGCGGTTCGAAATTCTCATGCACGAAAAACAGCACCAGCAGAGTGCCGATCACGTACATGCCCCCGCACAGCAGAAACGCCGCGGTATACCCGAAATAATGCACGACAATGCCGCCGGCGAGAAAGCCGAGCATGTTGCCGCTCCAGACCGCAGAACTCAACGTGCCGAGAACAAAACCATGTTTTTCTTCCGGCGAAGTCGACACCAGCAGCGTCTGAGCCGCATTCACCGTGCCGGAAAACATGCTGGTCAGAAAACGGATCGCGATCAAAGACCAGATGGACGGAGCAAATCCCATGCAGGGCATCAGAATTGCCGCGCCGATATTGGCGCGCAGCAGCATCAGCTTGCGCCCGCTCCGGTCGGCAAGCATCCCCCAGACCGGTGTGAAAATCGCAAAACTCAACATACTGAAAAAATAAAACATGGAAACATACCAGCCGCGCAGATTGGGATCCTCAATCCCGAACTTCACGCGCATATACACCGGAATAAAAGGTATGGCGGAAGCAAATCCTGCCAGCGAAAGCAGTTGAGACAGCCAGACAAAAAACAGGTTTTTCTTCCAGTTGATTTCCTTTTCCGTGCGGCTCATAAAAAAAACTCTCCTCCATCAGATTCATAAAACACCTTTGCGGGACGGCATGAACATGAATCTCAATGTAACCCGTAAACCGGATTTTTCCAGTAAGCAACTCTTTTTTCGCCGCTTTTTTCCGATTTCAGGTCGGAAAGCTGAAAAAAAGCCGGTTTTTTTCCGATTCCGGACTTGAAAAATCAAAAAAGAGATGTACTTTACATGACATGAACAATACATGATAGATGTTTGCGGGTGTAGTTCAATGGTAGAACCTCAGCCTTCCAAGCTGATCGTGAGGGTTCGATTCCCTTCACCCGCTCCAATATCTGGTTCAGGTGGGGTTCCCGAGCGGCCAAAGGGGGCAGACTGTAAATCTGCTGTCGCTGACTTCGATGGTTCGAATCCATCCCCCACCACCATTCAGAATTTTCAGCCGTCATCAGGACGGCTTTTTTATTGCCCGGACACCTGTTTTGAGCGTAAAAAGACACTTTTACGGATTGTCTTGTCTTTGATGGACTGCCTGATGAAACGGCATGGTGGGGGTGCTTAGGGCACATTTTAGGGCACATCCTGGGGCACATCTTAGGGCACATTTCCTTCTGATGAATCAGATGGGGTATCTGGAACAATATGAGGGCAGATTCACGTTCCGAGTCAGAGTGCCGAAATCTCTACGGGATGCTCTGCCGAACAAGATACGGCGGGTCATCCCGATGCAGTACCGTGAGTTTGCGGAACGCAACTGTGCGGTTTGCGGGGAACGGCTGAAACACCTTTTCGTGAGGGCAAGTCACGGTATGGTCAATCGGGCGATTCTTGCGGAGCTGGTCCAGCAGATTTGCTTTGATGAACTCTTTGTGGAAAGAGAACGTCCGGCATACTTTGAACTTCAAACCGTCCCGCAGCACCCGGACTTGCTGGATGCTCTGGCAGCAAAACTGGCTGAATCCTTGAAAATCAGTCTGCCAAGTGAAAAGCCGTCTGAAACACTGATTATTGCCGTGCATCCGCTGAAAGAGGTCGTTGAACTGTATCTGCGTGAGAAAGCGGAACAGCCGAATGTGAACTTGAAAACAGAGAAAGACCGCCGTAATGCGCTCGGATTGCTTTGTGAATATCTCGGTGACAATTTCGACTGTGTGAAAATCAGCCGGGAAGTCATGCTGGACGTGAAATCGAATCTGCTGAAACGGTATCCGAAAAACCGGAAGAAACTCTATCCGGATTTGTCGCTGCTTGAGGTGCTGAAACTGAAATCAGTCCGGGAATACATTTCAGAGACTACGGTCAACCGCTATCTGGAGTTTTTCAGCGGATTTTTCCACTGGTTCGTGCAAGCCGATTTCATGCTGAAAAATCCCACGGAAGGTCTCTTCGGCAAACATGATTTCTTTGATGTCCGTGAACTGAGACCGCCGTTCACGATAGAGGAACTGACTGCCATCTTCACGATGCTTGCAGACTTGCCGAATCGACCAAGGTTTATGCCGAAACTCTATCCTATGCGGTATTGGGTGAATCTGCTCGCTCTGTACCAGGGCATGAGGTTGAATGAAATCTGTCAGCTCTATCTCGATGACATCGTGCTTGCGGAAGAGATACCGTGCATCCGCATCCGTCCGAACAAGGAGCGTCAGCAGAAAGTCAAGAATATGTCGAGTGTACGGACCATACCGATTCACAGTGTGATTCTGCGTCTCGGCTTCCTCGGTTACTGTCAGAGTATCTTTATGAGCGTCGGCACAAAAGATACGGTGCTTTTTCAATGTGCCACGGCTCTTGACGGAGGGTATCAGCGGAAGATGCAGCAGTTCAACGCCATGATACACGCTCTGCCGCAAATCGACAAACGCAAGAGCATCCACAGTTACCGTCACAATTTCGATTCTGAACTCTTGAACAACGGTGCAGAGGAGTATTTTATCCTTTGTTTAGACGGACACACTCGCAACGGCGAGGTCTTCCGTCGTTATGCCAAGCCGGATATGAAGAAACTCCGTGAAACGCTTGAACTGGCTCGGTATAACGGTCTGGACATCTTTCTGCTGCTACGGAAGACACCGCTCTCTGACAATGAGATTTCAAAACAAGCAAAAGCCTTTTTTATGATTTGAAAGGATTCCTTTTATGAAAAAAGAATACGACCTCGAAACCTATGTGAGCAAGTTTTTTCAGAGACATTCTGAACAGAATCCAGAGAGGACAGACCCATATTGTATCACGACCTTCATCGCAAAAGGGGAAGAATTGTATTTACAGCAGAAACTGAACGCTCTTACCGCCAAAAGAACAGAACAAATCGCCAAGGAATTTTTCGGTCAGTTCGATACTCTGACCGGGTACAATAGATGGCGCTGTTATTTCGGAACCGGCAGATTGTACGCATACGCAGCCGGAACCGTTGCCATGACCTTTCTGAAACATGAACCGCTTGATGGTCTGGTGTTTTCGACCTTTGAAACTCTGGAAGAACAGTTCCAGGTCGGAACAGATGAACGGTCTATGTTCGCCGTCTATCAGATAAATACAAATGCTCTTGCTGTCTGTCTGGACCATCCGCTGATGGGTGAACTCATAAACCGTCTGATGCCGATTTTCCGCAAGCATATCTCAATGAAGCTCTATCGGATATACCACGGCAATCTCAAAGGCTTTCGGAAGAGCCTCATACTGACCTGGGATGAAATCAGAGAGGTCCAGTAAATATACCTACACTATGTCTTTAAGGACAGTCAGAATGGGTAGTACATACCATTTTTCTTTTCCAAACGGATGGTTTCGTTCATAAGTTTTTCATTTTCTTCTTGAAGTTTTCTCGCTTCTCTTGCATTTTGAGATTCAAAATGAGTATGAGCCCACCATCCCCATGCTATGGTTCCAATCAACAATATCAGTGCAATAGACTTCTTTTTGAGTCCGCCGCATGCCATATAAATAATCCAAAAGCCTACAAACTTGGTTACTGCAATCAATTCTATTTTTCACATGAATTCCGCAGAATCACCGGCACGACTCCGCGCGAAGTCCGGAAATACGGTCTGTGAAAAGAAAACCCCGGAAGCCATGACAGCGTCCGGGGCTGAATATTGCGGATGAATCTTTTTTATTCCGCAGGTTTCGCATCCCAATGCAGTTTCTTCTTGATCCATTCACGAATGCGCTGGAAGGCGGCATAAAATGCCGGGGTAAAGATAATCCCGACCAGAGTCGCCATCGCCATACCGGAGAACGTTGTGATACCGATGGCGCGGCGGCTGCCGGAACCCGCTCCCGTGGCAATCACCAGCGGGAACACACCAAACAGGAAGCTCCATGCCGTCATCAGCACGGCACGGTAACGCAGGTTCGCTCCGTTCATTGCCGCTTCGTAAATGCTCTTGCCGGCTTCACGCTCCTGTTTGGAGAATTCCACCATCAGAATGGCGTTCTTCGCCGACAGACCGATCAGCATCACCATGCCCAGCTGAGCATAAATACTCAGGGTTTCGCCCGTCAGCATCAGACCGATCGCCGCACCCAGCACAGCGAAGGAAACCGACACCATCACCGGCACCGGAATCGTCCAGCTTTCGTACTGTCCCACCAGGAACAGATAGGCAAACACCAAAGCCAGAATCATCAGATAGAGCAGCTGTCCCTGGTTTTCCTTTTCCTGATAGCTCAAGCCGGTCCATTCGATATGGTATCCGTCGGGCAGCTTCTGTTTTTCGATGATGTTCATCAGTTTCTGCGAACTGACGCCCGGAGCCGCCTGTGCGTTGATTTCCGCGCAGGTCATCTTGTTGAAACGCATGATCTGTTCCGGTCCGACCATATAACGGAGAGTCCCGATGGAAGTCAGCGGAACCATCTCGCCGGCGTCGTTCTTGACCTGGATTTCATGCACGTTGTTCAGCGTAGCGCGGTAATCCAGAGTAGACTGCATTTTGACTTTGAAGTTCTTGCCGGCAAACGTGAAGTCGTTGATGTAGAGCGACGCCAGTTTGCTCTGGAGCGACGAGTAGATGGAACTGGTTTCCACACCCAGCGTTTCCGCCTTGACTCCGTCGATGTCCAGATACAGCTGCGGGGTATCCGCATTGTAGGCGGACATGGCATAACGGGTTTCCGGCATGGCGGTAAGTTCCATGCAGAACTTCTTGGTGATGTTGGACAGCGTTTCCGGCTGCACATCGCCGATGCCGCACAGTTCGAAGGTCGCACCGCCGGTCATGCCCAACCCCATGATAGCCGGAGGCACAAAGCAGATGATCCGGGCGTCGGTAATGTGAGCCGTGCGTTTCTGCAGCTCGGCAATCAATGCATTCAGCTGCAGATTCTTGGTGGTACGCTGACTCCAGTGTTTCAAATCGACAATGCACATGCCGACGTTTTCGCCGCGTCCGGACATCATGCTGAAGCCGGTAACCTGCAGAACCGATTTTACGCCTTCCATGCCGTCCAGTGATTTCAGAAAATCACGCATGACATTGATGGTACGGCTCTGGGAAGCTCCGCTCGGCAGTTCCACGTTGCAGAAAATCACGCCCTTGTCTTCCTGTGGCAGAAACGAGCTTTCCACGCGTCCGAAGAACAGGTAAATCGCCGCGCCCACCGCCGCCAGGACGATCAGCGTCAGGATGGTGCGCCGCACCATGAAACTCACACAGACAGAGTAGATTTTGCGGCTGAAATCCAGCCCGGTGTTGAACGGACGGAATATGACCGGGACATGTCCGTCCGGCTTCCGCAGCAGCGTCGCGCAGAGCGCGGGACTCAATGTCATGGCGACCACAGTGGACAGGCAGAGCGAAATACACATGGTCATGGCGAACTGAATATAAATTTCACCAACCATGCCTCCGTAAAATGCCAGAGGCGCATAACATGCAACCGTAACCAGCGTCGTGGCGATGATCGCTCCTGTAATCTGGGTCATGCACTTCAGTGCCGCCTGTTTCGGGGACAGTCCTTCGCGTTCCATCAGAGCCTGGCAGTTTTCCACCACCACGATGGCGTCGTCGCACAGCGACCCGATCACCAGAATCAAACCGAACATCGTCAGCACGTTGATACTGTAATCAAACGCCAGCATGAACGGGAAGGTTCCCAGCAGAGCCACCGGAATGGCGATCGAAGGAATCAGCGTGGCGCGCCAATCCTGCAGGAACAGCCAGGTGATCAGCACCACCAGCAGCAGCGCCACAATCAGCGTGATTACAATTTCTTCCAGAGTAACGTTGATGAATTCAGTCGGGTCATAAGCGGTAACCACACTGACCCCGGCGGGCAGACGCGGTTTCCACTGATCCAGAACTTTTTTCACCCGATCCACAGTCGACAGGGCATTGGCGTCCGGTTCACGGTAAACCGCCAGAGCCACCACCTGCTGACCGTTGAACCAGCATTCGCCGGAATAGGTGCTGGCGCCGATTTCCACCCGCGCCACATCGCGCAGACGAACCACACTGCCGTCCGTGTCATGACGCAGAATGATGTTGCCGAATTCCTCCGGCGTCTTGAGACGTCCTTTCACGTTCAGCTTGTAGTTGATGAACTTGTTGCTGTTTTCCGAACCGATGGAGCCGGCGGCAGCCTGAATGTTCTGGCTGGAAACCGCACGGCTGATGTCATCCGTCGATATGGCAAGACCGTCCATCCGGAGCGGATCAAGCCAGATACGCATGGAATATTCCTGCATGGACATGATTTCCGCAGAGGAAACGCCGTCCGCACGGGCTACTGCGTCTTTGATGTTGACATCGACGTAGTTATTCAGTTCCATCTGATTGAGGGTCGTCCCGTCGGTCAGGAAGGCGAACACCGCCAGAATGTCGCTTCCGCGTTTCTCCACTTTGATGCCGACTTTGGTCACGTCCGAAGGAAGTTTGACTTCCGCGCGCTTCACCGCATTCTGCAGATTGACCATGGCGATGTCCGTATCCGTGCCGGATTTGAAAGTCACCCGGCAGCTGTAATTGCCGGAGTTGTCGCAGGTCGAGGAGAAATACAGCAGATCGTCCACGCCGTTGACTTCATCTTCGATCGGCATGGCGACGGTCTGCGCGATCACTTCCGCGCTCGCTCCCGTGTAACTGGTGGAGACATACAGTGTCGGCGGCGCAATTTCCGGATATTCCGCCACCGGAAGTTTGTAAAGTGAAATGATACCCGCCAGCACCATCACCACGCTGATGACAATCGCCAGACGGGGACGTTCAATAAAGATTTTGGAAAACATGATCCGTTTCCTTCTGCTGTTACTTCACCGCCGGCATGATGACCACTTCGCCGCCGGGCATGGTTTTATGGGTTCCCTGCGAAACAACACGCTCGCCTTTTTTCACGCCGGAACGGATCAGCTGGAAATCCGCAGTGGCATTGCCCGCTATGACATAGCGTTTTTCCACTTTGTTTGCCTGATCCACCACATAGACAAACGATCCCTTGCTGTCGTGCATCACCGCAGACGGCGGAACCGCCGCCATGGTTTTGCCCTGCTTCTTGGACAGCGTGACGTTGACCGTGCTGCCGATCAGCAGTTTGTAATCCTGATTCGGGAAAGTCGCGTAAACCTGAATAGCGTCCGTTTTCCGGTTCGCTTCGTTGTTCAGCAGTTCAATCTTGCCGACCGTCGGATACTGTTTCCCGTCCGCCAGCTGAAGACGCACATCTGCGGTCTTCTGGAGATTTTCAAACGATCCGAACATATTGAGGTAATCCCCCGCACTGATGGAGAAACAGACTCGCGCCGGCTGCACCTGAATGATGGTAACCAGCGTTCCGGAGGACGGCGTAACATAGTTGCCGAGCGTATAATTGGTTACGCCGGTAAGTCCATCGATCGGCGCAGTGATCCGGGTGTTTTTCAGATTATCCTTGGCAACCACCAGTTCCGCTTCCGCCGCCAGCAGTCCGGCTTTCAGGGCTTCCAGCGATGCCTTGGTGTTTTCCATCGTGTCACGGCTGGCGGCCTGTTTGTCATACAGCGAACTGTTACGGTCGAAATTCCGCTGGGCATAATCCAGACGCGCCTTGCATTCCGCAATCTTGGCTTCCGCGCTCCGGACACTGGCTTCGTACTGGATCGGATCCAGATGGTACAGCAGCTGTCCTTTCTTCACCGGGCTGCCGTCCTGAAAACCGACTTCCAGAATTTCACCCGAAACACGGGCAGTGATCTGCACCACAGATTTGGACACCACCTGCCCCGTATAACGGCGGGTTTCCATATCCGCAACTTCCGTAACCGGTTCAACCGCCACCACTGCTTTCGGCATGGCGCGCGGCGCCGATTCTTTCTTGTCTGCGCCTTTCCCGTCTGCGAACAAAGCTGTGCCTGCAATTCCGGCCAGGCAGATACCGGCAACAATCGTCTTTCTCATTGAGTTATCCTTTTTTATATTTTGGTTTTCTTTTCTTTTTCCAGCGTTTCAATCATGACCTCCAGCACATCCATGAAAATTCTGCGTTTTTCCGGAGATACCTTGCCCAACAGTTTCTCAAACAGATCCGTAAAAAAAACCTCCAGTCCATGATTCATTGCTTTGCCTTTTTCCGAAAGGGTGATGCAGACCGCTCTGCGGTCTTTCTCGCTCACTCCCCGTTCCAGTATGCCCATCTGCACCAGCCGTTCCACCTGCTGCGATACGCCACCCGGCGTAATGCCCAGATCTTCCGCAATATCCCGAATCCGCACCTGCTGACCGGGACTGAACAGCACACAGCCGATGATCTGCACCTGGGGCAGGGTAATGTCGGGATTTTTTCCGCTGCGGGATGCCCTGGCGTGGTAATTCCGAATCATCTCCGTGGTTTGGAACAAGCGTTTCCAGAGCTGAATTTCGTTTGACGGCTTCTCCATTCTATTTTCCGCAACCTCCATAATTTCAGGATTCTAAAAATTCAAGCATTAAATATATTACCTTCTAAACAAAAGTCAAGTAAATCTTCCTGAAATATTTGCTTTTTTTCAACGTCTGCGCTATATTACCCCGTGAAAAGAAAAATCTAATACCGGAAGCAGGGAATCATGGCGGAAAAAAATTTTTTTGATGAAATCGTGGAATGTCTGCGCAATACCAGGAAAACCTCGCCTGCGGTTCCCGTTTCCGAAGCCGTGCTGAAAGAATTCATGACCGATCTGCCGCACCGGCAGACCCATCCCGCGCCCCCTGCTCCGCCGTCCGTCCCGCAGACAACAGCCATCCGCACACCCGTTCCCGAAATGGTCCGCGAGACTCCGCCCCCGGCGACGGCATCCGTTCCTGCTCTTTCTCCCGCACAAATCATGCAGATGGACTGGCAGGAACTCGCCGCCGCTGTTGCGGATTGTCATGCCTGCCGGCTGTGCGAACATCGCCGCCATACGGTTTTTGAAGACGGTTCCCGACAGGCGCGGCTGCTGTTTTTCGGCGAAGGACCGGGTGCGGACGAAGATGCGCAAGGCATTCCGTTTGTCGGCAAAGCCGGCGAACTCCTGACGAAAATGATTCACGCCATGCAGTTCTCCAGAGAGGAAGTCTACATCTGCAACACGGTCAAATGCCGGCCGCCGGGCAACCGCAATCCGGAACCAGATGAAACGGAAGCCTGCCGGGCGTTTGCCATGCGCCAGATTGAATTGGTGAAGCCCGAAGTGATCGTGATTCTGGGCGCGGTTCCGCTCCGTTTTCTTTTTCCGAAAATTTACGGCGGCATCCGTTCCATGCGCGGCAAATGGATGAATTTCAACGGCATCAGAGTCATGCCGACTTATCATCCCGCTTATCTGCTGCGCGACCCCGCCGCCAAAGCGGACGCCTGGAAGGATTTGCAACAGGTCATGGCGGTATTCGGCAAAACTCCGCCGCCCCGCCGCAGAGGATAAGATTTTATGCTGCAGAAACCGCCGCTTCTCCCGGCGGTTCCGTTTTCAAGGCTGATTTCAGACTGGACCGGCGAGACTGGTTTTCCAATCGGACGGTACACTGCCAAATCCTTTCCATTCCAGACCGTCGGTGTAAACCATGACCGCGGCAAGGTCGTTGCCGTTGCGCACGCGCAAATCGTCAATGCCGTCGCCGTTATAATCGCCGATGGCTTCAACAGTCATGGAAGTCGGGAAGTCGCAGAAGGCTTTCCAGCCCGTGATCTGACCGTCCTTCATCAGCCATGCACCGTAAGAGCCGTTGGAATTGAACAGAATATCCGCCGTGCCGTCGCCGTTGAAATCACCCAGTCCGACAATCTGATTGATTGAGCTGACGTCCGCCAGCCCCTGCCAGCGCGGACCGTTGGCACTCATGAGCCAAGCCCCGATGCTGTTGCCGTTGCGCAGAATCAGATCATCTGTGCCGTCGCCATTGATGTCGCCGACTCCGACCATATTTCAGTCCAGCGGCAGAGGCACTTCAAAGTGTCCGCCCGTACCGTTCATGTATGTCCCGATTGTCCCGTTGCTTCTGCGGTACAGCACATCAGTCAGACCATCGCCGTTGAAGTCGCGGGTGGCAATCAGATCACAATCGGCTTCGAGAATATTCTGCTATTCATTATAGATATATTCCAGCTTTATAAAAAAACAATTCTGTCCGTCAAAAAAACATAAAAAAAGAACCCTGTTTTGCGGACAGAGTTCTTTTTTTCTTTATGATCTAAAAGATCAGTGTTTCATCACTTCGGACAGGTCAATGACACGTTCCTGCGTGATGGATTTGTAAACGGCATCGCCAATGGAGATGGCGGAAAGACCGTCTCTGGAAGTCGCCAGAATATCGTATTTGCGGTCCGGATCAACACCCAGGAACACATCTTCCTGGATGCCGGAGTCACCGCCGCCGTGTCCGCCGACACCCGGTTTGACCCAGAGTCTCTCACGGGAACCGAAGATCGGATAGTAATCGACGTAATGATCCGTTTCACGCGGGCACGGGAATGCCGTTGCACCGGCACCGCCCCATTCTTCCGCTTCAATACGGCCGTGAGTACCGTTGATTGCCAGACGGTAGCCTTCGTACGGAGTGGAGAAGTTGGCGGAATAATTCAGCAGGATGCCGTTGGCGTACTTGACGTCCGCCACGATGGTGTCCTGAATATTGATCTCGGAATCGAAGATGCACATGTCGGGACGGTAGATCGACGGAGTGTAGCGCACGCCGAGAGCTTCGTCGAAGGCGTCCAGATGGTCGTCATGGATTTTGATGACGGAAGCGCGGGATTCCCAGCGGGCTTTGTAGGCGCAATGACGGCGTTCATCGCATTCCGTGCAGTGCCGTCCGTCTTTTTTGGAAGGATTGAACGGACCGTTCGGGCCGTAATGATTCAGCGCGCCGAAAGCATGGACGAGATGCGGATCGGGGCTGCCGACCCACCAGTTGACCAGGTCGAAGTGATGGCTGGCTTTATGGATGGACAGGCTGCCGGAGTTTTCGCGCATACGGTTCCAGCGGTTGAAATAGCTGGAGCCGTGATGAATGTCGATGTACCAGTTGAGGTCGACATGGGTAACGCGTCCGACTTTGCCGGCGAGAACCAGTTCGCGGATGAGACGGTGCTGCGGATTGTAGCGGTAATTGAAGGTGCAGGTAACTTTGCCTTTGGATTTCTTTTCGGCTTCCCGCACTTTGATGCCGTCTTCCCAGTTGGTGGTCATCGGTTTTTCGGTGATGACGTCCAGGTCTTTTTCGAGAGCCTTGATGATGTAGTGGGCATGGAAGCAGTCGCGGCTGACCACGAACACGGCATCCGGCTTGGTCTCTTCAATCATCTGGTCAAACTGATCCGGCATGTATTCGGGAACATCTTTGGATTCCGGAACTTCCTGTTTGCAGACCTTGAAGCGAAGGGGGTCGATGTCCAGCATACCGACCAGTTCAGCCTGTTTGGCAAAAGTGCGATACATCGGAGTGATCCACATCCCGATGGCTCTGCCGGACACACCGCAGACGACATAACGACGTTTCATTGCGTTTTCTCCTCTTTTTTCTTATTTTTCGCCGGACGGCAACACCGTTGCCATCGTTGGCATATTTGATAGAAACAATGTAATACCCTTTTCCGGAAAGTCAAGCAGAAAAAACAGAAAACCGCAAAATTATATGCAATTAATGAGAAAAAACTTCATTTCCGGAACCATTTCGGCATTCCGAGCTTCCGCAGTTCGCTGATCCGGGCGGCATGATTCCGCAGAATCGTTTCCCGCGAAGCAGACAGAGCCGGGTCGGCATACGGAGTCCCCGCCGTGGAACGCGTTGTTATCAGGAAATCCTTCTCCGGCAGGGGGATCAATCCCGTCTGCGGAGTAAGAGACGCCAGCAATCCGCCGCGTTTCCGTCCGAACGGTTCGGACATATATACCTGAAACCCATTCTGCAGCAAAGCGCCGCACACCGGATATGCCGAGGAATAAGTGGCAAGCACCCCCGCCGGTTTCATGATTCTTTTCAGGGTGGCAAGAAAATCGCAGGTCCATAGTTCCGGATTGGCATCAGGGGAAAAGGCATCCAGAAAAACGGCATCGAAAAGCAAGCGGTCCGGCAGATTTTTCCGGGCGTCGCCATACCGCAGTTCCAGCTGAAACGCGCCGTCGGAAAACTCCGGTGTCCGAATCAGCGCCCGGATCATTTCCGGTTCGGGATGTCCCGGCAGCATGGCGGCGGCGCGCACCACTGCCGGATCCGATTCCAGCGACACCACCTGCAGTGAACCTTTGCCCGTTTCCTTCCAGGTGCGGTACAGGGCGGAAACATTGAATCCCATGCCGAACCCGATGTCCAGCACAGTCAGGTTCTCCCCCTGCTCCAGACGCTCCCGTATGCGGCAGGGTTCCAGATATTTCCGGTAGGACTCCGTCCCGGCGCCGGCAGTGGAATGAAAATGCTGATGATATCCCGGATGATAAAAAGTGTAGGAACCGTCTTCCGTGCGGCAGGCGAATTCAAACGGCGCGGCTTCCTGTTCGCGGTTCTGCTCATAATGCGCCAGAAACATTTCACGGAACTGCCCTTTTTTCATCCACCAGCGCGGTTCGATGATTTCGTCGCGGGGCGCATCTGCGCTCAGCCGCATAACCGCCATGGAATTGGGCAGACGCCGCAGAAAAGAAGTCAGCGCGGCGGCATATTCATATTCATTCATCGGATGAACCAGACCGTCACGCAGCATTTTCGCCATGGGTGTTCCGCGCAGCACCAGCAGATTGTGCATCTTGACCGCTTCAAACGGCAGAGCGGCAATCCGGTCCGCCGTCTGATTGAAATCATCCTGTGTTTCACCGGGCAGACCGAGAATCAGATGCGCCGCGCAGTGAATGGAACGTTCGTGCAGACGCCGCACGGCATTTTCTGTACAGGCGAAATCGTGTCCGCGCCGGATCAGCTGCAAAGTGGCATCATGAGAAGTCTGAACACCCAGCTCAACCCACAGTTCGTAACGCTCCCGCAGTTCGGACAGATAATCCAGACAGTCCGTCGACAGACAGTCCGGCCGCGTGGCAATGACCAGTACCCTGTAATCGCCGGTCGACAAGGCGTCCGAATAAAGCCGCCGCAAATCGGAAACCGGCGCGAATGTGCTGGTGAATGCCTGAAAATACGCCTGATAAGGCCCCTCCGAACCATACCGTCCGCGGATATACTCCTTGCCGGCGCGAGCCTGTTCCGCCAGTTCCATGCCGGATACCAGATGACGGGCAAGCGCACCGTTTTCGGCGCAGTACGCACACGGTCCGGTTCCGTTCCGGCGGTTCGGACAGGAAAGTCCCAGATCAAAGGGAATCCGGTGCAGACGCACACCGTATTTTTCCGCCAGCAGATCCCCGAAGAAACGGATGGTTTTCATTTCGAAGGCTGATGCGGCAGCAGTTTCTGGGTATCATGCAGACGCTGAATCGCGGCGGCGGCTCCATCCGGAGCGCGGAAAACAAAAGTACCGGCAACCAGCATATTGGCTCCCGCACTGACCGCCGTGTTGGCAGTGTCATTGCCGATTCCGCCGTCGATTTCAATATGAATGCGCGGATTGATCCGGTTGGCAAGTTCGCGGAGCTCCACCGTTTTCGGAACGACTTCCGGCATGAAGGACTGTCCGCCGAAGCCGGGTTCGACTGACATCACCAGCACCAGATCGACTTTATCCATCAGCATGGCAATTGCGGATGCGGGGGTTTTCGGTTTGACGGAGATTCCGACCGACGCCCCCTGCTCCCGGATGGCGGCAATGACCGCCAGCGGGTCATCCTGCGATTCCACATGAAAAGTGATATGATCCGCCCCGGCGTCCACGAACGGCTTCACATATTTCAGCGGATTGTCCAGCATGAGATGTGCATCAAACGGCAGAGAGGAATGTTTACGGATGGAGGCAATCAGCGGCGGTCCCATGGTCAGATTCGGCACGAAATGACCGTCCATCACATCCAGATGCAGCAGATCGGCTCCGGCTTCCTCAATGCGCTGAATTTCCGATGCCAGACAGGAAAAATCAGCGGCAAGCAGGGAAGGTGCCGCCAGAACCCGGCGGGAATCAAATTCAGAAAGCAGTTTTTTCATGGGTCAAACCTCCTTTTTCGGGGTGTTCCGGTTGCAGTCCAGCCAGCGGCGGTGCGGCCACAGCCATTGCTCCGGATATTCTTTCAGCGTCTCGGTAATCAGATCCGTATACAGCTGCGTCATGGTCTGAATATCTTTGTCCTTGTCTCCGGTAGGCGTATACATCACCGGCCCGTTCAGCACCATTTTGAAATGGAACTGGTTGTCTTTGCGGATCAGCACCACGCAGGTGATGGGGACCTGGGTTTTCAAGCCCAGCAGAGCGGGGGTCATGTGCGCCCGCGCCGGATGTCCCAGAAAATCCACGACCACACCTTCCGAATGGGATGCGTGCTGATCCGCCACAATGGCAATGGATTTTCCGCCCAGCAGAGCTTTCAGCAAAGGCCGCAGACCGTTTTCCTTGGACACCGTGGTATGGTTGAAAACCGCACGGTGTGAATAGAAGAAATTGCCAATCAGTTCATTTTCCAGCGGACGCATGATCGAACAGAGCGGAATGCCGGAAAGCAGAGAATAGGCACTGCCCGCCAGTTCCCAGTTGCCGATATGCCCGGTTGCCAGAATCGACGGCTGGGAATGCGGCGGATTGAAAAAGCGTTCCCGGGCTGCGGGATCCATCCGGTCGTCCACTTCATAGTATTCATGAAAATTTTCCGCGGTAACCAGCTGCGGAGCTTTCACGATCTCCATGAAAACTTTTATCATATGCTGAAAACTTGCCTTCGCCAGCTTCATCGCCTCCGGACGGCTGGTGCGCAATCCGCTGTGCAGCACATGCTGCACGGCGCGGTTGCGGTGTTTGCGGTCAACCAGAAAAATCAGGGCGCCGATCCGGTCCGCCAGGGCATAACATTGTTTTACGCTGAGTTTCTCAATCAAACGCACTCCCAGCATCAGGAAGGCAAATTCTATTTTTTTAACCCACATGGGCTTGTGTTTTTTTTCCGACATGACTCTCTCCATGTAATGAATTAAACATTTATCAGCTTGAAAATATAAACCGTCCGGACGTTTTTTCCAGTAAAAAAAGAATTTTCCGGGTATTTTTGCCGTTTTTTTTCTTTTATTGACTTGATTGTCCGGCAAAATGCCCCTATATTTTCAGAAAGGCAATGAGAATGAATCTCAACCAGATCGGAGGTCGCGTATGAAATATATCATTCTGGGTGCGGGACAAGCCGGCTTCATGACGGCAAAAACGATTCGGGAGAACGACGCCGAATCGGATATTTTTGTCTTCGATACAGAAAAATGCGGACTGTATTCCAAAGTGCGTCTCCCTGAATTCGTGGCTGGCACAATCCCGGAAGGGAAGCTCATGCTGGCAAACGAGGAGGCGTTCCACGCCTTGAACATCCAGACCTTCTTCGGAACGCAGGTCAGCCTCATTCACCGCAATGTGCATCAGATTCAAATCGAAGGCGGACAGCTTTTCCCGTATGACAAACTCATTCTGGCAACCGGTGCCGACGCCTTCATCCCGCAGGTCAATGACCTGGACCTGGTCCGTTATTTCAAATTGAGAACGCTGAATGATGCAAAACGGATCATCGAAACAGCCGAAACAGGACATAAAAAAGTTCTGATTGTCGGAGGCGGACTGCTCGGACTGGAAGCGGCCTGGGCATTGACGCAGCGAGGCTGCGATGCAACCGTCGCCGAATTTATGGACCGGCTTCTGCCGAAACAGCTGAACGGAAAACAATCCGCCGTTCTGCAGGAAAAACTTTCCGGCATGGGAATGAAATTCAAGCTGAACACTTCATTGAATTCCGTTGAAAAAGTCAATGACGGCACCATCCGCGCGGTGTTCAATGACGGCTTTGCCATGGAATGCTCGCTGCTGCTGTTTGCCGCCGGAATCCGCGCCAGAACGGATCTGGCGAAAAAAGCAAAACTGGAAGTCGGACGCGCCATTCAGGTCAATCACCGGCTTCAGACCTCCGATCCGGATATTTTTGCGGCGGGCGACTGTGCGGAAATCGACGGTATCACCCCTGGTTTGTGGATGGCTGCCAGAGATCAGGGTATCGCGCTGGGCGAAATTCTCACCGGCAAACGGAATCATTTCGATCCGCCGGCTTATTCTCCCGCTCTGAAAATCGCCGGACTGCCGGTGAAGGATATCTGCGGAACAACCGGAGACACGTCTGCATGAAAAAACGTTCCGGCGGTAAAGTGTCCGCGCCCGTTGATCTGCTCACAGCCTGGAAAAACTCCGGAAATGTGAAAAAAACGGCTGTACGTCTCGGTGCTCCCCGCAAAAATAAAAAACAGAATACGCCGTTCCGTTCCGGCACGGTCCCCTACATGTTCGACGAAAACGGCAGGCTCTGGATTCTGCTGGTTACTCCGGCGGGCGGCGGACGCTGGATCTTCCCGAAAGGAAATCTGGAAAAGAATATGAGCAGCCGGGAATCCGCTGTCAAAGAAGCCTATGAAGAAGCGGGCGTACGCGGCAAATGCGCGGATTTTCTGCTGGGCGTTCAGCGTTTTGCGGGAAAACAGTTCGTGGAATTTTATCCGCTCAAAATCTGCGGTATTCTGGAAAAATGGGAAGAAGCCGGACGGCGTTCCCGTCTGTTTTTCACCCTGCCGGACGCCAGAAAAGAATTGAAAGACCCCGAAGCGGCCGCCATTCTCGACCGTCTGCAGGAATATTTGAAGGAACAGGAAAACAACGGCTGAAAAAATGGCTCTGCTGGAAGTAAAAAATCTGAATGTGGCATTTCAATCCGAAGGCAGACTGCTGCCGGCGGTATCGGATGTGTCGTTTACGGTTGAACCCGGAGAAATTCTCGCGCTGGTGGGCGAAAGCGGCTGCGGAAAAAGCATCACCTGCATGACGCTTGCCAAACTGCTCCCGGAAGCGGCGCGCATCCTCGGCGGGGAAGTCCGGCTGCACACCCGTTCCGGCGAAAGTGTCGATGTGATGAAACTGCACGGACGCGCCCTGCGGAAAGTCCGCGGAGGGGAATTTGCCTATATTTTTCAGGAACCGTCGGTCTCCCTGAATCCGGTTTTCCGGGTCGGGGAACAGATTGCCGAAGCACTGGAACTGCACCGTCCGGATGTAACGGAACCCTGGAATGAAGCCATTGAACTGCTCCGGAAAGTCGGCATATCCGATCCCGCCGCACGGGTGCGCCTTTATCCGCATGAAATGTCCGGCGGTATGCAGCAGCGCGTCATGATCGCCATGGCCATCGCCAGCCGTCCCGCCCTGCTCGTCGCCGATGAACCGACTACCGCGCTGGACGTAACCATTCAGGCGCAGATTCTGGATCTCCTGCTGGAACTCCGCAGAAACCTTGGCACGTCCATGATCCTGGTTACCCACAATCTCGGCATCGTCTCGGAAACCGCCGACCGGGTCGCGGTCATGTACGCCGGACGCGTGGTCGAAACCGGTCCGGTGCGCAGCATCATCGACACCCCGGAACATCCGTACACTGCGGCTCTGTTGGCAGCGGTTCCTGTTCTCGGCGAAGAAAACGGACGGCTTTCCACCATCCCCGGCTCCGTTCCGCTCCCCGCAGAATATCCGCCCGGATGCCGGTTCTGCACTCGATGCAGTCTCTGCCGCCGGTTGTCCCGGGAACAGCAGGAACGCTGCCGCAATGAAGTGCCTGCCATGCGGCAGTCTGCACCCGGTCATTTCTGTGCCTGCCACTGGAATCATCTGTCGGAGCTGAAATCATGAAGACGGAACAGCCTTTGACCAGACAGCTCGCGCCGCTGATTTTTTTCATTGTCCTGATTATTGTCCTGACTCTGATCATCCGCGGCTGCCGCGTCTCTCAGCAGGAATACCGCCGGGCGGCAAACTGGACCATGCGGCTCAGTCCGTTCCGGAACGAATCCAGACAGACCGATCCAGATGATGCCGCCATGCTGCACATTCCCGACATTGAAACGGCTTTGTCCGTGGCTTCGCGCGACTGTGAAAACGGACGTTTCGCCCGTGCGGAAGACCAGCTGCGCACCGCTCTGCTCTTTTATCCGGACAACCGCGCACTGCTTTCCATGCTGGGTACCGCTTTGTACCTGCAGCAGAAATATCAGCCCGCGGAAGCGATTTTCCGCCGCCTGACGGCTCTCAATCCGGATGACACATCCGCATACAACAATCTGGGTGCCGCCCTTGCCGGACAGAAAAAATACAAGGAAGCTCTTGCCAGTGCCAGAAAAGTATATGACAAGGAACCGGACTCCGCAGCCGCAGCCATCAATCTGGCAGGCATGTATTCCCTCGACGGAAAAACTGCGGAAGCTCTGGAATATTTCAAGCTGGCGTATGCCAAACTGGGCGAAAACATCCTGCCGTTTTCCTTCAGTTCCAATTTTGACAACATCCGGCAGGAGAAAACGTTTCAGGACATCGTCCGGAAAGCGGAGGCCAAACGCCGCAGGCTGAATGCCGCGCCGCAGGGTTCTCCGGAACAGGGAAACACGCCATGAGCCGCATCAATCTGCTCCCCGAACATATCTACAACAAAATTGCCGCAGGCGAAGTCGTCGAACGGCCGGCATCCGTTCTCAAGGAACTGCTGGAAAATTCGCTCGACGCCCACTCCACCAAAATTTCCGTGAACATCCAGAAAGCCGGGTCCGACATGATCGCGGTCATCGACAACGGAGACGGCATGGATCAGGATGACGCGCTGCTCTGTTTCGAAGCTCACGCCACCAGCAAGATTTCGACGGAAGCCGACCTGTTCGCCATTACGACCATGGGATTCCGCGGAGAAGCCCTCCCCAGCATTGCTTCCGTTTCCAAAATCACCCTCCGCACCAGAAGGAAAGAACAGCCGGAAGGATGTGAAGTCGTCATTCATGGCGGCAAAATGATTTCGGACAAACCGGCAGGCTGTGCGCCGGGTCCGGAACTCATTGTCCGGGATCTCTTTTTCAATACTCCCGCCCGGAAAAAATTTCTCCGCAGCCGCGCCACAGAAGAACATCACATCGAAGAAATGATGACAGCTCTGGCGCTGGCGCATCCGGATATTGCGTTCGAACTCAAAGTCGACAACCGGACTTTCATGTCCAGTCCCGCCGCGCAGGATTTGATGCCGCGCATCCGGGAACTGTTCGGACGGGACTACGCGGATGCCATGATTCCGCTGTCCGCAGCCGAACACGGCATAGAAATTTCCGGATACATCGCCCGTCGTTCCTGCACCCGTCCGACACGTGCGGAACAGCGGCTGTTTGTCAACGGACGGCCGGTGGAATCCCAGGGAATTTACCGCGCCATCCGGGAAGGATGCGGACCGGTACTCGACCGGGGCCGCTATCAGCCGTGCATTCTGTTCATCAAACTGGATCCTGCGCTGGTGGACGTCAATGTGCATCCAGCCAAACGTGAAGTGCGTTTCTCGCGGGAATTTGAAGTCATTGCGGCAGTGCGCATGGCGGTTGCCGAAGCCTTGCGGCAATCCGACAGTTCATCCATTCTGTCCATGGGCAAAGTTTCGGTTTTCGAGCAGGAAACCGTTTCCCGGCAGGAACAGCCCCTGGCAGAAGAAAAAATGTTCTCACCGGAAGCAGTCTCCCCTGCTCCCTTCCCTGAAATGAACCAGGCGCAGCCGCAGGAAGACCATATGCCGCAGACTGTTCCGGAAAATATACCTCCGGAGGAAATGCCGGTCACGGAAGACTTTTCCGTGATTGACGCCGTTCTCAAATCGGCTTTTCTGGATTACACGCCGCGCAGTCTGATGCCGGAACTGCAGAAGGCTTTGGAACTGCCCGGTTTTGAAAAGGCGGCGGCTCCGCAGCCCGCACCGGTTTCGTCCCCGTCTGCCGAAAAAACAGAAAACAAACTGGGACTCCGCATCATCGGCATTCTGAACAATACTTACATTATCGCAGAAAAATCCGACGGACTTATCCTGATTGACCAGCACGCCGCCCATGAACGGGTTCTCTTTGAAAAAATTCTGAAAGGTGTGGACGGCACACTTTCCCAGCGTCTGCTGATTCCCGTAACGCTGGAACTTTCCCGTTCCGAAATTGCCTTCATCCGCAAAAATTCGTCTCTGTTGGAAAAACTCGGATTCGAAGCGGAGCCGTTCGGCGCAAACACGGTCAAACTCAATGCCATTCCCGCGGCTCTTTCGCAGGAAAGTTCCGGAAGCATGTTCAAAGACATGCTGTCCAATCTGGCGGAAAGCGGCACTCCGGGAAACCGTATTGATTATGAACAGATCGCCATGTGCGCCTGCAAGGCGGCAGTCAAAGCCAACGATGTTCTCACCATGGGCGAAGCTCTTGCTCTGCTGAAACAGCTCTCCTACTGCGATCTGCCGTTTGCCTGTCCGCACGGGCGCCCCACCATTCTGAACATTTCCATGAATGAAATCGAACGCCGGTTCGGACGCAAATAATCAGACCTGCTTATCGCTGCCGTAGGGATACGGCAGAAAAACCGGACCGTCCTGTTCCGCCTGCGGACCGCCCAGACAGGAGCCGATCGTGAATACATAGCGGAAACTGTCCGCACTGACCGAACAGGTGAACAGCAAGGCGGCGGCATACCGGAGCAGCATCGGGACAGACCAGAATTCAAACGCATAGTGGGTCTGATCAAACGGCATGTAATCCCAGTCATTGGCAGGGATCAGGATGTTCTCATGTTCATCCAGCAGAATGAAATCCGTTTCGGCAGACTGGGTTATCCGCAGACGCAAACCGAAACGCCCGCCGATCAGAGCGGCAATGGCGCACAGCATGAAATCCGCTCCCGCCGCCTCGTCCATAATGGTTCCGATGCAGAGATGTTCCGGTTCCAAGTCATCTTTATGCGCGCAGCGGAAATCCATTTTCCGCATGAACATGGCAAGAGATTCCAGCGTATCCGGAGTGAATTTGACTGCCTCGGCTATCAGTTTTTCCCACTGTTTCCGCAGGGCATCCGGGGAATCGTTGTCAAACCACAGCAGATGAAGCTGAAACAGACCTTCCAGCAGGTTCAGATTCCGGCTGGACAGACAGGCGGACAATGATTTCCGGCGGCGGCGCAGAAACATGGTGGATTGCAGCTGATGAATCCGTTTGCGCAGACGCGGATCAGAACTTTCCTGCAGTTTACGCAGTACCGGTTCCAGTTGTTTTTCATCCCGCCGGAGCAGTTCCGCCATCGCCAGTGAAGCGGATTGTTCATTTTCATCGTCCAGCAGGCTCAGCAGACTTTTATATTCACGATCCATCACGGAGCCTCAACTTTCTTTGACCGGGAAAACCCCTTTCAAGGCGTCCGAAGCGATTTTTTTGACTTCGGGAGAAAAATCAGAACGGAGAATCCAGCGCAGGAAATCAGGATTGTCCGTCGCCAGCGTTTTGAGCGGAGTTCCTGCATTGCGCCCGAACGCGACCACGGCTTCGCCGTTCTTCCAGCGGAAACGGCCTTCCGGATCAACAGCAGTCATCTGATTCTGATTGCAGAATTTATGGATTTCATCCAGTGTTTCCGGGAATTTTTCCACATCTTCCGGCAGCTGTTCTTTGGTATACTGCGAATATTTCCGCATCTCGCCTTCAAAAATTTCGTATGTCGCCAGCGTATCGGCTTCCGCGCTGTGCGCACCCTGCATGTTTTTGCCGGTGAAGAACTTATAGGCGGCGGAAAGGTTGCGCGGCTCCATCCGGCAGAAAATATTGTAGGCATCCACAATCTTCCGGTTGGCTGTCGTGAACGTCAAGCCGGCACGGGCAAATTCGCGCGTCAGCATCGGAATGTCAAACTTCAGGATATTGTAGCCGCCCAGGTCGCAATCCTCAAAAAAGATATAAAGATTTTTGGAAATTGCCCGGAAAGTCGGTTCATTTTCCACATCCTTATCATAAATCCCATGCACAGCACTGGATTCTTCCGGAATGTGCATTTCCGGATTCAGACGGCGGGTACGGGTCTGACGGGTTCCGTCGGGAGAAATTTTCAGCACGGAAATCTCCACAATCCGGTCCGTCAGCAGGTTGACCCCGGTGGTTTCGAGGTCAAAAAATATAACAGGGCGGTCTTTGAATAAATTCTGCATTTTCTGTACTTTCCTTGTAAATGTCCTGGAACCGGTAAATCACAGACCATTCTTCTTCTCAATAAGTTCCATGCCCTTCTGAAGAGAAATCTCATTCCGGACAAAAGCGAAATTCTGATTTTTCCAGTATTCCAGCAGTACACCGTAACGATCCAGTAAAGCCGTGATTTCCAGAATTTCCGGCAAAGACAGCCGGTCCTGATGCATACGGATATAATTGGCATACATATCCAGCATGTTCTGCGCCAGAGTAACTTCCCCTCTTTTCAGTGCTATGTCACGCCGGTTCTTCTGTTCATCGTTCAGCAAATATTTCTGAAGTTCGCGCATATTGCCCCGATAAGCATCCACTTTTTTGCTCATCTGCTCTTTGGCTACATGCTTCTGAAGCACGCCTTCCCGGCGCAGCTGTATCGGGATCCAGAGAATCAGATACAATTCCAAAGCCACGATCACAAAGAAAAAACAGATGGCGAAATAAGTGACGAAATCACTTTTCCTCCGGCAGGAATACCTGGCTTTGATTTCCTTGGGTATCATAATACTCCTCCGCCGTTTCCGGCAGATATGCAAAAGGAGCCTTCCTTTCGCAGAAGGCTCCCCTGATGAACTTATTTTTCAGATTGGCCTCAGCGAATCACGTTGCCGCTGACCTGAACCTCATTATACCAGAGAACCAGGAAAATGGGGAGCCACAGACTGGTGCGGCGGGAAACCAGACCCGTAACAGCAGTTGCTTCATCCGTGCTGGCTTTCTTGGTCAGCATCGAAACCGCATTGTCCACGCGAACCGTATCGGTGAATACCGCACAGCGTCCCGGCTGTTTGCTGCTGCCGGTGAACAGCGGCAGATTGAACAGGTAAATACCCCAGATTTCCGCATTGAGGTGTTCCACGCTGACCGTGTTCGGAACATCCGTGATTTTCTGATTGTTGAAAGTAGTGGCCATATCAATTGAGGAACAGGCTGTCATCATCACAGCCGCCGCAACCATTACAAATGCCGCCAGAATTTTTTTCATTTTTCCATATCTCCTTTAAATTTTGTTGTTCTTTCCTGTAAATTAATCCACCTTTTTCAACATGCAAGGGGATTTCTTCAAAAAAATCATCTTTTTTTATTTCCGGTTGATGGCGCGGTACGCAATATCCGTACGGTACTGCACCCCCTGCCAATGAATTTTCCGGACACCGGCATACGCATTCTTCACGGCTTCTTCCACCGTTGCGCCTTCCGCAGAAACCACCAGAACCCGTCCGCCGGAATTGACAATACGACCGTCTTTCAGCGCAGTTCCCGCATGAAACACAATGCAGCCGGCAGCTTCAGCGTCTGCAATTCCTTCAATCGGGAATCCTTTTTTCAGCGTTCCCGGATATCCTTCGGACGCCATCACCACGCCGACGCACGGAGTTTCACTCCAGACCATTTTCGCCTGCGAGAGTTCGCCGTTGGCTGTTTTGTACAGAACATCGAACAGGCTGCTTTTCAGCCGCGGCAGAATGGCTTCCGTTTCCGGATCGCCGAAGCGAACGTTGAATTCCAGCACTTTCGGACCGTTTTTCGTGACCATGATTCCCGCGTAAATAATACCGCGGTAATCCAGCTGTTCCGTCTGAACACCTTTCAGGAACGGATTCAGCACCTGTTCCGCAACTTCCTTCATCAGAGCATCCGTCACCACCGGCGCAGGAGAATAAGCCCCCATGCCGCCCGTATTCGGACCGCAGTCATGATCCAGCAGCCGTTTATGATCCTGCGACGACACCAGCGGGACAATGGTCTTTCCGTCCGTCAACGCCAGAATCGAGGCTTCTTCCCCTTCCAGCAGTTCTTCCAGAACCACCAGATTGCCCGCCGCGCCGAACGTGCCGGAGAAACAGGAACGAACCGCATCTTCGGCTTCTTGCTGATTTGCCGCGACAATCACGCCTTTTCCGGCAGCCAAACCATCCGCCTTGACCACCACGCCGCGACCGGCAGCATATTCATCCGCAACATATTTCAGTGCGGCATCACAATCCGAAAAACTGGCATATTTGGCAGTCGGAATACCATACTTCACCATAAACTGTTTGGAGAAATCTTTGCTGCCTTCCAGCCGCGCACCAGCTTTCGAAGGACCGAACACGGGAATTCCCTTCGCCCGGACAGCATCGGCAACACCCTGACAGAGCGGGAGTTCCGGTCCGACCACCAGCAGATCAATCTTCTTGTCCGCCGCGAAATCCGCAACCGCTTCATTGTCTCCGGAGGGCAAACTGACACATTCCGCAATCTGTGCGATACCCGGATTACCCGGTACGCAATACAGCTTCTTCACTTCCGGACTCAAACTTAAACCGCGACAGATGGCATGTTCGCGTCCGCCGCTGCCCAATACCAAAACGTTCATGAAACCTGTTCCTTTCCAGTCTTACTTTTTGGCAGGAGCTGACGCTTTTTCGGCCGGAGCGGAAAGATTTTTCACCGGTTCCGGAGCTTTTCCCGCAGACAGAGCAGGCGCAGCTTCCTTCGCAGCCGGAGCCGCCGCTTCCGTTTTGTTCAGCAGAACGGAGCCGCTGGAGGACGCATTCTTGACGCGGTGTCCGGTAATCACAGCCAGCAGCAGAGTGCAGACAAAAAACGCAGTCAGCAGAACCACCGTTATCTTGGAGAGCTGTCCCATCGCCTGTGCGCCGAACACACTTTCACCGACGCCGCCGAATGCAGAGCCGAAACCGCCGCCTTTGGAAGGCTGAACCAGAACCAGACCGATCAGCAGCAGAGCGATCAGCACCACTGCAGTGTAGAGAATCACACTGAACACTGTAAACATTGCACAACACCTTTTGGTTTCATATTTCTTATTTTATAATCAGAACCCTCGAACCCATACAATAACACGCTTCTGCATTTTTTTCAAACGCGGAATTGAAATTTTTCCGCAGATACCTGACAAAATTTTTCCAAACTCTCATTTTTTCCTGTTTTTTTTCGAAAGTTTTCATTGACAAAACCAGAAATATGCATATAATATGGCGGCAATGGTACCGTTCAGTCATTTTGCAAAACTGCGGCGGGACTGCAAAAAACAATGAATAATATGTCTGCATCTGAAGGGGCTGCATAATGAAAAAAGCCGCATTTTACGGAGAAAATCCGAAATCCATTTTCTCGGTATACAACCATGAAACCATTGCCCGACTCCGCAGCATGGTGGAGCTGCCGGACCGCGTGATCGGAAAACAGGATCTGGGGAAAGAAGATTTTTCACAGGTGGAATTTCTGTTCAGCACCTGGGGTTGCGGCAGTCTGTCCGAAGAAGAATGGGCAGCATATTTTCCGAACCTCAAAGTTCTTTTCTACGGAGCCGGCGCAACAGACAACTTTGCGCGTCCGTTGTTTGTGCGCGGAGTGCATGTGGTCAGCGCGTGGAAAGCCAATGCCGTCCCCGTGGCGGAATACACGGTTTCCGCCATCATTCTGGGGTTGAAGAATTTTTACCAGCTGATCCGCACGGGTCGAAGCCGGCAGAACTGGAGCGAACGCAGCAAAGGCCGCGGTGCGTTCGGCGCAACTGTCACGCTTCTGGGCAGCACGGGCGCCGTAGCCACACGGGTTGCGGAAATGCTGAAGAATTACCGGCTCAACGTGATCGGCATCCCTTCCCCCGTGGCGGAACGGACCATCAGTTTCGCCGAGGCGTTTGCCGTGTCCGATGTGGTCAGCAACCATCTGCCGGACCGCGATGACAATGTCGGCTGCATTGACGGTGCATTGCTGAAATCCATGCCGCAGGGCGGCTTTTTCCTCAATACCGGCCGCGGCAGACAAGTCAACGAACCGGAAATGATCGAAGTACTGAAACGCCGTCCTGTGCAGCCCGATGTAACGGAAATCAATCGGCTGGTTGTCTACATCTCCCTTGAAGAACAAGCCCATATAATAACAGGCATACGGTTTGTAATTTTTGGT
>CAKUJH010000028.1 GCA_934661375.1 uncultured Victivallales bacterium
ACATAATATTGTGCTTCAGCTGCTGAATGCCGGACATGAAGTTACGATCTGCTGCCGCGGACAGAAGAAAAACTTTCTGGCGGAGGTGGAAAAGGTGAAAACGGTTACGGCGGACAAGAAAGATGAAACCGCCATGAAGAATATTCTGGCGGAGCGTTACGATCTGATTGTGGATACCGTCCCCACGCTGGAAAGCATTGCCCTGATCCGCAAATATGCCGACGGGCTTAAACACTACATACACTGCAGTTCCACGGGCGGTTATGCGCCGCTGCCGTTTATTCCGTGCGATGAAACCGCGCCGTATGTCGGATTCAACAGATCCAGCGGCTGGCGGCAGAAAGCGGATGTGGATTCGGAAGTGATGCGCCTGTTCCATACGGAAGGCTTCCCTGCCACGGTGATCCGTCCCTGCTATATCACGGGTCCCGGTCTGCTGCCGCTGGACAATCAGGGCGGCCGCCGCAAGGATTACATTGCGGATATTCTGGCGGAAAAAACGCTGGATGTGCCGGACAACGGTCTGGCACTGCTTCAGCCGGTTCATGTGCTGGATCTGGCGAAATCCTTCCTGCTGGCGGCAGAAGTGCCGCACCGCAGCATCGGACAGATCTATAATATCTGTCTGAGCCATGCGGTTACGCTCAACCGTTATCATGAAATCACGGCGGCGGCTCTGGGACGGAAGGTTCATCTGAATCATATGCCGTTGGCGGACATGCTGAAGAAATATGAAGGCGAAGCGTATGATATCGGAATGCAGTTCCTTGCCACGCACATGTGCTTCACCATCGAAAAAGCGGTGCGTGATCTCGGCTACAAACCGCATTGCACCCCGGAAGAAGCCATTGAAGAGACCGCCCGCTGGGCAGCATCTCTGATTTAAGCGGTCATTCAAAGACCTCTATCGACCGGAGTCCGGAAAACGGATTCCGGTTTTTTCAGCTCAAAATCCGGAAATCACCACAGAAAATCCAGCCAGGTTTTCCGGATCATGCGTTTTTCCACCGGCAGGGGACGCAGTGCCGAAAGCAGGAGAATACCCGGCAGCAGGATGATTCCTGCCAGCAGAAAATAGATGCGGTAGGTTTCCGGGAACGGCGCACCCGTATAACTGCGTTCCAGCCACGTCAGCAGCGCCCCCGTGATCGCCAGACCCGTCAAGCCTGCGCCCACGCCGGAAGCTGTGGAAATCAGCAGGGAAACCACAACCCGCTTGTCTTCATCCACATTCTGGAGAAAATAATGAATCATGGAGTTGCTCATCATGGCGAAACTGAGACCGCCGATCAGAAATGGAGTCAACAGGAAAATCCGCCACACCGAGCCGAATGCGCCGGACAGCACAAACCACAGCGGCGCAATCGTGGAAATCAGCAGATAACCGACAATGGCAACGCGCCGGGGTCCCATTTTCCGCGCCAGCCGGGTGGCAATCCATGACCCGATTATGGAGAATACCCATTGGAAGAGAGAAAAGAAAACCGCATTGGCGTTACTGATTCCGAATCCGCGTTTGATGGCAATCAGCGATACCGGAATCAGCATGATGTTCGCGATGTTGATCACGAATGTCGCCGCAACCTGTTTGCGGATGGAACTTTCCTGCAATGCTTTGCCGATTTCCTTGAAAACCGGCCGCGATGCAGATTCACGCAGCATACTGGATTCGTCGATCTTCCGGATGTACTGCGATGACGTGATGCCCAGCGATGACCCGAACAGCGCAATGCACATCAGCACCCAGACATTATGAGTGAACTGGCAGATGATGCCGATCAGCAGCAGAGCCATGCAGCTGGAACCGAACCCGATACTCTGAGTCGCGGCAATGAACTTGGACCGTTCCGCCGGAGCAGTGATTTCTCCCAGCAGCGGCTGCGAAAGAATCACACCTGCCGCCCGGAACCCGTAAAAGAAAAATCCGCCGGTCAGCAGCATCGCCACAGCTGTCAGCTGATTGCCGTACAGCGATACCGGAACGGACAGCGCAACCATGACTCCCGCCAGATTACGCGCTACCCAGAAGAAACTTTGACTGCGCGCCGCTCCGACTTTCGAGGCAACATATTTTCCCAGCGGCAGCAGCAGAAAACCGAAGTAGACCATTGCTCCCAGCGCGGCAACAATTCCGTCGGAACAGCCCAGCTGCAAGGCAATCAGGATGATGACGGTTTCACCCAGGCACATGTAGGCAAAGCCGTTGAAGGTCAGGAACAGTTTATAGTAATGCTGTGATTTTTTCTGATTTTCCGGCGGAACTGGACCATTGAAAATCATCTTGACGCCTGCTTACTTCAGATTCAGAACTTCACGCATTTTCCGGACAAACACATCCCGGTGGAATCCCCTGGCGTGCTGAATGATCGCCTGTTTGTCAAAACTCCGGCTTTCGAAATCTTCAATGGCATGACAGAGCGAATCCACGGTCGGTTCCGGGAAAAATACTCCGGTTTTTCCTTCTGCAACCGTTTCCAGCGCGCCGCCAATACCCAGAGCAATGACCGGAACGCCGACACTCTGCGATTCCAGCGGCACAATTCCGAAATCTTCAATTCCCGGAAATATCAGCGCTCTGGCTTCGGCGTAATACTGCCGGAGACGGGGACGGGGTGTACGTCCGGCAAAAATCACATTCGGATTGCCCGCCGCTTCTTTTTCCAGTACCGGACGCATCGGTCCGTCGCCGACAAATACGATTTTCCGGTTCATTCTCAGACAGGCGCGCAGCGCAAGTTCCGGACGTTTATACGAAATCAGCTGTCCGGCAACCAGGTAATAATCCTTCGGTTCGTCAGCGGGATCGCAGACAAAGTAATCGGTGTCCACCGGCGGATACACCACAATGGAATCGCGTCCGTAGATGCGTTTGATCCGTTCCGCCACAAAACCGCTGTTGGCAAGGAACTGGTCCACGTTTTCCGCAGACTTCAAATCATATTTCCGCAGATAATTCCTGAACGTCAGCATGGCAATTTTTCCGCCGATGCCGGTCGCCCGGTAATAATCATCGAACATATCCCAGACATAACGCATGGGCGTATTGCAGTAACAGACATGGCGCGCCCCCGCGGGTTTGCAAATTCCCTTGCTGGGACCGGATTCACTGCTCAGAATCAGATCATATCCGCTCAGGTCCAGACTTTTCAATGCCGCCGGCATCAGCGGCAGATAAATCTGACACTTGGTCCGGGCAAACGGCAGACGCGAAATGAATGTTTCCGTGATTTTGTGGGTGTTGAACGGTTCCCGGACTTTTTCCGGGTTCCAGGCGTGGGTGAAAATATCGGCGTCGGGAAACAGTTTGCAGAATTCGGCGAAGACATTTTCGCCGCCGCGCATGTTCGTCAGCCAGTAATGAATCAGGGCAGTTTTACTCATGATTATTTCGCTCCCCGGCAGATCAGCACTTCTTTCACGGTCTTGAGAAAGATGTAGTAATCCAGCCAGATGGACCAGTTGTTGACGTAATACATATCCAGCGCGATGCGCCGTTCGTAGGTGGTGTCGCTGCGTCCGGAAACCTGCCAGAGTCCCGTGATGCCCGGTTTGACGCGGGAAAAGACTTCGTAATGCTTCCCGTAATAGGCAACTTCCTTCTGCACAATCGGGCGCGGCCCGATGACCGCCATTTCCCCGCGCAGCACATTCAGGAACTGCGGCAGTTCATCCAGAGATGTCTTGCGCAGAAATTTTCCCAGCGGCGTAATGCGCGGATCTTCCTTCAGCTTGAAATTTTCCTTCCATTCCCGCGCCAGTTCCGGGTTTTCCGCCAGCATTTTTTCCAGCTTCTGATCCGCATCCGCATACATGGTGCGGAATTTCCAGACTTCTATGTTCTTCCCGTGCAGACCCAGCCGTTTCGCCCGGTAGAAAATGGGACCGCGGCTGGTGCATTTGACCAGCAGAGCAAGCAGCAGACAGACTGGAAAAAGGCAGATGATTGCCAGAACTGCAATCACAAATTCGCAGCAGCATTTGCCGTAACGGAGCAGGGGACGCTGAAGCCGGTTGCCGATTTCCAGCGCACCCAGACCGTGCAGATCCAGCGGATGTGTCCACAGAATCGGCGACACTTTGCTGGCAGGGATGATGAGAATACTGCGGAAATATCTCAGCCAGGAATCCAGATGCCGTTCCGTCGCTTCCACCGGCAGTGTGCTGATGAAATAATCCACACCGAGCTTTCCGGCGATTTCCGCCGCTTCGGAGACCGTGCCAAGCACTTTGCCGTCCGGCAGTTCCGCATTCCGCTTCGCCGGATCATCATCCAGATAACCTGCCACCTGAAAACCGAAAAAACGATCCCGCTTCAATTCCTGTCCCACAATGCGTGCCGTCTGCCCCGCTCCTGCCACCAGAACCGGGATCTGCCCGATATGACAGCGTTTCAGCAGACAGCGCACCCAGTACCGGATGATCGGCAGCAGCAGAATGGAAATCAGCATGGAGAGCAGCAGTCCCAGCCGGGTATAACTTTCACTGGAACGCGAAAGCGACAGATAGGCAAACAGCAGAACATAACCGCCGAGTACCGATATGGTCAGCCGTTTCAACTCCTCCACGGGTGCGCATCCCGCTCCCGGATAGAAAAAACTGCCTCCGTACAGACGCGAAATCTGATTGCACATCATAACTGCCAGCGGCAGCGGCCAGAGGTCTTTCAGCACAGTCAGCGAATAGTCGGCTCCCGCGCATTGATAACAGAACAGCACCACAGCCAGAATTCCGTACAGCGCAACAAGATCCGACAGCAGCAGAATCCAGACCCGCAGTCTTCCCTGATTCTTCATGATCATTGTTTTTTCCGTTTCCATAACCGATAAGCATCTTTCCCGAATTTCCAGTCCGCCATGAATTCCAGATTTTCCGGCAGCTGATTCTTTTCCGAACATTTTTCCAGAATGTAGTCCGCATCATCCGCCGGGAATACCGGACGGCCTTCTGCCAGATACGCCGCAAGAGTTACCCGCCCGTGATTCGGACCGGTTTTTCCGAACAGTTCATAATACTGCAGAAATGCAATGGCAGGACGGTGTTTCGGATTGTATTTCTCCAGTTCCAGCGGCGGACGGTCAAACGCCGGACCACGGTAATCATTCCGGATGATCTGCACCAGTTCCGCAAAGGCTTTCCGTTCCCGGATACATTTTTTATCACAGCGTTCCTTGATGGCGGGGCGGTAGAAATCGTACAGAAATCCTCCCATAGCCGCCAGAATGCCCAGAATCCCCGCAATCCGCAGCGTCCGGGTGAAATGTCCGCGCAGCAGACAGTGAATCCCGTCCCAGAGGTACAGCACCCCGGCTGCCGTCCATGCAAATTCCAGCGGCACCGCCGGAATCAGATAACGCGGCGACACATACAGATAACCGTCAAACAGGATGATGGAGACGCAGACCAGCAAGGTATGTCCGAACAGCAGAACCGCCAGAATGGTTTCTTCCTGTCTCCATTCTTTCCGGTACAGCCGAACCGCTATTCCGATCACCGCAAAAAATCCGAAAACCGGGAAAAATCCTTTCACGATGGAACCGATGTAATCGGGGATCGGTTCCGTGCAGAGAAACGACAAGGACGCCATTCTGCGGGCAACGACCAGCAGAAACAGAAAGATCACTGTCGCCAGAACTTTTCCGCGGAAACGGCAGTCCGCAATTTTCCGGACAACCCAGGCTCCGGCACAGCAGAAACACAGTCCCGCCGGCAGAAGCAGCAGAACATCCGTCAATCCAAGCTGCCGGTGCATGATCTTTGCGAACAGCATGGCATAACGGATTTCCGGAACGGCAACACCCGCCACCGCATAATTGATCCAGATCGACGGCAAGGTAATCAGAATGGCAAGTCCCGCTCCCCCCAGACTCCGCAAGGGAAAACATTTGCGGTTCAGTTCCAGCACCATTCCCCAGAAAAACAGCAGTCCCATGAACGGCGACAGGTCGCCGCGTGTGATGATCCCCAGACCTGCGGCAATTCCCAGCCACAGATAGCCGGACCATCTGCCGCGTTCCTGATAAATCACCACCAGAGCGTATGCCGCCAGCAGAATCAGGAAAGTTTTGTGCGAATCCCGCAGTCCGCTCCAGCCCAGTCTCTGCAGCTGTGAGGCAAAGATGAAACCCGCAGTGCAGATTTCCGCCATGCCGCGCGAATAAATCCGGCGAACCAGTCCGTAGAGCGGAAAGACTCCCAGAGCCATGAACAGGACACTGGAAAGTTTACATGCCAGAAAACCGCCGCACTGGAAAACCGCCGCCAGAATTCCGGCTGTCAACGTGTGCAGAAGTCCGGTCCGCGGATGAAAGGCAAAACTCCAATCTCCTTTGCGGAAGGCTTCCGCCATCGGTGCGTAGCGGAACGCCACGTCCCGCTGCGGCAGCACATCCGAGAAAACTGCCGGCAGGGCAATCAGCACAATTGCCAGAAAACACCATACCGGCCACCATCTGCGGAGCCGGAATCGGAATCCGGTTTCCTGTCCGCTGATCATGTCTGTATCGGCTGTCCCGCTCATGTGCTGATTCTCTCTCTGTCCTGATGATGTCTTACTGGATTTTGGTCAGATCCAGACCCGTCTGTTCCCAGAACAGCGTGTCTTCCACCAGTTTGTTGTCGATTTCCCAGAAATGGTTCATGACGTCTTCTTTGCGGACGCCTTTCGCCGTTTCTTCCGCCAGATATTTTTTCAGTACATCCAGCGCAACCGTCTTGTCGGTCCGGCAGAGTTCTTCCGTATGGTTGAACAGTTCGGCAATGAAGTTCTCCGTAACCGGGTTCTGTGCATCCGAGAGCATCAGGGTGCAGACCACCAGCATTCCTTTGCCGGTTTTCACACTGAACAGATGCGAGAAATTCCGGAACGTGTCCTGATCAATGAAATCCTTGATCCCGTTGACCAGTCCTTTCATGCGGTCGCGTACAGGCTTGTCCACACCGCAGACAATTTCCTGCACCGGCGCCGGGAAATCATCCAGGCACACTTTGTAGCCGCCCTCCAGCAGGCTGTACCAGTTCATGTCGAAATAGCGGTCCGACGCCAGCGCTTTCTGCAGTTCTCCGGAATAAATGATGCCGCCCAGATTGCTGCCGCGGTCCCAGATACACGGTTTGAACCGTTCCAGCGCGCCCGGCAGATAATACTGATGTCCGGGTGCATCCCGGTGGTACAGCAGAATCACCGTTTTCCCGGCTTCCAGATCGGCAAAGACCTGATCATCCAGAACATCGGTTACAACTGCGCCGGCTACGTTTTCTGCCGCCGGATTTTCGTGCAGGATGGCATTCAGCAGCGGACTTTTCAGCCGGGTTTCCGGCAGACGTTCCACTTTTTTATGCGGATACAGCCACAGATTCCAGCTGTTGGTCAGATGAATATCCCCGGCAGTGAATTCCGCGCAGAATTCAATTTTCTGCGCCGCTTCCTCTTCGTCGAAACTCAACTCGAACGAGGCAATCTGCTGCAGCCCGCCGACCAGCGTAACGTTATGTCCGTCGTAAACCGGCAGGATGGTTCCGTCCGCTTTTTTCACTGACAGATGCAGTTCGCCGCCCGTGACGGACGGTTCCTGCAGGAAATCGGAAATGAAGATTTTTCCCCGGATCTGATCTCCGTAGAAATACACTTCGGTTTCAAAATCCGCCAGAAGCGCGGCATTGCCGTTGAACTGAAGCAGCCATGCCGGCGGAAAATACTTGTCATCGTCGAAAAAGTCCACAATGCCGTTCTTGTTTTCGTATTTGAGACAATCGGCAAACTGGAGCATTTCGAAACCGCACAGATCCGACATGCGGCATTTTTCCATGTATTGCTTGATTGCCGCCATTTTGAATTTCCGGGAAGCCGCAATGTAGTCCGGCATTTTGTGCGCCAGACCTTTGCGCTCGATCAGTTTCGGCAGCTCGGTCATGTAACGCGGTTTTTTGATGCCGTTGGCTTCCAGATATTCTTTGCCGACTCTGGCACAGAAATCATCGAATTTCTTTTCCAGCGCTTTGTAGTCCGGAATTTCAATATAATGCATTGCTTCATGCGCCAGTACCGGCTTGGCGGGAACAATCGTCCGGTGTACCGCCGCTGCCAGCCCGCCGCCTTTGCATTCGACGTCCAGCATTTCGTCGTACGCGGAACCGTTCATGCGCCACGGAGCATCCTGATGAAACATTTCCGCATGATGTTTGAACGGGAAGAAATACGCAATATGCTGCGAATAGACATCTGCCGTCTGACGGTCGAATTCACCCCAGCCGGAGTTGTCCATAATCAGTTTGCCCGGCGCCAGTTCCCGCCCCTGTTCATACAGAGCATGAACTTCCTTGAAATGTCCGGAATTGTGCATTTCGTTGCCGATGCAGAAAATTGCCACGGACGGATGATTGCGGTAGCGCAGAATTGTTTCCTTCCACGCCTTGTTGTCCATGGAGAGATTTTTCTTGGTTCCCTGTTCGCTCGTTTCGTAGGCAAAACCGATTTCCATGTGAATGAACAGACCTTCCTCGTCCGCGGCTTCCACAAATTCCGGAGTTGGAATCGTGCTGTGGAAACGAACCAAGTTGAACCCGTATTTCTTTGCCTGCCGGATATTTTTGACCGCCGCCTCCTTGAGCGAGCCTCCCGTCATGTTCGGGTGTTCATGGGCGACGATGCCGCGGATGTAACCGCGCAGATAGCAGGGACTTCCGTTCAGCAGAATTGCCCGGTTCGATTCGGGGCGCAGTTCCACGAAACCGAAACGCTCTTTGATTCCGTCCGCAGTCAGTTCATAAAGAACCGGCGTGTCCGGAGTCCAGCGTTCCAGCCGGGCGGCGTCAAACCAGTAACGGAGAGAGCCGTTTTCCAGTTTCTGCTCCCGGATCAGCGGGCATTCTGCCGCCTGACCCGTCAGAGTCCGGATTTCAGGATTTTTCAGCGCGTCCGGGGAATCGGCATAAAGGATTCCGGCATCCGTTTTGCAGTGAATGTAAATCAGACTCATAACGATTTCATTCCTTATGTTTATGCTTTTTCCACAAATTCACGGTGAAGCGCGATCTGGGCTTTCTTGAAGTCATCGCGGGAAACAATGAACTGAATGTTGACCTGACGCATTACCTGATCCAGAGCCAGCACGTTGATGTCCGCTTCATACAGCGCCTTGGAGGCACGGGCAAGGAATCCGGGGATCTTCATGTTCGTGCCGATCACCGAAACGATCGCCACCGGCTGAGTGGAAACGGTCGCGTGGGGGAATTCCCGGCGGAGCGCAGCCTTGCATTCATCCAGATACTTTGCTTTCTGCGGAACATAATTCGTGATGGTGTTCGCATTGGTGTTCTTGGCAATGTAGCTGATTCCGAAATCTGCCAGACAGCGGCAGAGTTTGTAGTCATAACCGATTTCGCCCACCATTTCCGGATCATGCACTTCCAGAGCAATGAGGTCGCTGCGTCCGCAGATCATTTCCGCGCGCGGAACCGGGGACACGTAATCGCGGCTGATCAGGGTTCCGGGATGTTCCGGGTCGAAGGCGTTTTTGATGCGGATCGGAATATTGCGCAGTTCCATGTCTTTGGCGGCTTTGGAGTGAATCGCTTCCATATCCATGTCAGACAGCTGGTCGGCAATGTCGAAATTGGTGTTGCCGATGATTTTGACCTTGTCCACGCCTATCAGTTTCGGGTCGCCCGTGGAAAGATGGAATTCCTTGTGAATGATGCCTTCGCGCGCCTGGGTCAGAACCGCCAGCCGGCTGAACGTGATTTCACTGTATCCGCGGTCAAAATGACGCATGATGCCTTCATCATATTTGACATAGCCGGTAACGATCGGCATTTCCGTGGCGAAATCCACATCCTTGAATGCGTTCAGAATCGCCTGATCCAGCGTCTGCACTTCCATGGACATCCAGCCGGAGAGATCAACGAAACGGGCATTGACGCCGTTTGCCTTCAGAATCAGAGCGGAGTTGAATGCGCTGTGCGCTTCGCCCACCGCCGCCAGAAATTCGCGGGTCGAGGGCAGATAATCCGCCGGTTTGGAGTGTCCCGCCGTGCGCAGATACATGATGTATTTCAGACAGGATTTGATGCCGTTGAGCCGGTCGTTCACAAAATCATCGGCTTTTTTCACATCCAGTCCGATGTCGGCGAACGATTTGTTGTATGCCAGCATTTTTTTCCGGACAGTTTCCAGCGCGTATTCCCATTCCTTGCTGTCGTGCAGAATGTATCCGTAAACACCCGGCGCACCGGTTTTTTTGTCTTCGAGCAGGGCATTGGTAATGCCGGAATATGCGGAAACCACGAACGCGCGGTTGTAAAGTTCCGCGCCTTTGCGCTTGCCGATAATGACATTGTTCATGACCTCGCCGAAACGGCTCATCGAGGTCCCGCCGATTTTTTCAATGGTATGCTGTCCCATGATTTCAGATATCCTCAATTCGGATTAATTTGACCGTGTCGCGCACATCGGAAAGCGCATTGATCTGGCTGATGGCAGCCTTGACATGTTTTTCCAGCGTCTGATGCGTGATGATCAGCAGCGAAACGTTGTTCTGCGACTGTCCTTCCCGCTGAACCAGGCTTGAAATGCTGATGGAATTTTCGCCCAGAATGGCTGTAACTTTCGACAGCACGCCCGGAACGTCCAGCACCTGAATCCGCAGATAATAGCGGGAACGGACTTCATCCATTTTCACCACGTTTTTGAACTGAATCCCTTCGCGGAAGGAGTCAATGCGGCGCGGCTTGGCGTCCTTGATGTTGAGTCCGATGTCCACAATGTCGGAAACGACTGCGCTGGCGGTGGCATTGCGTCCGGCTCCGCGGCCGTAGAACAGCGTGTCGCCGACATAATCGCCGGTAACCATTACGCCGTTGAACACTTCGTCGATCATGGCAAGCTGCGTGCGTTTCGGAATCATGGTCGGATGGACACGGATTTCGATGTTGCCGTTATCCTGTTTGAGAATGGCAAGCAGTTTGATTTTATAGCCGAGTTCGCCGGCGAATTTGATGTCCGCCAGGGTCACGTCGCGGATGCCCTGCACATAGACCGGATCCATGCCGAACCATTTGCCGTATGCCAGAGCCGCCAGAATCGCGGCTTTGTGTGCGGTGTCGAAGCCGTCAATATCCAGCGACGGATTGGCTTCCGCATAGCCGAGCTGCTGGGCGTCCTTCAGAACCGGAGCAAAGTCGATTTCTTCGCGTTCCATGCGGGTCAGAATGTAGTTGCAGGTTCCGTTCAGAATACCGTAAATGCGTTCGATGCGGTTGCCGACGAATCCTTCGCGCAGACTCTTGATGATCGGAATGCCGCCGCCGACACTGGCTTCATAATACAGGTCGGCATTGTTTTTTTCAGCTGCCGCGAACAGTTCTTCTCCGTGTTCCGCCAGCAGTGCTTTATTGGCAGTAACCACGGATTTGCCTTCGCCGAGAGCCTGAAGAATGAACTTTTTCGCGACGGTTGTTCCACCGATCAGTTCAACGACCACGTCAACATGGTGAATCAGTTCGGAGGCGTCTGTCGTCAGCAGTCCCGCAGGAATTCTGATGCCGCGGTCAGTAGTGATATCCAGATCCGCGATCCCGGCAAGCTCCGGTTTGATCCCCGTTCTTTTGGCGATGACGTCGGCATTGTTCAGCAGACAGTCCGCCACGCCGGCTCCGACTGTTCCGAACCCCAATATTCCTACCTTGTATTCTTTCATCAGCAGACTTCTCCTTATGATGTCCTGAAAAAATTTATAGATTCAATTCCATAATATAATCTGTATTTCCGGTTTTGAAAGATACAGCTTCTTACTTTTTTCACTTTTTTTCTGCGAACTTTTTATTTTTTCCGTTGCTTTCCTTCTGTTTGAAGGTTATATTACTAAATATATTGCAAGCTAAACTAACAGGAGAATAGAAATCATGACCAGTAAACTGCTGATTGCGGCGGCTGCTCTGCTGTCCGCGTTTGCCCTTTATGCCCAGAAACCGGTGGTTGCCGCGGTAACCGATATTGAAGATGATCCTTCCAACGGATTGGAAATGTGCCGCAGTCTGTTCAACGAATATTATCTTTCGGAACTCACAACCCATTCCAAAGTAACCATGCTGGACACGGCTTCCATTCAGAAGGAAATCACGAAACTCCAGATTCCGCGCGGTTCCGCCATGAATCAGAAACAGATCAGCGGTCTCTGCTCTGCTCTCAAAGCGGATGCGCTCTGCCTGGTGAGAATGAAACGCACCGATAAAAATGCCATTTCCATCACTGTTTCCATGGTGGCGGGCGACGGCAAGAAACTCGGTTCGGTCAACGCCGTCATGGAAGGTATCGGCGACACGGATGCGGTCAGCTCCAAACTGGCGATTGAAAGCGCACGTCTGCTCCGCACGCTTCGCGGCATTGCCGGAGAGGAACCTCAGGAGCCTGCGCAGGAACAGGCCATGCCCAGCAAAGTTACGGAAATTTAAGCTGATTTTATTCGGGAGATAATTTCATGAAACTGTTTTTTGCCGCAGCCGCAGTGTTTGCTGCTCTTTCGCTCTGTGCGGATGACGAACTGAAAATCAATGGCGATTTCAAAGGATCGGTTCTGAATGCGATTCAGCCGAAGGGCTGGGTCAAAAATCATGCGGCGTCCGCCGGAATCGGGGTGTCTGCCGTGGTCGCCGGTGAGAAAGACGGCGAATTTGCCGTGAATGTCAAGACTCAGAAAACCGCCACCTCGTTTTATACGCAGAGTGCGTATGCCGCCAAACCCGGCGACACTCTGAAAATGGAAGCCGATTTCAAGGGAACGGGCAAAATCATGTTCTCTTATTATGCGTATGATGCCCAGGCTCGCTACATCAGCACGAAAAACGGCAAAGTGCAGGTGCTCGCCGCTCCCGGCGAAATGAAAGATGTCATCGTCGTGGACAAAGTCGCCGGCAAGGAAGTCGCTTCCGTCCGGGTGGTGGTTTCCGTGCTTGCCAATTCCGATATTACTTTCTCGGATGTGGAAGCGGAGATTGTCAAACCGTAAAAATTCCGGCAACGTCTGATTTTTCAGGACTGTTCCTCCGGGTGAGGGGCAGTCTTTTTTTATATATGCTCCGGTTGACACGGACAATAAAAAACCCCGGAGGAAAGCCGGGGTTGAAATCGGATGAGAAATCTGAAAATCAGGATTTCGCACTTTTCTTTTTGAGCTTGGGAACTCCCGTTTCCACGGTGTCCTTCGTAATGATGCATTCGGCAACATCTGTGCGGGAGGGCAGATCAAACATGATGGACGACATCATATTTTCAATCAGAGACCGCAAACCGCGTGCGCCTGTGCCTTTGGCGACTGCTTTGTCCGCCAGAGCTTCCAGGGCGCTTTTTTCGAATTTCAGTTTGACGTTCTCATAAGCCAGCAGTTTTTCATACTGCCGTGTCAAAGCATTCTTCGGCTCGGTCAGAATCTTCATCAGATCGTCTTTGGTCAGCGGTTCCAGCGAAGTAACCACCGGCAGACGGCCGATGAATTCAGGAATCAATCCGTACCGCACCAAATCTTCGGGTTCCACCGAACGCAGGATGCGGGCGGGATTCAGCTGTTTTTCCTGTTCTTTCACGGCACTGGCGGAATCCAGTCCCAGCACATGGTGTCCGATCCGGCGCTGAATGATTTTATCCAGTCCCACAAATGCGCCGCCGCAGATGAACAGAATGTTCGTGGTGTCCACCTGAATATAGGATTGGTTCGGGTGCTTGCGTCCGCCTTTGGGCGGCACATTGGCAACCGTTCCTTCCAGAATCTTGAGCAGTGCCTGCTGAACGCCTTCACCGGAAACATCACGGGTAATCGAAACGTTTTCGCTTTTCTTGGAAATTTTGTCGATTTCATCCACATAGATGATGCCGACCTGTGCGCGTTCCACATTATAATCTGCTGCCTGAAGCAGACGCAGAATAATGTTTTCCACATCTTCACCGACATATCCGGCTTCGGTCAGCGTCGTGGCATCGGTAATGCAGAACGGAACGTTCAGCATACGAGCCAGGGTGCGGGCAATCAGAGTTTTTCCGGAACCCGTCGGACCGATCAGCAGCACATTGCTTTTTTCGATCTCGACATCCGGAAAATCCTTTTCCACTTCTGCCGCGGATTCTGTTCCTTTGCCGAAAAGACGTTTGTAGTGATTATGCACCGCGACAGAAATCATCTTTTTGGTTTCATCCTGTCCGACGACATATTTATCCAGCTCTGCCTTGATTTCAGCCGGTTTGGGCAGCGGCTGATGCATCAGATCCGCCAGACTGGTCTGTCTGTTCGGCGAGACCGTGCCGTCCTGTTCCTGGAAAATCTGCTGACAGGCTTCCACGCAATGACGGCAGATCATGGCATTGTCGCCCGCCTTGATCAGCGGTCCGGTTTCCGGAGTGAAGCCCGGACGTCCGCAGAAAGAGCAGCGATCCTGTTTTTCACGAGACATAATTCAGCTTATCCTTTCCTGCGGGAGATTTCACTTTTGGGCATTGTCCGCCAGACCATGGTCGCGATGAGCCAGAACATGGTCAATGATGCCGTATTTCATGGCTTCATCAGCGGACATGAAGAAATCGCGGTCCGTGTCTTTCGAGACTTTCGTCAGGGAAACGCCGGAATGATGGGCAATGATGCCGTTGAGTTTCTGGCGCATCTTGAGGATTTCCTTTGCCTGAATGTCGATATCCGCCGCCGTTCCCTGCGTGCCGCCCCAGGGCTGATGAATCATAATCCGGGAATTGGGCAGGGAATAGCGTTTGCCTTTGGCTCCGGCGCAGAGCAGAACCGCACCCATGCTGGCAGCCTGTCCCACGCAATAGGTTTTGACATCGCAGGACAGCATCTGCATCACATCATAAATGGCGAGTCCGGCAGTAACGCTTCCGCCGGGGGAGCAGATATACATGTCAATGTCCTTCTTCGGGTCCTCGCTCTGAAGGAACAGCAGCTCCGCAATAATCAGATTGGCGACAGCGTCGTCGATTTCAGTACCGAGCAGAACAATCCGGTCTTTGAGGAGACGCGAAAAAATATCATATCCGCGTTCGCCGCTGCCGGTCTGTTCCACGACCATCGGAATAGTATAACTGTTGAACATAATCAAACTCCCCTGGTGAACGATTCAGGTTCAGGCCTTGGCCTGATCCGCGATGAAATCGACCACTTTCGCCATCAGAATATCGGACTGGATTTCCGAGTAGGCACCGTTGCGGTCGAGCATTTTGCGGACATCTTTTTCTTTGTAGCCGAGATACGAGCTCATCTGGCGGATCTGCATATCGACTTCTTCTTCAGAAACCGTGATTTTTTCCGCGTTGGCGATTTTGCGCAGAATGAAGAATTTCTTCATTTTCTTGGCAGCATTCGCCTTGGCGTCTTCCAGATGCTTGTCTTTTTCCGCCTTGAATTTTTCCACGTCTTCCTCATTGCGGACCAGCTGGTCTGCAATGAGGGAGAATTCACGCTGGGAAGCCATGCCGAGAACACCCTTGGGCATTTCGAAATCCGGCACGGCATCAACCACGATGTCCGCGACTTTTTCGCGGATCTGGGCTTTGCGTTTTTCTTCCAGTTCGTTTTCAGCTTTCTTCTTCAGGAATTCGTGCATTTTTTCCACGTTTTCCATGCCGAGTTTTTCCGCCAGTTTTTCTTCGGATTCAACCGGAACGCGGCGCTGAACTTCCTGCACTTTGACCGTGTAGTTGACTTTTTTGCCGGCAAGTCCGGCTTCACGCCAGTCAGCGGGGAATTCTGCCGTGAATTTGACTTCGTCGCCTTTTTTCGCGCCGGTCATGGCTTTGAGCATTCCGGGAATCTGTTCCGGTTCGCTCAGATAGAACCAGCCTTCTTCGTTCTTGACCGCACGTTTGAGGGAGGCGGAGGCATCGGCAGGCAGTTCGAAATCGGAGTCATAGGAGACTTTCATCATGTCGCCGGCAACGGAAGGATCTTCCACGGACAGGAATTCCGCATACAGGTTCTTGATGTACTTGAGCTGTGCTTCATAGTGCTGGTCGAGAGTTTCGTCTTCCTTGACTTCGACTTTCAGACCTTTGTATTCCGGCATGGCGAATTCCGGGGCGACTTCCACATCCAGGGAGAAGGTATATTCCTTGCCCTGCTGGGGTTTTTCATCGGCTTTGAGCTGACCGTAGGAAACGATGTCCAGATCCTTGTTTTCGGACAGTTTGGCGAACGCACTCTGCTGCAGCAGTTTGGTTACGTCGTCAATGATGTAGTCCTTGTATTTGCTCAGAATCAGAGACGCGGGGGCTTTTCCTTTACGGAAACCGGGAAGCTGGGCGTATTTGCCGGCTTCTTTGACAGCGTCTTTGAACGCGGCGTCCACCAGATCGGCGGAATATTTCGCTTCCATTTTCCGAGTGCAGGGCTCGGTCTCTTTCAGATCAATCTGAACCTTTTCCAGCAATGCTTCAATTGCCATGATTCTTTTTCTCCAGTTTTATATCGTTAATCGTTACACGAAACGCCACTAATAAAGATGATTAATATAACGCCACTTGCTTTCATTTTCCACAGAGGATAACTAAAAAAAAACGAAAAAAACTTATCCGGGAACCAATTTCGGCAAGTCTGCCGGAAGAAAAACCGCCGTATTTCCCTCTCCGGCAGCTTTTTCCGGCACGGAATTTCCGGAATCAGAACAGATCCGGAACATCGGCTCCGGAACCGCGTCCGCGGCGTCCCCGCGGCGTCAGCCCGAACAGCGACCAGGATTTTTCCGTGGCAAGACGCCCTTGCGCCGTCCGCATCATGTAGCCTTCCTGAATCAGATACGGTTCGTAGACGTCCTCGATGGTGTCGGCTTCTTCGCCGATCGCCACGGACAGTGAATTCAGTCCGACCGGACCGCCATGGAAACGGACCAGAATGGCTTCCAGAATGCGTTTGTCCATTTCGTCCAGACCGCAGTCATCGATATCCAGCATGGACAACGCTTTGGAAGCGACTTCGCGCGTAACGGTGCCATCGGCTTTGACCTGTGCATAGTCGCGGGTCCAGCGCAGCAGGTTGTTGGCGATACGCGGGGTGCCGCGGCTCCGGCGTGCAATCTCAAACGCGCCTTCCGGTTCGATTTTCACTTTCAGAATGTCCGCGGAACGTTCCACAATATGCTGAAGATCTTCCGGACGGTAGTAATCCAGGCGCAGGGACAGGGCAAAACGGGTGCGCAGCGGGGCGGAAAGCAGTCCCTGCCGGGTGGTTGCGCCCAGCAGAGTGAAACGCGGAATGTTCAGACGCACCGACCGGGCGCCGGGTCCCTGGTCAATCATGATGTCAATGAAAAAATCTTCCATTGCGCTGTAAAGATATTCTTCGACCGCGGTGTTCAGGCGGTGGATTTCGTCGATGAACAGGATATCCCCTTCATTCAGGGAGGTGAGCAGACCTGCCAGGTCGCCGGGTTTTTCGATGACCGGACCGCTGGAAGTCTTGATGCCGCAGCCTTTTTCGTTGGCGACAATGTAGGCGAGCGTGGTTTTGCCCAGCCCCGGCGGTCCGCTCAGCAGCAGATGTCCCAGCGGTTCATTACGGGTCTTCGCCGCACTGACATATACTTCCAGCCGGTCCTTCACTTTGGTCTGTCCTGGAAACGAGGCGAAATTCTGCGGACGCAGGTTTTTTTCGCTTTCCTCATCCTTGCGGTTCAAAGTTGATGTAATAAATCTTTCAGACATTGTCGGTTTTTTTCCTGTTTTTGATTTGCATTTTCTGCATTGGTACTGTATCGTACGAATCATAATTTGTCAATTAGCAATTACATTAAAAAAAGGAAAACTTCAATGTCTGAAGAAAAAATGATGAAATTGGCGGCGGACACGATCCGGCTTCTTTCTGCGGATGCCATCCAGAAAGCCAAGTCCGGGCATCCGGGGATGCCCATGGGCTGTGCCGATTTCGCTTTCGATCTCTGGTTCAAGCACATGAAACACAACCCGAAGAATGCCAAATGGCTCGGACGCGACCGTTTTGTTCTTTCCGCCGGGCATGGTTCCATGCTGCTTTACAGCCTGCTTCATCTTTTCGGATACGGTCTTACCATGGAGGACCTCAAGGAATTCCGTCAGTGGGGCAGCCGTACGCCGGGGCATCCGGAGTTCGGGCATACCAACGGCGTTGAAGTAACCACCGGTCCGCTGGGAACCGGCTTCGCTTCCGGAGTCGGCATGGCGGTCGCCGCCAAATACACTGCGGCGGTCTGCGGTCTGGAAGGCACCGGGCTGCTGGACGGCAAAATCTATGTTATCTGCGGCGACGGCTGCATGATGGAAGGCATATCGCACGAAGCCGCTTCTTTTGCCGGAAATCAGAAACTGGACAATCTGGTGGTGTTCTACGATTCCAATCAGATCAGCATTGAAGGCGACACCGACGGCACCTTCACCGAAGACGTCGGCAAACGTTTTGAAGCATACGGCTGGCGTGTGATCACATGCGGCAATGCCAACGACTACGCGCAGGTCGACGCCGCACTGTCCGCCGCGGTTGTTTCCGACGGACGCCCGACACTTCTCATCGGCAAGACTACGATCGGATTCGGTGCGCCGGGCAAAGCGGGCAAGGCCAGCAGTCACGGCGAACCGCTGGGTGAAGAGGAACTCGCCGCCGCGAAGCAGGCTCTCGGCTTCCCCGCGGAAAGTTTCTATGTGCCGGCGGAAGTCCGCAGCATGATCGAAAAACGCACGGCGGAACTCGAACAGGAAGCCGCCCTCTGGGATGCGAAATTTCAGAAATTCGTTGAAGCAAATCCGGAAAAAGCCGCGCTGCTGTCCCGTATGCTGAATAAAGAAGCTCCCGCGGATCTGCTCCAGCAGCTGCTTGCCGTTATCCCGACCGATAAACCGGCGGCAACGCGTGCATCCAGCGGTGCGGTTCTGCAGAAAGTTGCGGAACTGATGCCGGCTCTTTACGGCGGTTCCGCAGATTTGGCTCCGTCCACCAAAACGGAAATCAAAGGCGGTGAATGGTTTTCGCCGTCCAACCGCACCGGACGCAACTTCCATTTCGGCGTGCGTGAACTTGCCATGGGATTCATCGCCAACGGCATGGCTCTTTACGGGGCGGCTGTGGCATACAGCTCAACCTTCTTCGTGTTTTCCGATTTCATGAAACCGGCGATCCGTCTGGCGGCTCTTCAGAAATTGCCCGTGATTTACGTTTTCACCCATGACTCCTTCTTTGTCGGGGAAGACGGTCCGACGCATGAACCGATCGAACAGCTGACCATGCTGCGCACGATTCCGGACATGACGGTGATTCGTCCTGCGGAAGCTGTGGAGTGCGCTCATGCGTGGGCATACGCCGCCACTGCCAATGCGCCGGTTGCCCTGATTCTGACCCGTCAGAATTTGCGCCCGTACACTCCGGAAATTGCGGCAAAGGTCGATGTCGCCAAAGGAGCGTATGTGGTGTCCGATGATGACGCATTTGAATTTCTGCTGATCGGAACCGGTTCTGAACTGAATCTGGCACTGGATACGGCGGAAGAACTCCGCAAAAACGGCAGAAAAGTCCGTGTGGTCTCCATGCCGTCGCAGGAACTGTTCCTCAAACAAGACAAATCCTACCGGGATTCCGTGTTGTCGCCCTGCTGCCGGAAACGTGTTTCCATCGAAGCCGGCTCCACATTCGGCTGGGAACGGTTCATCGGGGACGAAGGACTGGCGATCGGTCTGGACCACTTCGGGGCTTCCGCTCCGTACAAAGTCCTTTCGGAAAAATTCGGATTCACGGTTCCCGCCGTAATCGAAAAAATGAAGGAACATTTCCAGTTCTGATTTTATTACGGAACAGATAAGGAAAACCCGGCACTGCTCTTTTCAGGGAGAATGCCGGGTTTTCTGTTTGTGCCGGAATACTTTTTACTGCAGAATCAGTTCTCCGACGGAATTTTTCGGTAAATCCACCTCGAAAACATGTTCGCGCCGACAGCGGACCGGCAGTTCCTTTCCCGCATAGAATGCGCGGATCTGTTCCCGGTCCAGCACGGCAATCAGCGTGGTGATGTCTCCGGCATTTCCTTCGATTTCCAGATCCGCCCGGAAAGAGGTCTCCGAAACGGTCATGTTTTTCCGGAAAACATCGAACCCGGCGGTAACGACTCCGGGAGAGCTGTAAGCCGCGCCCCAGGACAGCACGGGCGATGAAAGTCCGGAAAAGTGATGCCAGCCGGAGCCGCGTCCGGAAGAAACGGAGAACTGCTCGTAACAGGCGAGGGATGCGGCGGTTTCGCGGTTCCAGAGCGACAAGGCGGTTTCGGCGATTTTCCAGGCGAAATCCGCTTTGCCCGCGTCCAGTGCGGCTTTCCAGAAAAACCATTGGTACGGCATCCAGACCGAGCCGTTCCAGTAACCATCGTTCCGGTAATATGGTGCGGTGCGGTCCACTGTGGAAATACCGCTTGAGGTCCAGCAGCGTTCCGGATTTTCCAGATGTTCCCACATGATTTCTGCCTGTTCCCCGGAAACGATTCCCGCCGCCAACGGCATCAGACCGTCCAGGCCCATATTGAAATTGCGGCCGCTTTCATGCCGCAGAAATCCGGTGCAATTGCCGTTCTTGTCATGCAGAGTATAGCTGAAATATCCCTCTTCCGGATCCCAGGAATACTGCTGAAGCGCGGCGGAAAAAGCCTGAATGTCCTGCGTGTATGATTCTGTCGGCAGACCTAATTCCCGTGCCGCGGCACGGAGCATTTTGGCGCAGCGGATCAGGTGAGACGTTCCGACAACGGGAACCGCGCTTGCGGTAAGCCCGTCGGCATGCACGGCGACTTGCGGCGGATAGTCATCCCAGCCGCCGGAGTTGTAGAAATACATCCAGGTGGCGGACTGGGCCTCCCGGCAGAGCGAACGGGTTCTGGATTTCGGATTGTGGCCTGCCAGAAAATCGTAATACTGCTTGACCCTCGGATAGAATTCTTTCAGCAGAGTCCGGTCGCCGAAACGGTTCCATAATTCATAATACAGATAAATCTGCATGGGGACCGGCGACCCGTGATGCACAAAGGCGTTGTCGGGATCACCGGGAGCCGTGAGATAGGCGTTCAGGTTTTCCACGGCGCGTTCGCGGCTGATTTCCAGCAGTCCCAGCCCGATGAAACCGGAATCCCAGGTATAGAGGCTGTTCCACATCCGCCCCGGCGTGTGATGCCGGACAAATTTTCCCGCAAAATACGTGGGGTAAACCACATTGGACAGCACCACGGAACGCATTCGGGCCAGTCCGAAATCCCACGGACTGCAAGATGATTTCAGAAAGGAATCCATCCCTTTGCGGTCGGTTTCCTCAGGCTGATCCAGCACATGCGCCAGACGTTCTTTCAGTTCGTCCGGAGATTCGCCGTCCGCAATGGCGGCGTGGAGAACCAGCTCTCCGTTTGCGGGGACACACAGCGGCTGAATCGCGGTATCCAGAATCCGGTCCGGTCCGCCCTGCTGCCCGGCGTTTGTCAGAAACGGCTGATGCAGAAAATCTTTGTACAGCAAAGTATCGTTGAAATTTTCCACACTGTAAGCACGCGAAAAACAGTATTTCCGGTTCAGGCGAAGCCCGTAATACCGGGAACAGCCGGCATATTTCCAGATGATGCAATCGCCGGAGGAATACCGGATTTCCGGCGTGATGTCCTTCGGCATATCCTGCAGAACAACGGTGCTTTTCCGGGTCGCCGCCAGTCCGTCCGCCAGAAATGCGCTGCCGCTGACGAAAACCGGATGCCGTTCCCCCGCCAGGTCAATCGGATAGAGCTGCCAGGAATCATTCCCTTCCAGTTCAAATTGTCTGCCGTTCAATGTCAGAACTGCTTTTCCGTCAATGCGGGCGCGGAGAAAAATGTTTTGCCCGGCATTTTCCGGCAGGTCGAAGCGGAACGGTCGTCCGGGTTCGATCCGGTACGCGGAACCCGCAGCCGTTCCGGGCATACGGCATTCACCGGGAAAGGTGCAGTCCGGTTCCAGATCGCTCTCCGATTCCATGACCGGACGCAGCCAGCAGTCCGCGTCATGGGCGAGACGTCCGGACGGTTCCGGGACAAATGCCGCGATGAAATGCAGGGCGCAGTCAAATCCCCAGTCTGTGCGGTTGACAAAACTGCACCGGATCTGCCGGGTATGACTGTCGATCGGGAAAAACGAAATATCGCAGTAGAGACGCTCTTTCCATTCCAGCACCTGCCGGTATGAATAGGCTTCCAGATCCGGGGATACTTCCCATGGCAGATAATTGCTTGGGCGCAGGGCATCCGGCACACCGAACTGCCGGCGGTAGATGCCGGGAATCACCGTCAGATCAAAACGGTCGCCGCTGTCATGATCCGGGATGTGTGATATACCGAAAAAACGTTTGGAATACGGACCCCAGTCCGGCAGGGAAAGATCATGTGTCTCCGGAGATGTATTCATATTCATGCCTTGATTCTGTTATGTGTCTGCAACGGACCGCTTCCCGCAGATGCGGCGGTTAAGTGCAGAATATAATCATCCGGACTGTATTTTGCAACAGTTTTTTCCGGAAAATGCGGAAAAATACGTTCCGAACACAGGATAAAATTTTGGGCCGCTTCTCAAAATAAACGCGCAGTGAAGTGATTTTTCTGAGCGTTTAGCCAGGCAAATAATACGAGACCAGATATTTTTTTCATCGGATGCAGTTGTTTCCATCCTGGAAACAACTGAAAGAGTCTGCAATTCCCCTTCTTCAAAAATACTCTTCAGGTGCTTGCTGATCGCAGCCTTGCCAACGCCGAAAAAACGTGTGATTTCCTTGTTCTTCAGGTTTGCTGCTTTGAGATGTGTAATGAACTGTTAAATATAAAAATTATGACAGCACACATTGACATTCAGCAGCTTTATGATATATTTATTGTAATAAAAACAAAGGAAGGATTGTCATAATGAAAACAAAACAGATTGTCTGCGGGGTAACCTTGGCTTCATGCCTGCTGTTAACCGGCTGTGCCAGCATCATTTGCAAAACCAACATTCCGGTAACCATCAATTCCAATAAACCGGTAGACGTGGTGGTCAAAAAAAGCAGTGGCATGGTGCCTGTCGCATCAGGAAAAACTCCGTTGGTTGTAACACTGAAAACCAGCGATGGAGCATTCCAGTCTGCTTCTTATGTCTGTGAAGCTACGGATGAGACAGGGAAGAAAACTTTTTATCCGATTAATGCAAGATTCAACGCATGGACATTGGGCAATTTTATCATCGGTGGAGTTATCGGCATTGGTATTGACGGAATTACCGGGGCGATGTTTACCTTGGACGATGCCATTTATTTGAACCTGTAAAATGTTCTGAAATATTTTCAGCCGGAAAAATAATTACGGCTCTCTTGAATCCGGCGGGTTTTTCTCCTTAGCCGGATTTTTTCTGAATACCCGGAACAGCAGCCGGAACGGGTAAAACACCAGATCCATGATCGCGCGCCGCAGCAGCTTGGAGAAAAACAGGATGATTACTGCCGCGACCAGCAGAACCAGCAGCCAATGAATGGAGGAAGTCAGCACATTGGCAAGCAGTTCCGGATTGCTTTCCGCCAGCGTTTCCATGGAATTAGTCAATTTATAGGCGGAGATGATTGCGGCAGTGGACAGACCCGCCGCCATGATATGTTTCCAGTTCAGATGATCCAGAATTTTTCCGTTGGATTTGACATAGGCGTCCTGCAGAAGCCGTACGGTCTTCGGGTTGTCTGCCTTGGCGGCATAGCCGATCATACGGGTAACATCATCCGCCGGAGCTTTGGCGAACATCCGGACGGCATCATCGCCGAAAGTGTCCACGGCTTTTGCGCCCAGTCCGGGAACTTTGCTTTCCAGTTCCATGAACTGAATTCCATGTTTGCGCACCAGCGGCATCAGCACATCCCCGTGCAGAGCCAGACTCCGGGCGCCCTGCGGAGTGGTTCTGGCACAGATTTTCCAGAATTCACCGCCGTGACGCGCACCCTGTTTCAAGGATTCCAGCCCGCCTTTCTGCATGGCTTTCAGAACATCATCCCCGTAACGTGCAAATGCTTTTTCCAATGCTTTGCCTGCCGCGGCTTTGCCAGCCGGAGACAAAACCCGTCCGCTTCGTTTGGCGGCGATTTCAATGGTTTCCGATATAACTTTGGCTGTCAGCTTCACCGGAACGGCGGAAAGTGAAAATGTCCATGCCATCAGCGGGAGCAGACACAGGAACAGATGTTTCTTCATGAAAAAATCTCCTTTCAGATTGAATTTTCAACCGCATCGGACGCTTTCTGATAATGGTTCAGCATTTCCTTCGCGGCGGTCCGGGTCTGAAGACGGACTTCCCAGCTGTACTGGTCAACAGCGCGGATCAGGGATTCATGCATCTTTTTGGGCATGACCTGCGTGAATTCGTAAATGTCGTATGCGGTCCATGCCACGCCGCCGACAAAAAGAACCGCGCCGATCACATCCCCGGCGGGGATCGGGCCGTCCGCCGCGGCACAGACGGCAGCGATCCCGGCGGAACCTGCCAGACGCGACGCCGCGGCGCCGCATACCCGGACCAGTATTTTAACGGATTGACGCAGAAAAATTGCTTCCAGCACCGTTCCCGCCGTGGTCAGTGCGCAGGACACGGCATTGCTCTGCACTTGTCCGGCAATTTTTTCCGCGTTTTGCAGGAATGCCGTACGGGCTGGCAGATTTTCATCGAGGTAAGGACTCCGGTCCGCCAGCTGCGCCAGTTCCGCACGGAATTGATTGTCGTTTTCCCGCAGCTGATGCTGGAAAGACAGCAGCAGATCAATGATTTCCGCATTTCCCTGTTCACAGGGTTTAAGGATCCGGGGACCAAGTTCCGCGGCTATGAAATCCTGTGCGTCTTGTGTCGAACAAATCTGGTCCTTTGCCATTTTGCAGCAGAGTTTCCAGTTCCAGGCGAATTTGGAAAACTGCCGGACGACGTTTGGCACATTGCGCCGGGCTTCGGCGAATTTGCGTGAACCGGCGTCAGACAGTTTCCGTTCAAAATCCTGCCACAGCTGTTCATTCTGCTGTTTATGGGCATTCACCGTCCGGCTGACCTGACGTTTCAGCTGTATCCGCTGATAGTGATTTTTCAGGCTGAGACATCCGAACGGGTTCCCTTTCAGACAGAAATCCGCCAGAACAAACAGAACAAGTGCGCACACCGGCACAAGCAAAAACCATTTTTTCTTCATGATGAACTCCATTGGGTAATCCGTATTTCTTTCATGACCCTACTGCGGAAAAATGCCGCAATCTTGCAGACAGAAACAGCAGAATCACTGATTTTTTCAATATTTTCTGTTTTTACCGTTCGGACGACACGGAAATATAGATGTCATTCCGATGAAAAGCAAGCCGGACCATCATAAAAAAAAACGGAACTGTCCGGATTTATGGAATAAAGAATTCATTCTTGACAAATTGCGGATTCCTGATTATATTATTGCAGATTATCCCCCCTGACGGAATGAATATTTATGCAGAAAGACAAACAGAGGAGGAAAAAACATGAACGTTCTGCTGATCAATGGAAGTCCGCATAAAGACGGCTGTGTTTTCACCGCGATCTCGGAAGTGGCGGGAGCTTTGAACCGCAATGGCGTCGACTCGGAAATTTTCTGGATCGGCAACCGGCCGGTCCAGGGCTGCACTGCCTGCTGGAAATGCCGGGAAGAAAATGCAGACGGCTGCGTTTTCCGGGATCCGCTGTATACTGCACTGGTGGAAAAAGTGAAAAACTGTGACGGACTGGTGGTCGGTGCGCCGGTTTATTACGCCGGACCTCCGGGAAGTCTCTGCGCGATTCTGGATCGGGTCTGTTTTGCCGCCTCGCGGTATTTTCTGCACAAACCCGCCGCCTGCGTGGTCAATTGCCGCCGAGGCGGAGCCAGTGCTGCGTTTGACCGTCTGAACAAATACTTCACAATTCTGCAGATGCCGGTGGTGTCCAGCCAGTATTGGAATTCCACACACGGCTTTACCCCGGAAGAAGTCCGCCGTGATCTGGAAGGTCTTCAGACCATGCGGACTCTGGGAAACAACATGGCACATATGTTGAAATCGGAGCATCAGGCGGCGGTTCCGCGTCCCGAACCCGAACCGCATATCGCCACAAACTTCATATCGGGAAACTGAAAAAACAATGAATGCAACAGATTTGTTTATGCTGCCGCATTCGAGGAGAAGAAATTTTTCATGGAAATAATAGAATGGGATCCGAAATACCGGAATGATTTTGTCCGTTTGAATACGGAATGGCTGACCAAACTCTATTACATAGAATCTTTTGACCAATACTCAATGGACCATGTCGATGAATTGATTGCGAAAGGAGCCATGGTTTATTTTGCCATAGAAGACGGCAAAGTGCTGGCAACCTGTATGATTGAGCCATTGGGGAATAATGTCTGGGAAATCTGCAAATTGGCGGCAGCCGGACAGTATACCGGAACCGGGGCAGGTTCCGCAGTATTAAAAGCCTGTATGAATTATGCCATTGAGCATGGCGCGGAAAAACTTTGTCTGATAACCATTTCCGGCTTGAAGCCGGCGATTCATCTCTACAAAAAATTCGGGTTCAAGGAAATTCCGTACCGAAAAGAAGTATGGCATTCCGAAAAAGCCGATGTGGAAATGGAATATATCATTCCCCGGCAGAAATGAAACCCCACTGTCATACGAATCCTCTCTGCCGGAACTGCCGCGGAGACAATCCGTTCAGCCGCGAGAATTCGTTGGAAAAATGAAATTGGGATGAGTATCCTAACCGGTAGGAAATTTCCTTGATGGAAAGATTCGAATTCAGCAAAAGAAATTTTGCAGCTTCAAGCCGCCGCTGAATCCAATATGCACGCGGACTCATTCCCGTGCCATTGCGGAAGAGACGTCCCAGTGATGAATGGCAAATTCCCAGCTGTTTTTCTAAGACGGCAAGATTCAGCGGAGAGTTCAGATGTTCTTCAATCCAGCGGCAGGCAGCTGCAAGATTCGGATCCGTTTGGTCTTCCCTGGTATTGTTATGCAGGGCACAAAGGTGCAGCAGCCGGATGACAATTGCCGTCATATCAGGAATACTTTCAGTTTTCTGCTGACGGTTGAATTCATGGATTTTGGAAAAAGCCGGGAAAAAATCCTGCCACAGTTCATGCTGCCAGAAGCAGACTGTATTCAGATGCAGTGAATTGAGGTAATCAGTCAGCAGGGTTCCTTTTAATTCCAACACCAGTTTGGCGTAATGTCCGCCTGTCGAATAAGACTCAAAGGAAAAAGGCGTTCCCGGAGGAATCAGTAAAACATCCTGTTCCTGCAGCAGTATTTTCTGTTTGCGGAAAATAAACTGCAAAGCACCTTCTTTAATCCCGCAGAACAGCAGAAACGGGAATTTAGTCATGTTCATTTTATGCGGAGTGCTGCGCAGAGAATATTCGGAGCAAAAGGAATATATCGGCAGTTCTTCGGTTGTGATTCCTGACTGCCAGTAATTTATTTCATAGAAATCTGCTTTTTTCATGGGAATACCGTATCATATATCTTTTCTGGTCTGTTTATATATAAAATAACCTTGTTTTCAATTGTTTTCAAGCGATTCAGGTATAAATTAAACGAAGAAAATTGTTTTCAGGAGAAGAAATGGTGCAGATTACGTACAGTAAAGACAGTGCGCGGCAGAGACATTATGTTCCTCCGGTGCTGGGAAACGGCAGACTCTCTTTCATGGTTGACGTGGAGGGCTGTATGCGTCAGCGGAGTTATTGCGGCATGACACCGGTTATAGTTCAAGCCGGCTGCCGGTATGAAGACCGGACTGCCCGGCTGCTTCAATTCGGTTATTTTGATCAGGAGCTTCCCGGCATCGGCGACATACAGGATTTTCAGCAGACATTGGATCTTGCCAATGCCGTCTGCCGTTGCGTCTGCCGTTACACCTCTGGATTGGAGGCGGTTACGGAAATATTCTGCCATGCGGAGCGTTCTGTCATTGCAGTGCGCAAAAGTTTTTCCAAACCGGTTGATTTCACTTTCCGGTATGTTTTTCCGGAAGGACCGCACATGCGTTTCAGAAATGATGGAGACGGGCTGATCCGTTATTCTGCGGGAAGTAATGGCGGTTTCGTGCGGGTTCATGCTCCTGTCTTGACAAACCAAAGAGCAGATCCCGGTACAATTCAGCTGTTCAGGAAAGCCTGTAAAACGGCAGAAATCCTGATTGCGCTGAATGAAGAAATCTGTCCGGGGGATACATTTGACAGTCTCTTTGCTCCGCACCGGCAGCAATGGGAAAAATATTGGTCAGTCAGCCGGATTTCTGTTCCGGACGAGGCCGTCATGAAAATGTACTGGACAGCCCAGTATCATCTGAAAGTTTTCTCAACCCCCTGGTCGATACCCACAGGTTTGTTCCCGTCTCACTGGGAAGGCCGTTTTTTTGCTTACGACGAGTTTTACACACATGGAGCGCTGCTCAGCAGCGGTCATTTGGCGGAAGCCCTGAAAATAGATCATTTCCGGTATTCCATTCTGGACAAAGCGAAACGTCGGGCGTGTCATTGCCGGATTTGCCCGGAAGAAAATCAGGCGGCGCGTTTCCCCTGGGAAACCCGCGAAGACGGTTTGGAAGGTGCGCCGGATGGTTTTTGGATGGATCGCTACGTTCATATTGCCAATGCGGCTTTTTCTGCCTGGGAAAGCTGGCAGTACGTGCAGGATAAAAATTTGCTGGAACAGGAATTATACCCTTTGATCCGGCCATGTGCAGAATACATTCGCCGCAGCGGAGTTTATATGGATTCCCTTACCGGACCCTATATAGGCAAATGCACAGACATGGAGCGTTTCGGGGAATTTATAGAACGTCCATATTCCACAACTTGCGGTGCAATTGCCGCTTTTCATGCCGCAGCGGAATGCGCACAGTGTCTGGGGAAGGATTCCGCTTTGCAGCAGGAATGGCGGACTCTCTCCGAAAAACTGTATAATGCTCTGCCGCAGGAGAATGGCAGATATGTTCCGTATCCCGGCTGTACCCAGCATTCGATAGCCATGTATCACGGTATTTTCCCTTATGGTGTGATTCCGACGGAAAATATTCTGCAGAAACAGGCAATTGCCGAAACCGAAGAACATTTTGACGAATTTGCCGGACAATATTCCAAGGGCGGACGGCTTTCCGCCTGGTATGCCGGAGTCATTGCCACTGCGGAAGTTCGGCGGGGAAATCTGCGGAAAGCCCTTCAAATGATTACAGAAGCTGCAAATTATGCAACAGGATGTTTTTATGAATGTTTTGAGGTTTATGAAAAGGAAAAACTTCCCTGGTTTACAACCGCTTCCGGGGCATTGATCCGCGCGGTGAATGAACTGCTGCTTTATGCCGCAGAAAATGAGGTGGAACTTTGGCAGGGCAAAGATTTTTCATTTCTGCTCCCGCGGAAAAGTCCGGGCGGAATGCGTCAGTTTGAGTTCGATTCAAAAAAGACATTTCACAGATAACGCACAGGAGGATGGCGAAAATGCAAGAAAAAAACATGTTGTCATGGAACAGTCTGCCCGCAGCGGTTTCTTCGGAGATGCCCGTAAAGGTGGAACTCCCCGTATCTCTTTATTGTTTCTATGCCGGAGATGATCTCGGCAAAGATGGTTTCCCTCAAAACGGCTCCTTGTGGGAAGATGGTTCCTGCGACGGCTGCGGCGCCTGCAGTTTTTTTGATGTTACCGCCGGAGAAGATGCCGATGCCCTGCTGCTGATTCCTGAAAAAGCGGATTGTTCCTGGCAGATGATCCGACACGATGACCGTATTTTTCTGTCCTTGCCGTCCGGATCATGGAGTTTCCATCGTTACCATGGAAATGAACCGGACTGGGATTACCATTCGTTTCCTTTCCATAATTTACCGGATGCTGCGGCTGACGAACGGCATGGATATATCCGCGGCTTGCTGGACTTTCTGGCGGGAACCCGCCGTTCTCCGGCAAATGGAATTGTTTTTCAATCGCCTAATACATCCATCGGGAAAGGATACAGCGGCGACGGCATTCCAGATACTTTTTTCCAGTTTATCAGCGTATATCCGTTTCTGTCGGAAAAACGGAAGGCATACTTCCGTTCCCAAATCGACTGGCTGGGAAATCATCTGCGGTTTGACGGATGTGTTCCCTGGGGTGGTTGCCGTCAGGATGTGCCGTATTATCATATCTGGAAACGTACAGACTGCGGGATGTTTTTTGACGCCAACGGGTTGTGGCTTGAAATGACCAGGCTTCTTTATCATTTCGATCATATCATGCCATCCCCGGAAAAAGTGATCCGGACAGCAGATTTTTATCTGCACTATATGACAGAGAACGGTTTGGTTGCGGCGGAATCAAAGATGCGCGGCTGTGAATGGGCGGATCTGCTGCAAAGCGGCTGGCATTCTTCATTGATTAACGTCCTGGCATTCCGCGGTCTGCTTGCCGCTTCAGAGCTGATGACGGCATGTCATCAGCCGGAATTGGCGCAGCGTTATTGTGCCGCGGCATCCCGACTGAAAAAATCCTTCAATCTGCCGCTTGAACAAGGAGGGCTTTCTACCGGAAACGGTTTTGCGGACTGGCGTTCCCCTGATGGAACTGTTCATCCGCATTGGCGGATTGACACCAATATGCTGGCTTGTCTGTGGAATGTCGCGGATGAAGAAAAACAGACTGCGATTCTGAATCATTTCCGTGAACGGTATTTCCGGGATGAACCAGCGGTTCCTGCCCCGTATCTGCTGGAAGGTTCCTGGTTTACCAGGGAATGTGATGACATGCTGGATGAGATCCGCACTTACGGATGCGGAACTGCAGCAATGCCGGGCAGGATGTGCGGTCCGCTGATTGCGGCAATGCGGAAAGCCGGTGATATGGAAAACGCGGATCGAATTCACCGGAAACTGCTGGAGCTGGTCCTTCATGAAAAGGCCGTCTGGGAGTATTATGACCACGAGGGGAAAGGGTATGCCGCGCGGTCTTACATAGAACATTCTGTCAGTTTGCTTTATACGCGCAATCTGATGGATTTATATATGAATCATCAATGAAAACCTATAACAGAAAAGGAGGAACAAGTGTTTGAAAAATCATCGTTTCCCATTCGGCTCTATCGTTGTAAATCGTTTGTTTTTACATTGATAGAACTCCTGATCGTGATAGCGATCATCGCAATTCTGGCAGGAATGCTGCTGCCGGCACTGAATTCGGCAAAACAGAAAGCCACAGCAATTTCCTGTACCGGAAACCTGAAACAAACCGGATTGGCTTTTTCCATGTATCAGAACGATTTTCAGGACTGGTTCTGGAGCGATCAGGCTATTGGCTGGAGCCAGATGGTTCGCACCTGCGGTTATGTGAACAGCTATAAGGGAATCCGTTGTCCGCGTTCCAGCAAGGCGCCATTGTATGATGCTCTGACTCAGAAAGCCGCATTTCAGCAAACGTACGGTGCCGCTTATGTTTCCGATACGGTCGGCGCGATCAATATGCGGGCGGCAGTCCGTTATCATGCCGGAGCCGCTGACGAGAAAAAAGTATCTCCGTCCGATGTCCTGCTGGCTTCCGATTCTCGGCATGAAACCCGTTCCGAATTCCGGGATCAGTATTATACTGCGGCGTTTGGCGGCGGAACCACCAGTCTGGCTGCCAATCGCGGCGCGCTGCTGCTGGCTCATTCAAAACATGCCAACGGTATCATGCAGGATGGTCATGCCGGGGTTGTTTCCGCAGCCGATCTTGCCGCGAAACGCTATTATTATCCCACATTCAGCCCAACCTACGGCGGACATGCGTTAATGATAGCTGCCGGAGCCGTTTATCCTGAAAACTACAGCGTCCGTTTTTCATTTTAACATTGCATAAGGAGTGCATGACATGAAATTTTTATCAATTCTCACGTTCGCACTGATCTGTCTGTCGGGCTTTTCCGCATCAGATTCGGTGATGTATCCCGCCTGTTTCCAGAAAAATGCCTGGAATATCTGTGAAAACATGCCGGGTGTTCTCGGTTTTTATCCATTGAACGAACCTCCCAGTACCAAAGCCGTTCTGCATTTGGAAATTCCCGCTTTTCTGAAATACCGTTTCAGCGGTTTCAGTTCAGGCAAGAAGGTTGATCCTGCCGAACAGCGTTCCATTGTACGCAACGGAATGCCGTATACCCGGATTGACATCACGTTGTCTGAATCTTTCAGAACGAACTGGAAACAGTTCCGTAATGCGGCGTCATTTCCGTTTTATCTGAAGGAGTTCATTCTGCTGGATGCCGAAAAGAATACGGCGGGTAAATCAGCTCCTCTCTACTGGAAAATGACGACGGATCGCGGAACTTCTCCTGAAAAGAGTTTGATGGTGAAGGTTCTGCCGCCGACAGTTATGCCTGCCAGACCATCTCAAAAATTTATGATTGGTTTTTCCGGCATAGAGTCTGTTTCCGGGAAGTTTGATTCGTACGCTGCCGATCTCTGCAAATTTCTCAAAGGTCTGACCGTCTGTGAAATTTATGCGAATCTGGGGTATGATTATCCGGTTCCGGATGCCCAGTTTGCTTCTGCCAAAGAATCCGGTTCTGTCTGCTTCTTTCCGAATTTCCGCCCGGACCCGCTGGAACGGGAAATCCGGCTGGGCAAATGGAATCATAAGTATCCCGTCACCAAAGATCATCACAATTATTATGGCTTGTCGCTTTCATACATGGTGGATGACCCTGAAGGCTTTTTTGCACAGTATCTCAAGGATGGTATTCTCCGTTTCCGGAAAAATGCGCCGCAGGCAAAATATCTCAGATGGGATTACGAACCGCTGGCAAGTCAGTATTCTTCTTATGACCTGGAGGTTTTCTCAAAGAAATATCTGAAACGGCAGGATGTTCTTCCGTATGAGGAAATCCAGAAAAATTATCCGAAACAATGGAGCAATTTCATGTACGAACAGTCTGCCCGGCTGGTTCGGAAATATTCGGAAGCGGTTCGCCGCAATTGGCCGGGCATCAAGCTGATGATGGTTTCCGGTTTCATGGACAGAAAATATCCTGAAAATAAATACCGCTCCATTTATACGCCGCTTGATGTACGGGAAACGGAACACCTGTTTGATGTCCATTCTCCAATGATTTACTGGCAGGGAACTGATTTTTATGATGATGTTGAGCTGAATCTCCGCTATTTGAAAAAGCCGTTTATTCCGTGGATTGATCCTTCGGAACATCGGGACGTGTTCTATCTTCGTTATACTCCGGAAGGTGTCCGTCAGAACATTCTGGCGAGTGCGGCTCTGGGTGCCAAAGGGATTGTGATCTATCCGACAGCCAGTCTTGACGGGGCTTATTTTTCGAAGATAACCGATGCTTTTTCGCAAATCGTGAATGCGGAAGATGCACTGGACGGAAAAAACATTACAGCTCAATGCAAGGTCGCCGTTGCCAATGTGGTTCGCATGGAGCTGGCGGATTCCGCAGGAAAAACTGCAAGTGTGGTCATGCCGGAATACGATGCCAAAATACGTTACTGCATCCGTCAGAAAGGAAACAGATTTGCCGTTGCCTTGTTCAATTACAATAAAGATACAGTGTTTCTTCGCCTGAATATCCCTGGATTTACGGAGAACGGTCTGGTGAAACTCCAGCCTGACGGTGCGGTGATCCTTACGGAACTTCCGGAACAGGCTGCCCTGGAAAAAGAACTGACCGCGGAAATTCAGACTCTGCAGGAAAATCTGAAATTTGAAAAGGTTCGTTTCGGCGGCTCCACGGTTGCCTGGAGTGCATTGGATGATCATGCGTATCCGGCTTTGCTTTCCGGCCGCTGTACTTTGACGATTGATCCAAAATTGGCAGTTCCCCGTGCCTGGGCGTGTCCTTACCCCACTTGGGATCCCATGATCAATCCCCGGAAAGAGCGCGGTTATTTGGGAAAGATTTACCTGATGGATCATTCCATGCCGCTGTCTTTGGAATTTTCCCTGAAAAAATTCCTGATTGATGCAAAACGTCCTTCCATGCTGCTGGAACATGTGCAGAAACCGTTTGGCGGTTTTCAAATGATGGAAAACCGTTTTGAAGGTCTGCATATCACATCTCAGTGGATTCTGGATATCAGCGGAAAAGCCGCCGTGCTGAAAATTACCGCAGTCAACCGGAATGCCCAGGGGAAAAACATACCGGTATGCCTGAAAGTACAGTCTTTCCCCCGGATCGGCAGCAAATTCGGCCCCCGTTTTGCTCCGGGCATTCTTCATGTGGACGGTCGAACTGTATCTTCCGAGCTGGAAGCCAATTTTATTCTGACCAGAAACGGAAAAAAATCCGGCATGTCCTCTGCCCGGATTCCGGAATATCCGTGGCAGAATCCCGGACCTGTTTCCATTTCCGCAAATCCTGCAACTCATCAGGAAATTCTGACTGTAACTCCGGATTCCAAATGCGCCGCATTCTATACGTGGCGCCGGGACAAGGAAATGACTGTGGAATTCCTGACGGAAGAGATAATCTTGAAACCGGGTGAACAGATTTCATATGAATTCGGTTTCGCTTATGATATGAAGACGGTCAGAAAAAAATAAACGGCTCTATCCCCGTCTCTCCGCGAAAGAGAGAACGGGGATAGATTTCTGCGTTCATTCTTTTTTTGTTATCGGACTTCAACAGCACATGCCGCACTGCGTCCGGTTACCACATCCCGGACTTCAAAATTCCATATTCCGGGCATATCGTTCAGCGCAAAGGAAAACGGATGTTCATTGCGTCCCTGAACGGCAAGGAGATTCGCTCCATAGTGTCCCGCAATATCGCCGGATGGATTGCGGACCGTCAAACGGAATACCGTGTCGCGCGCACTGTGAATATCGCTTTTCAGCAGAAATTTATGCCCCTGTCCGGAAATGCTCAGCGACATGGTTTCCGATGCCGCATCCGGCAGCAATGCGTAAAAAAGCGGATTGTCATTTTTGAGTACCGGCTCCGCATTGCGGATATTTACCACACTGGCGGAACTGCCGGGAAAACACGGACGCACATTCACCGCCTGGGCAGTTTTGCTGACAGCAAGCACATATTCATGCTGACGTTCATCCCGGAAAAGAGCGATTTCTCCGTCAAGGTACAGCTCCCCGTTCGGCAGCCGCAGCTGACAGCGCGGCACAATCCCTGCACAGGCAAGTGTCTTTGCAAAAAGCAGTCTGGCTTTGTCCAACGCGGCATTTTCCTGGTTTTCACGCCGGGACGGTTCTTTATTCCATATGTCGAAGTAATGAATATTGGCGGAAGCGTGGCGGAACATTTTTTCCCCATTCGGCAGAACACGACCGGGGTGCATCCGGCAACTGGCATCCATTTCAGCGAAAACGCCGTCCGCCAATACCGTGCCGCCGTGTTTTAAATAGACCGCAGTCTGTTTCAAGGTTTCATCCGACAGAGCTGCCGAATCCGGAAAGATCAGAAGCTTCGGCGGATTCCGGGTCAAGGTTCCGTCTTGGATTTCGGCTTCTGAAAGGAAACGGAACGGAACACCGAAATTACGGCAGAGTGTCAGATACTGCATTCGGATTTCTTCATGCTGTCTGGCGCGTCCGGCAATGTAAGCCGCCCGGATGGAAGGCTGGGAGTAAACAATCGCGATTTCCGGAGGAGCTTCACGCAGAACCTGGATGAAAAGTTTGCCGATCCCCTGCATGATTTCCGGCAGATACCTGGCGGCGGCCTCTCCGCTTCGCGAGAGCGAATAGTCGGGACGGATCATGCTTGCGGCGGAAAATGCCATTGCTCCTTTGGCGCGGAGCTGCAGGGAACGCCATAATTCATAACATACCTTGCCCTCGTAATTGGCATAACCTAAAATCCACGGAAGATCCAGTGTCTGCGGTGCGAAACTGTGCAGAATCTCTTCCAAGCCGCCGAAAGCATAACTCATCAGTCCGCTGTATGCCGGACCCTGCAATGCCCAGTTATTGCCGCCGTAAGCACTCGGACTCTGCGGTCCGGAGATGAAACTCAATGCCGCGGGATCGCCGGACCGCAAGGCTTTTTCTCCGGTGAAAAAGCGGATGTAATCCACCAGCAATGAATCCATGTATTCCAGATGATCCGCCCATGCACTGTAATTTCCATCGGTATGCCGACGTGCTTCGGTCAGCGTTTCGGGGATGAATTCTCTGAAAGTCTGATGCTTTGTCCCCCATTGCTGATTGGCGCGTTCAACACTGCCGTATTTTTTCTTCAAAAAGTCAGCAAACCCGGCGAGACAGCTTGGTGAAAAACAAAAATCAACCGCCGAACTCCAGTAGCCGGTGAGCGAGAGTTCATCTCCGAACCAGTAATAACTGATGCCTTTGTCCGCATACGTTTTGCCCAGTCCGGCAAAAGTTTTCTGCATCTGGGCGCGGAACTGCGGATTGCTGAGACAGGGATTCCGTTTCAGCATCATTTTATCCTGTGTCCGGCGATATTCCGGACTGACGGACGATGGGCGGGTTCCGTTGGAACGGTAGATCGTGGGATTGAAGTTGTTCCGGAGTGCGAATTCAAGATCCACACCGCGTTCGTTTCCCAATATCGTCGTCACGAACATCTTCCGGAACGCCGCGGAAAGTTCCGGTTCAAGGTATTGACGCGCTGCTTCATAACTGTAAGGGGTGATCCACAACCCGACCTGATAGTCTTTCCAGATACGTTCCGGACGGTGTGGTGTTGCGGATACTTTGACGGATTGCCGGTCTACAGTTTGACCTTTGAGGTGAGCCTCTGCAATAAAAGTATAATTGCGCGAAAAAAGCGAACTCCTGACCGGCACTTTTACGGATACATCCTGTGCGGCAGCAGTTTTGCCGACCTGAACGGTGCGGTCAAAGGCATCACGGAGCTGCCAATGAATTTCTCCCGGTTCATCAACCGCACATTTCATGGTGAAAACCGCCGTTTCTCCTTCCTGATAATGCTTTTTGTCCGCGGACAGTGAATGAATCCGGAGCATCGGCAGCCGCTGTCCGGCGATTGCGCCGAAATCAACCACTTCGCCATCCGCATTGCGCAGGATAAGTCCGATCATCATCGGACCGTTCCATGCAGGGGTAAGCAGTTTGAAACTCTGCGACTTCTGCGGAATAAAGCGATATTCCCGCCGGGCAAGTTCAGCTCCATCGCGGTTGCGGGTGAACAGCGTAAGCGAACATTCCCTGCCGTTTCCGGGCAGTGCAGCCAGGTTGACTGTTACAGCGAACTTGCCCGGAGCGGAATCCGCTTTCAATGATTCAAAACGCATTCCTTTGTCACGGTCTGCCGCGGCGGTCAGCATCTTGGCAAGCAGAAGTCGGCTGCATTCCGGATAATTGTGATAGTATGCGTCGGGCAGCGGCCATGCCAGTTCCGGAGTAAGTCCCCCGATCATGCGGCCCGAACCGCCCGAAGAAATCCACGGCACGGAAATGACTTTGCCTTTACCGGCAGTCCGGACAGCAAGATACGGCAATCCGGCGATGACGGCATGGATTTCCCCTTTCGCTTCATACGGAACACATGTTGTAACCGGAATAAGCTGCCAGGGAATGGCTGTGGACAAGTAGCCTTCACGTATTTTCATTGGCGGTTTCCGTGGATAATTTCTGCTTTTACCTGGCGCAAACGGCGAGAGTGCGGCAAGTTCCGCTGCTTTTCCGGAAGCTCCGATCAGTATTAGTCCGCAGCCGTTCGCAACCTTTTCCACAATCGTCTGACGCTGGGCATCGGAAAGTTTATCGAAGTTTATTCCCGCAATCAGCATAACGTCGCAGGGTTTTTGAAGCAGTACATCAATGTTGTCTGAAATATCCGCTTCGGAAAGCAGTCCGAAGAAGTCGCCGCTGGAATTGGCAGGGCGTCCCTGTGAGAGATACAAGGCGGAAGCCAGCTCGGCATCAAGGCTTGCGGCTAATTTTCGAATTTCCGCATAGCTCTGGTAAGGACTCAACGCCGTGATCTTAAGTTTTCCGCCGGCGAGCGGTCTGGTCCAGACTATATCTCCTTCCGCGGCAGTCGGCTGTTCAACTTTATTGAGGTTAATCGGCGGCCCTTTCTCCTGTTTGCGGTCAAGTTCCGGCAGCATTCGGTAGGAAAGCGTATTGGTGCCGATGCCCAGCGGTGCATTGAAAACGGCAAGCTGTTTCCCGTTCGGGGAAAATGCGCGGACTTCAATATCGAGAACCGCGGGATTGACCTTGAAATTATGGTCGAATGCAACGGTCCGGATGACCGCCGGCAGGTTGAATTCAATGGTGCGTTCTGCGAATTTTTCCGGTTTGTCATCCCGCAGCCGGCGTGCCGTAAACTCCAGCCGGACATCCTGCTTTTTCGCACTGTACAGTTCGAACGAGATCCGGTGTCCTGCGCCGGATTCCGCAGCTTTCAGACTGCCGACCAGTCCGCCGCCTGCACCGGAAATCTTTTTCAGCGTGTGGAAAGCGATCAGTTCCAGGCTGGTTTCCCGTACCGCATCCGGAGCCAATTTAAATTTGTCAAAGTAAAATTCCTGAGTGCATTCTTTCCCGTACCAGCCGTAAAACCGGTCAAGCAGAGCATAATCCATGGTGATGGCAAGTCCGCCGCCCGCCGGGAATGTGTAACCCAGCCAGCCGCGCGAAGGTTTCCGGTAATAACTGAACTGCGTCCCGGCGCGCATTGACGGTACAGATATGATTCCGTTCATACAGGGGAAAAAGCAGTTGATTTCCTGTCCCGGAGAGCCCATGAAATTCTGACTCCAGAAACCGTATTCCACGGTTGACATTGCTGCCTGAAGATTATGAAATGTGTAATGAACATGCACCGAAGTTTCACCCGGCGGCAGTTCAATTTTTTTGGTGAGTTCCATGAAATCAATGCCGCCGCCGCGATGATTGGCTGAAAGCAGAATCCGGTGAAGGAACGGAGTGAGCTTGTAAGGCAAGGCGGTCAGGAAAAATTTCGCTTCCGGAATATTGTAGAAATTGTCGCCCGCCAAACCGTCACCGGAAGTGAGGTTTAGAGCCGGTGATTTCAGAGCCAGCCGCTGTATGCGTCCGCCGACAGGATTCACTTCAAGCGAGAGATATTCGTTTTCGAGCGTGAAATCTGCCGCCGCCGTGCCGCACAGGGCGGCAAGCAGTATTTCAAGAAATTTTTTCATCGTTTTTTCCTTCACATGTTGCCGAGCCGGATGTTTTCCCTGTTGGCGGGAGTCAGTTCTTTTTGGGGGAAGCTGGAAGCATGACCATCAAGGAAAAGCACATTTGCCCCGATGCTGCCGTGCCGGGAATACTGTTTGAGCGGACTGTAATTGAAACTTGTCGAAGGGGCATTGCCGGGATAAGCGGCACAGGAAAAATAGCTGAACTGATTGTAAAGGAACATAACGTATGCGCAGTCGACGATGGCGACACTCCGCGACGGACGGCTCCACGCTCTGACTGAAGGGCCGGGGCGGATACCGTCGTTGTAATTGTTCATCAGACTGTTATTGTAACCGTAGCTGACCCGGTATTTTGTGGCATAGGGCATACCGGTGATGTTGATTCCGATTCCGTTGCTGTCGCCGTAAGTACCGAAGCCGCGGTATTCCCGCGATGGATCGGCGTCGGACGGACAGGCCAGAATCTTGCGCGGCTGAACTCCGCTTGCTTCATACATCTTGCGGAACGGCGAAGCATTCAGCCAGAGATTGGATTTGATTTCATCGCGGTTGGGATAAAAATCATGGTTGTCAATGGTATACTGCACCATCATGATTCCCCATTGTTTGAGATTGCTCATGCAGGAAATCGTTTTGCTCCGTTCCCGTGCGGCAGAAAGCGCCGGGAGCAGCATTCCCGCCAGAATTGCTATCATTGCAATCACGATGAGGAGTTCTATCAGCGTGAACCACAGCGGTTTACGCTTCCAATGTGAGACAGGAAATAGGATATGGATGATAATGTTTTTTTGTTTGGTCATGATTCCGTTTCCTTTCGCTTGTTTTGATGGTGATTTGTTTGTGATGTAAATGTGAACAGGGAATGCTCCATTTTCATATTAAATCAATGCCGCACCGGCAGCAATCAGATGCGCTTTGACTTCCAGACCGTCAAGTTCATGAACCGTGATTCCTTTCTGAACCGCCAGCGCCGCTCCCATTCCGGCTGCCTGTCCGAGCGAACAGACCGCCGGCATGATGCGGATGCTGCTGAAAAGAGCGTGATCAACCGAAATCGCCCGGCATCCCATCAGAAGATTGTCACAGCGGAGCGGTTTCAATGTCCGGAAACTGATTTCATACCATTCACCGACCGGCAGACGTTTGAGCGTGGTACCGCTGCCGCTTGGGTTGTGAATATCAATATGATAACAGCACCGGGCAATACCGTCCGGGAATTTGCATGCATTCACAAAATCAGCTTCTGTCTGGTAGAGTTCTCCGCGTATCCGGCGGCTTTCCCGTACCCCGATATGGTGTGCCGCGGAGTGCAGCACTGCGTGTTCAAAGCCGGGAACACGGCGTTTCATGAAATCTGTTATTGCGCGCATCTGGCGGCGTCCTTCAATTTCCGCTTCGGATAATTCAACCGCATTGATTGCGCTTTTGCGGATCACACGGGTTGTATTGAAGTGAAAAGCATCGGCATCCGCCGCCGGAAACATAAGAACGTTTTCGCGCGAACAATCAATTTCTCCGGCTGTCTTGGCTTCATCGTAAAGACGGCTGATTTCCGTTCGTTCCGGTACACGTGATTTATCTATATGGGAGAGTTTGAAACAAAGCGTCATCGGCTGACACAGCCCGTCCTGATTTCCGATTTCAACCGGACATCCGGCTTGCGCCGCCACGTCACCGTCTCCGGTGCTGTCGATAACCACTTTCGCTGTAACCGCTGCCAATCCGGACTTGGAGAAAAACAGAACCGCCGTAATATGCTCTGCGGTTTTGATGACATCAAAAAAAGTGTGATGATATAGAATGCGGACTCCTGCTTCCAGCAGCAGATCTTCCGCGGCAAGCATTGCCGCCTCTTTGGAAATGGGAATATTCTGCATCACATTTTCGTCAAATGGTTCGTCCGGATGGGTGTAACTCCACATCTTGCGGTTCCAGTCAACATAGAGCGGACGATCCAGCGTTGCGTTATGAATGTGGTTAGACATAAAAGGTGTAACTTCATTGAAGAATGCTGCTCCGCCGGGCGCACCATACCGTTCCGCAAGAATAACCCGCATTGTCTGCCGCGCTGCCGTTACTGCGGCGGAAATACCGCCGGGACCGCCGCCGACAACCAGTACATCGGTTTCGGCGATCACTGGCACGGTGCAGTTTTTACTGTAATGAATCGTTTGCATCATAGCTCCTCTGTTTTTCTGCAATAATATAAAACATTTTGGAGGCGTCTTCAATGATTAGAGTGACGGATTTTTTGTCAATAGTGATTATTAAAACTTGAAAAAGCAGGGAATACAGGTTATTTTACGGCGAAAGAGGAGTTTTTTTGATGAATTTTCTCGAAAATCTGCGTCTGCATTCAAGCAGTCTGCCCGTTCCGCATTACTACTATCGGGGGCGCTGCCTTCCCAAAGGTATAATCCTGCCGGACAGCATACTCGTTTTTTATTCCAAATCAATTGTTACCGCTGCCCAGGCTCATGCCCGCTGTCTTCTGGTCATACCTTTCAGTCCAGTGGTCTATTATGTGGAACAGACACGCTACGAACTTCAGCCCGGCAATGCACTTTTTCTGAAACCGTGGCAGCTGCATTGGCATCAGCCGGGACAGCGCATAACTCCGCCGGACCGTCTGCTTATCACTTTTGAATTGGCATCACCTCAAGATTATTTGCCGCAAACCCCTTTGCTGCAGATGACAGAACAGACAGAGATGGAGGCCCTGGCATTACTGAAGGAATTTGAATCGGGGGATTCTTTACTGCTTTCCTGCCGGCTGATTCACCTTTTAGGAAAATTGGCGGAACATCCGGTAGAGGACGCTTCGCTCAAGTTTTCACCGGTGATCGCAGATTTGCTGCGTTTCATCAATCAGCATATCAGCGAGCCGCTGGTTATTCAGGCTCTTGCGGATCATGCAAAAATATCAGCCAGTCATCTCCGGATGCTTTTCCGCAGGGAAGTGGGCGAAAGTCTGGGCAGGTATCTGGCGGAACAGCGAATCAATATTGCCTGCAATAAATTGGCGGATGGACGCAGCCGGGTACAGGAAATCGCACAATGCTGCGGTTATTCTTCCATTTACGCCTTCGGGCATTTCTTCAAGAATATGACCGGCATGTCTCCCCTGCAATTCCGCAAACAGGAAATGTTGTCTTCCGCATCCGGCAGACGGTGATAGATGCTGTCATATTCTTTACGCAATAGCCATGCGTTCGGTCATTCGGCAAAGACGGGCGGGCATTTTATAACGCAGTTTCCATTCCACGTTGATCGGGCGGGAACCGTTGTGTGAAACATAATCCGCCGGACCGAGGAAGCAATAACTGGAACTGACGCCATAACTGTTCTTGTTTTCGCGTACAAAGAGCAGGATTGTACTTGTTCCGTTGATATAACGCTGCCCGGTTGGCGATTCCACACTGGTAGCGTTTTGCGACTGCCAATGGAACAGTTCGTCGCTGATCGCGTAATCCAGGTACATGGTTGTCGGGGAATACTGTTTTTCGGATTTGTTCAGCGTTACCAAGAACATATCAGTATTGATTTCCAGTAAATTCAACACGCCGCTTTGCAGATTATACGGTGGATTCGACATAGAACATTTACCGAGTGCCGTCAGGATTTCTTCGGCTGTATAGTTTGCGTGCAGTTCCAGCGGACAGGCAAACGGCAATACCGGCTTCACGGTAACCAGATCGGTGTTTTCATACAGATAATCCACCAGCGCCAGCAGTTCGTCATAAAACGGACCATTTGCTTTCAGCCGGGCAATGCTTTCCGGCAAAGATGGAATCTCCGAATTCCGTGTCCAGAGCCCAAAATGCAGCATAGTGAGCAGCTTCGTTTCATCTTCCGAGAGCCGCTGCAATCTCTCCTGCGGGGATCTCAGCAGTTCTTGCAGAGTTCTGAGCTGATATGCGGAGTTCATGTGGCAGATGCGCAGCATACCTCTCCGTAAACGGTCTTCGTCCGGAATCGTGAAGTCCCCGCGCAGATTTGCCTTCTGGCAGAGCCGGGAGAAGAGCGCTTTCTGGTAGATTACAGCCGGACGCAGATGATGGTAATCCAGAAAATTCGACAGCGTCAATGCTTTGCCTGATTCGTTTTCAAAGGTGGCAATCCTGCTGATCAGCATACTTTGGCGGCCGGTGTTGATACAGCCTTGAATGTTTGCCAGAATCCGCCGTTGCGCTTCCTTCTCCAGTTCGATATGACAGCCGGCGGGGAGATGCGGAAAGCCGTGTGTGAGCTCATCCGCAATGTTCTGTCCGGATGCGCCCAGCATCGCCCGGAACCGGTATTCAAAATTGAAGTTCTTGTGCGCGTTTCCCACGAAGTACAGAACGGTCAGACATTCCTTGTCGTCACTCAGACGCAGACCGCGACCGAGCTGCTGCAGAAACACGGTCAGACTTTCGGTTGGACGCAGGAATAGCACCGTGTCGATCTCCGGAATATCCACTCCTTCATTGTAAAGGTCCACCACGCAGATCACGTTGATTTCCCGTTGACGCAGCCGCTGCTGCACCGTGTCGCGTTCCGTGGTCGGGGAATGGGCTGTCAATACAGCCGAATGAACACCATGCTCGTTGAAAAAAGCATTCATGTACTCCGCATGATCCTGGCTCACGCAGAAGCACAGCGCTCTGAATTGGGTCATATCCAGCAGAATCTCCTGCATTTTCTGCAGAACCAGATTAGCGCGTTGGGTGTTTCCGTTGAAAATGCTATTCAGCTGCGTTTTATCGTAACCGCCATTGGTCCAGCGGAGCGTGCTCAAATCCACACAGTCGCTGATTCCGAAATACTGGAACGGCGCCAGCAGTTTCTTGTTGATCGCATCCGGCAGACGGATTTCTGCCGCAATATGATAGTCAAAATATTTCAGTATATCCAGACCGTCATGACGTTCCGGGGTGGCGGTCAATGCCAGCAGGTATTGCGGGGTAAAGTGTTCCAACAGTTCCTGATAGCCGTTTGCCGCCGCATGATGAAATTCGTCGATGACAATGTAATCATAATAATCGGCGGGCAGTCTCCGGCAGAGTTCGTTGGAATTGAGACTCTGAATCAAGCAGAAAAGCTGATCCAGACTTTCCGGTCTGTATTGCCCCACCAACAGTTCTCCGAAGTTCTGATCCCGCAGAATCTGGCGGAAAGTCAAACGGCTTTTGGTCAGAATTTCCTCGCGGTGAACGACAAACAGAAATTTGGCGTGCGGACGCTCATTCAGGACGCGCTTGAAGTCAAAGGCCGCGATGACCGTTTTGCCGGTCCCTGTAGCCGCGACCACCAGGTTTTTATTGCGTCCGTGGATCTCCCGTTCTGCACGAATCTTGTCAAGAATTTCCTCCTGATACGGGTATGGGCTTACATCCATGAACACCATGGCGTTGTTTTCTTCCCGGTCGCCGCCGGCTTCATGTGTCAATGCCCTTGCCAGTTTCTCGCGGGAGGATTCATCGTAACGGGAGAACTCCGGCGTGTTCTGATAGGTTTCGAACGTAGCGCAGACTTTGTCCCACAGATACGGCGACTCAAACTGACTGATTTTGAGGTTCCATTCCAGCCCGCTGGTGAGTGCCGGGGCGGAGATGTTGGACGAGCCGATATAGGCGGTCCCGAAGCCGTTATTCCGGTGGAAAATGTAGCTCTTGGCGTGCAGGCGGGTGCGTTCGGTGTCATAGGAGACCAGCAGTTCGGTATTGGGGAGTTTCTGCAGTTCGTCAACGGCTTTGAGGTCGGTAGCTCCCAAATAGCTTGTCGTAATGAGCCGGAGCTTCTTTCCATCCGCCGTTGCCTCTTTCAGATATGGCAGCAGCAGACGCAGCCCGCTCCAGCGGATGAAAGAACATAGAATGTCGATGCTGTCGGCGGTCTGAATTTCTTTCTTGAGTTCGCTTTCCAGCGTGAGATCGGAAGCGGTTCCAGTAAACAGGGCGGCGTTGGTCAATGGGGTATCAGGACGGGACAGCGGTTTCTTGGCCTTATCTTGAATTTTCAGAAGATACATCAGGTCTTCAACAATCTTTTCCGCCTCTGTGGGGAAGGTGGAATCATTCTGCCCGATCACGTCCAATAATTGATTAAGGAGGCTGCGGTGTACAAAAAGATTCATTTTCATCAGACGACTTTTTACGATTTCAATCAAAGCTGCGGGATGG
>CAKUJH010000029.1 GCA_934661375.1 uncultured Victivallales bacterium
TTTTGACTAAAAATAATAAATATTTAAATGGCAGAAAATAGCAGAAAAAAATGAAATTTTGAGCGTGAAAGTATCGCGATCATTGCGATTCTGGCGGGAATGCTGCTGCCGGCACTGAACAAGGCGAGACAAACTGCACAGGGAATTACCTGTGCAGGTAATTTGAAACAGTTAGGAACAGCTGTTCTACAGTATGCTTTTGACAATAATGAAGTTCTGCCGCAGCGCGCACATTATGTCATGGTCAACGGAACAGCTCGTGAACATTCTTATTCGACTCACCTTTTCCAATATCTCGGAGACCAGCCGGAATTCGGCACTGCTGCTTATTCACTTACGAAGGATTACCCGAAGGTGTTTCTCTGTCCGACTTTCGGCAGGGAAAATGCCGCACATCCAAGACGCTACAGCAATTGTGTTCAATATGCCGGAGTTCAGAATGTCATTATAAAAGCAAAAAACGGAATTCTCAAGACAACAAATGCAAAAGCAAAGGTTCAAAGCAATGTTATTGTTCTGACAGATGTTAAAGTCAGTAAAACTGCCAGTACTACAGGACATGATGCCGTTTCCCAGGGGACAACCTATGCATCTTATTTTGATGCAGCCCAAGACACGATTCCCCGTGCCGGACATAATGGCAGAGTCAATATTACGGCACTTGACGGATCTGCAAGAAGTGTTGACCCAAGAGATTTAACAGGAAAAAAATATGTTTGGGATATAAGAAACTAATTGTTATAAGGAAAAACGTGAAATCAGAGATTCTTCCCCTTGATTTTCACATAAGGAGCATCAGTCATGGCAAGAAATTTACACAAGTATGAAGAATTGACACCGTGGGAATTTGATCAGGAAAAAGCGCATGCATCGATTATTTATGCCGCAGTCGGTCCAGTTGAGTTCCATGAAGAAAGCAGTGTATTGGGATTTGATCCATGTAAAGCCTATCAATGGTGCCTCGATGCCGCTGCGGTCACAGGAGGGATCGTATTCCCTATGATTCCATTCGCACCGGATGGTCCGCGTCCGTTTATGACACGAGAACAAATCCGGGAACGCGCGGCTCAGCCTTGTACATCGGAATACTGTACTCTTCCCGGCGGATACCCCAGCATTTACAGCAGCAGGGAACTCTGCTGTCAGTTATACAAAGAACTGATGGAAAATTTTGCAGTAGATCTGAAATTCAAACTCTGCGTTTTCCTCGGAGGACATCAACCCGCCGGAAACATGCTGAAAGATATTGTGATGGAAGTTTCCGGACCGGATGGAATCATTGAAAGCGGGAAAAGAACCTTCGTCGGAACGTTCAAAGGAATGCGGATCATGGCAGTAGGGTCATTGGATTATAATCGGGACCTGGTTGCCGATTATTATGAAAAAAACGGAATCAAACGGGTGCAGCATGGCGGACTTTGGGAAACGGCGATCAACTATGCAATCAATCCGGAATACTTTCAGGAAAAATATTTGGATGAAACAAAATATCCTCAGCATTACGGAGCATTGAAAGATGAATACTTCGAAGGCTGCCTGCGTCCGGTCAAGGCGGAATATAAAAAACTGACTCCCGAATTTGCACGGTTGATGTATGACACCTCGCTTCAACGCATGATTGAGGCGGTAAAGAAAAACTATTGTGAACTCGTATAAAACATAAGAAGAATGACCGATGCCGGAACTTAAAACAGAAGCGGAACACCGCGAATATCTGGAACAAATGGCTGCTCTCTCTTTCTTTTTTGCAAAGAAATGGCTTGCAGCTGAATTTCCCGCAGAGAGAATCAGCACTCTTTTACTGCAGCATACGCCGCTTCTGCATTACTTGAACTTCACCGAAAAGGAATGGACGTCCCATCCGGATTGCCTGCGGATTTTGCAGGAATCTGATGAACTGCAATCTCTTTCTCCTGAAGATTTTGAATATACCATGGGCAGATCCGTTTCCTCTCTTGCAGCCGAGAAAGCCCATTTGGATTATATAAAATCCGATGGTTTTCAGATAACGTCAGAACAGCAGTGCGGTACTCTTCGTTATGAACGTTCCTCTTCAAAATATCCGGCGGGATATATTACTTTTCACGTTTTCAATGCAGTCGCCCCGCATTCCGTTTTTGACGAACCAGAATATCTGGCTCATTGTTTTGAGGTTGTAATGCATGAAGCCGAATTGCGTTTTCATGCAGATACTCTATATACTTATTCCTGGTTGAATGACTGCAGGAAATGGCTGCACTTCTTCCCGCAGGAATGGCAGGACAATCTCTCTCCACGTCAGGCAAAAAGAATTCCAGGATGGGATTCCGGAGACTGGGGACAGTTGATCACACGCCGGGGAACCATGAATATGAAGGCTGCCGCCTATCTCAGAGAACATGGCTGTCTGCCATATTTCCCCCGGCGTTCGCACTGTTCTTTTGTGAATATGCATAATTTTCTGAAAGAAAAATATTTCAGCTGATCAAGGGAACGGCTCGATCCTTCAGAAAAAATATGGCCATTTCAAAATAAAAAAAACGGGGCCTGACTGAAATATGCGGGCAAGATACATCCGAACCATTGAATGAAAACAGTGCATGGCGTAATACTTGCTGCCGTACAATCTATTACGAGGAACCAAATTATTTACTGTACTGACAAAAAAAAGAGAATCATACAAGCAGAAATGAATGCGGGTGCAAGTACGCCTAAACTGAAGAATGGCTGCCCGACCTGGATTCGAACCAAGACAAACTGAACCAGAATCAGTTGTGCTACCGTTACACCATCGGGCAAAACAAGGCTTAATATAACATCAAAAATTATAATTGCAAGCGGTAATTATAAAAAAAAGTTAACATTTCTCCCGAAAATTATAATTTTGAGACCCAAAAAGCTCTTTTCATGTCATACATTCCGTTTTTCAGTACTTTTACACACCCAAAAATCAAAGATTCCCCCAAAACAAATGCACCCCAAAAGTTGCGATCAACTTCCAGGTGCATTTCAGGAACATTTATTTGCGGGATTCGTCCTGCCAGGAACAGGCTCCGCCGTTTTCCGCGTGCTGACGCAGAATATGCCGTTTGATTTTTCCGCTGAAACTTTTCGGCAGATTTTTCACAAACTCAATTTCGCGCGGATATTTATATGGCGCAGTCTGTTCTTTCGTATGGTTTTGAATATCATGCAGCAGCTCTTCCGAAGCGGTGAAACCCGGTTTCAGCACAATATAGGCTTTGATGCGGGTTCCGCGCAGCGGGTCAGGTACACCGATAATCGCCACTTCCTGCACTGCCTGATGCTGCATCACCGCCTCTTCCACTTCCTGCGGACTGATCCGGTAACCGGAACTCTTGATGACATCGTCACTGCGTCCGACAAACCAGAAGTACCCCTCCTTGTCGCGCCAGGCTTTGTCTCCGGTATAGTAATACCCGTTCTGGAAGCTGATGGCGTTTTCCTCATCGCAGCTGACATAGGAATCCAGCAGCCCCACCGGACGCGGGTTCAGCGAAACGGCAATGCGGCCGGTTTCTTCATCGGGCAGGGGATTGCCGTCATCGTCATGAATGGAGATGTTCCAGCCGGGCGAGGCTTTGCCCATGGCGCCTTCGCGGATTTTTTCTCCGACAAAATTGCCGATCATGCAAACGGTTTCCGTCTGTCCGAATCCTTCGCGGATCGTGAGGCCGGTTCCTTCCTTCCACAGCTGTGCTGTTTTGGTATGGAGCGGTTCTCCCGCGGAGGTACAGGTGCGGAGATAGCGCAGATCGTACATTTTCAGATCATGCAGCACCATCATGCGGTAAACGGTCGGCGGTGCGCAGAACGAAGTGATTTCATATTTTTCCAGAACGGCAAGCAGTTCTTCCGCATGGAATTTGCCGCGGATGTCATACACAAAAAGACATGCCCCCGCGATCCATTGTCCGAAATAATTGCCCCAGAGATTTTTCGCCCATCCGGTATCGGAAACCGTGAAATGCAGATCATTTGGACCGATGCCGTGCCACAGAGAAGCGGTAACGCGGTGTCCCAGCGGATAGTCATGGGTATGCAGAACCATTTTCGGCATTTTGCTGGTCCCGGAAGTGAAAATCATCAGCATGGGATCTTTGGCTCCGGTACGGGCAATGAACGCATTTTTCACTTTATGCCGGGACAAAGTGGTGGCACACTGCAGTTCTTTCGGATACGAAATCCAGCCATCCCGTTCCGTATCCACAATCAGGCGTTTTTCCAGCGAAGGACATTCATTCCAGATTTCTTCCACTTTCGGGGCGTTGCAGCTGTCGGTGATGATCATTCTGAATTTTCCGAACTGCACTCTTTCCCGGATGTCGTGCGGGGTCAGCAGAACCGGGGAGGGGCATTGGATCGCGCCGATTTTGATCATGGCGAGGGAGAAAATCCACCATTCCGGTATGCGCGGCAGCAACAGAAAAATGCGGTCGCCGCGGCTGACTCCGCATTTGATCAGCAGATTCGCCGCCTGATTGGAAAGCTGGGCAAGGTCGTGGAATGTGTAACGCTTTTCCTGTCCCTGCTGGTTTACCCAGACCATCGCCAGTTTATTGCGGGACTGCTTTGCCAGTTTGTCTATCACGTCATAGCCGAAATTGAAAAACTCCGGCGCGACAACCGGGAAATCTTCACTGAACGTGAACCGGCTGTCCTCTGCGGCTGTTGTCTGCTCTCTCATGAAATACCCCTTTTCGTCTGTGAAATTTCCATAATATAATGTACCGTTTCTGGATTTTCAATTACAGCCTGTGTAAAAAATCGAAATTGTGTGCTGCAAACAGAAAAGCACAAAAAAGCCGGAACTCCGCAAAACGGACTTGCAATCCGGACCAATCGGCGGTATAGTCCGCAATGTAACAGAAACTTTAATTTGGAGGTTGTCATGCTGAAAGGTATTTCCCCGCTGATCAGTCCGGATTTGCTGAAAGTTCTTGCTCAAATGGGACATGGAGACGAGATAGTTTTATCCGATGCCCATTTCCCCGCTCATTCGCTGGGAGTTCCGGTTCTCCGCGCCGACGGTATTTCCGCTCCTGCGCTGACCGGTGCCGTGCTTCAGCTGATGGATCTGGATCAGTATGTGGAAAAACCGGTTGTCATGATGGCTCCTGTTCCCGGCGATACCCTGAACGAGTCTCTGATGGCTGAATACCGCGCCATCCTCAAAGATGCGCAGATTGATTTCATGGAACGCTTTGCTTTCTATGAACGGACACGCCGCTGTTTTGCGGTCGTGGTTACCGGAGAATGCCGGCAGTACGGCAACATCATCCTCAAAAAAGGAGTGATTCTCTGACCGGCAGTTCGGTTCATAAAACTCACGGCACAGACAGAATTTTTGCGTTCCGTCTGTGCCGTAAATTTTTCTGTATGAATCAGAATATATCAAACAGTGAAGGCTGAATGCTGTCCGGACCGTCTTCCGTTTTCGGATTTTTCCGGTATGCCTTGCGTCCTTCGCGAATCATATTGGTTTTGGCTTTGGACACCAGAGCCGGCTGACCGGCTTCGGCGATGGAATTGTTTTCCAGATTTTCCAGAATATCCTTGGCGCGGTCGATGACTTCAGACGGCAGACCCGCCAGTTTGGCAACATGAATGCCGTAGCTTTTATCTGCGGCGCCGGGAACGATCTGACGCAGGAAAATAATCTGTTCGCCGTATTCACGCACCGCCACATTGTAGTTTTTGACTCCCCGGCGGGTCAACGCCAGTTCCGTCAGTTCATGGTAATGCGTGGCGAACTGCGTCCGGGCGCGGCAGGACGGATGATCCAGCAGGTATTCCGCGACAGCCCAGGCGATGGACAAGCCGTCAAAGGTGCTGGTGCCGCGTCCGATTTCGTCCAGAATGACCAGACTGCGGGACGTCGCATTATTGAGAATATTGGCAGTTTCGACCATTTCCACCATGAAGGTGCTCTGCCCGCGGGCGAGGTCATCGGATGCTCCGACGCGGGTGAAGATTTTGTCCGCGACGCCGATCACCGCCGAAGCCGCGGGAATGAACGAGCCCATCTGCGCCATGATGACCAGCAATGCAGTCTGGCGGATATAGGTCGATTTCCCTGCCATGTTCGGACCGGTGATGATCATCATGCGGTTTTCATCGCCGTCGAGCAGCGTATCGTTGGGAACGAACCGTTCGTTCTGCATGGCGCAGTCCAGCACGGGATGACGTCCGCCCTGAATATCCAGCAGGTCGGAATCATTGACGCGCGGGCGGACATACGCATATTTTGCGGCGCAGTCGGCAAGCGCGCCCAGCACATCGATTTCGGCAAGAGCTGCGGCGGTCATCTGGATCTGCGGCGTGAAGGTGCGGGCATAATCCCGCAGTTCGGCGAACAGCTGGGCTTCCAGTGCCAGCGCCTTGTCCTCCGCTCCGAGAATCTTGCTTTCCATTTCCTTGAGTTCCGGCGTGATGAACCGTTCCGAGTTGACCAGTGTCTGTTTCCGTACATAATCGGACGGCACGGAATCCAGATGACTTTTGGTGATTTCGATGAAGTATCCGAAAACGCGGTTGTAATTGACTTTCAATGATTTGATGCCGCTGCGCTCCTGTTCCTTTGCCTGAAGTTCCGCAACCCATTTGCGGCCGTCCGTTGCAGCGGCGCGGAATTCATCCAGGGCGGAATTGTAGCCGGCGCGGATCACGCCGCCATCCGCCACGGCAGCAGGCGGTTCATCGGAAATCGCTGCCAGCAGACGTGCCGTCAGTTCCGGCATTTCGCTGATCTGTCCGCGGAGACGTTCCATCAGGGGCAGGTCGGAATTGCCGAGCAGAAGCCGTACCGGCGGAATCATTTCCAGACTGTGTGCCAGAGCCAGCAGGTCGCGCGGGTTGGCGGTGCCGACGTTCAACCTGGCGACAATGCGTTCGAGGTCGCGGATGGCACTCATGGTTTCGCGCAGTTCCGCCAGCGTGAGCGGATCGTCCTTGAACAGTCCGACAACGTCCTGTCGTTCCACGATTCTGTCCACATTGCGCAGCGGTTTGAGCAGCCAGTCGCGCATGAGACGGCTGCCCATCGGAGTCCCTGTCCGGTCCAGCACATGCAGCAGCGTATTTTCCTTGCCAGCGCCGAACATGGCGTCCACCAGTTCCAGATTACGCTGGCAGATCGGGTCCAGTGAAAGATAATCATCGGGACTGTACAGCGCAATGGAGCGGATATGTCCCGTGTTGTGACGCAGATTCTCCGAAGCGTAATACAGAATGGCTCCGGCGGCGCGCACGGCAAGCAGACAGTTCCGCAGCCCGAAACCGTCCAGTGTCATGACTTCGAATTGCCGTTTGAGAAGTTCTTCCGTGTTTTCCTGCGAAAAGACCCAGTCGTCGAGCGGAGTCCACAGCACGTTGCCGCGCGTGAACGGAAAACCGCCTTCCGCTTCCCATTTGTCATGGAGGGATGCGCTGAGCAGACATTCTCTGGTCTGGAGACTGTACAGCAATGATTCCAGTTCCGGCAATGCCGCGGATTCGGCGGCGCGGAATTCCCCTGTACTGATGTCCAGCCAGGCAAAACCGTAACGGTCTTTTCCCGCAGTCAGTGCGCAGAGAAAGTTGTTTTTGCGCGGATTCAGCACCGCGGAATCAATCACCGTTCCGGGGGTGATGACCCGTGTGATGCTCCGTTTGACGATACCTTTGGCAAGAGCCGGATCTTCCAGCTGCTCGGCGATGGCGACTTTGACTCCGGCATCCAGCAGCTTCGGCAGGTAGTTGTCGATCGCATGATACGGAATGCCGCACATGGGATATCCGGCGCGTTTGGTCAGCACAATTTCCAGAATCGCACTGGCTTTTTTCGCGTCGTCATAAAACATTTCATAGAAATCGCCCAGACGGAACAGCAGGATCGAATCTTTCGGAGCTTCCGATTTGACTTGCAGATACTGCTTCATCATGGGCGTCAGATTTTTTTCATCGGGATTCATGACCGCTCCTGTTCTGGATGACCGGCTTTGCCGGCAAAAAAACGTTCCCGGATTTTTTGCGCGATCTGCGGTGCAGACAATCCGAATTTTTCCCGCAGCCGGGCATCCGTGCCGTGCGGAATCAGCCGGTCGTCCGGCCAGGCGAAATGCAGGATGCCGCAATGTTTTTCTGAAATCAGCAGCCGGTCCGCAATGGCGTCCAAACCCGTTCCCGCCAGATTGTCTTCCAAGGTAACCACCGGCATGATCAGCGCATCATGCCGCAGCGTTTCGGAATCAAAAGGTTTGAGAAAACGGGTGTTGACAATGCGGCAGGAGATGCCCAGTTCCTTGCGGAGCTGTTCCGCCGCGGCGAGGGCAGTTCCGACTTCCTTGCCGACTGCCCAGACCGCCAGGTCTTTGCCGTCCCGGATGATTTCCGCTCTGCCTTTTTCCAGCGGCGGCACCGGCAGATCATTGATCTTTGACCCGCCGCGCGGATAACGGATCATGGCGGGAGATTTCAGTTCGTAGGCAAACGGCAGCATCTGTTCCAGTTCCGCTTCATTCTTGGGTGCCATGACGCAGAGATTCGGCATGGACAGCGCAAAACCTTCATCGTACAGCCCGTGGTGCGTCGGACCGTCTTCCACCACGCCGGCGCGGTCGGCACAGACTACCACCGGGAGGTTCTGGAGACAGATGTCATGGTACAGCGAATCCAGGGCGCGCTGGAGGAAGGTCGCATAAATGGAAAGAACCGGCCGTTCTCCGTTGGCTGCCAGTCCCGCGGCGAAAGTCAGCGCATGACCTTCCGCAATGCCCACGTCATGAAAACGTTCCGGGTACTGTTCCGAAAAAGACTTCATTCCGGTTCCGGAACGCATGGCTGCGGTGATGCCGATCACATCGGTATGCTGTTCCGCCAATTTGCACAGTGCACTGCCGAACGCCGCGGAAAAATTCAGCGAGGATTTTTGGGAGGGAGCGCCGGTTCCGGGGTCGAAACTGGAAATACCGTGAAATCTTTCCGGATATTCCAGAGCGTATTGATACCCTGCGCCTTTTTCCGTGATGACATGCACGATCACCGGACGGTTGAAATTGCGGATCCGCTGGAAGGTTTCAATCAGCTCCGGGAGTTTATGACCGTTGACCGGTCCGATGTAGCGCAGACCGAGTTCCTCAAAGAAAATGCCGGGTACAAACAGGCTTTTGGCCGCGCCTTCGAGTTTCTGTATGCCGCCGATGATCTCGCTGCTGCCGGGCAGACGCTTCACCGCCATTTTGGCAAATGCCTTGAAATGGTTGTAGCTGTGTCCGGTGATGATCCGGTTCAGATAATTCGGAATGGCGCCGACGGAACGGGCGATGGACATCTTGTTGTCGTTCAGCACAATGATCAGGTTGCGGCAGGTGGACCGCACATTGTTGAGCGCCTCCATGGAAAGCCCGCAGATCAGGGAGCCGTCGCCGACCACTGCCACCACATGACCTTTTTTATGCAGCGTTTCGTTGGCGGATTCAAAGCCGAGCGCAGCGGAAATGGCTGTGCCGGCATGACCGGCAATAAACGGATCATACGGGGATTCATCCGGCGAGGGGAAACCCGACAGTCCGTCATCCAGACGGAGGGTCGGGAAGCGGTCCCCGCGGCCCGTCAGCAGTTTGTGCGTGTATGTCTGGTGTCCGACGTCCCAGAGAATTTTATCCTGCGGGGCATCGAATACGCGATGGAGCGCCACGGTCAGTTCCACCACTCCGAGATTCGGGGCAAGGTGTCCGCCGTTTCTGGACACGGTGTCAATGATTTCCGTCCGTATTTCCGAACAGAGATCATCCAGCTGTCCCGGATCCAGTTTCTTCAGATCGGACGGATTCTGTATATCATCTAATATTCTGTGTTTCTCCATAACCGGCAGCAGTACTCCTTTTGCAAATGCATGGAAATGTAACCGCAGGAAGGCAAAATATCAAGACTTTTTTGCAGTTTTTTGTGAAAAGGGGGCAGTTTTTTCAAGAAATCCGGTTTTTTTTGCCGAAAATGATTTGCCGTCCATGTTTTGTATGCTATATTCCTTACATGAAAGTAAAGAAACAGTTGCGGAAACAAGGACTGAAACTATGAGCGAAAATGAAATCAATACTCCGACCGGCGGCATTGATCCGCTGAAGATGCGCAATACCGAGACTGCGGCTTTGAAAAGAATGCCGCCGAATTCGTCTCCGGCTTCCGCTGCCGCGCGCAAGACCATCAAACTGAAGCCGCTGGCTCCGTCGTCCGGTGAACAGCCGGCGGCAGTTCCCACGGCTACTGTGCCGCTGAGCAAGATTCCTTCTCCGGCAAAATCCGCCGCACCGTCCCGCCCGGTTCCTCCGCCGACCATATTGCTGAACAAACAGCCGGCTGCTCCGTCAGCGGAAGCGGCTCCGCAGTTCATGTCCACCAATACGGCGCCGGTGAATAAAGTTGCCGTTCCCCAGCCGGTTTCTCCTCTTGCCGCTGCTGATCTCGGAGAAAAGACGGCAGAAGGTTCCACGGCGACAGTTTCCATTTCCCGGATGAAACCGGCGGCTCCGAAAATGGAAGCGGCTCCGAAAATGGAAGCGGCTCCGAAAATGGAAGCGGCTCCGCAGTATGTTTCGACTGCGACTACTCATGTGCCGCCGATAGGCAAACCGGCAGTCGGCTCACCCATTAAACCGGGTTCACTCGGTACGCAGCCTCAATATGTTTCGACCGCCACGACTCATGTGCCTTCCATGCCGAAGCCGGAAGCCGGCGCACCTTTGAAGGGCAGTGAATTCAATACCAATACGCAGAGCATACGGAAACAGTCCGAAGCAATTGCCCAGGCGAAAATGCAGTCCGGACTGCAAGGTGCTAAGCCTGCGGTTAAACTGCGTCCGTCGGCTGCTCCGTCAGCGGAAGCGGTTACGGCTTCGTCTCCGACGATTCGCCTTACTCCGAAAACGGAATCGGCGGTAACTCCTGTTCCTCCGCCTGCGTCTGCCGGAAAAGTCGAGGACATTACCGTGACGACCCGGATCCCGCGCAAACCGTTCAAACCCATGGCTGCGCCTCAGCCGTCTGCGGCGCCGGCTCCTGCTCCGGTTCCGGAATCAGCCCCCACGCCGGCGTCAGCTCCTGCTGCTGAAGCACCTGCCGCTCCGAAAATGCCCGGACGTCTGAAACTGGAAAAAACTGCGGCTCCGGCTGAAAAAGACGGTCCCGGTCTGAAAGTACAGGATGAATTGACCGGAAAAGTCCGTTCCAACGGCAATGTCGGCGGTGAACAGGTTATTACGCAGGCAAAAGAAGATGCGGAAAAAACGGAAGCGGCTGCCACCAATGCGAAAAAAGGAAAACGCAGGAACGAACCGAATCTGTTCTTTGCCATTTGTGCCATTCTGGCATTTCTGGTGATCGGCTATACGGTGTTCGTTCTTGCGGCGCAGTTTCTGAATACCTGGGAACAGCAGAGCATCCCGGTTGTCGGCTTCGAGCAGCTGAATCAGAAATAATTTCTTTGAACAACAAAAAAACTCCGGAACTCTTTTTGGGTTCCGGAGTTTTTTTATGTCCATGCGGAACATGGTAAAAAACGCGAAGTTGTTACAGGGTTTCGCCGATGAAAATTTCTCCTTGCGGGGGAGTTGTCTGAACGGGCTGTTTGGCTGTATTGATGTATCGTATCAGCATGGAAACGGCAGACCGTCCGATTTCCGGCACACTGAAATTGAATGCGGCAAGCTGCGGCTTGTGATTCCGAGTATAGCGGACATTGAATGTGGAAATCAATCCGCAGTTTTGACCGGGAACTTTGCCGTTTTTAACCAGCTGCTCATACAGGTGGTGTGTAATGTCGGAAATGATCAAGGTTTTTCCCGGCTGCATTTTCAGCCATTGTCCGCGCAGATCCGCATAAAGTTCTTCATAGGAATAAAGATTGACATCCCGGATGATCCGGAAATGTTCCGGCGGAATGCCGTTGTTCTGCATGTACTGCACAAATTCATGCCGGATCAGGAGAGAAAGAGAGCCGGTCACGCGGTATTCTGTATCGGCAAGAATGAAATTCTGATACCCCAGTCTTCGTGCCAGATCCAGGGCACAGCGCAGGGATTCCTCCACCGGCGGATATATGCAGGCGATTCCTTTTACCTCTGTTTTCCGGTTGATGAGAACCATGGGTTTGCGGATTTTCGCATAAAGGTTTTCAATGAAATCATCCGGCAGACGCCCGTCCAGCAGAAAGCCGTCCACCTTGTCGGCTGTTTCCAGAAAACCGCGGCGGACTTCCTCGTCATAACGGCGGTCATACAGAAGACCGTCCAGATTGTCCAGACACTGCGTCGAATAATGCTGTATCCAGCTGTAATGCGATTGTATGCAGGTCTGCTGCGCAAAGTAGGTGATTTCGTTGAAATACTGATCTCCGGGGTCGTATTTCCACAACGGACGGAATCCGAAACCGATAACGCCCCGTTTTTCCTTCCGTCCTGAATCCGCCGGCTTGCGGACAAAATAGCCCAGTCCGGCGTGATTCTCCACAAAATGATTTTTCAGAAGCCGCTGGTATGCTCCCATTACCGTGATATGACTCACTCCGTATTTCCGGCGCAATTCGGCAACCGACGGCACTTTATCTCCGGGGGCAAGTTCACCGCTTTCCATCAGCTTGCGCAAGTCTTCGGCGATGATCTGATACTTCGGCATATTGTCTGACATATTATATCCTTTATTATCAACTATGTTACTGGTAATAATATAGCCGGTTTGCTGTATTTGCAAGGGCAAAACAAGAAAAAAATGATTTTTCCTGTTCCGGCTGGCGGAAAAGCAGAACGCAAAAAGGGGAAATGAGTGAAAAAAATCAGTTTTTTTGTTGCAGACCCTCTTGCAAAAAATCAAAAAATCATTATAATATATTATCAGATGCCTTGAAGATAATAATATAAAAATAAAGGAGGAGATATGACCAGTAATAAATTTAAACAGATTTTTTCCGGAGTGTTCTGCCTGTCGGCGCTGCTTGCGGCTGGGATTGATTTGAGCGGGTACAAGGAATCAAATGTGCAGAAAACTCCGGTGCCGACAGTGATCAATCCGTCCTTTGAAGAAGGCGCGAAGGGATGGAAGCTCAACGGAAAAGCCAAAGTGGAACGCGGTCTCGGCACTGTGGGGTCCGGCGGCTTGATGATCGAACGCACCGATCCGAAGGAGTATCAGCTTACTGGTCAAAGTCTTCAGCTGATTCCCGGGCGAGTCTATAATTTCAGTATCATGATCCGGGGGGAAGGCATCAAGGGGGCGGATCTCCGCGGCGGTTCCTTCTGCGTGGAATTTTCCGACAAGAACGGCAAATGGATTCGCGGCGGTGCATATCCGAAGGGCGTTTACGGAACCACCGACTGGGTGCGTATCAGTATCAACAACATGAAAATTCCGGAAAACGCCGGAAAAACTTCGATTTGTCTTTATCTGAGGAAAGGATGCACCGGCAAGGTTTATTACGATGACCTGATCGTCGTACCGGTGGAAATGCAATGGACTGTTTACGCGCTGAATGCCCCGATGGGAATCATTGCGCCGGGAAAAGAGCTGCGTCTGGCATTCAATAAGGAAGGCAAGACCATCATGACAGCTGCCGCACCCGGAAAGCTGGCTGTCTGCGCCGAGTTCAACGGACAGCAGATGTCCGCCGTCATTCAGGATGATACGGCGACTCTGCGGCTGCCCGCCGGTCTGACCGGCAAAGGAGAACTCCAGCTCACCGTAGTGGATACCGCCCGCAAGCTGATTCTGGAAAAACTGTCTCTGCCGCTGACCGTGGCGGAACGGCCTCCGCAGCCAGCAGTGTCCTGCCGGATCGATGAACAGGGATTTGCCGTGGTGAACGGAAAACGTTTTCTCCCGATCGGGGTGTATTGCAATGCGCAGTTCTCCTGGGAACTGGACAAACTCCGCAAACTCGGCTTCAACACTTTGCTGCCGTACAACAGCTTCAGCATGGGTTTCAGCAGGAAAAAACCGGGCTGGGACCGGATCGGCGAAATATTCGATTACTGTGAGAAGCATGACATGAAGATTATTTTCTCCATGAAGGATGTGTATCAGAACGCCGGGGAATGGGCGATTACCTCTCTTTACGGTGAACCTACATCGGATGCAGTGGCGGCAAAAACGGCACAGCTGTTCCGCAGCCGTCCGGGGCTGCTCGGCTACTATATCTGCGATGAATTGCCCAATCAGATGATTCCGGAAATGACTGCGCGCCGCAGGCAGCTGAACGCCATTGACCCAGAACATCCGGTCTGGATCGGCTGCGCCATCGGGTATACCACCGAATCAACAAAAGTATATGGTCCGTCAACAGATGTTACGGGTGCTGATCTTTACCCCATTTCCAATAATTACTCCATCAGCAAAATGGAAAACGGATTGCGCATCACCGCGGAAGCCGGACAGCCCTTCTGGATTGTGCCGCAGATGTTCAACTGGCGCCGATACAGAGTTTCGGATCCGAAAGCGGACACGTTCCGTTTTCCGTCCGCCGATGAATTTCGCGCCATGATTCTCCTGTCCGCCGGTTATGGCGCAAAAGGATTTGTGTTCTATACTTATACTCCGATCTGCAAACCGGATCCGAAACTTGATGGAGACACTGCGGAAAATCTGAAAACCGTGCAGGAGGGAATTGCCATGCTCCGGGAGCTGGAACCTTTCCTGCTTTCCGGGAAACCCATAAAGAAACTGCCGGTCAAAACAATCAAAGGGGACATCCGGGCATGGGTATTTTCGGATAACGGAGGCGGACGCCGGATTGCGGTTCTGGCACTGGGACCCGGTCCAGCCGAAGCGGAAATTACGGTCGGTTCTCCGGAAAAACTGAAATCCGTTTATGGAAAATCTGTCCTGAAAAACGGCAAATGGCTGTTCCGGGCAGAGAACATCGACTGCGATATCATAAGATAAATATCAAACTTAAACAAGAGAAAGGAAACTTCACCATGAGCAGACGAGAAATCAGCTCCTTTTTTTGTTGGAAAAAGAATTGTAAGTCATTGCAATTCACATTGATAGAACTCCTTGTCGTGATAGCGATCATCGCCATTCTGGCGGGAATGCTGCTGCCTGCACTCAACATGGCGCGTCAGAAAGCCAAAGCCATTTCCTGTCTGGGCAACCTGAAACAGATGGCACATATCGCTCATCTCTACATTGATGACAACAATGCATGGGCGTTCGGTCCGAATGGCGGTACATTTTATTATCCGACCGGCAACACCAATGAAAAAACATACGGTACACTGCTTTATAAAACAGGATACGTGAAAGGCAAATGGTTCAACTCCGGCGGCTTTCATGTCCCCAGATGGACGACTTGTCCGTTGGTGAAAGAGAAAGCCGGAACCCGTACCATTATTCGGAAAGGCTATGCCGAAGCCTTATATACCTACGGCATCCCGGCATATACATACGACAGCAAAGGAGAAAACACCATTTATCCCGGAAGAGCCTTCAAGACCTCCAACCCGGCATTTTCCCGTCCGTCGAACTTCCTGTATTTCATGGATACCGCCAACGCGACAGCCAGCGCCAACCCTTTCCCGTGGTATGCCTGGAACATGAGCAGTTCCGCCGCGGAAAAACCTGCGGGCGTTCATGCAAAACTCTGCAACACGACTTATCTTGACGGTCATGCCGCCGCCAGCAGCCGGAACGACCTGCGGAAACTGAAAATCTATAACTACGCCATAGTCAAATACTGACGCTTTTCCGTCCGCCGCGGACAGATACAAAAAGAGGGAAAATCAAGAAACAATCCTTGATTCTCCCTCTTTCGCTTAATTATTCATTCAGCACCAGACCAGGCAAAGCGGTCCGGGCAGCAGCTGTTTCAGGGACAGCGGCGTGAAAGAACCGTCCAGTTGATTGTACTGGAAATACGTTACATCATTGGAATTTTCATTACAGCAGGCGAACGTTTTTTCGTCCGGCAGAAAATTCACATCGCGCGGTCCTGCACCGCCGCAGGGAATGATGTCATGAAGCGTCAAGCCGTTTTGATCATCCACCCGGTAACAGGCAAAGGAATTATGTCCGCGGTTACTGACACACAAAAAGTTCCCGTCCGCGGAAAGACGCACTGCCGCCACGGTGTTTTTCTCCGTGAAATCCTCCGGCAGCGTGGACAGTGTCTGACGATGCGTCAACGTGCCGTTTTCATAATGAAGAACGGAAACGGTGTTGTCCACTTCATTTGCCAGCCATGCCGTTGTTCCGTCCGGGGAAAACAGCAGATGACGCGGACCTGCGCCGGGGCGTTCGCTGCGGTAGCAGAAAGACGGGGTTTCCGTTACGCCGGTTTCCCGTGAGAAGGGGAAAAGCTGGACTTCATCCAGTCCCAGATCGACAACGCACAGGTATTTGCTGTCCGGCGTGAATACCGTGCAATGCGCATGGGAACTGGTCTGCCGGTCCGGATTCGGTCCGAGTTTGCCGTGCAGGGGAATCATCCGTTCAGATTCCGGTCCCTGAAACAGACCGTTTTTCAGACGGAATTCGTTGAAATTTCCGGTAAGATAATTGGCGCAGTACAGGAATCTGCCGCTCGGATCGGTGGTGAGATGACAAGTTGCCTTGCCGTGTGTTGCGCGCTGATCCCGCAGAATCAGAGAACCGTCTTCCCGAATCTGATATACGGATGCCAGACAGTCGGAACTGTTTCTGGATACGGCATACAGCAGGGTCTTATCCGGAGAGAACGCCAGATAGCTGGCGCCCCGCAGCGGTTCGAAAAAAGTCTGCTCGGAATTGCGGTCGTAACCGTAGATTCCGCCATTTTCTTCCTGGGTATTCGCGGCAGTGTAATATTGTGTGAACATAACGGCTCCGGGGGGATGGTCAATATTCTTTCATCAGGTTCATCATTTCCTGAACGGCACTGCGGAGACCCACAAAAACGGCACGGGAAACAATGCTGTGTCCGATATTGAGTTCATGCAGATGAGGAACTTTCAGCACGAGCTTGACATTCTGATAGCCGATACCGTGTCCGGCGTTGACATTCAGTCCCAGCGAATGGGCATATTCCGCACCGTCGATCAGACGGTCGAGTTCCCGAAGCTGGGCATCGCCTTCCGCATTGGAGAACGCGCCGGTATGGAGTTCGACAAACTGTGCGCCGGTTTCCGCCGCGGCTTTCAGCTGTTCGCGGACCGGGTCGATGAAAATGCTGACGCAGACGCCGGCTGCCTGAAGGCGTTTCACCGCATTTTTCAGGGAATCGAATGCTCCGACGACATCCAGACCGCCTTCCGTGGTGAGTTCCCGGCGTTTTTCAGGAACCAGACAGCAGTTCGCCGGTTTGAGACGTTCCGCAATTGCAACCATTTCATCGGTTGCCGCCATTTCCATATTGAGTTTGCGGACGGTCTGAACCAGAGCTTCCATATCGGCGTCCTGAATATGCCGTCTGTCTTCCCGCAGATGCGCCGTGATGCCGTCGGCTCCCGCCGCTTCGCAGATCTTTGCCGCTTCCAGCGGACTGGGATAGACACCGAGACGTGCCTGTCGCAGGGTTGCCACATGGTCGATATTGACGCCCAATTTCAATTTTCCGTTCATTTTGAAACACTCCTTATCCTGAGACGCTTTCCCGCGTCCTGCTGATTTTGTTTTTACTGAAATATACACGTCATTTCAGCGGAATGCAACCCGGTTTCTGAATAAATCTCCTTGCATTCAGAGGACAACATGCTATAATATGAGGTATATGATTCTTCACTTTGCTTCTATGGAAAGGAAACGGATTTATGGATACGCAGGAGATGGTTCAGACATACCGGTTCGTACAGCTGATTTTCACCGCCGGCAGCGGCAAACAGCTGCCGTATTGTTCTAAATTGACTTGTCCGGAACAGCCGGGAAAAGCCGCTTTGCTGTTCCTGCTTCATGGCGCGGGGGAACGCGGCACGGACAATCATTCTCAATTGATACATGGTACAGTTCCGCTGATGCATTATCTGGAAACCCGCCGGATCAAGTGCCGCCTGATTTTTCCGCAGTGTCCGGAAAATGAACAATGGGTCGATACTCCGTGGACAGCGGAAATCCATACGATTTCAGAACAGCCGTCCGGGGCAATGTCCGCATTCATGGAATTGATCGGGCAGGCTGCGGCGGAACCGGAAATCGACTCCGCACGAATTTATGCGGTCGGGTTGTCCATGGGCGGTTACGGCGTCTGGGATTTCCTGTCGCGCCGTCCGGATTTCTGCACCGGGGCTGTGGTCTGCTGCGGCGGCGCAGATCCGGCGATGGTGCCGCGTCTGAAAGAAATTCCGCTTCAGTTTTTCCATGGCGATGCGGACGGTGCCGTTCCGGTGATCCGTTCCCGCACCATTGCCGCGGAACTCCGGAAAGCCGGGGCGGAAAAGTTTGCCTATCATGAAATTTTCGGCTGCGGACATGCCTGCTGGCTGCCCGCGTTTGCCGATTCCTGCACCTGGGATAACCTTTTTGCACAGCGCAGATCATGAATGAAGCGTATACGCGGATGAAGGATCGGTTTGCCGCTTCCGCATTCCGTTCCCGTTTCCGATTGAACGATGACGACCGGCGTTACCTGGCGGCGAAAGGCTGGAATGTGATCCGCTCGCAAGCCCGGCGCATCATCCGGGAACGTCTTGCTCCCGCCTGTCCGGAGAATGACGGACGGCAGACTCCCATGCGCGGACATGTGGTCTTCAAAGCACAGCATGGCACGGCGACCTGCTGCCGGGGATGTCTGGAAAAATGGCACGGCATTCCTGCCGGACATGCTCTCACTGAATCCGAAATGGATTACGTGACGGAGATTATTCTCGGCTGGCTGGCAGACCGTGCCGGGGGTCTTTCCGCTTATCCGCATACCCCGGAGCTGTGCTGATTCACTGCCAGGTCAGCAGGGCGTCCACCGTATATTTGGGAACATGCAGCGTGTCCTGCGCATCCAGATAATACTTCGGATCGCCGTCCGCAGGAATGTCCTCCTGACAGGGCACTTCCGCCGGATAGCCCAGGGCAACCAGATAAAGCAGACGTTCCGGTTCAGGAATTTCTAAAATTTCTGCAGAGCGCGTCTGATCGAAGGAGCCCAGCCAGCAGCAGCCGATTCCGCGTTCCCATGCGGCAAATTCCAGACTCTGAATCGCGGCTCCGGCGTCCGCGTACAGATGCGGCGATGGTTTTTCGGTTGCGGTTACTGCCAGAAAAGCCGTCGGGGCAGTAACGCCGGCTTCCGGATTCCGTTTCGGGGCAACCAGTGCGGCATACCGGGTCAGCGGCAGAATGGCATTCACTTTTTCCGGGGAACAGACCGCAATATAGCGCAGCCGCTGCCGATTGGCGGCGCAGGAAGCCCGGCGTGCCGCATCAATCAGCGCGATGAAGTCCGCTTTCGCCAAAGCGGTCTGGTTGAATCTGCGGATGGTCCGGCGTTCGAGCAGAGAATGAAAGTCCATATTATTTTTCCTCCGGGTTCATAAGTTCGGCAATGACGGACGGAACGCGCACCGGGCGTCCGTTCCGGCTGATACAGGCATGAACGGTATATCCTTCCGCGAGCAGTTTGCCCCCGCAGTGGATCTGACATTCAATTTTCACCCGGACCCCTTTGCATTCGGCGACTCTGCCGGTGATTTCCAGCATATCTTCGAAATGAGCCGAGGATTTGTAGCGGCAGACTGCTTCGACGACTGGCAGCGCATACCCGTGTTCTTCCATCTGTCTGTAACTTTCTCCGGCGGCGATCATCATTTCGGAACGGAACATCTCGAAATATTTCAGGTAGTTGGCATAATAGACCACGCCCATCTGATCGGTGTCGGCATACGGAACCCGGTAACGCAGAACCGTGCTGCGGCTGGTCAGGACATCTTTCCGCTTGACCGCATTGAGCAGATATTGAACCGTCTGTTCCAGATCCATGGAACTGTTGTCCACAAACACGGCGTCGTCAGCCTGGCGCAGGGGCGCTGCTGCCCGGCTGCGGTCCTGCTGATCGCGGGCGGCGATTTCGGCGGCGACCTGTTTCAGTGCGGCTTCATCGAACGGCACTCCGCTTTGTTTCAGTCGGCGTTTCGCCCGGATTTCCGGCGACGCAGTCAGGAAAAATTTGTGGGCGGCATCCGGGAAAATGGCAGTGCCGATATCCCGTCCTTCCATGACGATCCGGGTTTGTCCCGCCATATTCCGCTGCACGTTCAGCAGCCAGGCGCGGACTTCCGGATAAGCGGCGATTCCGGATGCTTCCGCCGAAATTTCCGCAGTATGAAGAGCTTCGCCGGGACAGACCCCGTCGATTTCCGCATCGAATTTTCCATTGTCGCCGCACCGGCAGGCAAGACGCGTGTTTTTCAGAAAATCTTCCAGTTCCGCCGCATTCAGTTCCGCCGCATGTTTTCCCATGGACCGCAGTTTCCATGCCAGTGCGCGGTACAGTGCGCCGGTATTGATATAAGGAATATGAAGGCGTTCCGCCAGCAGTTTCGCCACGGAGCTTTTTCCGGACGCCGCGGGACCGTCGATCGCTATGACATTGGAGGACATGATGAATTCCTTTCAGATTCAGACCAGTTCGTTGAAGTAAACGCTTTCGTACCCGTGTTTTTTCATGGTTTCACACGCGGCAAAAAGACCGTCAAAATATTCCGGGATGAAATTCTCATAATGCCGGTAGGCATACTGTTCATGCGACCCGATCAGCAGTTTGTCCTGTCCTGCGGCAATTCTGTTTTCCAGACACGCTCGCAGTGCGGAAATATCTGCTTTGAACAGATTCAGAATGGCGTCCACCGGCATTTCATATTGATCCAGTTCCGTATTGATTCTGAATTTTTCTTCCGGCGGGAGCGCATGGAATTTCATGCCGAGTTTCCGCATGAATCTGCGGCATTCCGGGGCTGCTTCATAATAATGGAAAATGACCGGGGCGGTCAGGGACTGTTCTCCGGCAATGCGGCACATTTCCCGATGCCACAGCTGATAATGTCCTTCGATTTTTTCGGGATATGCGCGGGAGTAGGGGTACTCCGGAAATTCGGAATAACCGTGGAAAGCGAAACGCAGCCAGTCTGCATTCTGTTCGAATTCTGTGCGGTAACGGTCCGGAAACATCGTGATGTCGAAGGACGGTTCATGCCAGTTATGACAGAAGGAATTGAGCGTGAAACGGGTTCCGAAACGCTCATGCGCCTGTTTGAGACCCGCCAGGTAAAAATTGTCGAAAATGGAACGGAATGAATGACGGTGAATATCCGTGAAAAAGAAAATATTGTCGTCAATGTAGAAATTATACATTTTTCCGTCGGGAATCGGTTTCAGCATAATGACATCCTCCTTGTGTGAAAATTTACTGCATACTCATAGCGCTGGGCTGGAAAAATGCTTCCGGCTGCATGACTGTCGGCGTGTCCAGGGCAGGACGGGTGTCCACAATGCCCCAGCGCCGCGAAACGGGCCAGAAAATCATGACTGCCAGTCCGACCATGTTCCGGCGCGGAATGAAACCCCAGTTGCGTCCGTCCAGACTGAAATTCGTGTTGTCGCCCAACGCAAAATAATATCCTTCCGGCACGGTCAGTTCTCCGCCCAGAGACAACAGCCCGTCGGCTTTGTGTCCCTGATAACCGCCTTTGCCGGAATAAAGTTTCCGGAATGCATCGGAAAATTCCCATGCCGGGCGGAATTCCTTTTCGCCTTTCGGACGGATCATCAGGACTCCGTCTGAAATCTGAAGCGTGTCGCCGGGCAGTCCCGCCAGACGTTTGATATAATAGAATCCGCCGAGCGGCTGGGTGGGCGAGGTGATGTTTTCGGTGTTGAACACGATCACATCGCCGCGTTTGAGTTTCCGGAAATAAATGCTGAGCCGTTCCACGAAAACATGATCTCCGGTCGAAAGCCAGCCGTCGCAGAACATTTCTCCGGTCCGGTAAAAAGGTTTCGGTGACGGCAGATAGCGCAGAACCTGTCCCAGAAAATCGCCGGGAACGGTATACGTTTCACTGCCGATCTGAAAATCGGAAACCGTGGAGAAAATGCGTTTGATGCGCATCCGGTACTGCGTGGGAACCAGACCGTCCTGACGTACCTGCACTTTTGCTTCGGATGCCTGAACGGGCATCATGGCGCGGGTGAGCGGTCCCATGAACGGTTTTGAGGCTTTCCGGTCCACGTAATGAATACCGAACAGGGTCGGCTGCATACTGCTGGTCGGGATGCTGAACGGCTGTATATACAGAGCGCGGATGCCGCCCGCCACGGTGCAGGCAACCACCAGCACGTCGAGGAAATTCCGCATTTTCCGTGCAAAATCATTTTTCGGCAGCAGCCGTTCCAGCCGTTCCGCGCAGCCTTGAACCGCATCCCGGTCATTCAGATCCGGATGTGCGGAAAACTGTTTCAGCTCCTGTTGAATTTCCTGAAGTTTCTGCTTGGTGTCGCTGTTGAGAATATCATCATCACATGCCAGCGTGTATGAAACCCCGTTGCGGAGTTCGCGCAGCTGTTTCCGGTATTTGTATTTCTGAATCAGTTTCCAGAGCATGGGGCTTCCTCTTATTTTCCGGAATCGGCAGCGGCGGCTTTATCCGATTTCATGACGGCTTTCTGAATCAGCAGGTATGCGGCAATGAAGACTGCCAGAAAAACCAGAATCCAGATATAATGTTTATGGATAAGTTCCTTGCCGCGGCTGACCATCTCCAGAGATGTCATGTCTCCGGCAAGATGTCCGAAATACCAGCCGACTGCCGCAAGGATTGCAGTCCAGATACCCGCGCCCAGAGCCGTGAACAGGGTGAAACGCCCCAGATTCATGCGGGCAAGTCCGGCAGGAATGGAAATCAGCTGGCGGATGGCGGGCAGCAGACGGCACACAAACGTCGCGAGGTCGCCGTATTTGCGGAAGATTTCCTCCGCCCGGTCCAGATGCTGTTCCGAAAGAAAGAAATATTTGCCGTACCGGCGCAGGAAAGGACGCCCCAGCCAGATGGAAAGATAATAATTGATATAGGCTCCCGCCATGGACCCCGCCAGCCCGATCAGGATGGCAAGGGTCAGATCCAGTGCCGGGATATGGGTGGTGAGACTGCCCCGGTACGCCAGGAATCCGGCGGGGATCATGACCACTTCGCTGGGGAAGGGGATGAATGAACTTTCCACGGTCATGAATATGAAAATCAGCAGAAATCCCCAGACCGGGGCGAGCTGAATGGCTTGATCCAGATGCGATGCGATTAATTCCGTCATGAAAAAACTCCTTATTTTTGTGAAAGCTCCGCTGTAAAATCCGGAAATACATGATACATTACACTGTTTTTCCGATTTTTCCAGAGACAACACAAAAATATGAATGGAAAAAAATATGCATGGAATAGCTTTTGAATTGTTCGGTTTCCAGATTCACTGGTACGGCATCATGATTGCCGCCGGTTTTCTGGCTTCGCTGGCGGTGCTGCAGTATAAACGGGCTTATGCTCGCATGACGTCCGATCAGGTTTTCGATTTGAGCATCATCGTGGTGGTCGGCGGTGTTGTCGGCGCACGCATCGCCTACGTCATTCAGTTTTATCAGCAGTTTCAGGGCAATTTCCTGAAAGTGTTCCGGATTGACCAGGGAGGACTGGTTTTCTACGGCGGATTCATTCTTGCCGCACTGGTGATTTTCTGGTATATCCGGCGGCATAAACTGTGTATGCCGCGCATTCTGGATATCTGCGCTCCGGCTATGGCGATCGGCCATGCGTTCGGACGTGTCGGCTGTTTTATTCAGGGCTGCTGCTTCGGGATGCCGTGCCGGTCATTCGGGGTGGTGTATCCGCCGGGTACAGCTCCGGCAATCCGTTATCCGGATACCGGTTCGGTCTTTCTGAATATGAAAATCTACGGACAGGCGGTCGCCTCCTCGCTGCCGCTGCTGCCGGTGCAGCTGCTGGAAGCGGCAGGAAACCTGCTGATCGGTCTGACCTTGCTGTTTCTGTTCCGTAAAATCCGCAGAACCGGCTGGATCGCGGCGTTCTATTTCATTTCCTACGGTGTTCTCCGTTTCGTGCTGGAATGTTTCCGCGGCGACCATACCGACCGGATTCTCGGCATGACCCGCGCCCAGCTGATCGGACTCTTCATCATGATTCCGGTTGGTCTGTTCTGTTTCTTCTATTTCCGCAAACACGGCGAAGAGATCAATGCCGAACCCGCCGCCTGAAATCCTGTCCTTTACGGTTCCGGAGCAGTACGGTGCTCTGCGGCTGGATCAGTGTCTGGTGCATTTCTGTCCGGAACGGTCGCGCAGCCGGCTGCAGACCCTGATTCGGGAAGGGCATGTCAAGGTCAACGGGACCGTCTGCACTTCCGCCAAACGTTCTCCGGCGTCCGGTTCGGTGATTGAGCTGGAAAATATCCCGGATGAACTGCCTCCGCAGGAAGCGGAACCGGAAAATATTCCGCTGGATGTGCTGTATGAGGATGCTGTCATGCTGGTGGTCAACAAAGCACCGGGCATGGTGGTGCATCCTGCTGCGGGAAATTGGAACGGAACGCTGGTCAATGCTCTGCTCGGCCGCAAACCGGAGCTGCTGGATGATTTTTCCGGCGGGGATCCTCTGCGTCCGGGAATTGTGCATCGGCTGGACAAAGACACCTCCGGCTGTCTGGCGGTGGCGAAGACTCCGGACGCACTGATGAAGCTTTCCGCCGCATTTGCCGCCAGGGAAACCTCCAAACGTTATCTGGCGATTGCATACGGGCATTTCCGTCCGCAGCAGGGCGAGATCTGCAATCAGATCGGGCGGCACCGGACGGACCGTAAAAAAATGGCTGTGGTCAAAAGCGGCGGACGGGAAGCGCGCAGTGCATATAAGGTATTGAAGGAAGGCATGATAGACGGCGTTCCGGCGTCTCTGGTGGAAGTCCGTATTTTTACGGGCCGCACGCATCAGATCCGGGTGCATCTTTCTTCGATCGGGCATCCGCTGGCGGGCGATACGGTTTACGGCGGAGCGTCCCGTCTTCCGGCTTCGCGGCAGATGCTTCACGCGTGGAAATTGACCTTGCCGCATCCTGTGTCCGGGGAACTCATGACCTTTGAAGCTCCGCTTCCGGAAGATTTTTCCACCTTTCTGGAGAAAATTCAATGATTCCCTCTGATTATCTGCCGGTATTCGGCGAAAATTGGGAACAGATGAGGCTGAGGTGCCGCTTCGATGATGAAATGCTTTCGTTTGCTGCTGATTTTCATGATGCTTTCATTACTGACTGGCTGTTGTGGTTGCGGTTGCGGACAGTTTGTCATTTCAAGCGTAATGTTGCTGTTGACCGGTCTTCTTGCTGTTATTCCGAAATTGACAGATGAGATTGTGTCATATCGTCCCGATTTTTATAATTATTCCGGATTTCGCGATATGGATCGTTTCCCGTTGGTTTATCCCTATCATATGGTTATGATAGATACTTATGACTGTGGTTGTCTGGAAGAATACATCGGCGGAGATATTGAAGATACTTACCGCTCATCAAGGCCTGTTCTTTCCGGGATTTCAGCCATCATCCAGCGGGAAGACATTCTGCTTTTCAAATTGGAAAAGGCAGACAAAGAAGGCAATCATTATGGTATTTTTCATTATCCGACAAAGGAAATCCGGCGGTTCAAAGACCTTGATGCCTTGCACGGCGAACTGAAACCAGACTTTCCTCTGGATTTTGAGTCGTTGGAAAAAGCATACAACGACTATTGGAAATCCCCGAAGCAAAAATAACCCCATGCAACAACGCTGATTTTTTATGTATGAATAAAAAACAGATTTTTTAATTTTTCGGATTTGCAAAAAAACATATTTGGTGATATAATATGACAAGCTGATTTTTTCCGAAGTGAGAGTTGAGGAAATCGGCAGACGACCAGAAATAAAAAAAACAAGGATGAATGTAATGTTTATTGCACAGGATAAAAGCAATTCCAGTCTCTTATTGCAATTAAGAGTGCCGGAATTTTTTGTCTTGACTGAATTCATCCATAAGCAAGCAAGCAAGCAAGCAAGCAAGCAAGCAAGCAAGCAAGCAAGCAGTTATTATTTAATAACTGCTTGCTTCCAGTAATCCTTTTTCTTTTTTTCCAAAATTTAGTTTGTCATTTCGGAGAAATATTCCGTTTTTGTGCCGTGATGTCCTGTGTCTGGGGCGTCGCGGCTTTTTTTATTCCAAAAACAAAGGAGGTCAGCCACCCGGATTAACTCAATGCAGCCTTGCCAGCATCGGCACGCATAATTCTGCGCAAGAATTTGTCGTTTTGATCAAAACAACAAAAATGTACCGAGAGGTATGAAACAGGAGAAAAAAATGATTAAGCAGGTAAGAAGCAGAGAAAGAATCTCTATCGAGAAAATGACACCCATGGCAATGAAACGCGATGTTCCGACTATTGAAATCCAGGCAAATTACAACTGGAATGAACAGCGCGGTTCAGATACATTGAAATTTGGAACATCCAACTGGACCAGTACGTATTCCCCCGGAAAAATTGTCAATGATTCTGATTCATTTGGCGACTAACGACTAAAACAGTTTCTCTCCTCATCCCAGATGGGGAGAGAACTTAGAAATGGAGAGGTAAATGATTCTATTTTTTACCACTACGCAATGTTCTACTGGAGATGCAATAGTTCAGATTTGTGAACAGAGAAACATCCCGATATTCCGCTTTAACCTGGATATGTACCATAAATATCAATTCTTATGGACTCTCCATGGATTTGAAATTATAGACCCGGTTGAACACAGCATTAATAATACTCAAATTTTGCAAGCTGCATGCTATAAAGCCCGGTTGCCATTCCATCATGAAATGCCTTTTTCTCATTTAGTCAATGGGGAAGATGAATGGGTTAAAAGCAACATGAATTACATTACAAATTCATTGGCTTGCTGGTTGAAAAACAGAAATCTATTGCATCTTTGGCATTATTCTGAAATTGAGTTTTCCAAAATAAAACAAATGGAAATTGCTCAAAAATATTTTGAAGTCCCTGAATTCATGATTCATTGGGGTTTTCAATTAACGGAAAAAGAAGTTGTGGTAAAAACTTTAACGCAAAAATTCTTTTCGGATGGAAGGTATCCATATGTAAACGAAGTGAACAGATGCTCATTAGACCCTGTTTATCCATGGTTTACGCAGGGAATCGCAAAAGGAAATCGTGACGCGACGGTTCTCTATGTCAATGGTCATATTCATTGCTATCAGTTTGCAACCGAACGTGGCAATTTGACCGATTGGCGTGTAACTCAAGGTACTGATGCCAATAAATGGCTGCCCTGGAATGCCGGAACGGCATTTGAACAGAATGTAGATTCATTTATGAAAGAACTGGGGCTGAAATTCGGGCGTCTTGACTTTATCATTGGCGGGAAAGAACCGCAGTTCCTTGAAGTAAATCCATGCGGTCAATTCGGCTGGCTGGATGATGAAAAATTAACGCTGCACAATGAAGTCGTTGATGCGATTCTGGACCCGTCATCGACAATTTACATTTAACAGGAGGAAAATAAAGATGTGTACCTCTCTTTCTGATTTTTATGTGCAATGTTTGGAGAAAGAAAATGCTCCGGAAATTATGTATTACGGCCAAGAATTAAAACATGACAGTTTCAAAGACTTGGACTATGAAGATATAGAAAGGTATTTTAAATATGCAGGAAAACTCGATTGTTTACACTGCGAATTAAATAAATTTTTTGCGTATACTGACGAAGGGAAAAGACGAGTTAGTCATATGTTTTCTGTTTATTTGCTTGGTATATGGTGTTATGACAATATTGCGAACATAAGAAAAGCGTTTGATTCATTTATTGAGAAAATATGGGCGAAAACACATGAACATGATTCAGATAAAACACAAAAAAGGCAGGATGTACATGAACATGGTTCAGATGAAACACAAAAAAGAAAAGATTTCTTATATTTGTGGTATTTGACTGCCTTGTTCCATGATATGGGATATTTATATGAAAGCAGAGGTGATGATGACAACAGCAAATACACCGATATCATAGAACATAAAAATATGTTGGGAAAAGATTATCTCAATGCCCCTTTTTCTATGTTAGGCACTCCTAAAAAATTGTGGAAATCTGCAAGAAAGTATTTTTACAAAAGAAGACAAAACAAAGATTTCATGGAAAACGGATTGACTTGTGTTGACCATGGTTTTGCCGGAGGATTCACTTTGTTTGAGAAGTTGCGAGAGCTGCATAACAAGTACAAGCATGAACCCCATGAAAATCCATTATTTCCCACGTCTGACAAACAACTGGTATTTGATCCTCTCATTTTTCAATGGTATAACGTGCCGTCTGCATGGGCGATCATTTGTCATAACATCTGGCTTGCCGTCGCCGGAAGTGTAACTGCTGATAAATATGAACAGTTTGGATTGGAAGATTTGGTTTTCCCGGCAGATGATTCTCCAATCAAACTGGAGCGTCATCCTTTGCTTTTTCTTCTCGATTTTGTGGATACGTTGGATCCTTTGAAAAGATTTTGTTTCGATAAAAACGGGAAACCGGTTGACTATGATTTTTTGAAACAAATATACATAAAAAGCAGTAGCAATTCCATGACTTTGAAAGTGGACTGTGAATGGAATGAGGATGGGAACAAAAAACAGTTGGAAAAGATAGCATCAGCTTTTACTTTTTTGAAATCAAATTCATTCAGTATAGAGCAAAATGCGAACAGGCTCACTTTTCATTTCAGTTTGGAAAAATGATGAATCTCATGTCATGCCCGTTTCATAAAACAGTAAAAACCATATGGGGATTGTGCGCTGATAAAAGGTTAGCGGCATACTCTCTGGGTGCGGCGTTGCGTTCTCTTCTGACCACAGCGGTGCCCTTCTTTCTTGGTCTGTTTATAGACAGCCTGATTACCGGCGAAAATCCCCGACGGTTTTTTCTCATTTCAGCAGGCGTGGCTCTGCTGGCATGGGGCATGGATTTGTTTCTGCGAAATATGATAATCAGGATTGCCAGAACCAGAGAACTGCAGTTGCAATATCGCTTGCTGGACTCTTTTCAGTCTATGAAACCTGCGGCGGTGGATGCTTATGCCAACGGGGAAATAGCCATGAAATTTTATCGGGACACCGGAAATATAGAACAATTCATTGCCGGATTTTATCCGCAGTTTCTGAATATGTTCTTTGGTTTTGTCTGGGCATTGCTGATCGTCCTTTATAAAAAACCGTCTGTGGTTGTACTGTATTTGTTTTTTCTTCCTGCATTGTTTGCATGTTCAGGTTTTTATGTCAAAAAACTTGCGGCGGCAGCACATGCGATCCGTTTTATGTATGATCATTCAATTAACCGGATTTTTGAAATTATGCGCATTTTCCCATATCTGAAATCCATGGCGGCGGACGAACCGTATTTTTCAGCACCGAAAGCAATGTTCCGCACTTATCGGCGGGTCAATACCATAAACGACAAGACCATGATGATGTTTGAGTTCATCAACCGTTTTTTTCTGATTGCAGGAGAGTATTCCGTTTTGGGGTTTGCGGGTTGGATGGCGTGGAAAAAAATGATTCCGGTCGGCGATGTTGTAATGTTTCAGATATTGTTCCTTTCCATACTCAATTCATTTTCCGGAATGTTTCAGATGCTGCCAAACTGGAAGACCGCACGTGAAAGCATGGATTCTGTCTGTGAATTATTAAACACACCGGACACGGAAGATGTAGACAGCAACCAGCCTGTTCCATCTGCTTTTGCCGATATTTCAGTAAAAAACCTTTCGTTTCAGTATACTGGAACGAAGCCGGTGTTTCATGATTTTTCCTGCGAAATAAAAGCCGGAACAATTGTTGCGCTGACAGGAATCAACGGAAGCGGAAAAACAACTCTGCTGAAATTGCTGACAGGATATCTCACCCCCAGTTCCGGACATGTTGAGATAGGAGGGAAACCGCTTGGCAGTTGTCAACTGAAATCATTCCGGCAAAAAATTTCTTATGTGTTTCAGGATTCCCTGCTGATCAGCGGGACGCTCAAAGATAACATTACATTGAAAAACAACCAATATACGGAAGCTGATATTCTTAAGGCATTACGGCTTTCCGGCGCGGATGAACTGGTGTCCAGAGTCCCCGGCGGATTGAATTATAAAGTCGGGCAGAATGGAGATGGATTATCCGGCGGTGAACGGCAGAAAATTGCTGTTGCGCGAGCCCTGATCCGTAAACCTGAAATTCTTGTTTTTGACGAGGTGACAAATCATCTTGATTATCAGTCCCGCATCCGGGTTCGGGATTTGATACTGTCCTTTCGCGGAAAAGTAACCGTATTCATGGTTTCACACGATCCGGAACTTATAAAGCTCTGCGATCAGGAAATAAATCTTGCATTATAAAAAAGGAGTTCAAATGTTTTATTTTGGTTTAGCCGCAGTTGTTTTAGCCGTGGTGCTTGTTTGGGAGATCTGGCGCAGAAAAAAGAAACAACAGCCGTATCCAATATTGCCGGTTCTTACGGAATGGGATCAGAAAACTATGGCGTACCATGAAGCTGGTCATGCAGTCTGTTCCTTTTTCCTTCCTGAACGGGAAAAACTGATTAAAATAACCATAGATCCTTCTTCGGATGCATTCGGCATGATACAAACAGAAGCGAGGCTTCATCATAATGAAACAAGAATATCTTTTTGCAGTATGATTTCCACATTCCTTGCGGGACGTTTGGCGGAAGAGATTTTTTTAGGGGTTGTCTCCACCAGCTGCATTCATGATTTTGCTTCAGCGCAGAGGATTGCAATGGACATGGTCACGAAATTCGGAATGGGTAAAAACCTTGGCTTTGCAGTTTTGAAAAATACGGATGAGATATTGGTAAGCGAACAGCACTCTGAACAGATATGCCGGGATGTTCAGCAGATTCTTCGTGAAGCCGAAGATGACGCCAGAAAAATTCTTGAAGGACATCGGGTTCTGGTGATTTCTCTGGCGGAAAAGTTGTTGAAACAAAAGACTCTCACTGTCAATGAAATATCATCTTTTTTTCAATATGGGGAACTGCAGAAATGAAAAAGAAAACAAAGGAATGGCTTCTGTCTGTTTTATGTTTTATCGCAGTTGTTGCAGTTTGCAGTCTGGTTCTGTTCTGCATAGTCTGGGGACTTCTTACGGCATTTAAAAATATCCGGATATGATATACTGGTGGTGGATAACTCCCTGGTCCGCGACCCGGTTCATAAAAAATGGAAGGTGATCCGGATGCATTATGATGAGTGATTCATCCCCGGGGAATTCCGGTTTCAGCGCTCGACAGCCCTAAAAGTCCGAAAAAAAACCAAATCGGACTTGACAAAAGTTCCTGCGCGCGTTATTTTAAATGCCTTGAAAGGATTGAGGATTTTCAGAAAATCTTTTTTTGAAATAAAACCAAACCCAACCAAAAAGAAGGAACAAAAAATGGCTATCAAAGTCGGTATCAATGGTTTCGGCCGTATCGGCCGCATGGTTTTCCGTGCTGCGTTCGAAAATTTCAGCAAGGACATCGAAATTGTCGGAATCAACGACCTGCTCGATCCTGATTATCTGGCGTACATGCTGAAGTACGACTCCGTTCACGGCACTTTCAACCACGACATCAAAGTCGATGGTTCTTTCCTGATCGTTGACGGCAAGAAAATCCGTCTGACTGCGGAAAAAGATCCCGCCATGCTGAAATGGAACGAAGTCGATGCTCAGATCGTTGTCGAATCCACCGGTCTGTTCCTGACTGATGAAAAGGCCCGCGCCCACATCACCGCCGGCGCCAAGAAAGTCATCATGAGTGCTCCTTCCAAGGATGCCACCCCGATGTTCGTTTTCGGCGTGAACGACAAGACCTATGCCGGCCAGGACATCATCTCCAATGCGTCCTGCACCACCAACTGCCTGGCTCCGATCTCCAAAGTCCTGAATGACAAATTCGGCATCAAACGCGGTCTGATGACCACCATCCATGCTGCCACCGCCACTCAGAAGACCGTTGACGGTCCGTCCAAGAAAGACTGGCGCGGCGGCCGCGGAATCCTGGAAAACATGATTCCGTCCTCCACCGGTGCTGCCAAAGCCGTGGGCAAAGTTCTGCCCCAGCTGAACGGCAAACTGACCGGTATGTCCGTCCGCGTTCCGACTTCTGACGTTTCCTTCGTCGACCTGACCGTCGAACTGGAAAAAGAAGCCACCTACGAAGAAATCTGCGCCGCCATGAAGGAAGCTTCCGAAGGCGAACTCAAAGGCATCCTCGGCTACACCGATGAAGCTGTTGTTTCCACCGACTTCCGCGGCGATTCCCGCACCTCCATCTTCGACGTCAAAGCCGGTATCCAGCTGGACAAGACCTTCGTCAAAGTCTGCTCCTGGTATGACAACGAATGGGGTTACTCCAACAAGGTTCTGGAAATGGCGCGCGTCATTGCCAAGTAATCTTCAGGTGTATTAAGCCTTACAAAGGGCGGGTGGTAAAAAAGCCGCCTGCCCCTTTTTTTTATTTGAATTTTTTGAAACGGAGTTCTTATTATGAATAAAATGACTTTGCGCGATGTCGATCTCAAAGGCAAAAGAGTCATCATGCGTGTTGACTTCAATGTCCCTGTCAAAGATGGGGTCATCAAAGACGACACCCGCATCAAAGGTGCGCTTCCTTCCATCAAATACGTGCTGGACAACGGCGGCAAACTGATCCTGATGAGCCATATGGGCCGTCCCGATGAAAAAGGCATCACGCCCGACAACAGCATGAAGATTGTTGCGGACTATCTGAGCAAGCTGCTCGGCAAACCCATTACCTTCGTTCCGGACTGCGCCAAAGCCGATGCGGAAGTTGCGGCGATGAAAGACGGCGACATTGTGATGCTGGAAAACACCCGTTATCACAAGGAAGAACAGGCGAAATGCAAGCAGAAAGAGGGCGAATCCGATGCTGATTTCAAAGCCCGTAAAGCCGCTCTGAAAGAACAGCAGAAGGAACTGGCGAAGAAGCTGGCATCCTACGGCGACATTTTCTGCAATGACGCCTTCGGCACCGCGCACCGCGCCCATGCCTCCACTGCGGTCATCACCAAATACATCGGCACCTCCGTGTCCGGTTTCCTGCTGGAAAAAGAAATCGAATACCTCGGCAACGCGGTGGAAAATCCGATCCGTCCGTTTGTCGCCATTCTCGGCGGTGCGAAAGTCTCCGACAAACTCGCTGTGGTCAACAACCTGCTGACCAAAGTCAACACCCTGATCATCGGTGGCGGCATGGCTTATACCTTCCTGAAAGCCCAGGGACACAGCATCGGCAGCTCTCTCTGCGAAGACGACCAGCTCCAGTATGCCAAAGACATGATCGCCAAAGCCGGGGAACTGGGCGTGGCGTTCCTGCTTCCGGTCGATACGGTTGCGGCAGACAAATTTGCGGAAGATGCCAACACTCGGATCGTCGGGCAGGATATTCCGGACGGCTGGATGGGACTGGACATCGGTCCGAAAACGGTTGAACTCTATTCCGACGCCATCAAATCCGCAAAGACGGTCGTCTGGAACGGCCCGATGGGCGTGTTTGAAATGGAAAAATTCAACAAAGGCACTTTCGGCGTCTGCGCCGCGGTTGCCGAAGTCAAAGCCAACGGCGGCATTTCCATCATCGGCGGCGGCGATTCTGTTGCGGCTGTCAACAAGAGCGGTCTTGCCGGCAAGATGTCCCACATCTCCACGGGCGGCGGCGCGTCTCTTGAATACCTTGAAGGCAAAGTCCTTCCGGGCGTCGATGCACTGACCGACAAGAAATAACCCCTGAGTTTCTCATGGACATTGCGATCAATACCGACTTTCTGGAGGGGACCCGTTCCCCGGAAGCCCGACTGAAAGCCATTTCCGAGGCCGGATTCACCCATCTGCACTGGTGCCATCAGTGGAACTCGGATTTCTTCTACAGCACTTCGGAGCTGAAACAATATGCCAAATGGTTTCAGGATTTCGGACTGCAGCTGCTGGATATCCACGGCTCGGCCGGACAGGAGAAGTGCTGGTATTCCACCGTGGAATATGAGCGCCAGGCGGGCGTGGAACTGGTGATCAACCGGATCATCATGCTGCATGAGCTCGGCGGAACCGGTTCGCTGATGATGCACATACCCGCTTTTGCAGACCGGGAAGGATTTGATCGCTGCGCGGTGTTGCCGCGTTTCGAGGCGGTGAAGCGTTCCCTGGACGAACTCATCCCGGTGCTGGAAAAATATTCGGTCCGCATTGCGGTCGAAAACGGTTTTTCCGATACCTTTGAGACCATCGGCATGCTGATGAAGGATTACCCCGGAAAATATGTGGGGATCACCTACGATTCCGGACACGGCAACATTGCCGAAGGAAAAGGAATGGACCGTCTGGAACCGTATAAGGACCGGCTTCAGGCGTTGCATTTGAATGACAACGACAGTTCGGGCGACCAGCACCAGCCGCCGTTCTTCGGCACGGTCGATTGGGAACGGATGGTCAAACTCCTTGCCGAGTCGTCCTACAAGGGCCGTCCGCTGAGTTTCGAACTGGCCATGCGCAATACTCCGTTCTATGAGAAAGAACTGGAACTGAATCAGAAAACCGAAAACATCCGCGCTTTCCTGGCGGATGCCCATGACCGCTGCGAAAGAGTGGTCAGAATGTTTGAACAAATCAGAAAATCTTAAGGAGGATATCATCATGGCAAGAAAAGTTTTTATCGCCGGCAACTGGAAAATGAACAAGACCGCAGCCGAAACGGTTGAGCTGTGCAAAGGACTGAAAGAAAAATTTGCGGACGTCTGCCCGTGCAAAGCCGAGGTGGCTGTCTGCCCGCCGTTCACCAGCATTGCCGCCGCAATCGAAGAACTGAAAGGTTCCAATATCAAAGTCGGCGCACAGAACATTCACTGGGCAGACAACGGCGCGTTCACCGGTGAAATTTCCGGTGCGATGCTCAAGGAAATGGGCGTGGAATACGTCATCATCGGGCACAGCGAACGCCGTCAGTATTTCGGTGAAACCGATGAAACGGTCAACAAGCGTCTCCAGGCCGCACTGAAATACGAACTGAAACCGATCGTCTGCATCGGAGAAACTCTGTCGGAACGCGAAGGCAATCAGACCGAAGCCGTTCTGGAAAAACAGATCCGCGGCGCATTTGCCGGCATCAAGGAATGCTGCTTCAGGAAAGTTGTCATTGCCTATGAGCCGGTCTGGGCGATCGGCACCGGCAAGACCGCCACTCCGGACATGGCGGAAGCGACTCATGCGTTCATCCGCAAAGTGGTTGCCGATCTCTACGGACAGGCGATTGCCGACGAAACGGTCATTCAGTACGGCGGCAGCATGAAGCCGGAAAACTCCAAGCAGCTGGTCGCGCAGGCCGACATTGACGGCGGTCTGATCGGCGGCGCCGCGCTGAAAGCGGACAGCTTCCATGATCTCGTGAAGAACGCGATCGACTGAATCTTCTGATCCGGCACAGGGCGTGATGGTCCTCTGCCGGTTGGAATCTTTTCTGAAGCGTGCCGCGGCGGTCTGGCTGCCGCAGCACGTTTTTTCTTTTTTCCAGGATTTTTCTGTATGTTGAAAACATTGACCCGTCCCGTTCTGATTCTGCTGGCATTTGCTGCGGGCTATCTGGTGCCGCAGGCCGCTCCGCTGGTTTTTCTGATCCGGTATCTGCTGCTGATCATGCTGTATTTTGTTTTTCTGCAGGTTCGTGCGAAAGGCTTGAAACCGCGCAGCACTCATTGGCGTCTGCTGGCGGCGAACATTGCTGTCGGTCTGGCTGCGTGGGGTGTAACATTGCTGACCGGGAACCGGGCATTGGCTCATGCCGCATTTTTCACCGGAATTACGCCGACAGCCAGTGCCGCGCCGGTGATTATCCGTTTTCTGGGCGGCAGCGTGGAGTTTGTCGTTACTGCCTTCCTGGTCTGCAATATCGGGGTGTCCTTGAGTCTGACCGGGCTTATTCCGCTGGTCACGGGGAATTTTACCGCGGCTTTTCTGCTGGATGTCGCAGGCAGTCTGTTGTTCATTGTCGGACTGCCGATGGGGGCGGCGGCATTGACCCGCAAAATTTATCCGGAGGCGAAGGAATGGCCTCCGAAACTGGCGAATTTTTCTTTTGCGTTATGGGTGATCATGTTGTTCCTGACCGCCGCCAATGCCTCGGCGTTCATCCGTCAGACTCCGGATCTTTCGTCGACAGTGCTGCTGGAAATTGCGGGAATTTCCGCATTGATCTGCATTTTCAATTTTCCGCTGGGATATTTCATTTCCGCGAAACGCTGTCGCAGGGAGTCGAGCCAGTCACTGGGACAGAAGAACACCATGTTCACGCTGTATCTTGCCATGACCTATGCCGGACCGCTGGCTGCGCTTGGCCCGACTTTTTATGTTCTGTGGCACAATCTGTGGAATGCCGCGCAGATGTTTCTGCATGACCGGAAAAAACAACTTCGCAGAAATCGTGTTTGCCGCGCTTGCGAAAATCCCGGAACGGGTTATATTGAAGCAAAGAAACATAACCCGGAGTGATATATTTTTATGAGGCTGGCTTTTATCATTTACAGATATTTCCCGTTTGGCGGTTTGCAGCTGGATTTCCGGCGGATGCTGGAGGAGGGGATTCGGCGCGGACATGATATCACGGTGCTGTATGCATATTGGGAAGGCGACCGGATTTCCGGTGCTGCGTATCAGGAACTTCCCGGCGCGGCGTTCACCAACTGGGGAAAAATGCTGGCTTTCGAACGGTCTGTCGGAGAATATCTGAAAACCGAAAAATTTGATCTGACTGTCGGTTTCAACCGGATGGCGGGGCTGGACATTTATTTTGCGGCGGATAACTGTTTTGCTGAAAGTTCACGCAGAAAAAGCCGTCTGATACGTCTGCTTGCTCCGCGCTACCGGGTGTTTGAGCGGCTGGAACAGTCTGTGTTCGGGAAAGATGCCCGGACCGTGATCCTGTATCTGGTCGAGAATCAGAAACGGGTATATCAGCAGATTTATCATACGGCGGAAGAGCGTTTCCGTCTGCTGCCGCCGGGAATCTCGGATGATTTTCGGCTTCCGGATGCAGATCGCCGGCAGGAACTCCGGCAGAAGGTCCGGACAGAATTCCATGTCCCGGAAGACGCCGTTCTGCTGATTCAGGTATGTTCTTCTTTCCGCACCAAGGGGCTGGACCGGGTGCTGCATGTGCTGGGAGCATTGCCGGAAACATTGCAGGAGAAGATTGTATTTCTGGCAGTCGGCAAGGAAAAACCGGGCAGATACGGCAGACAGGCGCAACGCCGGGGAACGCATTTCCGGACTGTTTTTACCGGTCCGCGTTCTGATGTGGCGGAGCTGCTGCCAGCTTCGGATCTGATGGTTCACCCGGCACGGAACGAAGCGACCGGTACGGTGCTGGCGGAAGCGATTGCCTGCGGTTTGCCATCTGTCTGTTCCGGCTGCTGCGGATATGCTCCGCTGGTCGGAGCGGCTGGCGGATTTGTGCTGCGGGAACCTTATTCCGACAACGATCTGCTCCGGATTCTGGAATCGCTGCTGGTTTCACCGTCCGCTCTGCACGAAATCCGCAGGGAAACGGAGGCTTTTGCCGCAACCGTCGATTATCATCACCGGGCGGAATGCGCCCTGAACATCATAGAGGAGACCGCCGGGCATGTATGAGACTGATCTGAATTCTGATTTTCTGCGGTTATGGCAGGGACGCGACCCCTTTGAAGCCGCATTTGAGCTGACGGGTCAAAGTTTCCGCAAAGTGAAATCCCGGCATACGTTCCGGGTTGAACTGGAAGACCGCGGTTATTTTGTCAAACTGCATCGCGGCTGCGGCTGGGGCGAATACTTCAAAAATATCTGCCAGTTCAAGAAACCGGTTACGGATGCCGGACAGGAATACCGTGCCTTGCTGCATTTGAAATCCATCGGTGTGGATACCATGACTTCCTGCGCCTACGGCTGTGAAGGGAGCAATCCGGCGGCGCGGACTTCGTTCCTGATTACGGAGGAGCTGACGGATACTGTCAGTCTGGAAGATTATTGCCGGGACTGGCGGACAAATCCGCCGCCGCTGGCAGTGAAACGCGCCTTGATCCGGAAATTGGGGGAGATGACCGGAAAAATGCACCGTTCCGGATTGAATCACCGGGATTGCTATATCTGTCATTTTCTGCTGCGGAAAGGAACGGAGTTTTCGACAGATCCGAAATTGTTTGTGATTGATTTGCATCGGGCGCAGATTCGTCGTCGGGTTCCGAAACGTTATTTGCTCAAAGATTTGGGCGGATTGTGGTTTTCCGCGATGGATGCGGGATTGACGCGCCATGATCTGTATTGTTTTCTGCAAGCCTATTTTGCGAAGGACCTGCATGAAATTTTTCCGGGACAGTCCGTTTTTTTGGGGCAGGTGGATCGTGTGGCGCAGAAATTATACCGGAAAGTCCATAAAAAAACGCCGGTTCTCAATTTCTGAAGTGAAACAATATCCGTCGAACAGCCTTTTTTGTTTCAAAGAAATGACCGAAGAAGCAGTTTTTTGAAAAAAATAGCAAGAAAAGTAGAAAATGAGGTTGACAAATAAAGAAAGACATGTATATTATATGCTGTAATCGAGGTTAACTCGGTTGCAATAAAAAGTGTGGCGGGGTAGCTCAGTTGGTAGAGCAAAGGACTGAAAATCCTTGTGTCACCAGTTCGATCCTGGTCCTTGCCACCATTTTGTTATAACTCGTTGATATTCAACGACTTATATATGATTTTGAAAGCCCGGTTTTGAGGCAGAAACGCCGAAGAAAGCCGGGCTTTTCCGTTCTCTGAATTCTCCGTTTGAGCTCAACGCCGGAATTTCTCTCCCGCGAGGATCCGCGAAATTCTCCGTTTGGCGAATTCCGGGGACACGCGGATTTTCAGGTGAGAAGAGACAAATCCCTGTGTCCCCCCTTCTCCAAACGGAGAAACATGCCGTCTATTCATCACCAAAAACGAACCGCCCAGTGTCCCCGGTTCGGTTCTGACGAAAAAACCGTTGCCCCCGTCTCGGCGATTCAAAAATGCACGTGCATTTATCGCGTTCCTGGCTAAACACCATCAAACCCTGTCAAAATTAGCTCAAATCAATTAAATCGCCTTGAAAATGTAACCCGCGCAGATTATATTACGGTAAGATGAGTCCTGAAGGGCAAAACTTAAAGGAAAAGGATCATGGTGGAAGCGCGCTGGTTATCCGTGGATGAGATTGCAGCATATCTCGGGGTCGGGCGGGAAACCATTTACTCATGGATCGACAAACGGGATCTTCCCGCCCATCGAGTCGGTCGATTCTGGAAATTTCAAAAGGAAGACGTGGACAACTGGATAAAATCCGGCAAAGCGGCAGACGATATCGCGGCCAGTGCGACATCCCGTAATCAGAGGAAGACTCTTTTATGTGGAAAAAGAAGCCGATGAATAACTCGACAAAGTACAAGTTGATTGATCTTTTTTGCGGCTGCGGAGGCTTGACGAAGGGCTTTTGGGATACCGGTCGCTTTGACATTGTCTTAGCCAACGACAACGATCAGTCCGCAATCAAGAGCTATTGGCTGAACTTTGACCCGACGGCCAAGCATGCCGACTGCCGGGATATTATTGATCTGGTGGAACGAAATCGACAAATGATTCCCGAGGCGGACATCGTTATCGGCGGCCCTCCGTGTCAAGGCTTCTCGCTGCTTAACAGGAACAGGATCGGCGATAAACGGCGGGAATTATGGCAATATTATATTGAAGTGGTTCGCGTGTCGAATGCCTCTGTCGTCGTCATGGAAAATGTGCCGCAGTTGATGGATTCTCCCGAATTTTCGTCGATCATCATCGCATTAAGAAAACTCGGATTCAAAAATATAATGGGGCACGTCCTCAATGCTGCGAATTTCGGAGTGCCGGAGATAAGGAAGAGGACAATTTTAATTGCGGCAAAAGATAAAATTGTCGCGCTCCCTGTACCGTCGCATCTCGCGAAAGATAAGATTGCGGAAATTAAGCATTTTTCCGGATATTCACCGGAACCATGGCTGACAGTGCGGGATGCCATCGGTGATTTGCCGATGCCCCTTGGAACGGAGATAAGAAAAGAAAAGGCGCCATTGAATTTGCACTTCGGGCGCATGCCGACCGATATCAGTCTTGAAAGATACAAGGCTGTGCCTCCGGGCGGCAATCGTTTTGATTTATTGCAAAATCGCCCGGACATCACTCCGCAATGCTGGATAAAAAAGAAGCAGGGAGGAACTGATTTGTTTGGTCGGTTGTGGTGGGATCGTCCGTCTGTTACAATCCGGACTGAATTTTTCAAGCCGGAAAAGGGGCGATATCTGCATCCGGAACAGGATCGGCCGATAACCCATCGGGAAGCTGCCAGGATACAAAGTTTCCCGGATGATTTCTTGTTTTTCGGTTCAAAAACAGAGATTGCGAGGCAAATCGGGAATGCTGTCCCGGTAAAGCTTGCATCGGCAATTGCCCGAAGAGCCGTTGCAATTTTAGATGGCAATCTTTCTTCGACGGATAGGGATGAAACCCTTTCTATTTACAAATCATGGCTGGGCGAAAAGATCGAGGTAAATGAATATGGCTCCGAGACCGCAAAATAAAGATCCCGAATTTCTCCGAAAAGAGTTGATCTCTCTTTTTGAGAATTTTGAAACGACTTTGCAAACAGGAACATTACGGAAAAAGGTTTTGGCTCTGATCCCGGCCTTTCGAGCACTGCGCAACCTCGGATGCTCCTTAATCCCAGCGAATGTTGCCAATTCGGCAAGAGATCGTATCATACATTATTTACAAAAATATCCCGACACCATTATCAAGGGAGACGAATTGTTGGTTGTTTCGGGCATTCAGGAGTATGCCCGCAGAATTCGGGAACTCCGTGTTCAGTACGGCTGGAAAATTTATAGCGGGGTAACTATAAAAGAACTTATTGCGGAAGAAAATGGAGCTGAACTGGCCAAATTTGCAAAAATGAAGCCGGATGAATATGTCCTGACAGATACGAAACAGGACAGGGACGCAGCTTTCCGCTGGCATACGGCAAATATGATTCGCCGCGGAAATGAATCCGTTCGGGACAAGATATTGAAATATTTCCAATTCAATGTCGGAAAACAAATTTCGGGCGAAGAGCTGCGTTATGTCGCAGGGAATAAAACAGAATGGGCACGTCGAGTTCGTGAATTGAGGACAGAATTCGGGTGGTCCATCGTAAGCAAACAATCCGGCCGTCGGGATTTGCCTGTCGGCGCTTATGTTTTGGAAACTCTCAAACAAATGCCTGAGTACGACAGGGCAATTCCGGACGCAGTTCGGTGCAAGGTTTTGGAACGGGATAATTTTCAATGCGTCGAATGCGGATGGAACTATTCCAAAAGCAATCCGGCAGATCCAAGACACAATTTGGAGCTTCACCATGTCACTCATCATGCAAAGGGCGGAGAAAACACAGCAGAGAACTTAATTACATTGTGTAATGTTTGTCACGATAAAAAGCATGCTCAATGACAAATTAACAACGGAGAGCCAGGTCACAGGATAATATGGATTCTTTGACGAAAGAAAAACGCAGCTGGAATATGAGCAGGGTTCGTTCGCAAGATACGAAACCGGAAATGATAGTGCGTTCATTTCTGCATCGTAATGGCTTTCGTTTTCGACTTCATGTAAAAAATTTGCCGGGACATCCGGATATTGTTTTGCCTAAATATAAAACAGTCATTGAGGTTCGAGGATGCTTTTGGCATCGCCATCTGGGGTGCAAAAAGACAACAGTGCCCTCCACCAACACAGATTTCTGGCAGAAGAAGTTTGCAGAAAACGTGGCGCGAGACCTTCATACGGAACATGCCTTGAATTCTCTGGGGTGGGCTGTCCTCGTTATATGGGAATGTGAAACGAAGACCATTGAAAAACAGGCAGCAATGTCTGCAAAAATATATGACATGCTGAAGGAGAATAACCATGAATAGGAAAGCGATTCTAATCGGATCAAATTACGATAAGACCATTTCGGGCGTCATGTCAGATATTTTCGCGTGGAAAAAATTCCTTCTCTCGCCAATTGGAGGAGCTTGGGACCCGGATGAATTAACAATATTGGCAGATGCCCAAAAAACAGACAATGTTATCAATGCAATCAATTCCGCAGAATCTGCAGACTATGCATTTATTACATTTTCCGGTCACGGGGGGACTTACCGGCAAGAGAGGAATCATTTAGGTTTTCCGGAAACGGTTATCTGCCTTGGGGAAAGTGAGTTTTTATCGGAGTATCAATTGAATCCTGGTCGCAATTGCCCTCGTTGTACGATAATTTTAGACTGCTGCCGCACATATATCAACGATTCGGATTATTTTACAAAAATCGCCTCGGTCTCGGAATCCCACGAGGGGAAGCTGAGGTCATATTTTCGTGATTCATTCGACTCGGCACTTGCGAAAAGCGATATGGGGTGTGTGAAGATTTATGCAACAGGAATAAATCATACGGCTTCCGATGAGAACTCTTTTTCCAGAGTTTTGACTGAAACTTCAAGATCCTATATGCAAGGCCACACATGTTCTGTTCTTCGATTAAATGATGCCTTCGATATTGCAGAAAGCGAAATGCGTAAACTTGATCCGCAACAACAGCCTCAATACTGCGCCGGTCGCCGTCATAATCATTTCCCATTCGCAGTAAATCCGCTTGTCTTTGGATAACTTTAATAAAAAAATAAGGACATACATATGTTTTTTAAATGGAATAGGCAAGAAAAAGAGCAACAGGCCTTAAAGGATCTTCAAAAGGCTATCAGAGACCACTGGCCCAATGACCCTATAGATTTAGAATGTCTGGTTCGAGAGAATTGGGATGAGTCTGAAGATGGAAAATCACGAATATACAAATATATTGTTTTTGTTGATAAGAATCTAAAAATAGATTGGATAACGGCAGATAATTCTCTTGATCAATATTCCAGCCAAGTCAGCCGTGCAAGTGTGCTGGAATCCATTCCACATGATCACTTGCCGAAAAAGCAGATAATAGAATTTAAGAAATTGATAGGAGAGGCTATAGTATCCTTTTTTAATGGAAATCCCAAAGAAGCCGAAAACAATATAAAACGGGCCAGGCAGTATGTGACGGACAGAATAATAGAGTGCTCTCGTAAATGGCTACTGAGTGTTGCAACGGCTATAATTGTTCCGATTCTATTGACCGGGGGAATTTTGCGTTACTGTTTTCCGGAACTTGTCATTGCTCCGCAAAATCTTTGGATGCTTTCTTGTTTTTGGAGCATTATCGGAACTTACCTGACAATCGTCAAAAATGCGGGACGAGATTCTTTTGACTCATCGGCTGGTTTGTATCTTCATTTTTTACGTATAGTTTGTCAATTTCTTACCGGCGCGCTTTTGGGCGTAGTTGCATACTTAATTTTAGAATCATCATACATATGTCCACCTTTCTTTCAGCCATTTAAGGATTCGAACATCGGTTTTTGCTTGTTCGGTTTTCTCGCCGGTTTTCTCGAACAGTTTATTCCTAATATAATAACATCGCTACAAAGAAAAGGAGAGCAAAATGAATAGATTTGCTTTGATCATTGAAGCGTCCGATGTCAAAGGACAAGCCGTTCTTCCCGGAGCGAAGAGAGATGCTGAGCAATGGCGTAATTTTTTGATGAGTAACATTGGCGGTGCATGGAATGAAAATGAAATCATCGTTTTGAATAAGCCATCCAGTGATTTGGTTACTGATTTTCTAACGCGACATATTTCGGATTATTGCTTTGTGGCATATTCCGGACACGGATGTGAAATAAAGAGATATTCTTGGCAAACCGAAGGAATTCCAACTGTTTGTCTGAACGATACAGAAACAACTTTGCCACTGTCGCGGTTGAAACCACATGGAAGTTGTGGTACTCTTATTGCCGATTCATGCAGAGGACACGAGTTGATGACAAAGACTGCAGCTAATTTTAGTAAACGCAGTGATTCGCGCGGATTGGTGGTAGAAGATGCAACAAAGTCTGCTTATTTAGCATGTTTGCATTATCAGGGGTGGAAACAAGCTTTGCAACAGTGTTGCAACACCCAAAACGGAATACTCACGATGTACTCATGTGCGTCAGGGCAAGCCGCAGGCGAAGATCCTAATGCCGGGGGGATATACACCTCCTTTCTAATACAATCTGCGCGTATATGGTATGATGCAGCAAAGTCAAACAAATATTATACAACATGGAATGCTCATGACGATGCTGATAAGTTGATGAAAATTTATGCACCACAGCAGACCCCAGAATATCAAAGTTTACCGGTAAAGTTTCCGTTTGCGATAAAATATAGTATTTAATTTTTGAATGTCCTTCTAGCAATCTACCAGATATAACTTCTATTTGAATTCTTGTGTCCCCGGAGAATGTGGAGAATGCGGTTTGGTGAGGGGTGATTTTTCTCCGTTTCTTGCATGTGTCTCCGGAGAAGTGCTGGTAATCCGCGACTTACGCAAACAGAGAACGGTTCGGATTTGCTTAAAAATGCGCCACCATTTTTTTGTTTTAATGCCGTTTGGACACGCCAAACGGCTTTTTTATTTCCATTTTTCGAGGCTGAATTGCAAGGATTTATGTAGTGTCTGCTAAATAACTATTTATTTAGTTATACTACTTGAAAATCATCTGTGAATGGGGTATATTATAT
>CAKUJH010000030.1 GCA_934661375.1 uncultured Victivallales bacterium
GCGGGAACACTGGTTCCGTCCGCCTTGACATATCCGGCCAGGTATTTGGAAAACGCGCTGGTGGCGGAATCGCCCAGAACTTTGGCAATGGCGTCATGATACAGGAAGGTAGTCGTCTGTGTGCCCATCATGCGGCGGGTGTATCCGGCGGGAACCAGAGCCGCGGCAAGAACACCGGCTTCGGCGTATGCGTCTTTGAGCGTGCCGAGCGGCATGACTTTGGCAAAGGATTCACGCGGCGTGGTTCATCAGAATGGTGTTACCATCATCAATCTTTAAATCGCTCCGGTCATAACTTGACCATAACCCCGCATGGATTCGATTCTGCGCGGGGTTATGGGTTATCGACCTGATACACTTGCAGATCTTCGCGTTGAAATTCTTTCTGCAGACGGCAGATATTACGGTCCACAACGGCATGGGAGCGTTCAAAAATATGCCGAGGGGTACAATGACTGCCATGCGCAGCATATTTCAGGACGCCGTTGTGCCAGGCTTCCTCCGGGGAACGGAGAATCTGGATGATGACCGCACGCAAGCCCCGGCTGTAAAGGTGATTCAAGATTTCACGCGCAGCCTGACAGGAGTCCAAGGGGGCGTCAATCACCCAGGCATGATGCAGATCATGGCGGATTCCGTCGCAGAAAGTGCTTTTCCCGGAACCGTTTCCGCCCGCCATGAAAATGACATATTCCTCCGGACGGATTCGGTCAAACAGCATGGTCCGGATCAGCCGAACGGTCAGCTGGTTCGCCAGCAGATGAAATCTTTCCACGGAATCGGGATCCTGCGGAATATATCCCCGGTTCAGATATGCCATCTTCGCACAGTCGGAATTGATGATCCGTCCGAAATTCTTCCAGTACCATTGCAGTGTATCGCCGCACGGCGGCTGTTCCGGCACAGCCTGATAGAAATCCCGTCCCGCAGCCGCTTCCCGCAGACGGAGAGTTCCTTTCCGGATCAGTTCCTCTATGTCCGTCCGGCTGTCCGGTTCAATTCTGTTCTGATTCATTGCCGCATGTCTCCCGTAGTTTTCAGATTCTGCCGGCAATATATCAGTGTTGAGTGGACATTATATGTCCATTCATGTCGAGCGGACAGTTTTTTTCAGAAAAAAATGTGCTGCTTCTGTGTTCAGACAGCACTGTCAAAAGTCTGCAGCTGGTAAAAACAATAGCTTTCCCATACATTGTTCACGCTCAAAACATAACTGCGTTTTTATGAAATTTCTCGATTTTCGGACTTTTGGCAGTGCCGTCTGTTCAGCGGAACGTCTGCCGTGCAAACGGATTATCCGGGTAATCCCGTTTGAGCAGATCCGCCACCTTGGATGCATTGGGATCTTTGAGTTCCGTCAGCAGATTCCAGGCACAATACAGGGCTTCCGGACGGCGCGGATTTTTCGGGAACAGCAATGCTGTCTGATAAAAACGCCGTGCCGCTTCCGCCCGTTTTCCCTGCGTCTGCAGGATGACGGCGGCTTTGAAATGAGCGGCAAACACCAAATCCGGATCATCCAGACGCTGCTGTTTTTCCAGAATCTTTCCCGCTTCGGCGTATTCCTTGTTGTCGATCAGCAGTTCCGCCAGCAGATTGTCCGCCAGCGCTTTTTCGCGCAGCAGTCCGGGATCCGGTTCATTGCCGGCATGAAGTTCGCGGAGCAGGGCGGCTGCCTGTTTCTTTTCACCGGAACGGACCAGACATTCCGCCTCCATGCGCAGACAATAGGTCTGCCAGCCCAGCAGTCTGTATTCGGCGGCGGCTTTATGGTAAAGCGCGGCGGCGGATTTCCATTGCTGTTCCTTGAATTTCAGGTCGGCTTCCGTTACCGACGCCGGCTTGGGTATACGCGCATAACGGTAATGTCCTTTCGCAATACGGTTCTTTATTTTGCCATCCTCGGAAAGATATTCCAGATCGCCGTTCGAACGGAGTTTGACCTGAGACGCCGGAATGGTTCGTCCATCCGACGTGACAATCCGGGAATCGCTGGCAGCCAGAAGCGGCAGAACACTTCCGGCGGAAAACAGAAAAGCATACAGCAGAAATTTCATATGGATACCTCGCATTCATCCGATTTACGCGCCAGTTCGACCGCCCAGCCGGAAAGGGAATTGTCCCGTGCACCCATGACCAGCACGACATCGCCGTTCCGGGCTTCCCGGCGGACCAGCTCCAAGGCAGCCGCGCGGTCCGGCAATGATTCATAATGCCGCTTTCCCTGCTGCTGATACTGTTCCGCGACTTCTGCCGAAGTCGGTTTGAAGGAACTGGTTCCGCCTGCATAATAGACCGGCAGAAAAGCGAAAATGTCATCCGGGGACAATTCTTTTTCCAGAGTCCGGAACAGTTCGTCGCGCATGAAGCCCAGCGGATGGAAGCCGTGCGGCTGAAAAATGGCGATCAGACGTCCCGACGCGAGTTCACGTCCGGCTTTCAGACAGGAAATGATTTTTTCCACATTGTGGGCATAATCATCGAAGAACAATACGCCTTTGCGGTTTTTCCCCGCGGGATCGAAACGCCGCCAGACCCCGTGGAATTCTTCCAGCGCATCCAGTGCCTTACCGGGGCTGACGCCCAGTTCCAGCAGTTCCGCATAAAGAGCCAGCGCATTGACCGCCTGATGTCTGCCGGGACCGGGCAGACGGATTTTCCGTTCGGCGCCGCAGAAACGCGCAAACGCGCCGTCGCGTCCGGATTCATATTCCGCCAAACGGAAAACCGGGTGTTCATCGATGGTTTCCGGAACATCTTTATCCGGAGAGAACAGCAGAACTTTCAGTTTTTCCGGAAGTTTTCCGTAATACTGAATAATTTCAAGATAAGCGTTCAATTCAATCACTGCGAACTGCCGGATTCCGGTCAGGAACGTGCCGAAAACCTGTGCGACTTCCTCTTTCGCATAATGATCCGTGCCGATATTCAGAATGATGGCACTGTCCGCCCCGTAATTGAGCAGACTTTTATCGCTCTCATCCGCTTCCAGCACGAAATATTCCCCTGCGCCGCGCCGGAAATTCCCGGCGGCATTGGGCTGACGGAAAGCGTTGACCAGTCCGCCTGCCAGCACTCCCGGATCTTTTCCCAGCCGGAACAGAGCTTCCGCCAGCCATGAACTGACCGAAGTTTTTCCGCAGGAACCGGTTACAGCAACCGTGTGGGTGCAATGCAGAGCCGCAACTTCTGCCGCCAGAGCCTGGGAACGGTGCAGACGCGGCAGTGATCCCGCCGCCTGAAAATCCGGATTGTCATTTTCGATGGCAGTGGAGTAGACCAGCGCATCGGGTTTTTCGGGTGCCGCAAAACGGGAACCGTCCTGCGGATACAGAGTAATGCCTTGCATTTTCAACGCCTGAAAGAGTACGGCATTTTCGGGACGATTCACTGCTCGGTCGCTGCCCGAAACCTGACAGCCGAGCGAACGAGCCATCTGTGCCAGTCCGCTCATGCCGATTCCGCCGATGCCGACAAAATGCAGAGAGTTCGGTAATTTGCTGTTCTTCATCATATTCACCGGGTCAGGAATTTCCAGTCCACTGCGGCTTCCGCAGTATGTCCTGCCTGGTCGGTGAAAATCACTCTGCCTTCGGAGAAGTCTGCCGAAGCGATTTTGCCGAAGTCCGCGGGAATGCGCACTACGCCCTGAATGTGGTGAACCGTGAACGGTTTGTCCGGAGAAAATTCGCCGCAGGTTTTCCAGCCTTTGCGGGTCAGCGCATTTTCTTCAACGGAAGGTTTGAGTCCGTCCGCGAAATAAGAACAGGTTTCTTCCATGGCAAAGCAGCGCGCCGCGCCGTTCCACGGAAATTCATAACGTCCGGAGTTGGAAGTCCAGACCGTGGTGGACGGCAGTTCCGCCGCGTTCTTCAGGGAATAGAAAAGATAGCCCCGTTCCGGATAAACGGCTGCCGCCCATGCCGGAGTGTCCGAAGGCTTTTTGAGCAGAGCAAAAAGATCGGTATAGCCGACGGGCGACGGATAAACGGAATAATCGGCAGCCGCTGGTTTTTTGAACAGGGTAGGGACGGCTTCAAGCGAGCTGAACTCTTCGCCGGACGCCAGATACTGATACTCCCAGTTGGCGGGATCGGAGAAAGTGGAAGTCGGGGTCATGCCCAGATCAAATTTTCCGGCGGAGAAATACATTTTTTCACCGGCTTCGGGCATCTGCAGAATGGTATGATGACCGTAAGGCATTTTCCCGGACATGCCCGTTACCGTGTGGCGGACGTACAGAGCGGAATGTCCGGAGCGCATTTCAAAATGTTTGACAACATGCGCCGGACGGATTTTCGTATTCATTTCAAAATCAAAGGATGCGACGCCATCCTTTTCTTCCGCGCGGGTCATGGCCCAGTCGGAGGCGGCGGTTTCGCCGTGACACTGATGCTGTTCGCCCTGATACGGTTCGGCATTGCCGCCGAAGGGCAGACAGAAGAAATCGCCGCGCAGATACTGGAGCAGCGGAATTGCCGACAGATCCGGATGTTCCTCCTGCCAGGGGGAAAGGAAATACGGCTGAACCGGCTGTCCGGAGCCCGCAAAAAAGGTAACCGGTGCGTGCTGTCCGCCCTGTCTGGTCAGAAAGAGTTCAATATCATTGGCTTTGAGCAGCCAGCCCGGTGCTTTGCTGTTTTCCGTTTCGCAGAATAAATCTTTGTTCATATCACGGTCTCCTGATGTTTTTTGCTGATGTTCATTCTGAACTATAAACGAACTTGCCCGAATTGCAAGGAGACGCGCCGGAAAAAATGCAAAAAACACAGATACTTTTTTCTGGAAAACAAAAAGTTAATGGTGTATATTATAAAATGGAAGGAATAAAATGAGAACTTTTCTTGACCGTTTTTACGATTATGTCAAATCTCCGGAAGGATTCAACTGTGTTGAATTTCAGTATAATGGCATCAAGTATCAGGTTGTTGCCGGAGCCAATATCAGTTATATTGACAACCAGGGTAACAAACACCGGATCGATTTGCCTGATGATATCGAAGTGATCCTTGATGCGAAAATCGGCAGTGAAGGAAAATCCCTTCGCGATATTTGGAATGCCGCGGGCGAAAATGATTTAGAACCTGATTTTTATTGAAATCATCTGTCAATCATAACGTGTTTCCCATAGAGTTATCCCATAAAATTTTTCTGCCGAGGTCAGCTCATTGCAAAATATATGAACTGGGTGAATCATCGGGAGCAGAAAAAAGCAAATCCGCCGAATTCCGGATTGAAAATGTACATGGCGGAGATTATATTATTGCTTTGACCGAGAGGACGGAAAACAATGATACGGAACATTCTGTTATGCGGTGTCGGCGGGCAAGGTATCCTGCTGGGCGCCAAGATTATCGCCTGTGCCGCGGAACATGCCGGCTTTCAAGTCGCCACCAACGAGATTCACGGGATGGCACAGCGCGGAGGTTCGGTAACGGCTCAGATTCGTTACGGAGAACAGATTCATTCACCGCTGATTCCGGAAGGCATGGCGGATGTGCTGGCTTCGCTGGAAGCCGTGGAAGCGCTCCGCTGCTGCACCTGGCTCCGACCCGGCGGACTGGCGGTTGCGGCATCCACCCGGATTATTCCCGTTACCGTGTCGTCGGGGGCAGCCAGCTATCCGGCGGACATCGAAGAACGGCTCCGCCGGGTGTTCCCCAATCTGAAATATTTCGATTTCTGCGCTGTCGCCGCGGAACTGGGCAATCTGAAACTTGCCAATACCGTCATGCTCGGTGCGTTGTCCAACGGTCTGGCGGGAATCGATGTTCCTGTCTGGGAAAAAGCAATTGTCGAATGTGTAAAACCCCGTTTTGTGGATATGAATACCGCCGCATTCCATGCCGGCAGAAAGGCTTGAGCTGCAATGAAATATCAGTATTTTGACGAAAAGAACGAAACGCTTTCCCGCGGTGAGCTGGAAGCCCTTCAGCAGAAACGTCTGGTTGAAATGGTCCGGTACACCGCCCGCAATAATGAATATTTCCGGAAACGCTATGAAGCAGCCGGCGTTGACCCCGAAACATTCCGCGGACTGGAAGATCTGGGCAAACTGCCGATCATGTCCAAGATTGATTTCCGGGAACAGTATCCCGACAAAATGTGCTGTGTGCCGAAGTCCCGGATTGAGGAAATGCACATGTCCAGCGGATCCACCGGAACGCCTGTGGTGATGCTTTACACTGCAAATGACATCACGCAATGGGCGGAATGCATGGCGCGCTGTTACCGCATGGCTGGCACACAGCCCGGCGATGTCCTGCAGATTACGCCCGGACTGGGTTTGTTCAACGGCGGGTTCGGCTGTTTTCACGGCGGTAAAAAAGCCGGCATGTTTGTAATTCCCGCCGGTCCCGGCAACACTGCCCGCCAGATCAAACTGGCGAAAGACCTCAAAACCAATGTCCTGATCAGCGTTGTGTCGTACGGCACCCGCATTCTGGAATTCATGAAACAGACGAATACCACCTTGCCGGATCTCCGTATCGGTATTTTCGGCGCGGAAACTTTTTCCGATTCCATGAAGAAACATCTGCGCGAAGGTTTCGGCATTGATGTCTTTGATATTTACGGCATGACCGAAACCGGCGGAATCGGCACGCTCGGCATGGATTGTCCCGCGCATTGCGGAACGCATGTCTGGGAAGATCATTATATTGTGGAAGTCGTAGACCCGGTTACCTATCAGCCTGTTCCCGACGGACAGGAAGGCGAACTGGTCGTAACGTCCCTGACCCGTGAAGCCATTCCGGTGATCCGCTTCCGCACCGGCGACCTGACCCGCATCCATTCCCGTGAAAAATGCGCCTGCGGCCGAACTCATGTCCGGATCGACCCGGTTACCGGACGGGTGGATGACATGCTGATCATCAAAGGCGTCAACTTCTTCCCCAGTCAGGTGGAACAGTCTCTGATGAAAATTCCCGGCGTGCTGCCCAATTACCAGCTGTTTGTGGATGAAGTCAACGGAGTCAACAAACTCCATGTGAAAGTGGAAGTGGAAGCCGGAGTTACCGGTTACATGGTGGAAAAACAATTGAAGGAAGACCTCGGATTTTCGCCGGACGGCGATGTGTATCCTCCGGGTACGCTGCCGCGCACGGAAGGCAAGGCGAAACGGGTGTTCCACATGAAGAATGGAGTGCTGCTCGATGCGTAAACTGCTTTCCGGAAACGAAGCCTTGGCGCAAGGCGCATGGGAAGCCGGTGTCAGAACGGCATTCGGATATCCCGGCACTCCTTCCACGGAGATTCTGGAAAATCTGGTGAAAATGCCGGACGTCTATTGCGAATGGTCGCCGAATGAAAAAGTCGCGCTGGAATCCGCCGCCGGCGCCGCCATCGCCGGCGCACGGAGCATCGTCACGATGAAACATGTCGGCTTGAATGTGGCAGCCGATCCGATGATGACTCTTTCCTATATCGGAATCCGGGCGGGTCTGGTGATTGTGGTGGCGGATGATCCCGGTCAGCATTCTTCGCAGACAGAACAGGACACCCGCCATTATGCCCGGCTGGCGAAACTGCCGGTGCTGGAACCCGGCAATGCGCCGGAATGTCTGCGGTTCATGAAACGTGCTCTGGATATTTCCGAAAAATACCGCTGTCCGGTGATTCTGCGCAGTACAACCTGCGTAAGTCATTCTCGTTTTCTGACAGAGGCCGGCGAACGGGTTGTGCCGGAATTTGCGCCGTTTGAGCGCAATCCGCAGCAGTTCGTGCCGATTCCGGTCTGGGGCCGCAAACTCCGCGTCCGGATTGAAGACCGCATGGCAGAACAGAGTGCGGAATCTTCCGCCGATTCGGAACTCAATACTGTTTTCGAACGTCCGGACGCCCCGTTCGGCATTATTTCTTCGGGCGTAACGGCTTTGCATTGTCTGGATGTTTTCCCGGAAGCCTCCATTCTGAAAATCGGCTGGTCCTGGCCGTTCCCTGATGCACTGCTGAAAAAATTCGCCGCAGCACACCGCCGGATCTTTGTGGTGGAGGAAGCGGATCCCATTTTGGAAGAACATGTCAAGTCGCTCGGCATTGCCGCCGACGGCAAGAATTTTGTTCCGCGCACAGGCGAACTGGTCCCGGAGCGTCTGGCGGAGGCGCGTGCCGCATATCTCGGACTGCCGCTGCCGGAAAAGAAAACCTGCCCGGAAACCGCTGATCTGCCGACCCGTCCGCCGATGCTGTGCGCCGGATGTCCCCACCGCGGAATTTTTTACGGATTGTCGAAATTTGATGTGATTGTCGCCGGCGACATCGGCTGTTACAGCCTGGGCGTATTCCCGCCGTTGTCGCGGACGGACGTTCTGCTCTGCATGGGCGGCGGTTTCACGATGGCGCACGGACTGAACAAAGGCGGAGAAAAACGGCCGGTCGTGGGGATTGTCGGTGATTCGACATTCTTCCATTCCGGCATCACTGGACTGCTGAATCTGGTGTACAATAAAGGCAATGCCACACTGATTGTGGTGGACAACCGCACCACCGCCATGACCGGACATCAGGATCATCCCGGCACCGGGCGGACTCTGATGGGCGAAGCCACGCAATGCGCTTCCATCGAGGCCATTGCCCGTGCCTGCGGCATGAAGCGGGTTGTGACGGTCGATCCCAATGATCTGGGGGAAGTTCACCGGGTGTTGACGCAGGAGCTCGCGGCGGATGAACCGTCGCTGATCATTTCACGCGCACCCTGCATCCTGAAGGAGCCGCCGAAAGACCGGAAAGCGGTGCGGATCGACGGAACCTGCAAAAACTGCAAGGCGTGTCTCAAACTGGGATGTCCGGCAATCGAAAACCCGGACAAGGGCGCGAAGCCGCAGGTGAATGCCGGCATGTGTGTCGGCTGCGGACAGTGTTTGAGCGTCTGCCGTTTCGGCGCGATCCGCATCAGTTGAGGTTGCACCTGGTCGTGTCGAGGGTATATCCTTTGGCGCGCAACAGGTTATAGAAATAATTGATGAAACAGCTCTGCGGCTGTAAGGAACACAGCCTGCGGAGCGTTTTCATGGCGTCGTCATATTGTCCCAGCTGAAAATACGCCTGGAACAGAACCATCTGCACCGCCACATTGCATGGCGTCAGCTCTTCCGCTTTGCGGGCGAAGAACAATGCGTCCCGATGCTCGTTATGGAGCGAAAGGTAATTGGAGAGTTTCACCATTTCGAACGCCGCTGCATACTGGTTGAATTTGGAATAATCCGCATTCTTCAGGTTTTCCAGCAGAATCCGGGCGGTCTGTTCATCTCCGTTGTCTTTATGGAACCGGTATCCGTACAGGACCGTGTGGACGCAATTCATGCAGTGCGGATTGATGGCGATATACTGATTGATCAGTTTCAGACGTTCCTTTTCCGGCTGGATCAGCGGCATATTGGCAAGCAGCGGCAGGACAAACACCGAGTTGTCGCAGGTGTTGAAGGCACGCATCCACTGCACATAATCCATCAGCTGACGGCGCAGAAAACAATGCTGCGGGTCTTTCCAGAACGACGGATTGGCGCGATTGAGACGGTTCAGGTTGCTGCTGATGTCCGCCAGTGTCAGCATTTCGAGATTCCGGTGCGTGAATTCCAGGGTGCGGATGGCTTCTTTGTCGGAAATCCGGAGAGGAATGCTGCTGCCGTTTCTGAACCAGCTGGTGCAGTCGATATACAGGGAAACAAGCAGCAGGACAGCCAGAAACGCCGAAATCAGCGGCCATGCCAGGTTATGCAGAAAACGGCGGAAACTGTATTTGCGCAGACGGAGCAGATCGCGGCGAACTTCGCCGATGCTCCGGTATCGCCGCGCCGGGTCCCGTTCACAGCATTTCAAGGCGATCTCATTCAAGCCGATATATTGCTGGAGATCGCATTCTATGGGGATTTCCGGGAAATTCAGTGGATCTTCCTTGGTGAAAAGGACGTAGATGATTTTCCCGATGGCGAAGATGTCCGCTTCGATGCCGGTCGTTTCCCACTGCGGATGATATCCGTCGGTTCCTCCGGGCGAGGCGCCCTGGGAGAATGCAATCAGACCCGGGTCGGCGATTTTCAGCACATCCTTCACGAAAATGATATTCTCCGGTTTCAGGTCATAATGCGCGATGCGGCTGCTGTGCAGCTGCTCCGCTCCGTCCAGAATCGCCCCGATGTAATGCCGGATAGAATCCGGGGTCTCCTGACGGTTGCGGATGCGCCATGCCAGTGTATCCGGTTCGTATTTGTTGTTGAATTCCCGCACATTGTCCGCCAGTTCGGTAACGTAATACAGACATTTGGCGGTTTCTCCGATATACAGGATGTCCAGCAGGTTGCGGTGCTGGTTGGCGACATTCCGGTACATGGCGACAGCCCGGCTTTCCGCTTCGACGCGGATCCGGGGTTCGTTTTTGCTGACAATCCGGATGGCACGTTTGATGCCGTCCGGGTCTATGCCGAGCCACACCTCACTGCTGGCTCCGCGTCCGCACAGCTCCACCAGAGTGAAGTTGGGTATTTTAGGTTTTTCAAAAGACATTCAGATATCCAGATCTTCCGCTATACTTTTCAGTTTTTCTTCCATTCTGCTGCGGATGGAGTAGATCGTTGCCTCCGACATTTTATACATTCTGGCAATCTCTTTCACTTTCCGGTTCTGAACATCCAGCAGATGAAATATCTGATAATGCTTGGGACTTGCTGAATCCTTTAATTTCTGGAGACTGTATTTCCGGACATGCTCAATCCATTCACTGTTAAACAGATCGTCCAGATAAGATTCATCGTCCTCCAATCGGGGAATGCGTTCCTGACGATAGATTTTACGCAGCATGTCCGTGGCTCTGGCTCGGATTATTTTTCGGAGATAATCCCGGAAACGGCCTTTGTCCGGCTCGTAGGTGAAATTCGGCATCTGCATGGACATGGAAATCATGACATTTTGAACCAGATCGTCCAGATTCTCGTTTTTCAGACCACAATCCCGTCCATGCAGACGAATCAGCGGTTCATACAGATTGTAAAAACGCTCCCATGAATCCCCGTTCTGGTCTTTCACTCCCTCCAGAATGCTGTAATGTGTTGTGAAACTCATATTTACGCCTTGTTTTTTTCAGTGCTGCGGTTAAATTTCACTTCTCTCTTCTGTTCAATATAACCGGGAATGGGCGTTTGTCAAGGCGATTCAGTCTGAAAATCTAAAAATATGTTAAAAAATGTAAAGATTTTAAAATTTTTTTACGTCGGCACCGCCAGATATAGAAAAACATCTGCCGGAAACAGCGTTTTCATTTTTTCCGGCAGACCTATTGCTTCCGATTCGTATCAGCGGAAAACGGGGAATGCTTCCGAGCCTTTTCCGTTGATTCCGATTGCTTCCATTTCCACCAGCCAGGTCGGTCGGCAGACCGGAGCGCGCAGAAAAACCATGGGAATACCCTGCGGCAGCCGTTCTTCGATAATCCGCCGTACTGCCGCAGCATCGGTCAGGTCCCGCAGATAAACCGTCGCCTGCCGGAGATCGGCAAGGCTTCCTTCGGAACTTTCCATCAGTGCCGCCACATTGTCCAGCAGCCGGACGGTCTGTTTCCGGACATCGCCCGTATGCAGGACATTTCCATGTTTGTCGATGCTGGCGGTGCCGGAAATGTAGTAATGGGAGCGGTCACCGAAGACCACCCGTGTTCCCCGTTCAAAACTGACGCCGTAGATGGCAGTGGGGGAAAGCATTTCCGGCGCGGAAAGATATTTGAGCTGCGGGGTGCCGATGCCGGGAATGCTCAGCGAATCCATGGTCACCAGACGCGACGGTATCTCCGATTGTCCTTCGATGCCGGTGCTGGCAATGAAGTGCGTATCACGGGTCAGTCCTATGACGTCGAAGAAATGATTCCGCGCTTGCACCAGTCCTGCATAATTGTTGTCGACATCCCTGCAGTAGAGCCAGGTCCGGACGGTATGGTCTGCAATATTGCCGCCGAGTCCGGAGAGTTCTTTTTCCAGAGAAACAAATTCCTCGCGTGTCTGGTCATAACTGCCGGAAACCTGCGGATTGCTGCCTTCATGCAGCAGGATACGGTAATTTTCCATATCGAACCGGAAGGAATGTTCCGCCGTCTGCCGTTTCTGCAGCGGCAAGATGTGCCAGGCTTCGAGAGCCAGACGGCAGTTGTCTGCGGGAGGCTGTCCGGTCAGAGTAATGAAAGATTTGCGTCCGTTCAGCAGATTCCGCAGCAGCGGTGCCTGATTTGTGATGTCGCTCAAATGAAATCGCAGCAGAAATTCCGTGTTTTCGGAACAGCCGTACTGCTCCAGTGTTTGTGCATACAGCCGCAGCAATTCTTCTGCTTCGTCATGAAAACAGCCGGATTCCGCCGGGGCAATGGTCAAGGCGAAAAAATGTTCCGCCGCTCCCGTTCCGGTTTCAAATGCGTTGTGTCTGAACATGTTTCATTCTCCTGTTTCAAAGCGAAGCGCAGGCAGTACAAACTGTGATTTGCGCTGGAACACTTTGCCTTCGCGGTTGGGTTTTGTCTTGTAATGGAAAATACCGTTTACGGTAAGATTCATCCGCAGATTCTTCAGATTTTCCGCTGCATGGAAAGTCAAGACGATTTCCGCATTGCCTTTGGCTTTTTCAAAAACTTCCGTTTTCTGGAGCGTAAGTCCGGCGGGGGCATCCTTGAGCAGAAATTCAAACGTTGAATCCGGCGGCAGTTTGCGGCGATTCAGTTTGAGTTGAGCCGTTTTGCCCGGACGAATCCGGACGACAGTCTGTTTCGGATTCGCCAGCGTGAAAAAATCTCCGCCGTACATGACCCAGTGTTTGACCAGCAGCCATTCCGAAGCCGGGATGATATGCGTATAGGCAAACGCCTGTGTCGCTTCATCACCGTAAAAACATTCTCCCTTGATTGCTCCTGAATATGCGGAAAGACGCGCCTGTACCGGTTCCCTCTTTTTACTTGCTTTGGCGGTCAGCGTGATGACGGAACGCTCCGTTCCCGCCGGAATGACCGGGGTGCCGGCAATGCGGAAATCACCGGGCGATTCCACTTTCAGTGTGATGTCGCCCTTGAATCCGTCCAGATATTCCGTATAAACCGTTACCGGGGACGGTCCGTTGGTGGCAACGGCGCCGGCGGACGGCGTCACATAAACCCGGAAGGAAGGACGCGGGCGGTCGATCCGCAGATAATATCCGTATTCTGGTCCGCCATGTCCCGAAGAGTCTGCAACTTCAAAAGTGTATTTGCCGTCCTGCGGCGCAGTGAAGCGCACATAGGAATCCGTGTGCTGAAGCTGAAGTCCGGCTTTGATGCGCGGGTAATCATCGTTGAAAGCCGCTTTCCTGCCGTCCGGTCCGTACACGGTCAAGCGGGAATCCAGCGGGGAATTGAGTCTGCGCGCAAAAATTTCCCCGACAATGTCCGCGCCTTTTTCCGCCTGAATCACAAAGCGTTCCGCCGCTCCCGGTGCGGAAATGCTGCCTTTCAGCAGTACCGGATAAACGGTCATCCGGCTGTCAGGCAGCGAGGCGGATTCCTTGCAGGGAATCCCCAGTTTCGGCGGGTCGGCAAGACGGTTTTTCCATTCTCCGTGCCAGGCACGGATACGGTAGACAAAATCGGCGCGTCCCCGGTAGAGCGCATCACGCACCCGGAGCTGATACAAACCGTCGGCGGGTGCGGTGAAATTTAGAACCGGATCCGGTTCATTTCCGTTGTCGTCGGCAAAAGCAGCTTGTGTTCCACGGCTGTCCCGGATTTCCAGCAGACACTGAAAATATCCCGGTACGCAGTCGCCCATGAAAGGAATCAGAGAGCGGGCAAAAGTCCGGAAAACGATTTTTTCTCCTTTTTTCGCGGAAAATTCCCAGATGTCCGTTTCGCCTGGCATGATCTGTCCGTTCAGCACACCGGGAACGGAAAATTTTTCCGGCAGCCGTTTCCGGGGCGGTACGGTGAAATACGATTCTTTGATTTCCGGCAGTGTATCCACATAAAAAGTCAGCGGATTGCTGATGCCGCCTCTGCGGACCAGCCGTAATTCCCGCGGACCGGGAGCCGCATTCCTGTCGATCCGCACTTTCACGATTGCCAGATTGCCGATAGCCGGACTCATCTGCAGCGGATTGCGCGGCAGGAAAATACTTTCCGCGAGAACGTGGAGCTGCAGCGGCGTGAGTCGGTGTACGATGGGAAAATACTTATGCTGACGCCAGGTTTCCAGTTCATCGGGGTCGTTGGTGCGGACGGGAATTTCATCTTTGCCTTCGGAAACATTGCGCAGCCAGCTGGTCATGAACTGCCGCTGCTGTCCGCTGATGATCGGAATGCCGGGAATGACTTCCACTGCTTCGGCTTTCACGCCTTCACCGGAAATTCTTGCGGCATTGACTCCCCAGTAATTCTGTCCTCCGACCAGAATTTCCACTGTTTCTCCCGCCTGTCCCCCGGCAGGTATCAGGAATCCGATGTGCTGGGCGGTCAGGGTAAAGAATCCGGACAGTAAAACCAATGTGAATATGCAGTGTTTCATCTGGAAACTCCTTTCCCGTCAATGATGATACAGAAACTCTTTGGAATTGGCCAGTACCCAGACCAGCTCGGACCAGACCCGTCCCCGCTGTTTTTTCGGCAGCGCGTCATGATATGCCATAATCTGCCGCACTTCCTCCGGAGTCGGACGCCGGGAAAGCACGGTCAGATAGATGTATTCAATGCCTTTCCGGCGCAGATCCCATTTGCATTCTCTGGCGATTTTCATGCCGAGACTGTTCAGCTGACGGTAGATCAGGCTGGAATTGAGCAGAAAAAGCCGCTGGGAATCGCTGATCCGGTTGTTGCGTTCCGCAATTGCTCCGGAATCCCGCGCCGGACGCCCGAACATTTCCAGTGTGCCGCTGGAAATACTGCCGTCCGCCAGCTGGACGGCACGGGTCCCCTTCGGCAGAAAAGTGAACGGTTCCGGGATGACGCTGGTATACGCGCTGTACTGTCCCGACAGGTCCCCGAACGCGTCAACAATCAATTCCGCTTCCAGCCGCCGCACGGGATAGGAGAGAAAATATTTTTCCGACGTCTGCCGTATTTCCGCGGGAACAGTAGACGCCGCCTGATAGGCGTCGGAGGTCATGATGAGACGGAACAGATAGCGCATGTTGTAATTGGAGCGGCGGAATTCATCGGTCAAAAATTCCAGCAGCTCCGGCTGAACTTCCCGTTCGGACGGAGCATTCAGCCCCAGTTCCCGGAAAGCATGTGTCCAGAAACCGGGTTCCGGCGTGATGTCATCGGCGGGATCAATCAATCCTTTTCCGAAGAACCAGCTCCAGGCGCGGTTGACGAATGCCCGCGCAAAATACGGGTTGTCTTCGGAAACAAGGGCTTTTGCCAGGACCTGACGCGGTTCTGTCTGCGGCGCATCAATGGTGAAATTTCCTGAACCCGGCAGACAGGCTTTCAGCCGGACGGGTTCCGGGTCGGTGTAGACAATTTCCTCTTTCCATTCGAAAGTGCTTTTGAACCGGATGCGTGAAAAGAAAGCCGCGAATTTTTTCTGTTCGTCCGGCGGCAGCTTCCTGAATTGCAGTCCCATGAAAGTCCGGGCGGTGATTTCCGCCAGACCTTCCGGCGTGCGGCTGCCGGTTCCCCGGAAGAAATTGGCGTACGGAACCCGGAAATTGCTGCCGGACGCGGTCAGCATCTCGAAAACCATTTCGGAATACGGCCGGTTGTTCAGTATGTCGGTGCGCAGTTTCTGATGAAACGCCTGAACCGCATTGGGCCAGAGATTGACCGGGAATTCCGATTTGATCCGGAGCATGTCGGCAAAACGCATGGCAATCAGATCCGCATGGGCTTCGGAGTCCAGCAGACGGTCTATCAGTCTGAGCCGTTTATCGGGCGAGGGATCATTGAGGAACGCCAGAGTTTCCGCACGGGTCGGGAGGCGTCCCGCGGCATTCAGACAGGCGCGCCGGAGAAAAACTGCGTCCGAGACTTTCGGTATGGCGGGAAGTTTCAATTCTCTCCCGCGTTCACGCAGAAGTCTGTTGACGGTTTTCGTTTCGGCGGATGCCGCCGCCGGTTCAGGGGAATTCCCGGACGTGAACGGTCCGGCCGCATTCAGCTGCATAACCAGCAGCGTACACATCAGCAGTGCATAACGTACAGGCATTGGATGGTCTCCTTCCTGATGATCTTTCTGAAAAATATACGCTGCACTTTGTATTTGTCAAGCGGCCGGACCGTTTTATTGACAGCTTTTTCAGGCAAAATGCCGGTCATACAGCAGAACAGAATTCAGCACAACCAGCACGGAACCCACGTTATGCACCAGCGCACCCGTAACCGGATTCAGCAGACCCAGAACCGACAGCACCACTGCCGCCAGATTGATTGCCATGGACAGCGTGATATTCATTTTGATGGTCCGGAGTGCGGCATCCGACAGCTGTTTCAGATACGGCAGCTGTTCAATGCCGTCTTTCATAAGCACAATATCGGCGGCGTCCGCCGCAATATCGCTGCCCATTCCGCCCATGGCAATGCCGACGTCCGCTGTTTTCAGTGCCGGAGCATCATTGACTCCGTCCCCGACCATGCCGACTTTACAGCCTTCCGCCCGGAGTTTGTCCAGTTCCGAAACTTTTCCATCCGGCAGCAGTTCCGCGCGGATGTCTGTGATCCCGGCTTTCTCCGCAAAGAATTCCGCAGTGCCGGCGTGATCTCCGGTCAGCAGCACCGTGCGGATTTCCTGTTCCGTCAGACGGCGGATCGCCTTGGCGGATTCCGGCCTGATCACATCTGCCAGAGCGACTGTGCCAAGACACTGTTCATTCCGGGCGGTCAGCACTGCCGCTTTTCCCTGTCTGCGGATTGCCGCCAGTGATTCTTCCGTGAATGCGGGAATGCGGATTCCGCAGGATTTCAGAAACGCCGCATTGCCGCACCGGATGACCTCCTTGCCCAGCCGGACCGTTACTCCTTTGCCCGGCTGCATCTGAAAATCCTGTACCGGTTCCGGATGAATGCCGCTTTTTTCTGCCGACCGGACAATGGCTCTGCCGATCGGATGTTCCGAATTCTGTTCCGCCGCCGCGGCCGTCCGCAGCAGATCATCCGCCTGAACACCGTCCGCCGGGAGCAGATCGCAGACTTCCAGTTTCCCGAAAGTCAGAGTTCCGGTTTTGTCAAACGCAATGCAGTTCACCTTGCCCATACGTTCCAGCGCTTCGCCGGATTTGATGAGAACTCCATGCCGGGTTGCCTGTCCGACTGCCGCCATGATGGCGGTCGGGGTTGCCAGTGCCAGCGCACACGGACAGAAGACCACCAGCACGGTTACGCCGCGTTCCAGATTTCCGGTTATCAGATAAACCGCCGCCGCAATCAGCAATGCCGCCGGAACCAGCAGAGACGCCCATTGATCCGCAATGCGCTGGATGGGGGCTTTCCGGTTTTCCGCTTCTTTGAGCATGTCAATGATTTTCTGCAGTGCGGAGTCCTGTCCGGCGCGGGTCGTTTCCATTTCAAATGCCCCGAAACAGTTGATCGTGCCGGAATAAACTTCATCGCCGCAGTTTTTGTCCACCGGCAGCGATTCCCCGGTCATGACCGACTGGTCCACGGACGTTGTGCCTTTGACAATGATTCCGTCCGCGGGAACGGTTTCGCCCGGCAGAACCCGCAACAGGTCATGAACACGGATCTGATCCGCCGGAATTTCCATGACAGTTTCCGTGTCGTTTTCCCGGATCAGCTTTCTGCCGGTGCGCGGCGTCAGCTCCATGAGTTTGGTCAAGCCTTGTCTGGCGCGGGCAACCGTTCTGTCTTCCAGATATTCTCCCAGTGCCATGATGAATGCGATTTCCGCCGCCGCGTCCAGTTCTCCGATGGCGATGGAAGCCGCCATGGCAATGGTGATCAGCAGTGCCGAAGTAATCTGTTTTTTCAGAAACAGACTCCGTACCGCATGATAAACCAGCGGATACCCGCAGAGAATGATGGCTCCCCATGCCGGATCCGGGGTGAAACTTTTTCCCGTGAACAGCAATGCCATGCTTGCCGCCAGACACACTCCGCCCAGAATGGTGATGCGGATATCTTCGCACACCTCACTCAATTTCTCCAACATAAAAATTCCTTTCTTTTTATACTTATACCCGTATAGGTATAAAACCCAGTTAAAAAAATTACGAAAGACGCGAAAAATGTTCCAGTGCATCAGAGAACTTGTCAAGTGTCTCTTCCGCATTGCCGTTTTCGATTCCTTCGCGGACACAATGATTCAGATGTCCCTCCAGCACCATCAGTCCGACTTTATGCAGCGCACTTTTCGCGGCATTGATCTGAATCAGAACCTGTTCGCAAGGCACATCCTCATCAATCATTTTCTGAATGGCATTCAGCTGTCCGGTAATTTTGTTCAGCCTGACATGCAGTTTTTCACAGTCCATGCACTTTCGCATTGTTTTTCTCCTTGTTTGTTTCTATGCATAATATACCATGCGGGGTATATTATGCAAGAAGGAAAAATGAAAAAACTGAAAATTTTTTTACCACGCTTCCGTAGTTGCGCGGACAATGGAATCGGAAACGCGCAGAAATGCCTGTTTCAAACCGTTCTGGCGGCCGATGGCAGGGTCATTGGTAAAGAGATAAGTCGCACTGCTGGAAAGAATGCGCCGCTCAACCAGTGGTTTTGCCTGTCCCGGAATCAGCACCGTGAATTCCACAGCAACGGAAATACTGAATTCGTTGGGACGGTATGTCTGTTCGTTGTCTGTGCTGCGCCAGGTTACACTGCTGTTCGCTATTTCCATGATGCGGGCGTAAAGGATGCAGTCCGCTTTGCTGAGCGAAGTCAGTTTGAGTGAATTGTCGAATTGGAAACGTTCCGCCAGAATATTCCGCAGCAGAGCGGAGCCCAGCGGTTCCGAGGATTCATTTTTGATGTCGGCGATGGCAATGGTCTTGATCTGCGGATGCATCAGGCTGCCGACCCGGTAGCCGCAGGAAGAGATCAAGGTGGACAGACCTGCAATCAGCAGACAGGCAGACAAGCGCGGCAGGGTATGGAAAAACTGTTTCATTTTGCACCGTTCCGGTTGTTGGGATCAGTTAATTGTTCCTGAAAATTCTCCCGTGTTGCAGGAGTGATTTCATTGGTGTCGACGGTCGGACTCTTGCGCAGATTCCGGACAGGCAGCAGCCAGCGGTTGCCGCTGTGTTCGGGTGTAATCATGATCGGCTGATCTTCATCCGGGATCGGCACGGTTTTCAATTCTTCCTTATACGGGCGGTACCGGTGTTTCTGTCCGGGAGGAACTTCGAATTCATCATCAATTTTTGCCAGCAGATTTTCGGATTCCGCCGCCTGCTGAGTGGTGGAATAATTCCGGACAACTTCCGCCAGATACTTTTCCGCCAGTTCCGGTTTGCCGCTGCGGTAATAATAGCTGCCGACCGCATGAATGCGTGCCGCCATCCGGTTGCGGACCGTCTGTCTGGCTTTGATGACCCAGGGCGTTTCCGGTGTTTTGGGGAATTCCCGCAGATAATTGTCGCACGCTTCCACCGCCTGCCGGCTGTATGAACCGTCGCCGTCGCCGCGTTCCGACATCTGGAGCAGCAGGGAACAGAGTTCCAGCATGGCGTATTGCGCGGACCGGGTGCCGGGATGCAGTTTCGGAATTTCCCGCAGATGCCGGATGGCGTCATCGGTCTTCTGTTCGTTGATGTAAATGCGTGCCAGCCGCAGCCGGGTTTCGCCGGCGCGTTCGGCGCACGGGGCGTTCTTCAGCGCGGCTTCGTAAATTTCAATGGTGCGGTCTTCGTTCTGAATGAACGGAATCCAGGAAATGAAGAGGTCGCGGTGTCCTTCAAAATAAAGGTCGCCGATTTCGTACTGACGGTTGACGATTTGGGTGAAATTGATTTCGTTGAGGTGTTCGCGGATCAGTTTCTGGAGACAGTCGAATTCATCTCCGTAAAGTTCGGCTTTGCGGTATGCCCGTGCAGCGGCGATCAGGGCGTTGCCTTTCAGAATGGAGGAGTCCGCCATGAAATGCGCATCCATGTATCTGGAAGCGGCACTGCGGTAGCTTTCCGTTTTTTCTCTGTCGCGGCCCTGTGAAAAAAAGACGTTGGCTTCCTGGTCAGACGCCTCTGCTGCTGCCGCAAGCAGAACGGCTGCCGCCAGCAGACCTGTTTTTATTCCGGAAAAACGCATATGATGATTCCCTGTGAATGTTATGTTATACAGACGGACAATGTAGCACGGTAAACGGGAATTGTCAAGTGCCGGTTGCAGTGATGACCGGTCATAGTTGTCGTTTTTTGTGCTGCCCCGCAGTGATTCAGGAAAAAATTGACAAAAAAAGAGAAAAAAGAAAAGTTTTCTCTGTTTTTTTTCTGAACCGGGTATATATTATGGTTTAAAGATTTTTCCGGATGGGCCGGGAAAAGTAGAATCTGGAAACAGAAATGGATGCTGAAATGAAAATGTACCCGCAACCCGCAAGCATTCCCGTGAAAAACCGGGAATGGTTGAACCATGAACTGACAAAATCGCCGATTTGGTGTTCAGTGGATCTTCGGGATGGCAATCAGGCTCTGCCGATGCCGATGAACCCGGAGAAGAAGTTCGAGTATTTCAAGCTGCTGTGCCAGATCGGTTTCAAGGAGATCGAGGTTTCCTTCCCTTCCGCGTCCCAGGACGATTTTGAATTTGTCCGCGAATTGATCGAACGCAGGGAGATCCCGTCCGATGTCCGTATTTCCGTGCTGACACAGGCCCGCGAACCGCTTATCCGCCGCACCGTCGAATCCCTGGTCGGTCTTGACAAGGGAATTCTTCATCTGTATATCGCCACTTCCGATCTGCATGAAAAGATCGTGTTCAACAAGACCCGCGAAGAAACCCTGAAAGTTGCCGTTGAAGGAACCAAGTCGGTGATTCGTTACCTGAAAGAATTCGGGCTTTACGGTAAAATCAGCTATGAATTCTCTCCGGAGGAATTTACCGACAGCGACCTTGAACATGTTCTGGACGTCTGCAAGGCTGTCAAGGAAACCTGGGGCCCCTGCAAGAAGGAAGACTTCATCCTGAATCTGCCGCAGACCGTGGAACGCCGTCCGCCGCATCATTATGCGGATATGATTGCGTGGTTTATCGAACATTATCCTTATATGGATGAGACCACCATCAGTATTCACTCGCACAACGACCAGGGCTGCGCGATTGCCTCGTCCGAACTGGCGGTCATGGCAGGAGCCGAACGCGTGGAAGGCACTCTGTTCGGACACGGGGAACGTACCGGCAATGTGGATATCTGTGCCATGGCACTGAATCTGGAGTCCCGGAACATCAACACCGGGCTGGATTTCTCGGATCTGCCGCATGTGGTCAAGGTGGTGGAAGCCGCAACCGGCATCGAAGTGCATGAACGTCATCCGTACTCCGGACAGCTGGCGTTCACCGCGTTTTCCGGTTCGCATCAGGATGCCATCCGCAAGGGCATGGACAACCTGGAAAAATCCCGTCAGATTTTCGGAGTTCAGTGGAAAGTTCCGTATCTGCATGTCGATCCTGCCACACTCGGACGCAAATATGAAAAACTGATCCGCATCAATTCCCAGTCCGGCAAAGGCGGTGTCGCCTATGTGCTGGAACACGATTACGGTATTTATCCGCCGAAAGGAATGCACCCGGAAATCGGGGCTGCCGTGCAGGTGTATGCCGACCGCAAAGGGGATGAGCTGGACAGCTCGGAACTGCTGAAAGTCTTCAACGAAACTTTCGTGAATATCAAAGGTCCGTTTGTGCTTCAGAAATTCAACCGGGTTTCCGGCGGCGATGAGCATGACGAATCCAAGGAGAATGCGGAAGTCAAAGTCAATCTGCAGCTGATGTTCGACGGCAAGCCGTTGGAAGTGCAGGGCGTGGGCAACGGCCCGATTTCCTCTACGGTTCATGCCATCCGTAATGAAGCGAAGCTGTATCAGTTCGTTCTGGAGGATTTTTCCGAACGGACGCTCGGAAACAATGCCGACGCCAACGCCATTGCGTTTGTCGGCATCCGGCGCAGCAGCGACAACCGTCTTTTCTATGGTGTCGGCGAACATGCCAACATTGATCAGGCCGCAATCTCGGCGCTCTTTTCCGCCTTGAACCGGTCGATCCTTGAGGAGCGTGGTCTCCTGTGAAACTCCGTCATATCCTGCTGATTATTGCGGTGATCATTGCGGCTCACGGCGCAGTTCTGTATTTTTGCCTGCGTCAGCCCGCCGCTCCGTCTGTGCAGACTCCGGCAAAGCTGGAAAGAACGGCTTTGCCGTCTGTTGCCGCAGACAGTTCAGCCTTGTCCGCATCCGGACGGAATCAGGAAAATGCTGCGGTTTCCACAGACACGGCGTCTGTTCCGCAGAAAACCGCGGCGACCATTCAGCGTTTTCCTGCTTTCAATTACCGGTATGCCTGGCAGGGCAACATTCCGGAACTGCCCGGTTCCGCCGGAGCCAAGGCGGGCATTCTGGTGGATGCCAATACCGGAAATGTTCTGTGGGACAAACAGGCGCGGAATCCTTATCAGATTGCGTCCATGACCAAAATCATGACCGCTCTTCTGGCGTATGAGGATGTGCTTGCCGGTCGGGACGGCATTACGCTGTCGACGCAGATTCCGGTAACGCGTGCCGCGCAGAAAATCGGCGGCAGTCAGGTGTGGCTGGATGTGCGCGAAACCTTTACGCTGGAAGAACTTCTGAAAGCTGTTTCCATCAAGAGTGCCAATGATGCGGCATACCTGGTGGCGGAATTTCTGGGCGGCGGTGATGTTGCCGGATTCGTGGACCGCATGAACCGGCGCGCCCGTGAACTGGGGATGAATCACACCCGGTTCTTCAATCCGCATGGTCTGCCCGGTTCGTCTTCCAGAGAAGACAATGTCAGCAGTCCGGCGGATATGGCTCTGCTTGCGGAACGTTCGCTTTCTCATGCGAAACTGCTGGAATGGGCTTCCACGGTTTCCGCCGATTTCCGTGAACCCGGACAGCGCGGGCATCTGAAAATTGTGAATCACAACAACCTGCTGCCCGGCAGAAAATATCCCGCAACAGGGGTGGACGGTCTGAAGACCGGATTCATCAACCGTTCCGGATATTGTGTCACGACGACGTGTCTGCGGGGCGGTAAGCGGATGATCGCAGTGGTTGTCGGTTTTGATATGGCGAAGAACCGGGATCTGTTTGTGCGGAAACTGCTGGATTGGGGATATTCCCGTGCTTCGGATCCTGCTGCCGCCAATCAGCGTTCTCATCAGAGAGCCGCGGAACTGCGGGCAAAAGCCGCCCAGCCGAAAAAACAGGTTCAGAAAAAAGCTCCGGTCCGCAAAAAGAATACCGGAACAGCGAAAAAGAAATCGCGCTGAACAATTTCTGTCTGATGACATCCTGCTTTCTTTGACCGGAGAGCAGGATTTTTTATTTGGGCGGACATCGGATTTTATCAGTAAGGGGCTGACAAATCTGCAAATTAAAGTGTATTCCGACTTGAATAATCGGCATTTTATGCTATTGTTATTTAATTCACAACCCGGTAACGGAACGGAGATGCGCTCCGTCGCGGCCGGGGTAAACCGGAGTCTGAAAACAAATGAAACTGCCGTCTTTGAAAATTCGTAATTTGAGAGCTGAATACCCGGTCATCCAGGCCGGAATGGGTGTCCGCATCGGTATGGCTGAACTGGCTTCGGCTGTGGTCAAATGCGGCGGCTTCGGAACAATCGCCAGTGTCGGAATCGGCGATGTGGAACGCGGAAAAACCCATTTTGTGGAAGAATGCAACACCAATTTTGCGCTGGAACTCAAGAAAGCCCGCGAAATGTGCGGCGGCAGAAAGAATCTTGGTGTCAATGTTATGGTCGCACTTTCCAATTACGAGGAAATTGTCAAAACGGCGGTTGCCGGCGGAGTGGATTACATCATTTCCGGTGCCGGGCTGCCGCTTCCTCTGCCGGAATATGTCGGCGATGCCGATGTCGCTCTGATTCCGGTGATTTCCAGCGGACGCGCTTTCGAAGTCGTTGTCAAAACCTGGCTGCGCAAATACAACCGCAAACCGGACGCGGTCATTGTGGAAGGTCCGAAATGCGGCGGACATCTGGGTTTCACCATGGAAATGATCGAACATCCGGAAACCTGCTCCATGGATATCCTGCTCAAAGATGTCAAGGAAGTCATAGCCAAATATGATCTGGGCGATATTCCGGTGCTGGCGGCACAGGAAGTTGCCAGCCGTGCGGATATTGAGAATTTCCTGAAGATGGGTTACAACGGCGTTCAGATCGGCACGTACTTCATCACGACGGAAGAAGCCGGAATCGACGTACGCAGCAAACAGGTTTTCATTGATGCGAAAAAAGAAGACATCGTGGTCATCAAGAGTCCGGTCGGTCTTCCGGTCCGTGTGCTGAAAACACCGCTGGTGCAGCGCGTTCTGAGCGGAAACCGTGAAAAATTCACCTGCCCGTACCGTTGTCTGCGTTCCTGCAATCCTTCGAAATCGCTGTTCTGCATTGCCCGTGCTTTGCTCGCCACCTGGAAAGGGGATGTGGAACACGGTCTTTACATGATCGGCTGCAATATCGAAGCCACCACGCGGATTTTCCCCGTGAAGGAATTTTTCGATACGCTGGCAGGCGAATAAGGATTGCCGGACAAATGAAAACGCTGATCTCCGAACAGGAAATTTCCCGGCGTGTAACGGAACTGGCAGCGGACATCACGGCGCACTATCAGGGCAAACCTCTGACTGTGGTCGTGATCCTGAACGGAGCCTTGCTCTTTGCGGCGGATTTGGTCCGCAGGATTCAACTGCCGCTTCAATGGGACACGTTTGCCGCTTCCAGTTACGCGAATGACCGTTCCAGCGGGAACCTGAAGATTCGCTCCGACCTGAAAAATTCACCTGCCGGACGTCATATCCTGCTGGTGGATGATATTCTGGATACGGGATTCACCTTGAAGAACATCCGCGAACTTTTCCTGGACCGCGGCGCGTTGAGTGTCCGCACCTGCATTCTGCTGAACAAGCATGTCAGCGGAAAACTTTTCACGGAACCGGACTGGGTCGGATTCGAGATCCCCGATGAGTATGTGATCGGCTACGGCATGGATTCCAATGAGGATTTCCGGAATCTGCCGATGATTGTGGTCAAGGAGTGATTCTGTCCGGCACGGGTTGAAAAAAGGGCGGAACAGCGTTATATTATTTACCCTGAATTTTTGCAGCAATTCAAATATACGAGGAGAAAAATCATGGCTATCGTCAATACGGAAGGCGAGTTGATGGAAAAGATCGTGTCGCTGTGCAAGCGGCGCGGATTTGTGTTTCAGAGTTCGGAAATTTACGGGGGCTTCAACGGCTTCTGGGATTACGGACCGTACGGCGTCGCCCTCAAGAAAGCAGTGGAACAGCTCTGGTGGAATGAAATGGTCGAAACCCGCAACAACGTGGTCGGTCTGGATTCCACGATCATCTGTCATCCCAAAACCTGGAAAGCATCCGGCCATGTTGACCGTTTCGGCGACATCATGTGCGACTGCAAAAAATGCAAAACCCGTTTCCGGGTTGACCAGATGCCCGATCCCTCCACCTGCACCAACTGCGGTTCCAAAGACCTGACTCCGCCGCGCGAATTCAATCTGATGATGAAGACGTATGTCGGACCCGTTTTCGACGAAGAACATATTGCTTACCTGCGTGCGGAAAGCTGCCAGCCGATTTTCCTGGATTTCAATCTGGTCCGCATTGCCACGCGTCAGCAGCTTCCGTTCGGTATTGCCCAGATCGGCAAATCATTCCGTAACGAAATCACTCCGCGCATGTTCACTTTCCGTTCCCGCGAATTCACGCAGATGGAAATGGAATTCTTCTGCCCGGACGAAGGGTCCATGGAATGGTGGGAATACTGGAGAGATCAGCGCTGGAACTATTATACCAGCAAGCTTGGTTTCCGCGAAGACGAACTGCATCTGCATCCGCACGACAAACTGGCGCACTATGCCAAAGCCGCTGTGGATATTGAGTTCAAATTCCCGTGGGGTTTTGACGAAATCGAAGGCATTCACCATCGCGGCACCTGGGACCTTTCCCGTCATCAGGAATATTCCCAGCAGAACATGGAATACCTCGACATGCAGACCGGCAAGAAATATCTGCCGACCGTGGTCGAAACTTCCGCCGGACTGGACCGCACTCTGCTCGCCGTGCTTTCCCATGCGTACGATGAAGACAAGGCTCCGACCAAGAAGGAAGGCATGGAAGACGATGTCCGCATCGTATTGCATTTCACTCCGAAAATCGCGCCGGTTCAAGTTGCCGTTATGCCGCTTTCCAAGAAACTCAACGAAAATGCCGAAGCCTTGCAGCGCGACATCTGCCGGTTCTACCGTACCGAACTGGATGTTACCGGAAACATCGGAAAACGTTATCGCCGTCAGGACGAAATCGGTACTCCGTTCTGCCTGACCTACGACTTCGAATCCGCCAATGACAACTCGGTCACGGTCCGCGACCGTGACACCATGGCGCAGGAACGGGTCAGCATCAGCCAGCTCAAACAGTATCTTGATCAGAAGATTTACGGCTGGTAAGAATATGAAAAACCAGAATATGAAACGCATCATGATCCCGTCCGCATTGTTCTGCCTGACCGCCGGACTGTGTGCCGAAGATTATCATGCCGTTTTCACGGAAGGACAATGGGAGCCGTCTCATTTTCTGAACGTGAAAAGTCCGCGGTGGGATTACCGCGGGATCATGCTTCAGGGTGCCGGACATATCTACAATCAGACTCCGGAAGTTTCGGACGAGGAATTGTTCCGGAAATACGGCAGCGACGTGTTTGCCTCGCTGATGCTGAACCGCAAGTTCACCGGCAATGCGACCATCCGTTCGAAAATGAGTTTCGACCACCGGATGGCACCCTTGATTGTGATTGCTCCGGAACTGGGCAAAGGCAAGGACGGACAGCACGAATTCCGGGAACATTTCGAAATCGTGCTGTTCGATGAAGGCATCAATATCTGGCGGCACATGTACAAGGACGGCAAGGCGTCATGGTACAAAGCCGCATGGCTGAACGCAAAGTTCGAACCGAAAAAAGTGTACGAACTGGAAGTGCAGCTCCGGTACACCAAGTTCGGCTGTACCATGACTGTCCGGTGCGATGGAAAGGAATGCGGATATTCCGAAGCGAATCTGCCCCGTACCTGGTATGCCGGGATTACCGCCTGTGAAGGTCGCAACCGGTTCTACGATTTTCAGGTGATGCAGCCCAAACCGAAAGCCAGAAAATAAGTTTTATCCAAGGACTCCGGAACATCCCGCGAGTCCTTTTTTTGACGTAGCTGGAGAGCATTATGGATACGCAGCAGATGGAAGAACAGTTCAACCGCATTGCGGAAGAATACGACGTCAACCGGCGGAAATTCATTCCGTGTTTTGATGAGTATTATGAAAAAACCACGGCATTTGCCGCATCCGGCTTGAAACCGCCGCGCCGTATTCTGGATCTGGGTGCAGGCACCGGCTTGCTTTCCATGTATTATTACCGGCATTTTCCCCGTGCGGAATACGTGCTGGCCGACATCGCGGAAGCGATGCTGGAAGTTGCCCGGAGACGTTTCGCCGGAATGCCCAATGTGAAATTCGAAACAGCGGATTATACCCGCGGACTCCCCGGCGGAGATTTCGACCTCATTGTTTCAGCTCTGTCGGTACATCATCTGGAAACGGAACAGAAAGCGGAACTGTTTTCGCGCATACATGAGAGACTGCCGGAAGGCGGCTGTTTTGTCAACTATGACCAGTTCTGCGCCGACACGCCGGAAGCGTGCGGCTGGTTCGACCGGTACTGGATCGCACAGCTGTACCGCAGCGGTCTTTCCGAAACGGATCTTGCCCGATGGCGGGAACGGCGCAAACTCGATCGGGAATGTTCTCTTTCCGAAGAACTTGCCATGTTGAAAAATGCCGGTTTCCAGTCGGTGAACTGCATATACAGCGCAGTGAAATTCAGCGTGATTGCGGCGGTGAAATAATCAGCTTTCCCGAATGGGATGACGTCTGCGGTATTCCAGCGGCGACAGTCCGCATGTCCGCCGGAACACCCGGTGGAAATAAGCTCCGTCGCGGAAACCGCAGCGTTGTGCAATCTTTTCAACCGTGAAACTGGAACGTGCCAGCAGACGTTTTGCCGCAGACAGCCGCTGTTCACGCAGCAGTTCGCAGAACCCTTTCCCGAAAATCCGGCGGATGCGTCCGGAAGCGCGGGCGGGACTCAGTTCCAGCAATCTGGCAGCATCTTCCAGCCCAATGTTCCGGACATATTCCCGTTCCAGGAAATGTTCGATCCGTTCCCGTTCATTTTCCATGCTTCCTTCCCGTTCGGCAGACGCTTCCGCCACAGCCGCCGCGATCAGTTCACCGTATGCCTGAAATGCGCGCAGGGAACGCGGCAAGTTTGGCAGATTTTCCGCAGAAACTCCGCGGATTTTTGCCTTCAGCAGCAGTTCTGCCGGATTCCGTTCCTTCGCCGCGGCAAACGGTCCGGCAAAAATACAGCCGCACAGTTTTTCACCGGTCATGACCGGGAAAACTCCTTCAATGAAATCGCAGGCGCATTGTTTCAAAAAAAAGGCGGGACGCCGGATCAGCTGTTCCTGCACAACGCCGCAGTCAAATGCCACACAGCGCAGCTCTGTTTTGCGTCTGCCGCGTTTTACTTTCGTGCAGAACGGGTTCAGATGATAGGACGGCAGAATTCCCGCAGCCAGCCGTCCGGTGAAATCATGCAGACACAGACTGCAATGAAACTGTTTTTCGAAAACCGCGATTGCGTTCAGCAGAATAATCTGTTCCATGAAAAAACTCCTGTTTATTATAAAAAATACATCATATCGGCAAAAAAATCCATAGATTATTTCAGAAAAACGGAATATTTTATGGCTATCACAGAAAATTTCAGGAGGAACAGGTCATGGAAATGCTGCATTACAAGTTTGAAAAAGAAATTCCGGTGATTGCGGAAACGGATGTGCTGGTGGTCGGTGGAGGTCCCGGCGGATTCAGTGCCGGAGTGATGGCGGCGCGCCGCGGAGCCAAAACCCTGGTGGTGGAACGTTACGGCTGTCTCGGCGGCATGGCGGTTTTCGGTGAAGTTACCCCGTTCATGCCCAATCATGTGAAAGGCGCTTCGCTGGATCGTCCGGTGTTCATGGACTGGTGCCGGAAAATGTGGGAATACCGTCCGCAGCAGGAACAGCAGGAACATCCTTTTGATGAACAGGCGGGAATCCGCGAGGTCTCCAAGGACGAAGCGATGCTGGCAATGGAGGATCTGCTGCTGGAATCCGGAGCGAAAATTCTGTATCATCATACGCTGTTTGATGTGATTATGAAAGACGGCAAAATTTCTGCGGCGGTGTTCCATTCCAAGTCCGGGCTTTCCGCAGTCAAAGCGAAAATCTTCATTGACTCCACCGGCGACGGCGACCTGGCAGTGCTTGCCGGATGTCCTTCGGAATTCGGCAATGAAGACGGCTATTGCCAGCCCATGACCACCTGTTTCAAGCTGGGAAATCTGGACCGTTCCCGGATGCCGGACCGTCTGGAAATCAACCGGCTGTATGATGAGGCAAAAGCCGCCGGTGAGATTGATTGTCCGCGGGAAAACGTGCTGTGGATGATTACTCCGGAAAGCGATGTAATCCATTTCAATACAACCCGCATCATCAAAAAAAGCGGCGTAGTCGGCACGGAACTTTCCGAAGCGGAAATCGAAGGCAGACGGCAGATCCGTCAGTTTGTGAAATTCCTGCGGAAACATGTCCCCGGTTTTGAACAGGCGCGGATTCATTCCATTGCGCACCATGTGGGCATCCGGGAAAGCCGCCGCATCGTGGGACGGGTCTATCAGACTTCGGAAGATTTCCTGAAAGCGGCGAAATATGCCGACGGCATTGCCAAAGTCCGTTACTGCATTGACATACACAACCCGTCCGGTACTGGAACGCAGATCATCCACATGCCCGAAGACGACTGGTACGAGATCCGTTACGGGGCGTTGGTTCCGAAGAATTGCGACAATCTGCTGATGGCATGTCGTGCTATATCGCTGGATCATGCGCTGCACAGCAGTGCCAGAGTGATGCCGCCGATCTGTTCCGTTGGTCAGGCGGCGGGAATGGCGGCTGCGATGTGTATGGAACAGGGACTCATTCCGCCGGAACTGAACGGGGAAGAAGTCCGTAAAAATCTGGCAGCAGCGGGAGCCTGTCTGTAAAAACACCTGATTTTCTTTGAGAAAAACACATGGAAGGGGAAAACTTCCGTGCGTTTTTATATTTTCCGGGAACAAGGTATCTCTAATAAAAACTTGAAAATTCGGGAGACAATGCTATATTATTGATGATACAGAAATCTTAACAGGGATTATCATGGACAGAAACGAAGCACAGGCGGCGGGACGGAATTCCGCCGGAAACATTCGTCTGCGGCGCATCCTTCCGGACTGCGTCCTGTTCCTTATTCCTCTGCTGCTTCTGCCGTTCTTTCTGCGTCATTCCTTTTCCGGGGGAAATCCGGAAGAATACCGCCGGACTCCGGTTCCGGTGCAGCATTTGATCGTATCGGATGCGGGGGCCGTGTTTTCCCCCCTGCCGGATTGTATGTCCGGAACTCTCCGGATGCCGGAGCATTGGCTGTCCGACAACCGGCCGCGTTTTTATCCGGGGCGTCCGGAGTTGCCGGCGGTCCTGAATCTGGAAGTGCAGCTCCTTCTTCTGGCGCGGACCAGCATCTGCATCGAAGACCGGGTATTGACGAACTGCCGCAAATTTCTGAAATTTTCTTTGCATGTGCGCGCCGGTCCGGCTCCTGTTCCTGTTTTTCGAAAATTTGACCAGATACCGGTTTGAGGATAAAAGCAGAAACAGATTACAAAGAAATGAGGAACAAGGGATATGAGTTTTATAGACTGGCTGATCTTGATTGTACCGACAGCGATGGTTTTCGCGCTGGGCGTGTATTCGATGAAATATGTCCATGGAGTGACGGACTTTCTGTCTGCCGGACGCGTGGCGGGGCGTTATGTGCTGAGCGTGGGCGATGTCGCCAACGCGTTGTCGATCATCGGATTGGTGGCGTATGTGGAAGTGCAGTACAAAACCGGTTTTGCGCTGGTGTTCTGGAACAACATCATGCTGCCGCTGGGCGTGATAATGAGTCTGTTCGGATACTGCACCTACCGGTTCCGCGAAACGCGCGCCATGAGTCTGGGGCAGTTCCTGGAAATGCGCTACAACCGTCCGTTCCGTGTTTTCGCGTCCGCCCTGCGTTCGCTCTCGGAAATGCTTGCCAACATGATCATGCCGGCGATTGCCGCCCGTTTCTTCATATATTTCCTTGACCTGCCGCGCAGCTTCACGGTTTGCGGCATTGAGGTTTCCACATTCGGCGTGATCGTGGTGCTCTGCCTGACCATTGCCATCAGCCTGATCTGTTTCGGCGGCACGCTGTCGCTGCTGATCACGGATGCCGTTCAGGGAATTCTGCTGTTCCCGCTGATGGTGGTTTTTGTGGTGTTCGTGCTGTACAAGTTCAGCTGGGGAGCGGAAATCATTCCGGTCATGAGCGACCGTGTGGTGAATGAAAGTTTTCTGAATCCGTACGACATCTCCAATCTGCGCGACTTCAATCTGGTGATGGTGTTCATGACGATCATTGTTTCCGTCATTCACCGCGCCAGCTGGATCGGGGCGGGATACTCCACCGCGGCGAAAACACCGCATGAACAGAAAATGGCGGGACTGCTCGGCACCTGGCGCGGAGCCATCGTGTCGCTGCTGTACGTGCTGATCGCCATCTGCATCATCACGGTCATGAACCATGCGGATTTCGCCACCAAGGCGAAAGCGATCCGTTCCGGGCTCAGTACGCATATTGCCGAGGAAATCGTGGCGAAAGAGAACCGGGCGGATTTTGTGAAACGGATCAATGCGGTTCCGGAACAGCTGCATACCATCGGCAAGGATACGCCGCTGTCGCAGGCGCAGAATCTGGACACTCCGGTGCTGAATACGGCGCATGAGGCGTTCAAATCCTATGAAGGCGAAGCGGCAGGCAATGCGAAGTTCCAGGAATTCCGCACGCTGTATCATCAGCTGATGATGGCGACCAGTATGCGCGAACTTCTCCCGCCGATCCTGATGGGATTGTTCTGTCTGCTGCTGGTGCTGGCCATGATTTCAACGGACGACACGCGCATTTACAGTGCCAGTCTGACCTTTACGCAGGACGTGATACTGCCGTTCTGCAAAAACGGCATCAGCCCGAAAACCCATATCCGGCTGCTGCGCTGGGTGTCGGTCGGTGTGGGCGTGTTCTTCCTGATCGGCAGCTTCTTCATGTCGCAGCTGGACTACATCAACCTGTTTGTGACGCTGATGTGCATGATGTGGCTGGGCGGCTGCGGACCGGTCATGATTTTCGGTCTTTACAGCCGCTTCGGCAATACCGCGGGCGCGTTTGCTTCGCTGATTTCGGGTATGCTGCTTTCGTTCTTCAGCATTTTCGTGCAGCGGAACTGGGCGGACGTGGTGTACCCGTGGCTGCTGGAAATGGAGTGGGCGGAAGGGATCGGCTCGGCGCTGGAAACCATTTCCGCGCCGCTGAATCCGTATGTGGTCTGGAAAATGGACCCGGTGAAATTCCCGATCAACTCGTATGAACTGTATCTGCTCACCATGCTGATAACGCTGGTGATTTTCTGCGCGGTTTCCGCTTTGACGCAGCGGAAGCCGTTCAACCTTGACCGTATGCTCCACCGCGGCATCTACAATACTGCCGGGGAAAGCAATGCGGCTGAACGCTGGACTCTGCACAACCTCGGTTCAAAACTGATCGGCATCACGCCGGAATACACGCGGGGCGACCGTATCATCGCCTGGGGCGTGTTCATTTACAGTCTGTTCTATAAATTCCTGCTGGCATTCATCATTGTGGTGATCTGGAATGCAGTTACGCCGTGGCCGCTGGAATGGTGGGGCTGGTATTTCTTCATCACCACCCTGCTGATTCCCGGAATTGTGGCGGCCATCTCCACGTTCTGGTTCGGCATCGGCGGCGTGGTTGACCTGTTCCAGCTGTTCCGCGACCTGGAAAAACGGGTGGTGGACCCGCTGGACAACGGACAGGTGGAAGGAAATGTGTCTCTGGCGGACAAGGCGCGTTTTGAAGAGATAGAAAAACAAAAAACTGCTGAAGACAAGCAGAATTCAAAGTAAGGATTGAAGTAAAAAATGTCTGTGACAAGTCAGATCGCCCTGCTGGCGATTCAACTCGGATTGATTATCTTTGCCGCCAAATTTTTTGGCCGGCTGGCTCAGAGAATCAGCATCCCGCCTGTACTGGGCGAACTCCTGGCAGGTATCCTGATCGGACCCTACCTGCTGGGAGGGGTGGATTTCGGTCTGCCGGGATTTGAACATGGTTTCTTCCCGCTGCTGGAAGGAGCTTCGCTTCCGGTTTCCGTGCCGCTGTATTCCATCGCGACCCTCGGCTCGATCATGCTGCTGTTCATGTCGGGTCTGGAAACGGATCTGCGGATGTTCTTCCGTTATTCCGTAGTCGGAACCGTTGTCGGACTGGGCGGTGTGATTTTCTCGTTTGTGTTCGGTGCCGTGCTGGGTATGCTGCTGCTTCATGCGCCGTTCATGGATCCGCGCTGTCTGTTCCTCGGTATTCTGAGTACCGCAACCAGCGTGGGGATCACCGCTCGTATTCTGTCTGAAAAGAAAAGCATTGACTCTCCGGAAGGAACCACGATTCTGGCTGCCGCAGTGATTGACGACGTGCTGGGCATTATCTGCCTGGCGATTGTCATGGGTATTGTCGGCGGCATGGACAGCGGCAAGGTGAACTGGAGCGGAATCGGCATCATTGCGGTCAAGAGCGTGGGAATCTGGCTGGGCGTTACGGCGGTCGGTCTGACCCTGGCGCACAAGATTGCCGGCTTTCTCAAACTGTTCCGTACTTCGGCAGTGTTTGCTCTGCTGTCGTTCGGTCTGGCTCTGCTGCTGGCAGGGTTCTTCGAACAGGCGGGTCTGGCTATGATCGTCGGTGCCTACGTGATGGGTTTGAGTTTGTCCAAAACCGATATTTCCTTCTCGATTCAGCGGCATCTGCAGGGCGTGTACGAGTTCCTTGTCCCGATTTTCTTCGTGGTGATGGGTATGCTGGTGGACGTCCGGGTGATGACGGATTCGCATGTGCTGAAATTCGGTCTGATTTACAGTCTGCTGGCGGTTCTTGCCAAGGTGATCGGCTGCGCACTGCCTGCGTTCTTCATGAACTTCAACTGGCTGGGTTCTCTGCGGATTGGCGCGGGCATGGTTCCCCGTGGTGAAGTTGCTCTGATTATCGCCGGCATTGGAGCCACGACCATGATGAAACTCAACGGTGCAGAAGTGCCGATCATTAATTCCAAACTTTTCGGTGTGGCGATCATCATGACGCTGGTGACGACTCTGGTCGCGCCGCCCCTGCTGTCGTTCGTGCTTTCGCTGAAGGGCAGCGGCGTCCGCAAACAGACCAGGGACGACACTGCAGTGCATACGGAATACGATTTCCAGTCGGAAGCCGTTTCTTCGTTTGTTCTGCACCTGCTGATCGCCAACTTCCGGGCGGAAGGCTACCGCCATTCCGACATTTATCCGGAAGGCGGACTGACCCATTTCCGCCGCGGCTCCACCACGTTCACGCTGCATGTGGAAGGCAATCACTTTGATTTCGAATCCGCGCAGTCCGAAGTGATTTTGATCAAAACAGTGGTTTATGAAACAGTGGTCGACCTGTACCGCACGGTGGGAAAACTGCGCGAACTGACCCTGCCGGACGCGTTCGATCAGGCGGTCATGTCCGATCTGAAAACACTGCCGACGCCGGCATCGCTCGGCTCCATCCATTTTGACGCGGTGGTTCCGCCGGGCTGCATCGACGTTGACCTGAAAGCGCAGTCGCTGGAGGAAGCCATCAGTGAATTGACCGGCTCACTTTCCCGCAACGGACATCTGGCAGATCCGGACAAGTGCCTCTTTGACGTCCTTGCCCGTGAAAGCATTGTGTCGACCTGCGTTGCCGAACAGGTGGCATTCCCCCACGCCCGGACCTCCGGCACCAAGAAAATGGTTGCCGCTGTCGGTATCAGCCGGAACGGATTCAAGGAATTCAAGACTTCCGGCCATGACCTGAAAGTCGTGGTGCTGATCCTCTGTCCGCCGGAAGAAGACAAGCCTTACCTGCAGTTCGTGGCCGCCATGGCGACCCGGCTGGGCAAAAAAGAGATCTTCAACAGCATTGCGGCTTCGGACAACACCACAGAAATCCGCAGTCTGCTGAACGGCAAAAAGAAAGTCTGATTCTGATTTTTGCCTGAAAATGAAAATGCGGCAGGTTTTTACGCCTGCCGCATTTTCTGTTTTGAATGGAAGCATCAAGTATGGTGAGTTGGATGCTTGGGGAATGTCCCGTCCGCCGCGGATTGATAGGATTGGACGCTGTCCCGCAGCTGCTGTATGAAACGGTCCTCGTTCTCGATTTCCCGCAGAATGGCTGCGCATTCGGGACAACTGCGCAAGTGGCTGGAACACTGGATCTTAAGCAGCACCGGCAGCAGGTTTTTATGATAGCGTTCCCAGGTATTTTTACTGTAATGCATTTTACTGTTCCTCCTCCAGATTGGCGATAATTTTCCGCAAATTGCTGACACAGCGGCTTTTGATGGTATAGAGTGCCGTGTCCGAAATATTCAGGAATCTGGTAACTTCCTGAACGGAACGGTTGTGTATGGCATACATTTCAAAAGCCAGATAATTTTCCGGCTTGATCTGAGTGCGGAGTTCCCGCAGTGCCGTGTCGAACACATGTTTGCGCCATTCTTCGTCCCAGACGCTGTTCCAGGAGGAATCGTCTGCCAGACAGGATTTTTCCACATCATCAATATTCTGGCTGTCTTTGCGCTGACGGAATATTTTCAGTGCCTGATTCCGGACAATTTTGCGGAAATAATGACGGAATCGCCCTTTGGCGGGATCATATTTGAAAACGATGTTGTCCGGCACATGATCCGGATCGTAACGCTGGAGAATGTCCTTCTGAAAAATTTCGCACATGACATTCTGAACCAGTTCTTCGTTCTCGTCCGGCGTGAGAAAAAAATCATTGCCGCAGAGCAGAATCAGCGGCTTGTACGTTTCATAGAATTCCTGCCATGAGATCTCGTCGCCGGAACGGACTTTGACCAGCAGGGATTTCCGGGTTGTAAAAGGCATGTCATATCCTCCAAAAGATTTGTTTTTCTGAGTACCTACTTCCCGGAAAAATGCAGATCTTGCAGGAAAAAAACGGATTCCTGCAAGATTTTACGTTTTTTTACAGACTGAAATGATCCGCCTGCTGCTGGATTTCCAGAGCCTGACGGGTACGTTTCAGAACCGTATCTGTGTTCAGATCGCCGGGTTTTCCATCCAGTTCCATCAGATACCAGTCCAGATACTTCGGTCCCGTGTAGGCTGCCGGGATGATGATTTCCGGTTCGGACTGTCCCTGAATCCAGGCGGTGATTTTATTTTCCGTGCCGTTGAATTCGATCACTCCGCCGGTTCCCCAGACCGTGAACCGCCAGTACTGCGGCATCCGGTATCCGTGGGAATCGGGTTCGGCGTAGGAGACGTCGCCGAGAACGCCGCAGCCGTTGTCCATGACCAGCATGAACTGGGCGGCGTCGTTGAAACAGTCGCATTTGGAATCGAAGGCGCGCCAGGTGCGGGCGGCAGGCACGGCACGGATTTCCAGACCGGTCATCCACGGGATGAAATCCAGCGCGTGAATGGCAATGTCATTGATCGTGCCGCCGTGTTTTCCCGGTTCGAAGTACCAGTGCGGACGGCTGTCCGCCAGCAGCGGATGCTGTCCGCCGAATTGGATCTGGGTGATTTTGCCCAGTTTCCCGGAGCGGACCAGATCGCGGGCGGCGGCGAAACTGTCGATTGTGCGGAGATCCAGCATACAGCCGACGGACAGCTTTTTTTCCTTAGCCAGTTTTTCGATTTCGTCCAGTTCCGCCAAAGAAGTGCAGAGCGGTTTATCGGCGATGATATGTTTTCCGGCTTTCAGGGCGGCGATTGCGATGGAACCGCGTTTGGCATAGTAATCCCCGATGGCGACAATATCGCAGGGGGCTTCCGCCAGCATTTTTTCAATGGAATCGTAAACGGGTCCGTTGTAATCGGGATGACTGGTCTGGAAGGCATTCAGCGCATCGGGATCTTCTTCGCCGATTGCAGTGATTTCCAGTTCAGGTGATTGCACCGCCAGATTGAACAGTCCGTTGACATGTCCATGGCGGAGTCCGGCAAAAACGATTTTTCTGCTCATACAGCACCTCATGCATGTTGTTTATCTTCGGAATATGAAGGTATTATACCACATGCCGAAGATAAAACAACAGCGCAACCGCTCATTTCGGAAATTAATCCGGCAAAACTTGTCCCCTTGTTCCATTTATGCGGAACGGAACCTGAGACAATCCTTTTTTTGAACTCAACGCATATTGGAAGACTCCGGCAATTCCGTGTGCAGCGTTATTTCCTTCAATATCAGATTGCGGGGCGATTGAATGGGGCGCATATGCAGGAGGATTTGCCGTATGTGCTGTTTGCTGATCGCGTTTTCCGCATGATACGGGAATACGAAAGTCCGGGTTTCATGTCCGTCGAGCATGATGCTGCCGCCTCTGATGAAATTGTTTTTTTTGTCCCGCGTACTGACACCCGCCGTGGACCGGGCTTTTTCCGGATTGGCAATGACGATCCGGATCCAGCGGTATTCCGGCATGGCATCCACCGGAAAAATCGCCATCGGCCATTCCCCCGCCTTGAATTGAATATGCAGACCGTCTTTTTCCTGAACGCCGGACGCCAGGTAATAACTCACTTTGGGGTCGGTCATCCCTGCGCGGAATACCGTGTGCACTTTATCCTGAAATGTCATTCCGGTGTAATGACGTTTCAGCTGCATCCGTCTGCCGCCGTTTTCAACTTCAACATTCAGTGTGAAATCTCCTTCCGGTATGACACAGTCGAACGTCGCGGCATTTCCATTCTGCTGATATTTCGCGGCCGGAGATATTCGGATTCTGCTGCCGGGTTCCGTGTACAGAGTGAACCGGACTCCGGTTCCTGCTTTGATCTGTCCTTCCGGGTGCGTAGACTGCAGCAGGACCGGAAAACCCAGTTTCACGACTTCCAGTTCATCCAGCAGTTCTTTGCGGACATTCTCCACCAGAGCCGCATCTTTTGTGAAAGTAACCCGCGTGGGAGCAACCCGGTTCACAATGCTGAAAATTCTGTCGTCTGCGGAATATTTCACGCCCAGCTGCCGGGCATTCTGTGTCAGCTCATTCCGGAGCATATTCAGAAGGTCAACATCTTCATTGCCTTGCCGGATCAATTCCAGCCGCAGAGATGATACCGGCTGTTCTGTCATGGCTTCCGGCGGATAAATCAGCTGTCCGTCGCCGGGAGTATTTTTCCCGCTGACCGGAACATTCCAGACATCCGCTTTGACGAATCCCTGCTTTGCTGATTTTGTCCACAGAACCGTAGACCAGTACAGCGAACCTTCTATGCCGTATTTCGCCTGAAGCCATCCCAGAAGCCGGGGAGCCGTCCCGAATGCGTTGATATGATACGTCGGGTACGGCGCAGTTGGAATGTCGCACGTATACCACCAGACACTCTTGCCGCGACGCTGTTCCGCCGGATAAAATATCGGGTCGTAAGTGGAAATTCCGGTACAGAGGATATCGGCATAATCGGAAATCAGCGGCAGGTGATTATGATTGTCGGTCAGAAGAAAGCGAGCTTCCGGCACTGCGGCCTTGGTCCGTCTGTAATATGCTTTGTATTTTTCGATGTCGTTGTCTTTGGGTTCATCCCACGCATAAACAAAACCATTATTCAGTACGTCTGCCTGTTTTAACTTTTCACAGACTTTTTTCAACGGTTCCGCACCCGGAATCCAGCCCAGCGAAAAAGTGTTGACGCGCGGATCCTTCAAATACTTCAACGCCTGTTCCGAACGCAGCGAAACCGGCAGATCCCCCGGCATCAGACGCCGTTCAACCAGAAACCAGTAGAGTTTCTGCAGAAAAGCCTGGCATTCCGGGGATTTTTCCGAAACACCGTAATACACACTGATCTGCCGCCAGCCATGCCACAGCAGAAATGCGGAATGAACCGTCGGAGTGTCCGGCAGAGAAAAAGCCCTGACCCGCAGACTCAGCGGAAAGGAAACAGTTTTGCCATCCAGGTCCACGACCACTTTTCCCTGATAAGTTCCGGGAACCTGATTCTTCGGAACATGAATGTCAACATAAAAAGCCTGATTGACGCCCTTGGTCAAATCGGTCTTTGTTTCAGGCAGCATGGCATCCGGATAACGCCGCGATACGCCATCCGGTCCCGGACTGACAATGTAATGAGCGCGGAAGATCTGAATGTTTTCCGTCGTAATCCGGCCGCCGTTTCCGCTTTTCAATTCGGAAATCCGGACTTCCGCTCTGCGCACATCCTGATCCGGACGAACTGCAATCTGAAATATTTCATGTTCATTGCCGGCAGCATCCAGTTCAATCTTATGCCAGCCTTCCGGCAGCGGGGCATCCTGCGCCAGCTTGTTCATGGCGCTTTCCGCAATCACGCGGTGATTTGCCCAGAGCACTTCCGCGCATCCGATCAGCGCAAGGATAAACAGAATTCGTTTTTTCATGTTTAATCTTCCTTAATACCAGGGGGTTAGGTTGAATTTTTTGTTGATGACTGCCACATGTCCATCGCCATAGAGCAGATTGGCTCCGCCGGAATGCGCCTTGTATTTCCCGACAGACAGACCGGTTCCCGTGAAAAAAGTTACCTGGTCAACCGCTGTCTTAAGCCCCAGCGACCATTGTTTCCAGTTGTCGCCCATCATCGGTATGGAAGAAATGGAAGCCGGTTTTTTCATGGCACTGAATTTTTTCAGCACCCAGCCGTCTCCGCCATCCCAGGGCAGATTGTCCAGCGCGGAATTATAGGCGTATGACGTGGAAAACGGAATCTGACGGTAATACATGCAGCGTTCTGCTTTTCTGAACGCGGGCGCTTCCGTCAGCGGGGCATGACTCGGACAGATGAAATGCCGGACAGGTGCTTTTTTCAGATCGGTGCCTATATCTTTATAAAGATTATCTGCGCTTTTGGGGATTCCCGGAATGGACAGACCAAAATTCGGATTGACCATTGCCTCATACCAGTAATGCTGGGCAACGCCGCCATGGATTCTGCCGTTTGCCAGAGCGGGAAAAAGATAATCTTTGTTGTTTTCCTGATACTCCTGCAGCCAGATTCCGAACTGCCGCAATTGACTGGTGCATGAGATTGCCCGCGCTGTTTCCCTTGCTCTGTTCAACGCCGGCAGCAGCATTCCTGCCAGAATTGCAATGATCGCAATCACGACGAGGAGTTCGATCAGTGTGAATGTTTTCCTTTTCATGTTTTGCAAAAGCTCCTTCCCTTTTTCATATTAATAGTTCATATTGCATTGAAACAATACCGGGCGTTCCCGTTTGTCTTTGGACGCAAGAATACGGCACATCATTTTCCCAGCCTCTTTGCCGACTTGCGTCAGATGCGCATAATCAATATCGTCAAACAGTGAATCTATCTGCAATCCAGGAAAACGGCTGCGCGCGTCCGGTGCAGATAAGCCATTGGACAGCAGCACATTGACTGATTTTCCATAGGGATGCTCACTCAGTATTTTCAGAACAGTGTAGTGCAGACTGTTTTCCCATTCGCAGAAGAGACCGTCTATTTTTTTCTCATTCAGAATTTTCGGCAGATGTTCCTTTACGGCATCGGAATCTTCCATATGAAGCCCATCGGCAAATGTCCCGGCTTCGGTCATGCGTCGGACAAATTTTTCATACATGGAGGCACTTTTTCCGCAGAATGCAACCCGGCGGCAACCGCGTTTTATGAAATATTCCGCCCGGCAGAATCCGCTGTATTCATAATCCGTTCCAACATAATTCCCCTTCGGGGCGGTAAAATTTGGATTGTGCGGAGTTACGGATACAATCGGAAAACCTTTGTCAATCAGCCGGTTCACTGCTGGTATGTAACAGTCGTCGGGCGTCATCCAGAATACACCGTCCAGCCCGATGTTTTCAATTTCCCTGTCAATGTTTTCGGTGTCCTGTTCCAGAGTCAGAAACGTACACATGCAGTTCAATTTCACAATACGGTTCAGAAAAGCCGCCAGAACCACTTTGCTGTAAGAATCAACATAAGTGCAGTTGGCACACACGCTGAGAATGCCGATGGAATAAGGAACCAGCTGCGCATACTGCGGATTGGAAAATACGCCGCGGCGTCTGGGCTGATGAATGATATAACCGATCCGCAGCAGTTCTTCTACCGCCCGGTGAACGGTGATCCGGCTGACCTTGAACTTGCGGCAAAGTTCCAGTTCATTCATCAGCAGTTCCGGTTCGGAGCCGGACTTCGCAACGCATTGGATCAAAAACCGTTTGATCGGTTCCTTAAGCATCATCTGTCGCTGTATTGCCATTATGCATTCCTCTTTTTGTGCTATATAAAGTATACACAGATTTTTAGGAATTGCAAGAGCAAAAAATAAAAAAATCAGAAATTTATGTCTTATTTATATGACACACTCTGATTCAGGGCAGAGGCCCGGAAATAAAAATTACGGGGGCAGACAGATGATTTAGACAGATGACCGCTCCGGAAAAAGATCCGGAGCAGTCATTTTTCTGCGTCAGGAGAGCAGTTTCAATTGTTCCGGAACGCGGGCTTGGAATTTGCCGGAACGCTCGGCTTCCACTTCCACCGGACCGAAGGGCGTCGGTACTTTGC
>CAKUJH010000031.1 GCA_934661375.1 uncultured Victivallales bacterium
CGTTCGGGCTGTGCAACGGTGACCTGTTCCGGCTGAACGCCACTCTGCTGCTGTACGGTCTGGGTGTCGCCGTTTTTTCGAGTGCTCTGCCTTTCACGCTGGATCTGCTGAGCATGAAGCGTCTGCCGGAAAAAACATTCAGCGTACTGCAAAGTCTTCAGCCGGCGTTCGGGGCATTGTCCGGACTGCTGTTCCTCGGAGAATATCTGAGCCTTCTGCAATGGACTGCCATAATCTGTATCATGGCTGCCAGCACAGGCGCGGCATTTTGTGCAAAAGAAAAAACCGATCTGTCAAAATAAATAAAACAACACAGGAGAAACATGAAAATTTCGGAGATCGTCGTTTTTGTGGTATATCTGGCATTCATGCTGGGTATCGGAGTCTATTTCTTTATCAAGGACCGCAACGGAGGAGAAAAAACCTTCTTCCTGGGCGACCGCAAGATGGGCGCGTGGGTAGGCGCGCTTTCCGCGGGAGCATCGGACATGAGCGCATGGGTGCTGATGGGTCTGCCGACTGCTATTTATGCCGTCGGACTGGGGGAAGTCTGGATTTCCGCCGGACTTGCCATCGGCTACACCATCAGCTGGCTGGTACAGGCACCGCGTCTGCGACGCTTTTCCATTGTATCGGGTGACGCCATCACCATTCCGCAGTATCTGACCAACCGTTTCATGGCGAAATCCAAAGCGCTGCAAGTCATTTGTGCGCTGGTGTTTCTGCTGGCATACACGATTTACACCGCAGCCAGCATCAAGGCGTGCGGCATCCTGTTCCATAAAGTCATCGGGCTGGACGTAACTCTGTCCATGTATCTGGCGGCGTTCATCGTGGTCGGTTATACCTTCCTCGGCGGGTTCTCGGCGGTCTGCTGGACGGACTTCTTCCAGGGACTGCTGATTCTTGCGGCGATGCTTACTGCTCCGCTCTTTGCCATTTTCATGCTGGATTCCACCACGCAGGTGATTGATACGCCGCACTATTGGAACGCTTTCGGCGACTGGCGCAAAGTGGTGTCCGGTCTGGCATGGGGCCTCGGTTACTTCGGAATGCCCCACATCATTATCCGTTTCATGTCGCTCTCTTCTCAGAAAGAGCTGAAAAAATCCGCCAAAATCGGCATCAGCTGGACCGTTCTTATCGTGATCTTTGCCGCGGCAATCGGTCTGATCGGACGTATGAAACTCGGTATGCAGGCGGATATCAAGGAAAACGAACTGGTGTTCATCCAGATGGTCCGCATGATTTTCCCCGGAGTCATTTCCGGAGTTCTGCTTTCGGCAGTGCTGGCGGCGTCCATGAGTACGGCGGACAGCCAGCTGCTTTCGGCATCTTCGGCTCTTGCCAGCGACGTCTACAAACCCATCATCCGCAAGGACCGCGCCAGTGAATTTGAACTGCTGTGGGTCGGCCGTATCGTTGTGCTGGCGGTTGCCACGATTTCCATGCTGATTGCCGCCAACCCGAACGCCGGTTCCATCATGGGACTGGTCACCAACGCCTGGGGTCTGTTCGGTGCGGCATTCGGTCCTGCCATCATGCTTTCGCTGTTCTGGCGCAGATTCAATTTCGCCGGTGCGGCGGCTGGAATCATCATCGGAGCGGCGGCGGACATCGCCTGGCTGTACCTTTGCCCGAAAACGGGAATCTACGAACTGCTTCCCGGATTTGTCATCGGAGCCATTGGCGCTGTGGTCGTTACACTCCTGACCCGCGCACCTTCGGCGGAAGTCATGCAGCAGTATGACAGAGCCGTTACTTATGATGATAAAACGGTTGACTGCAACGAATAAACTTTATTCCTGTTCCGGCGGGGCTTCCTTTCCGCCGGAATGAACAGGAGAATGGAAAACATGCAGGACATCAGACCTTATGAAAAGAAATATCTGAACGCTGCCAGAGAAATCTGGAATGACGTTGTCCGCGACGGCAACGCCTTTCCGCAGCTGAATGAACTGACCGAGGAAGAAGGCGATACTTTCTTTTCCGGACAGTCCTTCACCGGCATCGCCGTCAACCCGGATTCCGGCGAAGTTACGGGATTGTATATCCTGCATCCGAATAACGTTGGGCGCTGCGGTCATATCTGCAATGCCAGTTATGCGGTGAAGAAAACCTGCCGCGGACAGCATGTTGGCGAGCAGCTGGTCTGTCATTGTCTGCGCAAAGCCAAAGAGCTGGGCTTCGGAATTTTACAGTTCAACGCCGTGGTCCGCAGCAATGAAACTGCACTCCGGCTGTATAAAAAACTCGGTTTTGTTCAGCTGGGCGTCATTCCGCGCGGATTTCTCCGGAAAGACGGTTTCTACGAGGATATCATTCCCCATTACCACGAACTGTGAAACGGGGAAAATGAAACAGCCGGGATACCAGCAGACGCAGATGCAGCAAGGTCAGGCGGGTAAGTTCCGGCAGTTTTCTGAAATGTGTAATGCGCTGTTCTGGTTCAGAATAAAACACCCGGATCGGCACGTCATGAAATTCCGCTCCCGCCCAGGCGGCACGGGCAAGGACTTCCGCTTCAAAATCATAACGGGAGCAGCGGAAATGCAGTTCCGAAATCAGCTGCACCGGATACATGCGGAAACCGCTCTGACAATCCTGCGAGCCGATCCCGCTTTCCAGCCGGAACAAACCATTCGACAAAGCACGGCCCAGTTTGGAGCCGAAGGGAACCGGCTGCCCGGAAAAATCCCGGCATCCAATCACAAAAACCTGTCCCCGTTCCGTCCATTTCAGAAAAGCGGGAATATCTGCGGGATCGTGTTGTCCGTCTGCATCCAGAGTGAGCATGTACCTGAACCTCATGCGGCGGAGCAGAGCCAGTGCCCGAAGCAGAGCCGCACCTTTCCCGCAGTTGGTTTTCTGACGGAGCAGCAGAACCGGAAGACCGCGGAGCTGTTCCGCTGGATCGCAGTCTGTGCTGCCGTCATCCACGACCAGAACATCGGGAAGCTGCCGCAGAGTTTTCTCTGCAACAGCGCGCAATGTTCCGCCGTGATTGTAAACCGGAATCACAGCGCAGACCGAAGGGTTGTGCGGCTTCGGCAAAGGCTGTGATTCATCCAGAATCCGCAGACCGGTCACCAGACCTGTCCCTTGGATTCGAAATAAGCCGCCACGTTCGGGATGACCGGCTTGATCAGTTTTTTGATCGCCTGGGCATACTGCCGGATTTCCCACTGTGCATGTTCGCTGTCGCGGAGTTCAAGGAAGTGCAGCAGATTGTTGAGGTCAACAGTCCCCCAGAAAGTAACCATCATGTTCTGCGGCAGAACGCCGCGCGCCTGTTCGCGGCAGACTCCGCGTTCGATGAGGCTGTTGTAGAAATCCAGACATTTCAGATTGTGCTGGCGGATTTCCTCACGCATGGCGGCGTCATCGAAGTCCGGCGCGTCCACCGATGCCTGGCGGTCGGTGGCAGCCTGACGGCGCAGCTTCGGCGGAGTGTAGAATTCCAGGTCGATTTCCGTGTAACGCCGGGAAATTTCGTTGTAGGACCAGGTGCGGTGGCGGTGCCACTGTCCGCGGATGAACAGCGGACAATGAATGCTGAAAGTGAAGACCAGATGCTCCAGCGGGCTGGTATGCCGGTTTTCAATCAGATAGCGGAGAAGTCCGATATCTTTGTCGTCCATCTGCGTTTTGAGTTTGCCGAACGAGACCCGCGCGGCGTTGACAATGGAGGTTTCGGAGCCCAGATGATCAATGAGTCCGACCCAGCCCTGACCGTCCAGAACTTTGACGTGGTTGTCGGGCGGGACATTCAAATGCTGCATAGCCATGATTGTTTTTTCTTTCATTTGTTATCGGTTATGGTTGGATTTTTCTTTTTCTTTCCGGAGCAGCGAGTTGGCGCGCGCCAGGTCGGACATCAGTTCTTTCCAGGAACCGTACCGCTGCTCCGGCTGTTTCATGGTCATCCGGATCAGAATGGCGGTGATGGTCGGATGCACCTGTATCTGCGGATTGCGTTCCTGTGGCAGCGGCATGGTCCGGGAACGATGCATATCCTCCAGTTCCGGCACGGAATCGGCACGGAACGGCAGAACACCGGTCAGCAGCTGGAAGAACATGATTCCCAACGAATAAAGGTCGGACTGCCAGACCGGATTTCCGGCAGTTGCTTCCGGTGCGGCATACCATTGTCCGGGGCGATGAACATAATCCGGATAAAACTTCCCGCGCCAGGATGTCAGCCCTGCGCCGACAATGTAATTGCCGTTCCGGGGAGCATACAGAATTTTGGATGGTTTCAGATCTCCGTGAATCATACCGTGACCGTACCCGCGATCCAGAATCATTGCCGCGGAATAAATCAGCGCAAGAGAACGGTTTGGGACCAGCGGAGCAAGCATGGAAATCATGCGGTCAAAGGACGGCGCTTCCTGATATTCGGTTGAATACCAGCACAGTCCGGAATCCAGAGCTCCGCCGGAAGCCGCCGGCAGTCCGGGAATACGGGGCTGTTCCGCCAGCAGACGGGTCAGTTCGCGTCCTGCGGAAAAATCGGACGGCGGTTCTTTGTATACTTTCAGAACCTGCAGATGTCCATCACCGGAATCGGTTATATACGCCGCAGTCCGTTCATTTTCGGACAGTATGCTTTTTATCGCGCCGGAAACGGGCCGGTCGCCCGGCTTGAACAGTTTTGAGCCGCCGGGTTCTGTTCCGGTGCGGGGGGCAAGCGGCATACCTGTCAGCATTTTCAGTTTGGTGCTGATGGTGGGAACCTTGCGGGTGGCAGTGGAATCGGAATCCCGGAATTCAAACTCCGCCGCTCCTGCCCGAATCCGGTCGCCGTTCCGGAGCAGACGATCCTGATGTCCGATGGGTTCTCCGTTCAGGAAAGTTCCGTTGGTGGAATTCAGATCCGCCAGAGCGAAACCGTTGGCGCTGGTATTGAAAAAGACCACGCAGTGACGGCGGCTGAGCCGTTCGGCATCCAGACAGAGCCGGCAGGATGAATCGCGTCCGATGCTGTATTCCACATCGGTTTTCAAATCCTGATGAATCTGTTCACCGTTCCATTCCCAGTTCAAAGATGCCATTGCGGAAGCCTCCTGTAAATTTCCACAGTATGATAGCATTCCTGTGCCTCTTTTTCCAGTCCGGAAGCGGATATTTTCCGAGGAAATCTTCTGCGGCGGGGTTGAACGGATGCCGGTTCTGCTGTATATTACCAGTTCATAACTCAAGGAGCAGAATCCATGAAAAACATTTTCATTGCCGGAGGCGCCGGCTATATCGGCAGCGCCTGCACCGAATACATGCTCAACCACGGATACCAGGTTACCGTTTTCGATTCTCTGGTTACCGGACACCGTAAAGCTGTTGATCCGCGCGCGACTTTCATTCAGGGGGATCTGGCAGACCGGGAAAAACTGCTGGAAATTTTCCGGAACGGCAGTTATGATGCAGTCATGCACTTCGCGGCGTTCTCTCTGGTCGGCGAATCCATGAAAAACCCGGGCAAATATTTCCGCAACAATCTTGCCAATGCCATCAATCTGGCGGATGCCGCCGTGGAAGGCAAAGTTCAGGCGTTCGTGTTTTCCAGCACTGCCGCCACTTTCGGTGAACCGAAAAACATTCCCATCCGCGAAAACGATGAGCAGAAACCGATCAATCCGTACGGTGAATCCAAGCTCTGCTTTGAAAAAGTTCTGAACTGGTACAGCCGCATTTACGGGCTGAAATATGTTGCTCTGCGTTATTTCAACGCCGCAGGCGCCACGGAAAATTTCGGGGAAGATCACAATCCCGAATCGCATCTGATTCCGATCCTGCTGCAGGTCGCACAAGGCAAACGCGAAAAAGCCATGCTGTTCGGCGATGACTATGACACGCCGGACGGAACCTGCATCCGTGACTATATCCATATTCTTGACCTGGCGCAGGCTCATGAAAAGGCTCTCTATGCGCCCCGCAGCGGACATTACAACCTCGGTACGGGCAACGGTCTCAGCGTGAAGGAAATTCTGGAAACAGCCCGCAAAGTTACCGGCAAACCCATCCCCGCCGAAATCGTGCCGCGCCGCCCGGGCGATCCGCCGCGTCTGATTGCCTGTTCCGATCTCGCCAAACAGGAACTCGGCTGGAAACCCCAGTTCGAAAATGCCGAAGCCATTATCCAGTCTGTCTGGAAATGGATGGAAAAATTCCCGAACGGTTATCAGGACCGCTGAAAAAACATGGCATCCTGGCACGCAATGGGACCGTTCACGGTCTTCGACCTGGAAACCACCGGCATGAGTGCGGTTCGCGACCGTATCGTGGAAATCGGGGCGGTCCGGGTTGAAACCGATGGAACATTTTCACGGTTCGAGACTCTGGTCAATCCGGGAATCCCGATTCCGTGGCAGGTCTCGCGGGTTCACGGCATCGACAATGAAATGGTTGCCGATGCTCCCCGTTTCAAGGATGCCGCATACCGATTTCTGGACTTCATCAAAGGTTCGCGGCTGGTTGCCCACAATGCGCGGTTTGACTTGTCCTTCCTGCAGGAAAGCCTTGCCAGAAACGCCTTGCCTGTCTGGAAATTCGGAGCATACGACAGCATTGTGCTGATCCGGAAAGCCTATCCGGGACTTTCCAGTTACAGCCTGCAGTCTCTGCGTCAGGAATTGGGGCTGGGTCAGGATATTGATGAATCCCGGCCGCACCGTGCCGGATATGATGCAGAGCTGACCATGGAAGCATTCAGTATGGCAATGCGGCGGCTGTACGCCATGTGAAAATAATGTACACACAAAAAAAGCGAACCAATTGCACGGTTCGCTTTTTTTGTGTTTTGCCGCTTTGATCAGAGACTGCGCGGAATGCGCGGCTCCACAAATACCGCCGGGCGCAGATACACCGGAGCGGTCAGCGGCACGGAAAAATCATCCGGCTGATTGAAAATCAGACGTGAAGCCATCACATGCGGCACGGTCCGGAGTTTTCCTTCCGCCATGCGGCCGGCAATCTCCTGTACACGTGCGGCATCCTTGTCCAAAGCAATCAGCACGTCATATTCCGCCAGCGGTGCCAGCGTTTCTGCGTTCAGCACTTCGTGGAAACCCGAAGGGGCAAAAGTGCCGTTCCGGCGTTCCAGCCCGAACCCCAGCAGTTCATCCCGGCGTCCGTCGAAAAGCACCAGAACCCGCGTTACACTCTCCGGCAGATTCAGGGAATCCGCCATGGCTCCGGCAGTTGACACGCCGCGTTTGCGGACGTCCCGCCGGAAAGACAGTCCCAGCACGAATGCCGCGGCGACCCGCAATCCGGTGAAGGAACCCGGTCCGCTGCCGACGCTCCATTCGGAAATGTCGTTCAGGTTCAGACCCTTCTTCGCCAGAATTCCTTCCAGCCAGCCGGGAAGTCCGGACGCATTGCGGGGCGGAAATTCCTGATGTTCTTCCAGCAGAATACTTCCTGCCGCATCACTTAACGCGAAGGAGGCTTCCTGCCAGGAATAATCGAATCCAGCTTTATACATGATGACGGTCAGACCCGTTCCACCACGATTTCGGGGTCGATTTCTTCGCGGAGGATTCTTTCGATTCCGTCTTTGATGGTCATGGTGGCGTGCGGACAGCAGCCGCAGGCGCCTTTCAGACGCAGCTGAACATTTTTGCCGTCAATGGCTGCGATTTCCAGATCGCCGCCGTCGTTCTGAAGACAAACCCGGAGTTCTTCCAGTTTGGCGCGAATTTTTTCTTCCATATTAACGTTCCTTTCTGCCGGGAAGCCCGGTCATCATTTTATTTACTGTCAGGTTTCCCGGTTCAGCGGGAAAACAGTCTTACAATACCACGTCAACCGCCGCTTTTCAAATCTTTTCCGCAAAAAAACTGAACAATGCCGTCATTCTCCTCCGGATTCCGGGGCTTGTGCCTGGAACATGACAATACTGGTATTGCGGGAATCTCCGGAGTAATAAATAAGGTAATGCGTATTGCCGATGCGGGTTCCGTTCACATTGCCGGCATCGCAGCCATGTGTGCTGCCGGAAGCAATCACTTCGCACGTCGGCCAGTCAAGCGGATGTCCCCAGATGCGTTCCGCTGATACCGTACGGCGTTTCAGCATTCCGCGGATCCGGTGAAAATAATAATTGGTGATCAGTCCGGTCACGGGATCGTAAAACAGTGTCGGTGTGGATTCCAGCACATCGCAGATGCGTGTCCGGAAACGCCGCCAGGTCTGTCCGTAATCGGAGGATTCCAGCTGATACTGCGCCCGGCGGGTGTCATTTCCCAGCGCTTCACTCCGGGCGATGGCGAGAATGCGTCCGTTCCCCAGATATACCGCCGAAGGTTCCGTCGGCCAGTCGTCGCGGGTCAGCCCGGTTTCCATCACCAGCTGTGTCCAGGTGCGGCCGTCATCTTTGCTGGTCAGTGTTCCCCAGGAATTGTGCGGCTTTCCGTCGCGCGTGTATTCTCCGGCGAACCACAAAGCCATCAGTCCTTTGCCCGGTACCTGGAAGATATCCGTAATCTGCATGGGCATCGGATCCGGACGCAGAACGGCGATCCGTTCAAATGAAATGCCGTCCGCGGTCCGGTACAGTTCATGACGCCAGGGCGTTCCGACGCACCGCACCATGAACAGGGCCGCTCCGGTGGAATCCAGACCCTTGCCGATGTTCACTTCGCCGACGTCCGGCGCGTTGGATACCAGTACTTCCGGAGTCCAGGTCTTGCCTCCGTCTGAAGAAGTCCGGGCATAAATCCCGCGGCTTTTCTCGCCGATGGTGTGTTCCGTGCCGCGGGAATAAACGCAGATCAGTTTTGACCCGACCGCCTGAATCATCGGCCAGGAATTATAACCGGGGGCGTCATGCACTGTCTGCGGCGCGGACAGTTTTTTCAGGGGAGTGATCCGCACTCCTGCTATGCCGGAAACGCCGCGGTATGTCGACGCCGGATCCTGTAAATCCCGTTCAATCTGAAATTCCAGTTTCATGCCCGGATTCACCGGATAATACGATTCCAGTTCGACAAAACGGCATTCTCCGGCTTTCCCCGCAGCTGCCCGGACCGGTGTCCAGTGCGTAGTGGCGGAAACGTCGGCGGGGTTGTCCGGCTGAGCGGCACGCAGACGAAACACTTCCTCCTGTCCTGTTCCGGCATCCTCCGGATTCACCGCGGCGATTTCAATCCGCACTCCGCCGCAGTCCGCCGGCAATCCGGAAAAACTTCCCCGGACGACCTGTCCGGGATTCGTGCCGGACAGCGCAATGACCGGGACTTTTTCTCCGCCGCAGACCATTTGAATAATACTTGCCGAACCAGAAGCGGAAAGCTGTTCCGCCGGCAGGAAAACAGACTCCCCGGCGGCATTCGGATCTGCTGCCGCACAGGCGGCATTGCCGCCGGACAGCCGGACCAGAGTATTGAGGATATTCACCTGAAACAAATCCTTGTGTTTTGTCATTGTCCGGGACTCCCGGTTTCAATATGCCGTGGCGGTACTGCTCGGCATCATTGCCGGTTCGTCCAGATACGATTCCGTCATGAATTCGGCTTTTTCCGCCGGAATGTTTGCCGGACAGTCAAATTGCACCCGTTCATATTTGCCGATATGCAGACGAATTCCGTTCACCGTAATATCTTTTGCGGAACCGGACAAATCCTCCACTTCGAATTTTCCGGCGTTCAGCACGAAATTCCAGCAGCCGTTCTGACCCGGAGCAAAACCGCATACCGGATCCTGCGGAATGAACAGCACTTCGTCTTCCACGTAAAAAGTTCTGAATGCGCACGCCGGCAGCAGAACTTCCGTTGCCAGATGTCCTTTGTATTCCAGCCGGACACTCTGTGTCAGATCCGGATCGCTGTTCAGCAGGTAGATCACCTGTCCTTTGCCGGCAGGATAAACCGCCCAGCGGACTGTGTCCGGGGCAATCAGTTCCAGCTCTGTGCGGTGAGCTTTTGCCGCGGTGCGGGTCAGCACTTCGGCGAATTTGCGCATTCCGTATGCGCCGGGTTTGGTGAAAGTCGTAACCGTGAAGACCACACCTTTGCCCAGACGCCGTTCCGTCATCAGCGGATGTTTTACGCAGTCTTCCAGCGTGTCGCGGACGTAATCCGAATATGCCGCCAGCACCCGCACGGCAGGATCGGTGATCTCGATTTCCGCCGGTTCGGTATGCCCGATGAAATACGGATCGCGGTTGACTGTGCGCACTGGGAAATCGTATTCCGGATACGAACTGTTCTGGACGAATTTCATGCCGATGACATCGCCTTTTTCCCGTCCGGTCACTTTGAAACCGCAGAGTTCGGAAAGATCGCCGTTTCGGAACAGTTTGACTTCATCGCCGCGTTTTTCCGCATTGTCGAAATGGGACAGCCACAGAATCAGATGTCCGCCATTCTTCACGAAATCCGTCAGTTTTTCATACAGAGCATCATCCATCCGGTTGTATCCGGTCAGAATCAGCAGTCTGTATCGGCTGAAATCGGCAAACGGCGGAATCACGTCCGCCTGTCCGCACGGCGGATTGCCGGAGTAATTGTGCCGTCCGGTTACATTTTCATGGAAAATGTCTTCCCTCTGGAACAGTGTATCGAACATCGCCCAGCCTTTTTCCGCATCGGAAGATTCCCATGCTTCACCGTTTTCATACTGTCCCCAGGCATACGGATTCCAGATTCCGGGGTGTCCGTCATCCTTGCCCTGCAGCACCGCCATCGGGACACGGGGACCGCCTTCCGGGCGGGTATGAATGCGGGTGAAGCGGTAAAGACTGCGCAGTTCGCGGCGGGTGCGGAGCATTTCCTCCGAGTCGAAATCGAACCATTTTTCCCCGCGGGCATGGTATTCCATGTGTCCGGATTCCGGATAAATGAAATCCGCACCGAACATGTATGCGGTCCAGAGAGCAATGCGCCAGCGGCGGATCCAGAGTTCGTCCATGCGGATTCCACCGTACCAGAGCATGGCAATGTGCGCGCCCCAGATCACATTCTGCGCCTTTGCCGTGCCGCGGATGGCGGAAAGAGTCAGCCGCGGATCGCCCGGCAGCATTTCAATGCACTGACCGTCAATTCCGGCTTCCGCGTGATAGGAAAATGCAATGCTGGAATCCACGTTGAACAGTGGACAGCTGCACACCTGGGTGCGTTCAAAATCCAGCTGTCCTTTGAGGTATTTTATATATTCGGCGTGCGCTTCCGCCTCGTTTCTGCAGGCAGGCATGTTGACATATTGTCCCGCCTGTGCGTTGATCACATAAGATTTCGGCCAGTAGAACATGCCGCCGGCTTCGCCGATGGCGTAACGTCCGAGAAAATAATCTCCGGCTTCGGCAATGATTTCTTCCAAATCCTGCTTCGAGAGGTTTTCACAGTGCAGACGTTTATGATTATAACGTTTCACGATTTCGCTCAGCATCATGTAGATTTTCCGGTCGCGGCAGTAGCGGACCACATCCAGCGCCTCCTGCTTGCTGTCTGGCAGCCAGAGCAGGACAACATTGCCGAGTTTCAGTTTTTCAAAATCGCGGATGGGGTCGAGACCCGGTCCGACGGATGAGCCCACCAGCGGCAGGGATTTCGGTAATTTTGTCATGACACTCTCTCCTTTAAATATGTTTCAAGATTTCAATCCCGTTTCAATAACGCGCCAAACGCACCGTCATGCAGTGCCTCCGGATACAGTTTGCGCTGACGCACCAGATGAAATTCCGGATGATTTTCCAGAAAACGTTCCACCTGTTTTTCATCTTCGTCCGGTTCGATGCTGCAGGTGGAATACAGAAGCTGTCCGCCGGGAGCCGTCAGACGCGCCAGCGAATTGAGGATGTCCCATTGCAAAGTGGAAACATCCAGCAGTTTTTTGCCGGAATAACGCCAGGGGGCATCGCAGCGGCGGCGGATTACTCCGCTGTTGCCGCACGGCACATCCGCCAGAATCAGGTTAAAGGATTTTTCTGCAAACGGATTTTCCTGTGCCGAAGCCTGCACGGTTCTTGCCCGGACGCCCGCCCGGTTCAGATTGAGTTTCAAGGTCTGAAGCCGCTGCGGAGACCGGTCGGCGGCAGTCAGTTTCAAGGTACTGCCCGCCATTTTTGCCCAGTCCCACAGCAGAATGCTTTTCCCGCCGGGCGCGGCGCAGGCGTCCAGAACTTCTCCTTCGGGTGCGGCATCCAGCAGAGACAAAGCCAGCGTTGTTGCGGGATCCTGCACGTAGACCAGACCTTTTTCCAGCCAGTTCAGCCGGAAAAATTTTTCGGGCTGAAGAATTTCATAGAAACGGAACGGAGCTGTAAAATCCAGACGCGGCAATTCCCGGACAAACTCTGATCCACTTTCCGGCAGTTCTCCGCGCAGCCGGAAAACCGGCGGGGGATTGACGGCATAAGCGTCAATCAGAGCTGCGGTCTGTTCCGGACCGAAAATTTTTTCCCAGTGATTCTTCAGTGTCTGTGGGAAAGAACTGGCTGGCGGATTGCGGACTTCCTCCGACTGCAGAGCGGAGCGCAGAACCGCGTTCACAAATGCGGCGGGTCCGTGTCCGAATTTTCGTTTGGCGCAATCCACTGCCACATTGGCGGCGGACTGTGCCGCGATACCGGTCTGGAACACTGCCTGCGTCAGAGCGCAGGCGAGCAGTGCGCGGAGTTCCTGTTTTACACCGCCTTTCCTTGCCCGGCTCAGGATCAGATCATCTATGAAGCCTTTGTGGCGGAAGTATTCAAACAGCAGTGACGCCACCGCCGGGCTGCCTTCTGAACCTTCGCCTCTGAGTTTGTCCAGACACTCGTCCAGATTGGCATTGGAGCGTTCCCATTCCAGCAGAATGGAAAAAGCTCCGAACAATATTTTTTCCGAAATCCGATTGTTTTTCATGTCCCGTCCGTTCTTTTTTGAGATGCGACAGACAGTAAAATAACCCATTTCCTGAAAATTTCATCTTTTTTCGGTGAAAAATCCGGAAAATAGATTATATTAAAAGGAAAAAATCAGAAAATCAGGAGTTGAAACCATGTCGGAACAGAAAAAAACAGCATTTATCGGTGCGGGAAAAATGGCGACAGCCATCGGCAAAGGTCTGATGAACGCCGCCGGACAGCAATGGAAAGCCGCCGCCTGCGATCCTTCGGAAAAAGCGCGGGAACATTTCAGCGCAGTTACCGGGATTCCCTGTTTCAGGACCATCGCCGAAGCGGTGAAAGATGCGGACGTCGTGCTGCTGGCGGTCAAACCGCAATATGCAAAAGAGGCTCTGGAGGAAGCTGCGCCCCTGCTGAACGGCGCATTGCTGATTTCCATTGCGGCGGGACTCCCCCTTGAAAAACTTTCCGCCATGGCAAAAACGGATCGGGTGATCCGCGTCATGCCCAATACCCCCGCGCTGGCGGGCGAAGGCATGAGCTGCTTCGCGCCGGGCAAAGCTGTTGCGGCGGAAGATATTGCCTGTGCGGAAATGATTTTGAGTTCCTTCGGCAGATGCCGTCAGGTGCCGGAAAAACTGATGGATGCCGTAACCGGATTGAGCGGAAGCGGCCCGGCGTATGTCTTTGAATTCATCATGGCTCTGGCGGACGGCGGTGTATATGAAGGACTTCCGCGCGACATTGCATTGGAACTGGCGGCGCAGACCGTTTACGGCAGTGCGAAAATGGTGCTGGCGGGAACGGATTCTCCGGCGGCTCTGCGGGATGCGGTCATTTCTCCTGCCGGAACCACGGCGCGCGGAGTGGCGGCTCTCGACGAAGGGGCATTCCGCAGCACGGTTGTCAAAGCCGTGATCGCCGGAGCGGAACGTTCCGGCGAACTGGGCAAACTCTGACCGTACCACAGGAAAATATCATGCCGGCAAAACAACAGACCGCCGTATCCCGTCCGCCCAAAGTCGCGGCGGTTCATCTGCTGACCAAAGGACTTCAGGCTGTGCGTTCTCGGCATCCGTGGATCTTTGAAGATTCCATCGCGAAAATGCCGTCCGGAATGTGCGCCGGGGATATTGCCGTGCTGTTTGACGGACGCCGCAAGCTCGGCGCGGCTCTGATTGATCCGCGGTCCGACATCCGGCTCCGGGTGCTGGCATTCGGTTCCCTGGCTCCGGACATCGGTCCGGAACTGTTCCGGCTTCTGGCGGAAAAAGCCGCCGTGCGGCGAGCGGGGCTGTTCGGACCGGAAACCAATGCGTGGCGGCTGATCAACGGTGAATCCGACGGTTTTTCCGGACTGGCTGCCGACCGCTACGGCGATGTCCTGTCGGTCAAAGTTTATTCCGCCGCCTGGCTGCCGCATCTGGAAAATGTGCTGACTGCTCTCCGGCAGGTTTCGCCGGATTTGAAACGCACCGCCGTGCGGCTGTCCCGTGAAGTTGCTTCGCTGTCCCCTGCCAGCCGGCTGAATTATGAAGACGGTATGCTTGCCGGCGAAGACGGCTGGGACGGCACGGTTCGTTTCCTGGAAAACGGTTTGACTTTTGAAACCAATGTCCGCATGGGACAGAAGACCGGATTTTTTCTTGATCAGCGCGAAAACCGTGCAAAAGTCGGGGAATATGCCCGCGGCGCTGGTAAAGTGCTGAATGTGTTTTCCTATTCCGGCGGTTTCTCCCTGTATGCCGCGCGGAACGGTGCCAGGGAAGTTACCGATATTGATTTCAGCAAACCCGCACTGGACGCCTCCGAACATAATTTTTCCCTGAACCGTCATTTCCCCGGCGTGGCGGACTGCCGTCACCGGACTTTGCCGGATGACGCGTTCCACGCCATGCACGAACTGGAATTGCGCGGAGAACGTTTCGACGTGGTCATTGTTGATCCACCTTCGTTCGCCAAGGCTTCCGGAGAACGGGCGCAGGCTCTGAATTCCTATTCACGTCTTGCCGCTCAGGCGGTGCGGCTCCTCCGGAAAAACGGTCTGCTGGTGTTCGCTTCCTGTTCAAGCCGAGTCAAGGCGGACGAATTGTTCGCGGAAGTGCATCGTTCCGCCCGGACAGCCGGACGTCCTCTGCGTGAACTTGAACGCCGCGCGGAAGCCCCGGATCATCCGGCGGACTTCAAAGAATCGCACTACCTGAAATGCATGTACGCCCGCGGCTGAATCCGTTCCTTATTTTATCTTTGAAAGCAGGTAAACTTTCGGTTCATACGGCGTGAAGACATCCGATCCGTTCGGCACAGTTTCCCCGGACAGACGCCGGATTCTGTAATCTTTCCGGAGCGGATACACGGCTTCCGCCGCGCTGGTGTTCACCGCAATCAGCATGATTTCTCCGGACGGCAGCTGACGGGCAGCCGCGATGACCGGTCCGTTATTCCAATCGCCGGGCAGGGGGCTGCCCGCGGCGAACTGCGGATAGAAAGTTTCGACTTCATAGAGTATACCGGAAAGCAGAGACCAGAGCCGGGTTCGTGTTTCCGGCAGGAAGCCGTGTCCCATGTGAATGATGTTTCCGGAAAAGCCGTTGAGTATGGACAGGTAGACCCCGGCACGGATTTCTTCGGCACGGCGGCACTGGTTGTCGGGAATCGTCCCGCCAAGCCAGTAAATCACCGGTTTTTTCCCGGACAGCTCACTGCGGACTTTTGTCATGTCGCGCTGAAGATTCGGAAGCATATTCTGTGCATAACTGGAGGAATACAGTGCCACCTCAAACATATCGCACGCTTTCGAAAGACTGGCAATTTTCGCCGGATTGTCAGTCTGAATCGAATAGACCAGCTCCGGATTCGCCAGTTTGACCGCCTGATACGTTTTGAACATCAGTTCATCCGTATCGCCGGGTATGATTGTGCCGTCTGCGGCAGTTAACGCTTTCGGAATCTGCGCCTCGTAGGAAATACGGAAAAACGCCGGACGGGTATTTTTTATTTTCCGCACAAAATCCGCGGATTTTGCGGCATGAACATCATCCGGCGGATAAGCCCGTCCGGTGAAGGGTTTGCGGAACAGCCGGGCGTCGGGAATGCCGGCAAGCTGTACTGCGTCTTTCCGGACGCCGCGTGTTTCATAGCGCAGATTATGGGCGTCTCCAAACTGGAAAAATACTTTTGGAGTGCTGGAAAGTCCAATCAGAAAAACCGGTTTGCCGTTCAGCTGAAGCTGTTCGCCGGAAACACGCAGCTGCTGCGGCGCAGAGACCGGTTTTGTTTCCGGAACATTTTTCAGAATGAAAAACACTCTGGATGTGCGGCTTTTGCCGTTCGTCAATTCCAGCACATAACGTCCCGGTGCCAAGGGCAGCACATCTTTTTTCTGGGGCGAAATGCCCGGCAGGGCAAAGGGAATGCTTCCATTCTCTTTCGGGCATGGCGCGGAAAACACTTCGCCCTGCGGTCCGGTCAGACGCAGCGTCATATCCTTTCCCATGGAATGACGGAAACGGATTGCGCCGTCTGCCGGGGTGTAGTAGAAACGGTCCAGGGTCAGGCTGTCCGCATTGCCGGTGGCGACGATTCCGGAAGAAATCCCGACCAGCCGTCCGGTCGCGGCATCCCGGAGTTCAACGCGGGACGGAACCGCTGATTTGAGCGGGAAATATCCGATTTCTATTGGGATTTCCGCTGTCAGCATACCGTTTTGAGTGCGGAATGTTCCGGAGAAAGCCGGCTTTTCACCGGAATAATAGTCCAGCTTGACCTGTTCCGGCATACGGGCAGACGAAAACGTCAGGACGTACGGCTGTTTCCGGGTATCGGCAGAACGCAGCAGTACGGAATTTTTCTCCGGGGTATCTTCACCGAAAATCACTTCGGCGAACTGATCCGGAGCATGAAAACTCGCGGCTCCGGAAAAACTGGCGGTCTCGGATTTTCCGTTGAACCGGGCGGTTCGCGCCAGATTCATGCGCCAGATTTCTCCTTTACTTGGCTTTGCCGCTCTGATCAGCCGGTAAGGCATTTCCAGCCGGAATGTCCATTCATTCCCGCGGACAATATTCTTTTTCAGCAGACCGGCGGGATTCCATGCCATGTCAGTTTTTCTGGCGGAATACAGGAATCCGGAAGGACTCAATGCCAGATGCCAGTACACATCCCCTGTTTTTCCCGGCGCGATCTGCCATTCAAAAACTTCGCCGTTGAAAACTGCCATGTCGTCATCTTTGTTTCCGCCGCGCTGGAATTCCGAGCCTTCCGGCAGCCGCAGCACCGCATCGACAATCAGCTTGCTGTCGTCATAGGACAGTTTCACCTCGGATGCCGGACAGGCACTCCATTCACCCCGTAAAGTGGTGAAGATTCCGCATTCGGCGGAAGGGTTCAGATACAGCCGTTCCGTGCCGCCCGCCGCGGCTGCGGCCATTGCCACCAGCAGAAACAGAAAGATGCGCATGTCAGTTCTCCTTTTACAGTTCAATCATTTTACGGTATGCGGCGGTTTCGCCGAGCATACTTTCCATCTGGCGGAGTTTCCATTCCAGATGCCATTCGTCGCAGACATATTCCATGGAAGGTTCCCAGCCCAGCCGGGAATCGGTCCGGACCGCCTCGAAAGTATCTTTCACGTTGGCGATTTCCTCCTGTGCCAGTGCTTCGATCTGATCCAGAAGCGACAGCATGGTTTTGCGGTCGGACGGAATCTGGAGTTTCATATTCAGAATCCACCAGTTTTTCATATGAAGCGTGGTGCGGATGGAGTTCCGGATGAATTTGCCCAGCGCATACAGGAATTCGCCGTTCTGTTTTTTGTTTTCCGGAATGAGGGGCAGGGCGGCTTTCAGCCCTTCGAGACCTTCTTCCCACATGGTCAGCATTTTTTCCAGTTCCCGGATTTCAGAGGGATAGCGCAGCGGACCCGGCGACTGATTGGCGTTTTCATACGGCATATACAGTGTCTTGATGATATGGTATCCGAAATGAGCGTGCGGCGCCGTCGGGAACTGCAGTTCCTTGTTCGCCATCACGCGGGAAATGTTCGGCTGGAAAATGAACGGATAGGACGGTCCTGTGCGCCACGGTCCGTACTGGTCTTCGTTGGTGCCGACATAATGATCCATGGAGTTGCTCCAGATCCGCCAGGTGTCCACAATATGCGGAGCGGCTTCCTTTCCGTAATCCCGGACAGCGGTTTTCAGCAGAATTTTCTCCACATCGGTTTCGCCGTCGGAGGAAAAGATTTCCTTTTCCAGATCATTGCAGGGATTCGGCCACCAGCCGTAGTGATGGTTTTCATAAAAACTGTCGACATGACAGGTTTTCAGATAATGTTTGAGTACTTCCATGCGGTGAGCCCAGCGGAACGGAACCGGCACGTACGGCACTGTGCCGAAATCCCAGGATGCGCCCGCCAGATTGCTGGTTACGCGGATATGCCGGATTCCCAGTTCCGCCGCAGTCTCGGCTTCACTGGTGAAGTAATAACCGGGATCTGCCGCGGAAATGCTGTAATCCATCACCGGACAGCTCAATCCGTCGCGATGATTGAGCTTGAAAATGTCATAGGTTACATGCAGAGTAACATCTTTCGGCAGAGCGGCAAGCAGACGTCGGCGGTCTTCCAGCGGCATATAGCCCCAGTTATAGGTGTTGAGAATGATTTCGGCTTCCGGTTTCACTTTGCGGACAGCGGCACAGATGCGTTTGATGTAAGCCGGATAGTCGCAGCAGGGGTACCAGCCCGGACTCGGCCGGGTGTCCGGAATGCCGTCCCGGACACTTTCGCGGAAACGTTTGCCGGTGGTGTGGGGATCTTTGCTCGGAAATTCCAGCGACTCGCCGACCAGATGCAGCGCGGCGGCGTTCGGATGACGCCGGAAAATTTCGCCGTATACACTGTCGAAAAATTCTTCCGCATCCGGATCATCCGGGTGTTTGTAGCTGCTGAGGTAACTGTAAATCACCACATCCAGACCATACAGCGAAGCGCGGTCAATCACATCATTGATATTGCAGTAGCCGCGCGTGGTGGTGTCGGGGGCTTTGACAAACAGGTCAATGGCAGAGAATCCGGCATGGGCAATGGCATTGAGCTGCCAGTCCGGGAAGTCGTCAATGCCGGACCCCGAATGCACACTGCGCATACGGGTCAGCGGCTCCCGCAGGGAATTTCCTTCCCGGAGATACGGGGCTTCCCGCATGTTCAGCACATCTTCCAGATGCAGGGTTCCGCGGAAGACGCCGCGTTCGTCCGCACCGCACAGCAGAATGCCGTTACTGCCGGTGATATCCAGCGCAAATGAACATTTCTTTTCAGGCTTCCGGGGCAGGTCCAGCCCGGAAGCGTCTGCTGTCAGCAGCAGGATTTTTTCTCCGCGCAGCGGATGCGCCTCCGCCAGCACCGGCCCGGAACCATTCATGCTGGTGAACAGATAATCCTGAAAATCATCTGCCGCCCGGCGGATCAGTTGTCCGGCGGACGTCGGAATTACAATTTTCCAGGAATTATCGAGCAGGATTTCGCCGGGTTCCGGTTTTGCGGTCCAGTCGCGGCGGTTGGGCTGATGAACCACGCGCATACGTTTCAGAAAGTCAAAATTCTTTTCCATGGCTTAGGATACTCCCGTTGCTGTCCGGCAGAATCTGCCGGGATTGTTTATTTGCAATATCCTAACTATAACACTTTTCTGTTGCTTTTCAACTTTATTCCGGAACATCGTTTGAAAAAAACGGGAAGACCCGGTCAAAAAGCGATGCCGGCATCGGAATGGGTACTTTTTTCTGAAAATTTGCATTTGCTGCTCTTGACAATATCAATATTTTCGATTATAATATAGTATTGATGAATCGAATCATCAAATATATTTCAAATATGAAACGGAAAAAACAGAGAGGAGAACCAAACCATGAACAACTTGCAGCCATTGCCATCATTTCATATTTTATATTTGAAGCGTAAACCGTTGCGGTTTACTCTTATCGAACTCCTCGTCGTTATTGCTATTATTGCAATTCTGGCAGGAATGCTGCTGCCTGCGCTGAACGCCGCCAGAAGCAAAGCCAGACAAATTTCCTGCACCGCGAATCAGCGTCAGATCGGACTTTCCTCCGCGCTTTACAGCGATGATTTTGACGGTCAGATACTCCGGACTTATATTCCGGCACCGGGTAAAGACGCGGGGATGTCCACCAATAAAGGCGCCGGAGTCTGGGCGTATCTGCTCTGGTGGGGCAAATACAATCCGAATAATGCATTGTATTATTGTCCCGAAGAGGATATGAATCTCAGCGAATATTCCCGGCGCAAGGGAAAACATTCCGTTGTCGATTATCCGGATGCAGACAATCTTTACCGTTACAATTATATAACAATCGGCTTGCAGAGCGGTCTGGACTGGGAAGGAAAAGGGATGAAAGTCAGCCAGATTATTGCTCCTTCGCGCAAAGTAGCCGGCGGAGATTCCCGTTCGGATGAAAGCGGCTGTTTCCGCGGCGTCGGGGCATTCACTTACAGTTATATGACAGGTCCCCGCCACGGAGTCCGGATTCCGCCTTATGCCACAACCAATACTCTTCTGCCGGGGAAGGGATTTGCCAATCTGCGCTGGGCAGACGGACATGTTACTTCGGAATCGACTTCGTTTCTGAACCGCTGGTATTCCACCAGTCAATACTCTTATGTGAAATCCCTGCTGTCCGGATGGGAACGTCCGAAAGACTGATTGCAGATTCTCAAGGAGAAAATCATCTATGAAAAAAATAATCACAGCGTGTTGTCTGGGCGGACTGCTGTTTGCCGCGGTGTCTGCGGACATGAAAAAGAATCTGGACGGGACAGGACTTCAGACCGCTTATGTTTTGAGTGCGCAGCTGCTCCCCGGACAGGCTCCGGCATTGGACGGCAAGATCGGAGAACAGGAATGGAGCAAAGCCGCCAAAATTTCCGGTTTCTGCTTTTACCCCGTAGACCGCGGCATGGTGGACGAGGCCAAAGGGGAAGTTTATCTTGCCGGCGACACAGAATATCTTTATATCGGAGTCCGGACTTCCACTCCGAATATGGATCCCGGAGGCGGACTGGCGGCATTTGCCACCGAACATGACGGGGCGGTTTACAATGATGACTCCGTGGAAGTGGCGATTCAGAATCCCGCCGATCCGGACAAAGTTTACCACTTGATTGTCAACAGGCGCGGCACCGTCTTCGACCGTATCATGTCCCGGCAGACCTTGTCCAAGGACGTCGGTTTCAATTTCAAAGGACTGAAAATCGGCACGCAGGCGCAAAGCGGAATCTGGGATTTGGAAATCGCCATTCCGCTGAGTGAGCTGGGCGGCGCGGCAAGGTATCTCAAACTGAATGTGGCACGCAACTGGAACGGACGCGGAGCAAGTGCGCTGATTGCGACAGGTGATCATTTGGATGTGAACCGGATGGTGCATTTCCGCTGGCGTCCGGGAGCGCCCGTTCCGCGTCAGGAACTCAACGGTTCTTCCGCCGCCGGCGAATGGGGCATTCAGTTTGCGCTGAACCATATTCCGGACGGCAGAAAATATGCGGGAGGTGTTCAGCTGATCGAGAAAAGTTATCCGCGGATCAACGGAAAAATTGTGCCGCAGAACCGGATCGCGGCAATTCAGAGTGCCATGCTGGAATCGGGCAAGTCCGTCGGAATTGATTATCAGGCGGATAACCGGCTGCTGCATCTGGGGGCGGTTTACTGCTGTGATGCGGAAACGGGAGAAGTCATATTCCAGCGCGGCATGATGGGAAAATCGGAAGGAATCGCCGCCGGACGTTTCCCTGTAACGGCTTCCTTTGATCTGAAAAACACCGGCAGCGGAGTGGTTCGGCATTATCCCGGATTCGGAACTGCGGGGATTGAATTTCGTCCGTCGTCGGAAATCCAGTCATTGCACTGGCGGGTTACAGCCCCGGATGGGCAATCGCATACGGTTCCGGCGGTCAAAGAGAAAAGAATATGGCGTGCGGTCTGTCCGCTGGGAAAAGAGCCGGGCAATTACCGTTTTCAGGCGGAAATCATGCGGGACGGCAAAACACAAGTCATTGCGGATGTGTTTTCATTGTCTCAGCGCAGTTATGCCTGGAGCGGGAATCAATTCGGCAAAGCTCCGGTAATCGTCGCGCCGTTTGTGCCGGTCAAAGTGCAGGGACGTGAACTGCAAGTGCTGCTGAGCCGGGCTGAAATCGGCACGTCAGGTTTGTATGATTCCGTGAAAGCCAAAGGAACGGAACTGCTGGCGGCTCCGATGAAATTCCAGATTTCTCTGAATGGAAAAGAGGTACAGACTGTTCCGCAGAAATCCGGACCGTTTGTGCTGCAGAATAACGGCATTTCGGCGGCGGGAACCGGCACGGTACAGGCGGATTCCGTGACGCTTCACAGTGAGGCGTTCATGGAATATGACGGTTTTTTCTGGAACAGAATCACCCTGAAAAATCCGCAGAAAACAGCCATTGACAAAGTTACCCTGGTGATTCCGTTCCGCAAGGAACAGGCGGAACTGTTTCATGCCGTGGTTGACGGCATTCGCGCGAATCCGGCAGGATGCATTCCGGACGGCAGGGGGGAAGTCTGGAGCGGTTCCGGTCTCCGCCGCATGGCAGTGTTCGGACGTCTGAATCTGCATCCGCAGTTTGTCCCGTACATCTGGATCGGCGGTGCGGAAAAGGGATTGTCATTTTTCATGAACTCCAGTTACGGCACCCGGCTGGCGGAAAACCGATCTGCCATGCGGATCGTCCGGCAGGGAAATCAAGTGGTTCTGGAAGCGGATTTCATCAATCTGCCGGACACCCGGAAGGAAATCACCTTTGAATTCGGGCTGATGGCAACTCCAGTCAAAGAATGCAATCCGAAACTGCGCGGGATTTTTGCGGATGAACAGGGACGGCAGATTCCCGGAATGAAAACGGCATTCTGGCTGGACATGCAGTGTGCCGGATTCATCGAAAACTGGTCCAAGTTTCCGCATGGCAATGATTTCCGCCTGTGCGACGCCGCCGTGAAAATGTTATCGGAAGGTTCTTCGCGCACTCCTTATCGGAATCTGCTGGAACAATGGAAAACCGATGCACAGAAATGTTACGAGAAACCGTTTTCCGCTCTGCGCGGTGCTGATCCTTCCATGACTCATTTTGAACATTGGAAAATGGTACGGGACAATTACCTGAAAGTGATGCTGGCAACACCGGAAAAACCGATGCTCGTCACCCTTTATTCGGATCCCCGGCTGGTTACCAATATCGACCCGACAGCCATGTACTTCCGCTCGGAATGGGCGAACGAACCGCTGGGATATATCACCGGTTACCGGGCAATGCTCACGCCGTCTCTGCTGGATTATCTGGCAAGTTCCTATCGGGAACAGATCCGTCATGGAATCAAAGGAATTTATCTGGACGATATGTTCATTATTCCGGATACAAACCCGGACACGCAGGCAAAACGGGATGAATACGGTTTCGTTCATGCCGACTGCGGACTGCTTGCCATGCGCGAGCTGGTCAAGCGGATTGCCGTCATGCAGCATGAAGCGGGAGATGTTCCGCGTTTTCTGGAAGTTCACATGACCAATGCCTTGCTGGTTCCGGTCTTTTCTCTGGCGACAGTGCAGCTGGGCTGGGAATCCCATTACGGAGAAAAGATGTATACGGAACGGTACCCCGCGGATTATATCCGGACCGTGAATACCGGCAGTCAGATCGGGGCATTGCCGCTTGTTCTGTGCGGCAGTTACCGGAAATCCACGCCGTTTGAAATTTGGAAAAATGACCGGTTCCTGCCGCTTTCCCGTTCGCAATTGAGCATGATGCTGCCGCATTGGCTGTACCCGTGGACCTGGATCCGCCGTCCTGCCGCAGGAATTGATTTTCCGCTGGTCAGCCGGATTTTCACCATTCTTTCCCGGTTCGGATGTTTGCAGCCGGATTGCCGGTTTGTTCCTTATTATGAGAATCCGGACGATATGATTCATTGCGAGGGGAAAGATCTGCTGGTCAGTTCCTGGCGGAAACCGGAAAAACTGCTGGCTGTGATTTCCAATACGTCCGCCCGGAAACAGTCCGTGTCCCTGAAGGTTAAAGGGATGACGGTCTGCCGGGATGCGGAAACCGGAAAATCAGAAAATCCGGCAAAGTTTGAAGTCAACGGAAATGATTTCCGTCTTCTGGAATTTGAACTGAAACCTTAATCTGGAGAAAAAATATGAAAATCTGGACAGTGCTTTTTTTATGTTCGGCAGTGTTTGCTGCTGATGCCGCGACGTATTATGTTGACAACACCCGCGGCGATGACCGGGCAGCCGGGACACAGGAAAAACCGTTTGCCTCCATTGAAAGAGGCATCCGGGCATTGAAAACATCCGATCGGCTGGAAGTGGTCAATACCGGTAAACCGTATGTCCGGGCATATCCCGGAGTGAAAGGGAAAAGCTATTTTGTCAATGTCGGTGGAACGGAAAACGCTCCGCTGGTCATCAACGGAAACGGAGCGGTGATTTCCGGACTTGCCGCTGTGCCGGCAGACCGCTGGGAAAAAGTATCCGGAGGGATTGTCCGTACCGGATTCTGGCCGATGAGCAACCGGTACCGTTCGTTTGTGAAACAGGATTACTGGATGCCGAATCTTAAAATCTGGTTTGTCGACGGACAGGAGGCAGTCAATGCTTTAAGTCTTGACGCTCTGAAAAAAACGCCGGGATCATTCTGGTGGAGCCGTTCCGAGCAGAAGGTTTATTTTCATCTGCCGGAAGGGAAGACGCTGGAACAATGCCGGATTCAGCTGCCGGCAAATGCCGGATTCTATGCGTTGAAGCCGCATACGGAAATCCGGAATTTCGTTGTGATGCATTCCTGGAATGACGGCTTCGATACCGCTGTCGGAGCGAAAAACGCCCGATTTGTCAACTGCATCGCGGTCAGCAATTGCGGACAGGGATTTTCCGCCCATGAAGATACCGAGGCGGTTTATGAAAACTGTCTGGCGATGAACTGCGGCAGCGCGGGAATCTGCAATGTGGACAGCTCGAAAGTGGAATTCCGCGGCTGCGTGATTGCGGACAATGTATTCGAGCCGGGCGTTTCCACTACCCGGAAGGCGGTTGTCCGGATGAAAGATTGTCTGATTCTCGACAATTCTCCGTCGGAACAGTGCGCCGCTTATGGAGACAGCATCATTGAGCTGGAAAATTGCGTGGTGCGCGGACTGCCGGATCAGCCGCTGCTGTTCATGCGCAATCCGATGAAACTGACCGGCTGTACTTTGATGAACGGACACGATTTCTGTTCGTTCGGCCGTGCCGGCATCGGCATTGAAGCCGTCCGCTGTATTATCGGACGTTTTGCAACCCAGATCCGTATTGCAGATAAAACGGATGTATTCAAAGACAATGTGTTTTACTCCATGCCCGGTGTGATTTTCAACGGGAAACGCGGTTCTTTCCAGCGGCTCGGTGCGGACGGCTCTCTGAAAGCTGTCGGAATTTATCTGGAACAGAAGCCTTCCTTTGTTTCCGGTACGGACATTCCTGCCGCCATAGACAACCGGGGCGCATCTGTCCCGACGCAAGTCTGGGAACTGTACCGCAAATATCATGGAGTCCGTGCCACTCCGGACGGTCTGATTTCCCCTGACGGAAAGGCAGTCAAGTGAAGAAGGGGCTGTTGACCATACTAGCGCTGCTCGTCATCTCCTGCTCCGGGATGGCGGGAACGCCGTCTTATACGCGTTCGGCGGAAGATGTGGATCTTTCGCCAGGCAAACGAGTCCGCAAACTGGAAAAAGTCCGGATTTATGCGGAACGTCAACCATATAAACCCTGGCAGAATTTTCAGAACCGTTTCATCGACCGACCCTTGTTTACGGATATTTCCCTGCGGCGCGGAGAAGATCCGGAAAAAAACGGTTTTCTCAAGGATGTGGAAATCGGCAGAAAGTATAGACTTGACGGTTTTGCCGCCATTTCTTACCAGACATTGCATAAGCGGCATTTGCAGTATCTGGAAGAAAAATCCATTCTGGATTTCGGTCATGCCATGGTGCTGGTTACGGGCGAAGGCGCCACAGAGAAAGGATATCAGCGGTTGCGGGAAACTTTGATTTTTGCCGGGAAATCCCCCGCCAGCGCACGGATTGACGGGAAACTGCTGGTCTGGAATTACGGTTCCAGTGCACCGAAGGTCATGGCTCTGCTGAAAACTTTTGTTCTGAGACTCCGCGCCGACCGCGAAGTTCCGCCGTTTGTCATTGTGGCGGAACTGCCGTTTCTTGACATCTACAATGCGTTCAACCGGCACAGGCACAACGGAACAGAACTCACTGCGGCGGAACTGGATGCATTCCGGAATCAAGTCCGGGAAGCTCTGTCTCTTTATGACGGCTTGCAGCTGCGGGTATTTGAAAATTACCGGCATCCGGACGGCGAATATCCCTGGCGCATTCTGCCGACGGAACTGTATGACCGTTACATGCTGCCGGTTCTGCTTGAAGAGTTTTCCCGTCCGGAAAACAAAGACAAGCTGGCGGGATTGTATGTGCGGCACGGCTATATCAATCACCTGTTTGGCACGTGTTACGGTGAATACGGCACAGAAGCGGTGCGGACTTATCTGAAAGGTGCGGCAAAAATGAACCCCGACCTGCTGATGCTGTTTGAGTGGAACGAGGCCAATGAGAATACCTCATTTCAGCCGACGGTATCCAGCGGACGGGCTTTGGAACGGATTCTGGCGTATGCCCGGAGCTGCTTTGACGGTCAGACTCCGAAGCCGAGACCGGGGGATGATACCACCGTTCCGAATCTGATTTTAAGCACCCCGCGACAGGTGCGTCTGGGTGAAGTGCTTCATCTGGAACTGCTGAATGTTCCGGACGGCACCTCCGGAGAAATTACCGCCCGGCTTACCTTGCTGGATGAACATGGAAAAAAGATTATTGCTCTGCCGGAAGAAAAAATAAATCCGGCGCACATGCGTGCCGTAACCTGGCGTTTCCCGGCGGAAGAGCTGGCACCGTATCAGGCAGTCCGCTATGAATTGGAAACCGTCTGGAACGGCAGAAAACGGAAATGGGATGCGTTTGATTATACCCGGATCATGACTACAACCAATACCCGTTATCTGCATACCCGTGTTCCGCTGCGTGAAATACTCATCCCGGAAAGCTGGAATTTCAAAGTCCGGCAGCAGGAGGACGGCAGTTATACGGCGGATGCGCAGTTTTCTACGCCGGAAGAACTGGCGTCTCTGGAAATAGTGGACTGCGGAGACGAAGTGTACTCGCTGGACCGGAACCGGGAGTTTGACCGGGAAAAAACAGCAGTCTTCCGGGGATTTTTCACGTCGAAGAAAAATATCGGCAGACTTTCGGGACGGATTTCCATTCCGGGAGTCAGCGGCTGGCATCTGCGGTCCGCGGAATGCGGCATGTTTGAACAGTTTGCCAACGGCTTCATGGTCAAAGATGAGCTGCGGATCAAAACCACTTTCGTTTACGGCGGACGCGGCAATTTTCTGCTGAGTGTTCCGCTGGATGCCATGAAAAAAAATCCGCGGCTGATATTCCGTTATGACGGTTTGCCGGAAACCGGATTTGATCTTGCCGCGGTTCAGCAAACCGGGAAATATGCCGGAATGATCGGAAAAGATGTCCGGATGGAACTTTACCGTCTGGATAATTTGGGGGATTATCCGGAACATTTGAAGATGCGCACAGGTGTTGCTCAGGTCCGTCTGCGTTCAGCGTTCCGTTTTCCGCTGCTTCAGCTTCGGGCGATTACCGGAAGCGGACGAATTTTCCGCAGTCCGGTTCAGGTCCTGAAAGAACCGGATTCCCGTAAGGAAAGCATGACATTATGGAGCGAAACCCGGCGTCAGCCGGTTACGGTACAGATCAGCACCGAACGCATTCCGGACATCCAGGCGGTTTTTTCACCGGAAAAAGGGCTGTTCATGGGAAATACAGAAGCGCCGGAATGGGATATGATGCTGGGCGGCGGCTGGACGTACAGTTTCCCGATGGATGAATCATGCGGGGACGCTGTCCGCCGCGGAATTCTGCCGCCGGATACGCAGACCACTGCGCCGGAATGGGTTCAGGAAAACGGATGCCGGCTGCTGCGGTTCAGCGGACAGGGGGAATATCTGGTGCTGCCGCGCGATATGATTCCGCGGGCGGCTCCTTATGAACTGGAATTCCGGATTCGGCGCGAACCGGTTGATCAAGTTCTTCTGCGGAGCTGCAATTTCGGCACCCGCCGTTCCTACGGTCTGGAACTGGTCATAGAGAATTCAAAACTCAAAGGCATTTATTACGATATGCGCGAACAGCCAGTCTTCTTTGATACCGGGCTGTTCGTTCCTGCCGGAAAATGGACCGTAATCCGGGTAAGCAGAACCGTGGATGAAATCACGTTTTCCGCAGACGGCAAAACACGGTGTTTTCCGTTCCGCGGACGCGGCGCACTGTTTAATATGGCAACATTCGGCGGCGCCGGCGGACCGAGTGCCGGCATCCGTGCCGACACCGGTTATTTCAAAGGATTTCTGAGCGATTTGAAAATTCGGCATAACCATCTCAAAAAGGAGGAACAATAAAAATGAACAGGACATTGAAACATCTGGCTCTGATGCTGCTTTGCGGCACCGCTGTTTCCGCCATGGCGGCGGAACTGCCGATCAACGGAAAATTCGCCGTGGACAAAAACGGAAAACCCGAAATCTGGCGCGGACGCGGAACACGTCCCGGCGTTACCTGTGAAGCAATAGCGGCTTCCAATAAAACGGATCATGCGCTTTATGTTGAAACGGATAAAAACAGCTATTATGTCGATACCCGGCAGTTTGATTTGAAAGGCAGCAAAAAAATGGAATTTTCCATTCAGGGGAAGGGGACCGGCGGATTTGCCGCGCTGATGCTGCTGTATGACCGGAAGGGCGTTTATGCCGGTTCAAAAGTTCTGGTGCAGGGCAGTGTGCCGCAAAATGATTTCAAAACATTCAAAGGCTCACTGGAACTGCCGTCGGATTTGAATGGAAAGAACATTCATATCGGAATGCTTTCACTGATTGTGTTCGCCAATTCACAGATTGCTTTTGAAAATGCGGCATTGTCCGCAGAGTGATTCTGTTCTGCCTGGTCAATAACACTTCTCCCTGACTTGATTTTCCTGCGGGAAGTGTTATTGTACCGGGCATGAAATGTTAAAGGACAATTTATGGCTGTAACCTATAAATATCTGGCGCAGCGTTTGGGCGTGTCGCCGTCGGTGATTTCGGCAGTGCTGAACGGCAAGGAGTACTGCCGGGTTTCTCCGAAACGCCGTCAGGAGATTCTGGATTTGGCACAGAAACTGGATTGCGCCCCCAATTATGCGGCGCTGGCGTTGAAATCCGGACGCAGCGGACTGATCGGCGTGATGATGAACGCTCCGGTCGTGGCATGTTATGCCCGCATGGCAACTTATCTGCAGCAGCGGCTTCAGAAAATGGGAAAAACCGCCTTGTTCTATTTCTGGGACAAGGAAAGCTCTGCGCAGAAAGGTGCGATTTCCGCCGCTTACAATAATCTGGTCCGGCACGGCGTGGAGGGAATCATTCTCTGGAACAATCAGGAAACGCCGTTTCCGGCTCCGGTTCCGACGGTCATGTATTCGCCGGACAAACAGGATTATCCCGGAGATTCTCTGCTGTTTGACAATTCCCTGCTGGTGGAAAAGCTGCGCCGCCGGTGCGGTTCCGCCCCGATGGGTGCTATTTTATCCGAAGGAGACGGCCGCATTGAACCTCTGCTGAATGCCGGATTGGTTCAGCGGGAACATCTGCTGCTGATGATGGGGGATGACACTTGCGCCGGAGAAAAGATATTTCAGCGTTTTCAGCAGCTTTCCGTTCTTCCGAAATACTGGTTCTTTTCCAATCAGGAAAACCTCCAGCTGTTTGCCATGGAAGCGGTAAAACGCCGTTACTGTCTTGAACATGATTTTGAGGCAGTCTGCTTTGAGGACACCCCGTTCTTTCTGCCGTCCATCATCACCGTGCATTATTTCCGGAGTTTCCGCAGAAACACCACGGATATGCTGATTGATCTTCTGATGAAACGGATTGAAGATCCGGGGGCGCCGGTCCGGAAGACTTACATCCAGCCGGAACCGGATTTCAACTGATGCCGTCTTACAGCTCAAGTTCCATTCCGTCATAAGCCGCAGGGTACAGCCATTTTTCATGAATCATGGCTCCGTAACGATGCCCCAGATGCGTCGGATGCAGACAGGTTTGTTCATCCGCCGCACCGAGTTCTTTGAGACGTTCCAGCACGGCAAGATTGTTGGGCAGTCCCATGTGGCCGAATCCGCGGTCCAGATCGCCCCAGGTGCAATCCATGAAAATATGCCGGCAGACTTTTCCTGCCAGCATTCTGAAAGTGCTTTCCGGGAAAATATTGGTGTCATGTGCAATCAGAACCCGGTTTTCTCCATGTTCAATCCGGTAAAGCAGTGCCTGCTCGGTGGGAATGTGATCTGCTTCAAGAGCCAGAATTTTCAGTTGAAGTTCCGGAATTTCCGTAACATCTCCCGGATGCAGTTCATGCAGATTCATGAATTCCGCGGACGGATATTCCAGCAGACGCCGCAGAACCTCGGCATTGCCGTAGATGTTCAGCGGATGATCCCGGTATTCCAGTTTGTCAAAGTTGTCAATGAAAAAATGATCAATATGACTGTGGGTGAAAAACAGGTGTTCCAGCTGATCGCCGCGCAGTCCGAACCGGTGATTCTGCATCTGTGCATCCGGACCGAAATCGAAACGGACCGTCTGTCCGATGGCATATCCCGTGCGGCTCCGTATGTCCTTGCCGCCATGTGTCCGGGCATAAGTGCAGACCGGACAGCTGCAGAAATATTCCGGGATGGCGGATGAGGCGGAAGTCCCCAGCACTTTGAAAATCAATGACTCCATGCGATCAGATCCTCCGGAAGGGGTGCAATGTCAACGGGCATACCGCCGCTGCGCATGGAATCGGCTCCGGCGCATCCGGCGGCAACTGCGGCGCGCGCTGCCGCCAGCGGGACATCCGGGCGTTTTTCGCCATGCAGACACCGGATGAAATCCTCTGCAATCAGCGGATCGGCTCCGCCATGGCTGCCTTCCAGCGGCGTTACATCAAATGACAGATCGCCGTTCATGCTGAAGACACGGTCTGTGTGCCGTACATTCCAGACTTCCACTGTCGGGTGATCGTGCGTGTCCCCGTAGTTTTCAATACGTCCTGCCGTGCCGATGATGGTATAATTCCGACAGCTGTCCGGCGTGTAGAAACATTCCAGCAGCGCCGCCTGAACTCCGTTTGACAAAGTCAGCAGAAGCATGTTGTGATCGTTGACATTGATAACCGGGTTCAGGTTCTGTTTTTCCAGCGGCGGCCACGGTGGAATGTCATCCGAAGGACGCGGTTCGCCCGGTTTGCGCCGATGACAATGGTTGTAGACTGTCAGATTTCCCATACCGACGGCCCGGACGGATTCCGCACCGGCAAACCAGTGAATCAGGTCGATGTCATGTGCGCCTTTCTGAAGGAGCAGACTGTTGACCTTGTCCTCCTCGCACATCCAGCGCGTGAAGTAGGCATAGCCGCCATAGTTGATGAAATGCCGGCACCAGACGGCACGGACTTCCCCGATTGCGCCGGAATCAATCAGTTCCTTGATTTTCAGGGAAAAGCGCATATAACGCATGTTATGCCCGACCATCAGCAGGGTATTGTTTTCTTTTGAAAGACGGATCAGACGGTCGCAGCTCTCCACGGAAATTGCCAGAGGTTTTTCCAGAAACACAGCGATTTTCCGTTTCAGCAGAAACGCGGCATGTCCTTCATGCAGATAGTCCGGAGAAAGAATCAGCACCGCGTCCGGGTGTTCCTTCTCCACCATTTCCCGGTAATCCGCATAACACCGGGGAATGACCGGACCTTTTGCCGCAGACAGAAATTTTTCCCGTGCCGCCGGCTGCGGATCTGCCGCTGCGACCAGAACAGTCCCCAGGTCCGGACGCTGAAAATACCATGCCAGTTCCGAACGTCCGCCGCAGCCGATCAAAGCAAGTCTGAGTTGTTTCATCTGGAATCCTCTTTTCCTTGATTGCCGTTTTGGGCGAGTTAAAAATCGGATGCAACCTTCTGCGGCATACCGGTTTCAGCGGAACGGATGGCGGCTTCTGCAAAAGCCACGGTACCGGTTCCTTCCAGCACATCACTCGGAAATGGAGTCTTGTTTTTCAGATGGTCGACAAATGCTTCCAGTTCAAATTTGATATGGTGCGCCACTCCCAGCGACGGAATTTTGGTGAACTGCAGTTCCTTCGTGGTGCTGTAAACGCTTTCCTCGGCAATTTCCACGCACTGTTCATCCCGGTAGCGGAGTGTTCCTTTGGTTCCGTAGACAATCGTTCCCATCGTATACGGTGCTTTGATGCCGATGGAAATAAAAATCCGGGCAATGACGTCGTTCGGAAATTTGGCAATGGCAACGCCGGTATCCGGTTTGGACCAGTCTTTCAGAAATTTCTGATTCATGTAACAGCAGACTTCCAGCGGGTTGCCGGCAAGATAGCGCAGCAAATCCAGAGAATGACAGCCGCCGCCGAGAAATCCGTAACGGCCGACTTCCGCGCATTTGCGCCAGTCTTCCCAGCCGGGGGCTTCAGTATAATCATGCGCATACGAGCCTTCCATCGCCACGATTTCGCCGATGCGTCCTGCTTCGATCTGCTGTTTCATCAGCTTGAAACAGGGTGCATACCGGCAGACCTGACCGGTCATGAATTCTTTTCCGGTGGAGCGTACTGCTTCGATGATCCGGCGGCAGTCCGCCACGGTCGGAGCCAACGGTTTTTCACAGGCAACATGCTTGCCCGCTTTCAGAGCGCGGACACTCTGTTCCGCATGGAACTGATCCGGGGAAGCCACCACTACAATATCGGCATCCGATGCGTACACTTCCTCTTCCGTTTTTGCCCGCGGAATATTATGGGATTCATAGTATTCCGTGTCGATGCGTGAATACTTCCCGAATGCGGGATCATAAACCAGGCACAGTTCCGTATCCGGCAGTTCAACTGCCGCTTTTGCCCACGCATCGCCCATGCCGAGCCCCATTACTGCCACACGATATTTTGCCATTTTGCTGTCTCCTGTTTTGATTTGTTTCTTTATGATGATTCTGTTTTCAATGATTCAATATAGCCGCGTTTCACGGAAATGCAACCCGAAATAATTGGATGATATTACTGTTGTTTTGGATTTGAAAAAATATATTTTCCATGATATATTGCTGAACATAAACAGATTAAACCGGAATTTACAATTGAATGAAATATCCTGAAAAGAAAAAATATGCACAATACCGGAAAGTGGTTCATCCATTGGATGCGGCACAGCCGTTCCTGCTGTATGACCAAACAGAAAACGGTCCGCTGGAACCGCCCGGTGATATTCATTTCGCCCCGCAGATCATCATTGTCATTGCCGGAACCATGCGGATGGAATACCGGAATTGCGAAATACTCTGCCGTCCGGGGGAATGCTGCCTGACCGGACCATGGGAAAAACACCGGGCGCGTCTGGAGGAGGGCAGGGTGCGTTATCTGGTGATCACCATTGATCTGCTTCTGCTGGGCAGTATTTCGCCGTTTCATGATCTTGATTGGCTGCAGCTTTTTCTTCTGTCTCCGGAAAAACGTCCCCGGTTCACATCGCGCAGAGACCGCGCCCGGCTTCTCGGCATTGTCCGCAGCATATTGCACATGGAACGCGCGCAGATGCCCGGATACAAGAGCGGGCAATGGCTGGAAATACATCGTCTGATCTGGCTGCTGGCAGCCCGCATACCGGCGCAGATGCACGATGTCGCAGGAAAATTCAGACAGCTTTATCCTGCCTTGCTGCTGGCACGGGATGAAGTACACCGGCTGGTGTCTCTGGATGAGGCTTCCGCCGCCTGCGGATTGAGCCGAAGCCGTTTTGCCGCCACTTTCAAGCAGCGTATCGGGATTCCCTTCGGCGAATTTGCCATGCGCGGACGCATTGCCGCTGCCGGAAAATCTCTGCTCCGCAAAGATTCTTCCATCAAACAGATCGCGGAGGAATACGGTTTTTCCGACGTCAGCCATTTTTACCGGTCTTTCCGCAAAGTAACCGGAATCACGCCCGGCGCATTCTGCAGATGAACGCCGGTTCCGCACCTGTCTGCCGGAATCACAGCCGGTTATTTTTCATTTCCCGGCGGCAGCACGTTGTCTTTCAGGATTGTCTGTCCGCAGTGCGTCAGGACAACCGCCTTGCCCGGCATCTGGCTGTCATAGGAGTGATCTTCACTCCAGTGATTTCCGGAAAACAGCAGATCATCTGTCCAGTCTGCACTCAGCATCCTGCCGTGATTGTCGTTGAATCTGTTATTCAGAATATGGATATGACGATGATAAAAGCTGTCCATTTTCTCCAGCGACGGATGAATGTCAATTACTCCCCGCGTTGAGCCGGGACATCCCTGATAAAAACAATTGTCAAAGGTGTTGTTCCGGATCGTCATGTCATTGACGGGGCCGGCCTCGAACCAGTAATCCGAGTCTCCGGCGACCAGCACCGCCGCCCACGGAGTATGGAAATAATTGTTTTCTATAACCACATGTCCGCCGCTGGAGCAGAGTACGCCGCGCGGCTGATTTCCGCGGAATATACAGTTCCGGATGATGACATCCGGCTGCCGGTCCAGATTCAGCACCGGAGAGGCGAACGGAATGTCTTCCGGCAGCGGTTCCTCTGTGTCAAACCAGGCATACTGCTTGCCGTCCTCCAGAAAACTGACCGTATAACACTGCCCGTCAATCAGCAGACGCTCTCCTTTTTCAACGAAAGGAATCCCGAACTGCTGATAATGTCCCGCCCTGAGGAAATGCACATCCTTGTTTTTGGGAATATAAGAACGGTAAACTCCGTGAATATTGACCGCATCGTCCCATTGGTTTTCAAACCGGCAATCCTCAATATGAATATAGCCGCCGCAGTTGGCAAAGTGAACCGCGTCATCAGAAACGGATACACTCCGTCCGCTGCCGGGCCGGACTCCGGTGCATACCTGTTTCAATTCAATGTCAAACGAATTCTGGGCAATGATTCCCATGCCGCAGGCGGAATGAAGCATCACATTGTGTATCTGTACATTCCGGCAGGAGTCCAGCACAATTCCCGGTGTAAGACGCGGTTCCGGCTTCATGACCAGATGGTCTCCGGGAGCCGCGATGCTGTAACGGTTCGGAAGACGCACGGTTCCCGGTGAAAGTTCTTCCGCATCAATGTCCGCCGTTCCGGATTTCCTGCCAGCCGCCCGTTCCCGGCGTTCCGGATCAAACACTTCCCAGGGAAAAGAAGTCTTCATGAATCGGTACTCATCATTTATGAAGCAGATTCTGCCGTCCTGAATCCAGTAGGGACGGTTTTCCGGAAAACGCAGAGTAATGAATTTTTCATCGCAATCAACGACATCTGCTTCCACAATGGAAGGAACGGCAAAGTCGACAGAAAATCCGGAAAGCCGCAAGTCCCGGATTCGGAAAAGGAAAAAAGGTACCACTCTTCCATGAAAAATAAAATCGGCGTTATCACCCTGAATGGAGAAACCTGCGCGGTTCTGTACCGGAAAAATCAGTTTCTTCAGTCCTTCATCATTGTTGGAAATGTACACATAGCGCGTTTCTGCTCCTTCCGGATAAAAATGGTAAACGCCGTTCGGGAAAAAAAGTCCTTCTTTTTCCTGACGCAGCGCCGCCGCAACGGCAGGAGTCCAGTTATCTCCGGATTTGAAGTCTGAAAAATCTGCAATGTTTCTCATCTGAACCGCCCTTTTCTTTGCTATGAAACAGACAGGAAAGCTTTCCGTATCCTGCCGGAAAGCTCTCCTGTACACGTGGATATTATAGCATTTTTCAGTTGTTTTTCAACTTTACTCCGGAACATCGTTTGAAAAAAAACAGCGATTAACCTCCGGTCAGCTTTTCCCAGTCGGCACGCGAGATTTCATAACGGAAATGCGGCATATCCACTCCACGGTAATGCTTGACCCATGAATCCATGCGCTTCATGCCGTTGCGTTCCGCCACTTTCTGCGATGCCCGGTTGGTGTCGCGGATTATGGAACAGACCGCCCACAACCCCATGCCGGTCCGCATAGCGCCGGAACTGATTGTCCAGCCATGCCTGCGTTTCCGCTTCGGTAAACGCTCCTTCGTAGGCATACATGACTTCCGGGTCACGGAGAATTCGGCTCAAAGCCGGAAAATCATTCTGGGTCATTTCTCGCAGATACAGCCGTTCTGTACTGAATTTCAGCATTGTTCAAACTCCTTCCGATTCCTCGAATAAATTGCGGTGAATTTTTCATATGGTGAAGAATAGAGAGTATCAGGATTCATTTTGACTCCTTGGGGTTCAACAGAAGGACCATGCCCTCTTCGTTGGTGTGAAATCCGAGATTCAGATAAAACGGACGTCCCGCATCCGTTGCATCCAGCGAAATTTCCGTGACCCCGCGTTCTTTTGCGGCGTCTATCAGCATTTCGGTCATGTGTCTGGCAATCCCTCTGCGGCGGTATTTCTCCGCAGTGTAAACATTCATCAGATGCGCCCGTTTTCCTGTGGGATGACTGAATGTCGGCATCAGACGGATGAAGCAGATCGTTGCACAGCCGACAACTTGTCCGCAATCGGTCGCCAGTACTGTCAGCTGATCGCCGTTCCGGAAAAATTCCCGGCTTTCCGTTATCAGTTCCGGCGGAAAAACGAAATCTGCCGGCAGTCCGTTCACTTCGCGCAGCATTTCCAGACGGATCCGCATTTCTTTTTCCAGTCCGCCGTGAAAAGTATAATCTGTTTTATTCATGTTTCATTTCCCCTTTCAGACGGCGACAGCAAATCCGCGAGCTTTCACCCAGAGATATGATATTCCATGAACAGAACATCTTCAACTCCTTTTCCGCAGAACGGCAGCTATGAAATTCAGATATTTCCCGCCGCCCGCCTGCATGGATTTACGGTCGTTGACCGCATATTCGTTTTCACAGACCAGCCAGTCGTTCCAGACTTCCTCATTGCTTTCCATTTCGCACAGGGAAAGCAGTTCCGCCCCGCGGGATTTTCCGAATATGGAACGCCAGTAATCCGTATCGTGCAGATAATCCAGCTGCTCCGGAGTCCAGGAAAGCAGCAGTTCCGGGGGCAGGGCATGATGACAATCTTTCTTCATGCCGGGAAATGACAGATAAAGCAGACCGTCCTTTTTTACATACGGAAGAAGTTTTTCGTCCAGATAGTTTTCATTGCGTCCGAAATAATTGTAGGAATCAATGCTGACCACTGCATCGAAGAAATTCCGCTCGAACGGCAGATTTTCCGCATCCGCCTTGACCGGCGTGATCTGTTCCGGGGACAGCCCCATGGCTGCGAAAAATTTCCGGTTCTCCGCCGGATCGCTCCACAAATCCGCCGCATACACTCTGAACCCGTATTCCTTTGTCAGAAAAACCGAAGTCAGTCCTTGACCGCTTCCCAGATCCAGCACTGTTCCTGCACGGGGAATCCGGTGATCCGTCAGCAGTTCCTCCGCCAGCTTGACCGGATTCGGTCCCATGATTCTGTCCCGCAGTTCGGGAGTGTCATACTTTTGACTTTTCTGATAGTTCATTGTAAAATCCTTTTCAGCTGCCGGATCAATTGTTTTTTCTTCCGTCCGGCGGTGTCATATTGGTTCATCAGCAGATAAAACGGAGCATAGAACCGGTATGCATCCGTTTCGGGATCTTTCGACCCGTTCGTCCGGAAAAGATCTTCCAGATAATGCAGAACGCCGCTGCCGAAATACTGCTGATACAGCGCGTTCATTTCCGGGGAACGGTACTGTTCCAGAGTCAGCAGACGCCGGAACGCCGAAGCAAATTCATTTTCAGTCCAATGACGGAACATACACAATGTGAATTCCATCAGCTCGGCGTGTCCGATGTCCAGGTAACTATCCGGGTTTTCGGTATATCCTTCCTGCGGCAGACTGCATTGCACGGCATTTTTGCGGTCGAATTCTTCCATCCGCCGCAGAATGCTCTGAAAAATATCCTGTTTTCCCGCGTAATGCCGGTACAGCGCACCCGCGGTGATTCCGAGTTCCCCGGCTATATCCCGCATGGATACCGCATCAAAACCTCTTTGCGCAAATAAGTTCAGTGCGGTTTTCAGTATTCTGTCCTTTGTGCTTTTCATAAACCTCCATTCTATTTCAAGTAAACGATTGTTTACCGATAATATAGTAAACATCCGTTTACTTTTCAAGTGATGGAATAAGAAAATATGCAAAAAAAAAATAAATTGTTATCCCATGTCAATCCATTTGAACTGCAAATGATACTCCATTTTTTGCGTGTTTTTTGGCTTTTTGATTTGCAATCAGGCAATTCCGCATGTATTGTGTTTCCGTGGCACTCACTTTAACGGGAGATTGAAGAAACATGAAACAAACACCGGAAACCATTATTCTGCTGAATTTTGTCTGCGAAGACATTCAGAAAGTGGCTCGTGCGGTTCGTGACCGCAATATCTACACCATGGTCATGCCATATACCGTCCCTGTCGAACGGGTGATGCAGGAAAAACCCGTCGGTCTGATTGTCTGTGCTGACCCCGGCGTTCCCGCGCATGACGCCGATCTGCAGCGGTTCAAGGCACTCGGTCTGCCTCTGCTGGAACTGGAAATCACCAAAGAAAACATTCCGGCTCAGGCGGAAAAAGCCATCGCGTTCTGTATGGAAAAATGCGGCTGTCACGGACTCTGGAAAATGGAAAACTTCATAGATGAAGCCATTGCCGATATCCGCGCACAGGTCGGCGATCAGAAAGTTGTGCTGGGACTTTCCGGAGGTGTTGACTCCTCGGTGGTTGCCGCGCTGATTCACAAGGCGATCGGCAAACAGCTTACCTGCGTGTTTGTCAATCACGGTCTGCTCCGGAAAAATGAACCTGAAATGGTGCAGAAAGTTTTTGCCGATACTTTCGACATGAATCTCCGCTACATTGACGCGTCCGACCGGTTCCTGGATAAACTGGCGGGAGTGTCTGATCCGGAAAAGAAACGCAAAATCATCGGCAAGGAATTCATTGATGTCTTTGCGGAAGCCGCGGCGGAAATCAATGCCCCGTTCCTCGGACAAGGCACCATCTATCCCGATATTCTTGAAAGCATCCCGCTGGACGGCAACCCCAATGGCGTCATCAAGAGTCATCACAATGTGGGCGGTCTGCCCAAGGATCTGAAATTCAAGCTGGTCGAACCGGTCGAACGTCTTTTCAAGGATGAAGTCCGCAAGGTCGGACGTCTGCTCGGTCTGCCGCCGGAAATGATTGACCGCCATCCGTTCCCCGGACCGTCTCTGGGGGTGCGTCATGTCGGCGCGATTGACCGCTCTACGCTCAAAATGTTGCGGGAAGCGGATGCCATCGTAACCGAAGAGCTGTTGAAATCCGGCTGGTACCACAAAACCTGGCAGACTTTTGCCATCTTCGTTCCGGTGAAGACTGTCGGCATGAAAAACCATGCCCGCACATATGAATATGTGATTGCCATCCGTTCCATCAACAGTGTGGATGCGGTTACGGCGCAGGTGGTGCGTCTGCCGTGGGAACTGCTGGAAAACATGGCATCGCGCATTATTGCGGAAGTGGACGGCGTCAACCGTGTGGTTTACGACATTACCCAGAAGCCGCCGGGAACGATCGAGTGGGAATAATATCCCGACTGTCAGAAAAAGCCCGGGAATATCTGCGGGCTTTTTCTGATTTAAACTCCTTTGCGGCAGTAATCGATAAAGATTCCAATAGCCGATAAAATGATATTGTCATGGAATATATTTCTTCTTCTGCTGATATCGGTATTGACTGGCGGCTGTGCATTGCCGCGGTATGGCTGCATTGTGCCTGAATGCAGCGGCAGAATAACGGATTCTTCGGGGAGACCGTTGGAGAATGCATGTGTCCGGATGAGCAGTTACGGGAAGAATGTCGAAACATATACCAATGCCAATGGAGAATTCCATTTTCCCGCTTTACATAAATGGCTGTCTCCAATCTGCCGGACGGATATTTGGATTTTGGATAATTGGGATGACAAGTATTATGAAACTGTTGCAGGGAATCCGGATGTCGCAGCAGGTCCACTGTGTTTTTACGTGGAGACTGCGTTTGAGAAGTTTTTGCTGTTTGGACCCAATCCGCAGCCTTCCAAATATGATTTGATGGCGCTTTCGGAATATTTGGAAGTGAAACTCTTCGGAAAATATCCGCTTGTCATTTGGCTTCCGGAGACAACTCCGTCAGGGCGGGAAGCCCGGAAAAAATTCGAGGAAGATTTTCAGAATAAGCAGCGCGCGTGGTTTTTCGAAGATTTTTATTTTTGCAAAAACTTTTGGACAGGCCAGAGTTATGTATGTTTTCGTCCAGTAGATTTTTTGGAAAAAGGAGTTCCGTCTTACTCATTTCGAATTGAAAAAACGATTATGACATTTCATCCTGATTTCGTGAAATGGCTGAAGAAAAATAGTACCGCGGATGACCGTATGAAAGCCTTGCAGGAAAAACTGAAGAGACGTCCGTTATTGGATATGTGGCTTTATCCGTTTCTTCCGGACGCTGCGGATTTGCAGAAAATGAAAATGTGAAACTTCTCCGAACACGTTTTTTATGTCCACGGATACGGATATTGAAATCCGAAAAAACACGAAAAAAAATTGAAATTTGATTTGACAAAGAGTGAAAGTGTGCTAAATTGTAGCCCTGTTGCGCCTC